>JAUNCT010000001.1 GCA_030526425.1 Clostridia bacterium
TGCGGGTTCGGTGGTCATGGTCGGTCTCCTTCGGGTGTTGTTTCATGGGTTCCGCAATGTGCGGAACGGTTCGTTATTTGGGAAACGGTACTGTAGTGCACTGTGCTTTCGCAGTTTTTTCAAAATCTGCATTCACCAGATCGATTCCGTTTTTATCATACCGCAGGAACGTTCCGCAAACAACGGGCATAAGCCAAAAGAAAAAGTCCCCGCAACCGCGGGGACCATGCCGGAACGATCCTCATCGGATCGTTCCGGCGTTCATTTCTTGCCTTTTCGGTTTATTTACCGGCGTTTGCAACCGCGCTCTGGGCTGCAATGCGACCCCAGGTCGCGCACATGCCGTGACCGATACCGCCGATGGTGTTGTGACCGGCGATGTTTGCGGAACCGATGATCTCGCCCGCAAGGTACATACCGTTGACAACGGTGCCGTCCTCACGAACGACCTGCGCATTGGCATTGATGCGGGGACCGCCTGCGGTCATCATCAAGTAAGGCCACGTATAAACAGCGTAGAACGGACCTTCTTCGAAGGAAAGGAGATTATCGGTACGACCGAATACGGAGTCTTCGCCCTTCGCAACATCTTCGTTGTACTTGGCAATGGTCGCCGGCATGTTCGCCGCACCGATCATAGCTGCCAGTTCCTCGATGGTATCCGCCTTGAACATGTAGCCTTTCTCGATGAGCTCGGCGATTTTCTCCTCGGTGGTGAACGCCGCGGAGTTGGACATCATGCCGGTGAACAGCGGCTTCTCGGGATCCATCATGTTTTCGGCGAACACAACGTAAATGGTGTTCTGGTCGGTCGTACGCCAAATGGTACGCTTATCCATGCTGGTCGCCTTGGGCTCATTGAACACGCGGTCACCGGAGGTGTTGATCCACACCGCACCGTTGTAATTGATGTTGCAACGGAGAGACGCCTGGAAGCCGCTGACCGGGACGGAGCCGCCGTAGCAGCTGCAGTAGTTCATGTTGTCGAACGCCGCGCCGACCTGACGGGCAAAATCATAACCCGAACCGATTGCGGTGTTGGGGTCGTTGGAAGTGATGTTGGTGAAGTTGAACTCTTTCAGCCAACGCTCGCAATAACCGTAGCCGCCGGTGGAAACGATCACAGAGGGAGCGTAGATTTCCATATCACCGACTTTAACGCCGATGACATCGCCGTTCGCATCCTGGATCATCTCGGTGACCAAGGTGTTCAGGCAAACCTGTGCAGTGCCCGCCGCGACCGCCGCTTCCAGCTTCGCATTGAGCGCATTGACAAAGTACAAACCGCCACCGGAAGCAGGACCGCCCGCGGTATAGGTCACGCGGTTGGTGTTCATGGTGAGGTAACCGCCGGAATCAACGGTGGTGGAGAATTCCACGCCGACATAATCTTTCAGCCAATCGATCGCCGCTGCGGAGTTTTCCGCATGCGCACGGGCGATCTCTTTGTTGAGATTCTGCTCGCCGCCGCCCATGTTGACAAAGTCATCGTAGAAGGCATCCGCGCTGTCCTCGATTCCCGCAGCTTTCTGAATGGCGTATCCGGCGCCGGAAATGGAACCGCCCGCCGTGTTCGCGGAACCGCCGACACGATAGTTCTGTTCGAGAACGAGAACATTCGCACCCAATTCGGAGGCACGGACGGAGGCAACAAGACCCGCCATACCCGCACCGACGACGATGACATCGGGCTTGATGGTGATTTCAAGCTCTTTTTCTTCGGCGATCTCACCGGAAAGCGCTGCAGCGACCGCGCCTTTGATAGCGGTGGAAGTCACCGTTGCGCCTGCAACAGCTTCGACCTCAGTCGACTGGGCGTCGATGATCTTCGCGGGGATCTCGGCCAGCGCCGGGTCGCTGATACCCGGAGTCTCGCTGTGGCTCTTGACCTCGATTGCACCGATCTTTCCGCCGGAAACCGATACTTCAACGGTCAGCGCGCCGCCCATTCCGTTTGCTGTGCCTTCATACACACCATCCGCGGGCATGGCATCGGCAAACGCGCAAGGCATCACCGCAGTGAAAACCATCGCGACCGCCAGCACGATGCTGAGCAAGTGGGACATTTTTTTCATTCTTTCTTCCTCCTTGGGTTTGTACCCGATTTCGGATAAATGCCGATATTTGTGATAATCCTTCATTTGCGATTTCCGTATCTTTTGCCGTTTCGTATCCGCTTACCCCGGAAAATTCCGAATACCGCATTTATCGGGTTTTATGATATACTGTATCTGTAAGTATTGACATGGATTTATCGATTTAGTTTTTGTGTTTTTTCGTCATATCACCTTTTTCATATCTTTTGCAGAACCGAACGGAGGCCGTCTTCATGAAACTTACCGATCGTTTCGAACCTTTCAGCGTCAAAAACGATTCGTTTTCGCGCACACTCGATGACATCCGCTTCGACTTGGCGTATTTCACACATTTTTCCGTCAAAGACGGGCAGAAGCTGACCAATCTCGTCAGTTCGCATATCAAACTTGTTTTCCAAGTCTCCGGGCAAAGCATCATTCGCGCCGACGGGAAATCGTTCGATCTTTGCGGGGGAGGCATCGCCGTGATTCCTCCATACCGGCTTTTTTCCGGCGAAGCCGTGCGTGATGTCACTACCTTCGAGATTTTTTTCAACATCATGCCCGTCACGCGGGAACAAGAGTTCCTCAGTCTCCTCGGCATCGGCGAACCGGTTGTTTTTCCGGATGTTTTGGGCGATGATTCCTTCCGCCGCCTCGGCGATTCTTACGAAGCAGTACACACATCCGCACCCGGCAGCAGAAAGCTCCTGGAATCGCGCCTCATCTCCTTCCTTCTCACATTCCCCGAACAGCGCACTTCCGCAGCCACACCGATCGCCACACCGCGGGAGCAGGATATCGTTTCGCGCATGCTCGCTTATATCGACCGGCATATGTCCGAGAACGTATCCGTCGATGCGCTCGCCCCGGAACTCGGTGTCTCTTCTTCCTTTCTTTATCGTTCCTGCATCAAGGTCATGGGATGCTCCGCGGTTCAGGTCATTTCCCGTGCCAAACTCAAACACGCGTCCTTGCTCCTGAGAGACCCGAATCTTTCCGTTGGCGAGGTCGCCGCCGCCATCGGATACGATCCTTTCTATTTCAGCGCAAGATTCAAAAAACAGTTTCTCATTTCTCCTTCCGATTACCGAAAGACCCTGATCTGAGCCGCGCCCTCCTTTCCGAAAGGTTCTGCGGAAAACAAAAAAGAGCCCCGCCGATACAGCGGGACTCACTTGAAAACATCTTGGCTCGATTTTTATCCGGAACAGCGCTCCGCTCACTCCGCGCAGCACGCGAGAATGATCTCCGCCGCCTTCTTCAGCACATCCATCGGGATGTTCAGCGCGGGCAGCAGGCGCACGCGGTCCTTCGCGGTCAGGCAGAGGACGCCCTTGTCCATCAGCGCCGCGACGACTTCCTTGGCGGGCTTCACGGTCTTGAGACCGACCATGAGACCCATGCCGCTGACGTCTTCGATGCCGGGCTTGCCGGTGAAGGTTTCGAACAGGTAAGCGGACTTTTCGCGGACGGAGGCGAAGAACGCCTCATCCATGCGCTCGACGATCGAGCACGCTGCCGCGCAGCAAACCGGGTTGCCGCCGAAGGTGGAACCGTGGTCGCCGGGTCCGAAGACGCTCTGCACTTTCTCGCTCAGCAGCGTCGCGCCGAGGGGCAGACCGCCCGCAACGCCCTTCGCGGTGGAAACGATATCCGGCTCGAGACCGAGCGCCTGGTAGGCGTACATGTAGCCGGAGCGGCCGTTGCCCGCCTGCACCTCATCCACGATGAGGAGGATGCCGTTTTCCTTGCAGTAGGCGGCAAGCTCTTTGACGTAATCCGCCGGCAGCGGCAGCACGCCGCCTTCGCCCTGCACGATCTCGATCATCGCCGCGGCGACGGGGGTCTTCTCGGCGATCGCCTTGAACGCCGCCATATCGCCCGCATCCACCGAAACGAAGCCGGGGGTCAGGGGTTGGAACAGCTCGTGGTAATGCTCCTGTCCGGTCGCCGCGAGGGTCGTGAGCGTGCGCCCGTGGAAGCTGTTGTTCATGGTGACGATAGTGTAGCAATCCGCCCCGCGGGTATCCGCGGCGAATTTGCGCGCCGCTTTGATCGCGCACTCGTTCGCTTCCGCGCCGGAGTTCGAGAAGAACACCTTCTTCATGCCGCTCTTTTCGCACAGCATCTTCGCGAGCTTCGCGCAGGGCTCGGTGTAGTACAGGTTCGACATGTGCTGGACCTTGGCGATCTGCTCTTTGATCGCGTTTTGCCAGACCTCATCCGCGATGCCGAAGCTCGTCACGCCGATGCCGGAACCCATATCGATGTATTCTTTGCCCGTTTCGTCGTACACAAGGGAACCCTTGCCCGAAACGATCTCGACGGGGAACCTTGCGTAGGTGCCCGCCACATAGGTTTTGTCCATTTCCCGGATATCCATAGTTCAGCCTCCTGTTACCATCGTACCGGCGCCCTCATCCGTCAGCAGCTCCATCAGGATGGAATGCGGCACACGGCCGTCCAAAATCGTTACGTTGTTCACGCCCTTTTCGATCGCCGTCACGCAGCACTCGATCTTCGGGATCATGCCGCCCGAGATGACGCCGCGCTCTTTGAGCGTGCGGGTCTCTTCCACCGTGACCTGCGGGATGAGCGTGGACGGGTCGTCCTTATCCGCAAGAAGCCCCGCGATATCGGTCATGAGCAGCAGGCGTTCCGCGCCGAGCGCGCCCGCGATGTATGCGGCGGCGGTGTCGCCGTTGATGTTGTAGGTGTTGCCGTCGCGGTCGCAGGCGACGGTCGAGATGACGGGCACATAGTCCTTGTCGAGCAGTGCCAGCACCGGCTCGGGGTTGATCTTGGTGATCTTGCCCACGAAGCCGAGGCGCTCGTCCTTGATCTTCGCCTCGATGAGGCGTCCGTCCATGCCGGAAAGACCCACGGCGTGCGCGCCGCAATGCTCGATCATGTTGACGAGGGTCTTGTTGACCTTGCCTGCGAGCACCATCTGCACGATGTCGACCGTTTCCTTGTCGGTCACGCGCAGACCATCGACGAAGACGGGCTCCTTGCCGAGCTTCTGCATCGTTTCGCTGATGTCGGGTCCGCCGCCGTGCACGAGCACGACCTTCACGCCGACCATATGGAGCAGCGTGATATCCTCCATGACCTGCTGCTTGAGCATTTCGTTGGTCATGGCGTTGCCGCCGTATTTCACGCAGACGATCTTACCGGTGTAACGGCGGATATAGGGCAGGGCCTGCGTCAGCACCTCCGCCCGTTCCGCATTGGTCAGTTGCAGCATCATACGGGGCACCTCAGGTTCTGTAGTCGCCGTTGATCTTCACGTAATCGTAGGTGAGGTCGCAACCCCATGCGGTCGCCGCGGCTTCGCCGTCGTTCATTTCGATGAGGATGTCGATCTCCTTCTCGAGCAGTACCGACTTCGCGACCTCCTCGCTGAAGTCGATGCCCGCGCCGTTCTTGCAAACGGCGACCTTGCCCGCCTTGCTCTCGAACGCGACATCGATCTTGTTCACATCCACATCCGCTCCGCTGTAGCCGATGGCGCACAGCACGCGGCCCCAGTTGGCGTCCGCACCGAACATGGCGGCCTTGGTCAGGCTGGAGCAGATGACGCTCTTCGCAACGGTCTTCGCAACGGCAACGCTCTTCGCGCCGGTGACCTTGCACTCGAGCAGCTTCGTCGCGCCCTCACCGTCGCCCGCGATGCAGCGGCAGAGGTGGACGGTCACGGTGTTGAGCGCCTGCATGAATGCGGTGAAATCCTCACCCTCTGCGGTGATCTCCGCGTTGCCGGCAAGACCGTTCGCCAGCACGGTGACCATGTCGTTGGTGGAGGTGTCGCCGTCGACGGAAACCATGTTGAAGGTATCCGCGATATCGGAAGAAAGCGCCTTCTGCAGCATTTCCGCGGAGATGGCGCAGTCCGTCGTGATGAACACGAGCATCGTTGCCATGTTGGGGTGGATCATGCCGCTGCCCTTTGCGATGCCGCCGATGCGGCAGGTCTTGCGGCCCGCAACGAACTCGACCGCGATCTGCTTCGGTACGGTGTCGGTGGTCATGATGCCCTCTTCCGCCGCCGCGGAACCGTTTTCGGAAAGCTCCGCAACGAGCGCGGGGATACCGTTCGCGATGGGGGTGATGTCGAGCGGCTGACCGATGACGCCCGTGGAAGCGACAACGACGTCGCTTGCGTCGATGCCGAGCGCCTTGCCGATCAGCTCACAGGTCTGCTCCGCGACTTCGATGCCGTTGGCGTTGCAGGTGTTGGCGTTGCCGCTGTTGCAGATGACCGCCTGTGCGAAGCCGTTCGCGATGTGATTCTTGGTCACGGTCAGGGGCGCACCCTTGACGAGGTTCGTCGTATAAACGGCAGCGGCGTGCGCGGGGACCTTGCTGAGAATGAGCGCGAGGTCCTTCTTGCTGCGGTTCTTGCGGATACCGCAGTGGATGCCGGATGCCGAGAAACCCTGTGCGGCGCAAACGCCGCCTTCGATGATATTCATTTTTCTTTTCCTCCCAACGGTTCAAATGTTCAGCCCGGTCGCCTCATCGACCCCGAGCAGGATGTTCATATTTTGGATGGCCGCGCCCGAAGCGCCCTTGCCGAGATTGTCGAATCTGGAAACGAGCAGAATGCGCTCGTCGTTGCCGAAAACGGAGACCTGCATCGAATCCTTGCCCGCCATCGCACCGGCGGAAAGCAAGCCGTCGGCGTCGGCCGCGTCCGCATAGCGGACGAGCCCCTCGGCGTAGATTTCGCGGTACACCTCCGCGATGTCCTTCGCCGTTCCCTTCAGTTGAGACTTGTGCAGCGGCACGGTGACTTCCATGCCGCGGGGGAAATCCGCAACGATGGGGCAGAACAGCGGCGCCGTTTCCAGCCCGCAGACCTTCTGCATTTCGGGCAGGTGCTTATGCTGCTGCGTCAGGGCGTATAGCCGCGGCGCGTCGTACAGCGGGTCGCGCGAAGGATCTTCATACTGAGCGATCATCTTTTTGCCGCCGCCTGTATATCCCGTCAAAGAAAAGGCGGTCAGCGCGGCGTCCTTCGCGATGAGTCCCGCGCGGGTCAGCGGCGCGATGAGCGCGATGAATCCGCTCGCGTGGCAGCCGGGGTTTGCGATGCGCTTTGCCGCGGCGATCTTGTCGTGCCCCGTCAGCTCCGGGAAACCGTAGGTCCAGCCCTCTGCCGTGCGGTGCGCGGTCGATGTGTCGATCACCGCTGTGTTCGGGTTTTCGATGAACGAGACGGACTCCACAGCCGAAGCATCCGGCAGGCACAGAAACGCGATATCCGCAGCGTTGATCAGCTCACGCCGCGTTGCCGCATCCTTGCGGTGTTCTTCGTCCGCGGTCAGAAAGTTGAGCCCTTCGCGCCCCGCCAGCCGTTCCGCCAGCTTAAGACCCGTCGTACCGGCACTGCCGTCGATAAAAATGTTGACCATGTTTTCCTCCTCGTTCCTGCGGCACCCGCGCCGCCGTCCGGTTTCCTCCCGGTGCAAGACCGTATCTCCGGACGTTTCCTATCATATAGAATATATTCTCACATTATACAATTGTGTAGCGGAAATGCAAGTGTTATTTGCATATATAGAGAAATACTTGCATATTTTTATCGCTATATGCATTATGTAATGTATAATACGATAATTTATGCAATATCTATGCATAATTTCATCGCAGAACCTTCCGGTTCCCGAAAAGAACACCCTTCCCCCGCAACGTGGGAAAGGGTGTATCCGTCAAAACCTTCTTTCGGACGCTTCAGGTCCCCGGAATGAGCATATACAACGGGTTCGCACGATAAAAGAACTCTCCGAAAAAGGAGCGGTTCACATACACGCCGATCTTCGGCAACACGGTGAGCACCGGCGGCAGCAGCAGAAACAGCACGAACAGCAGCACGGCACCCTCGAGGAAGCCGATGCCCGCGCCGGTGGCGGTGTCGAACCGGCTCAGCAGGGGGAAGCCGCCGCGCCCGTATTCGAAAGCGCGCATGACCAGCCCCATCAGCAGACGGAACACCAGGAAGCACAGAAAGAAGCAGATGAGGTTGATGACCACCGCAACGATCGTGAGGTTGAAATAGTCGCCGAGCGCGGTGTACCCCGTTGTGCGGAAAACCTCCTGCGCAACATTGTCGAGAACGCGTTCACCCATGGGCAGAGGCATATCCGCCCGGTCGATGATCGCGCGGAGCTGCAGGGCGTTCACGCCGTGGATGGAAGTCCGCGTGAGTTCGACCGAGGTCTTCGCAACGTACTCCGAACCCTCGGTATAATAGAGCAGCATGTTGTAAAGCGCCGCATTGCCTTTGGCGGCAGCGGCAAGAAACGGCGTTGTCAGCGCTGCCAGCACGATGCTCAGCAGCGTTTCGGTCAGGCTCAGCGCGGCACTGAAAAAACCGCGGTAGCAGCCGCCGAGCACACACAGTACGAGCACAAGGCCGCAGACGGTATCGACGATCTTCACCCGGTTCGCCTCCCTTCGTTTCCGCCCGTCATACGGACGCGGTGTACCACTTGCCGTTGGACAACAGCAGCAGCATGGAATCCGACAGCTTTTCCGCCCGTTCGATCGGATACTGCAGGTTCGCCGTCTCCGTGAGTTTGCCCTTCATCGAGAAAATGTACAGCCTCTTTTCCGCGACCACGACGAGGCGGTTGTTCATAATGAAACCCGAAACGCCTTCGCCCGGCAGCTGCATGTAGGTTTCCTTCGTGTCGGCGGAAGCCCCCTCCTTGAGCGTGAGGAGCTTGACGGAGTGCATGTCGCCCCCGCGCGGGGTCAGAAGGAACACCGCATCGCCGCCCGCATCGGAAAAGTCGAGCGTGCGGTAACCGTAGTCGGTCACGCGGTATGCTTCCTTGTTGCCGTCGTGCGTGTAGCGGATGATCTGGTTCGTACCCGAAAGGAACAGGCTGTTCGGGGTGATGTACACTTCTTCGACGAGCTGGTTCTGCACCGTGATCGCGCCCGTTTGCGAGCGGACCGACAGATCGTAGCAGCGGATGGTCTCGGTCGGCTGTGCCGCCGTGACGCTCATCATCTCGACCCAAAGCATTTCGCTCTTGCCGATGGTGTAGAAGCCGAAATCCACCACGTACTGCTCGCCGGGCAGGATCTGGTCGACCTGCTCGCCCGCAGCGGAAAGCACCAGAACGCTTTCCTCACCCGCCGAGTCGCGGCGGAGCATCGCGATGTGATAGGTCCCGAGCTCCACGGCGTCGATCGTACCCGTGAACTCCATCGTCGTGATATCGCCGTTCGCGCGGATGATCTGCAACGAACCACCGGCGAACACCGCGCTCATCGCGCCGGAACCCGACATACGCACCGTTCCGGTCTGGTCGTGTCCGTAATACACGGATTTTCCGGTATCCGTCGAGTACAGGCTGATGTCGCCGCCTTTGGCGTACAGAAGCCCGCGCCCCGTGTTGAGATAGGTATCCTCCGCGGCGATCGGGGTCTCCGTCATGACGATGGTTCGCTCCCTGTCGCGGAAGAACGCCAGGTAAACGATCAACCCGAGAAGAATGACGAATGTGAGGATCAGCATGATGACCATCATGCTCGGTCCCTTTTTCTTCTTTTTCCGCGGGTTCATCCGCGCTCCGCCGTAAACTCTCTCCATAGGTCAGCCCTCCGTATGCGGCTGTGCCGCAACCATGATATTCAATGCCCCGGGGAGCACCCGGAACGTGACCGGGGTCTTTCCGCCGATCTCTCCGTCGAGCTCCAGTTCGGAAGCGGGGTCCATCGTGACCGTCAGTTCCTCTCCGCGGAAGTACAGCACCTTGTCCGACCGGATATGCGTCCCCTTCAGAAAGCGCGGCAGCAGGAACAGAACATCGTACCAGTGCACGTCTTTGATGATACAGAAATCCAGCATTCCGTCGAACGGGTCCGCTCCCGGGGCGATGTTCATGCCGCCGCCGAAGAAGCCGCCGTTGCCAGCCGCGATGATGAGTGCGCTTGATGTCACGCTTCCGCCCTTCCACGCTGCCGTTGTTTGGCGGATGTTCAGGTGCAGCAGGGATTTCAGCAGCGCGAGATAGTACGGAACGGAGCCGTTGCGGGAAACGGAGTGGAGCGTTTTCTCATTGACGAGAACATCCACATCGAATCCACATCCCGCCACATTGAAAAACAGTTCGCCGTTCGCAAGTCCCGCGTCCATGCGGCGCACCGTACCATTCAGCGCGATCTCCACCGCTTTTCCCGGATCCTTCGGGATCCCGAGGGACCTCGAAAGGTCGTTGCCGGACCCGCAGGGGACGATCCCCAGTACGGCATCCGTCCCCACGAGGGGACGCGCCGCTTCATGGATGGTCCCGTCTCCGCCGAGCACGAGCACCAGTTCCGCCCCGTCCGCAAGTGCCTGTTCGGTGCATGCGGCAGGCATCCGGTCCGATGCAGAGGGATAAGCCCGGAAAGGAACGCCGCGCGCGCTCAGCATCGCGCCGACGGTTTCGAAAATTCCCGCACCGCGGCCGCGGCCGCTCGTCGGATTGTAAACGATCGCCGTTTGTTTCATTCGGTTCTCACTTGCATTCATTTGAGTTTTTCGAGTTCTGCGCGGAGATGCTCCGTTCCGAAAGGCAGGTCGTTCGTCAAAAGACCCATGAGCTCCGCAAAAAAGATGCTCTCGATCATGCCGCGCGCTTCTTCGCTTCCGTAACGCTCCGCGAGTCGTTCATGGGTTTTTTGCACCGCACCGGGTCGCGCGATCTGGATGCCGACTGCCGTCGAAAGCACATCCGCGACCTGACGGAAGGATTCCGTCGCCGGAAAAAACACGCCGCCGGGGAACAGTTCGGTTTCCGCCCCGGTCGCGTCTTCCTCATCGTCGAAGTCGCCGAACGCTTCGGCAAGCTCCGCATCGGTCATCGGTCGTTCGCTCTCTTCCGCGTTGCGGATCATGCGGACATACTCGGACAGATGCGTATCCAGTTCGCTCTGTCCGTCTTCCGTTCCGAATTCTCCGTCGAAATCTCCGTAGACCGAAACCTTGAAATTCCACGGCGGATACAGACCGAGTTCATCGTCCTCCACCACGGGATCCTCCGGCTTCATTCCGCCCGAGAGGTAAAACTCCAATGTTGCGAGGTCGTCTTCCCAGATCCCCTGACCGGTCGCGTGCAACAGGATCGCACGGCGGCTGTCCGCACGTTCCACGGGGTCCGCGTCGACGTTGCAATCGAATTCCCAGCCGTCGCCGACGGTATCGTAACCGAAGATGAACGCCCGCCCCATTTCTTTGAGCGTATGCTCCGCCATCGGCGCCGTACCGTCCATGTCACCGAGGGAGCGGGGAACGAACAGCGTATCCCGCGCAAAGAAGGTGAACATGTGCGAAAGATCCGCGCCGAAGGCGAGCGCCAGGGCGCACCCCGTTTCGGCAAGATCGGCGTCCTCGCGGATCAAAACGGTCCGGCTGAGCCTGCCGGGATACGTTCTGAGGCTTGCCGTCAGCTTCAGGTAACGCTTCGACGGGCGCTTGAATTCGAGGATCTCCGCCATCGCTCACGCCTCCTTCGGCTCTTCTTGTTCTTCCGTTGCTCCCTCTTCCGGGGTCTCCGCTTCCGCCGGCGGTTCATCGGTGCATACGTCTTCCGTTTCGGTCCCGGCTTCGGTGCTCTCCGCGGACTGTACGCCGTCCGCACCGATCACCATGCTTTCCGCTTTTCTGCCTTGGAGGATCCCGTTCAGCAGTTCCGCCGCGGTCTCATAGGCGAGCGCATCGTTGTACTCCACGGAAAGCGGAAGGATGCGGTGATGGTGTGCCGCAAGGCGCAGCAGCTCCGCAGAGGTCCCGATGGTGAAGATCTCGAAATCGTCCCTGCCGGCGTCGATCATTTGTTGGGCGAGCTGTTCGGCAAGGGCGGGCGTTTCACAGAATGCGGCGTCGAGCATCCCCGGGAAATAGCTGTTGAACCTTCCGGTGACCCATGCGGAGAGCACATCGCCGTTTGCTTTGAGCCCGTACGTCCCCTTCGACAGAACCTTTCCGCCTTCCACATAGCGGACCCACGTTTGCGCCGCGTCCCCCTCGGGGTCTTCGAACAGACCGATCAGACGTACGGGCGTATCGTGCGGCGGATAGGCGATCGCCGCGTCGAGTGCATCCGCTGCCGTTGCGTAGCCGTTTCCGGAATAGGAAACGGTCACTGCATCCGTCAAGGAATCTGCCGTCCCCTCGCGGTCGTATACGATCAAAGGCACCGTGACCCGGTGCAGCGCTTCCGCCCCGCGGGCGTCGGTCACAACGGCCGCAACGACGCTTGCCTCCGCAAGCGGTGCTTCCGCCGCACTCCCGGCGGTCACGACCTCACGGTCCGCAACGGCGGCGATCGCCTGTGCGAAGCCTTCGTGCCCCGCAGGTGCCACAACGACGATCGGCGGCACGGGCGTGGGCGTGGGCGTCGGTTCCGGAGTTGCGGTGGGGACCGCCGTCGGCTCGGGCGTGGGCGTGGCGCCGAAGCCGTCGATCCCGCCTTTCGCATACAGTGCGCCGACTGCACCAATCAGTACCGTCATGGCGATCAAAGCCGAAATGATGATTTTTTTCATGGTCGTCCTTTCCAAAGTCGATCGGAATGTTTTCGGCGTCCACGGCGGAAACCCTCCGCGGTCCGCAGTCCTTTTTTGCAAAAGAGGCCGGCTGAGGGCGCTTTCCCCCTGCCGACCCCTCCGAAAGTCACTTGTTTACGCAGGCAGTTCGTTCTTGCCGGCGCTCTTTTTGCGGCTCTTCTTGATTGCGGGCTTGCTCTTTTTGGCGATCACATCCGCATTGATCGTGCACGACGCGATATCCTTCTGCGACGGGATCTCGTACATGATATCGAGCATGATATCCTCGAGGATCGCACGCAGACCGCGGGCGCCGGTCTTTCTTGCGATGGCTTCCTTCGCGACGGCACGCACGGCGTCCTCCGTGAAGTCCAGCTTGACGCCGTCCATTTCGAACAGGCGCTTGTACTGGCGGGTGAGCGCGTTCTTCGGCTCGGTCAGGATGCGGGTGAGCGCGTCCTCATCGAGGTTCTCGAGCGTGACGATGATCGGCACGCGGCCGACGAATTCGGGGATGAGACCGAATTTCAGCAGGTCCTCGGGGAGGATCTGCTTCAGCGTCTCGCCGACGTCCTTTTCTTCGACGGATTTCACATCCGCGCCAAAGCCCATCATCTTATGTCCGGTGCGCTTCTCGATGATCTTTTCGATGCCGGAGAACGCGCCGCCGCAGATGAACAGGATGTTGGTGGTGTCGATCTGCATCATTTCCTGATGCGGATGCTTGCGGCCGCCCTGCGGGGGCACGGAAGCGACCGTACCTTCGATGATCTTCAGCAGAGCCTGCTGCACGCCCTCGCCCGAAACATCGCGGGTGATGGACATGTTTTCGCCCTTGCGCGCGATCTTGTCGATCTCATCGATGTAGATGATGCCGCGCTCGGCCTTTTTGATATCGTAATCCGCAGCCTGAATGAGCTTCAGCAGGATATTCTCGACATCCTCGCCGACATAACCCGCTTCGGTGAGCGTGGTCGCGTCCGCGATGGCAAAGGGCACGTCGAGGATCTTCGCGAGGGTCTGCGCCAGCATGGTCTTTCCGCAGCCGGTGGGTCCGAGCATGACGATGTTCGACTTCTGCAGTTCGACGTCGTCCGTCTTCTCCTCGCCCGCCGCGCGGATGCGCTTGTAGTGGTTGTATACCGCGACGGAAAGCGCGCGCTTCGCGTCCTTCTGACCGACGACATATGCATCGAGCGCTTCGGACAGCTGCTGCGGCGTCGGCAGCTCCTTGTTTTCGGGCTGCGCTTCCGCCTTTTCGCGGGAATCGTGGTCTGCAATGATCTCATAGCACAGATCGACGCACTCATTGCAGATGAACACGCCGGGGCCGGAGATCAGCTTGCGGACCTCATCCTGCGCTTTCCCGCAGAAATTGCAACGGGGGGTTTCCTTCGTATTTGCCATGGGTTCCTTCCTTGAAACACGCACGGAGGCCCGTTGGGGACCTCCGCGCGACTTTGTTTCCGTTATCTTCTCGGTGCAACGATCTCGTCGATGAGACCGTATGCTTTCGCCTCTTCGGGCGTCATGTAATAGTCGCGTTCGGTGTCGCGGCAGACCTCTTCGTAGGGTTTGCCGGTCCGCTCGGAAAGGACTTTGTTCAGCTTTTCCTTGATTTTGAGGATCTGCTCGACCTGGATGCTCATCTCGGTCGCCTGTCCGCGCGCACCGCCGCTGGGCTGGTGGATCATGATCTCGGCGTTGGGCAGCGCACGGCGCTTGCCCTTCGCGCCCGCAGCCAGCAGGAACGCGCCCATCGAAGCCGCGAGACCCACGCAGATGGTGGAAACCTCGCACTTGATGTACTGCATGGTGTCGTAGATCGCCATGCCGGCCGTGACGGAACCGCCCGGGCTGTTGATATACAGGAAGATATCCTTATCGGGATCGTCCGCCTCGAGAAACAGCATCTGCGCCACGATGATGTTCGCGGTGTCGTCATCCACCTCGCCGCCGAGGAAGATGATGCGGTCCTTGAGCAGTCTCGAATAGATGTCGTAGGAGCGCTCGCCCTGGGCGGTCTGCTCCACGACCATCGGGATCAGATTCATTCCCATTCCTCCGGAAACCGGGGCTTACGCCTCGGTCTTCTCCTCGGCCGCTTCTTCCTTGCGCTCGACGAGCTTCGCGTTCTCGACGAGGAAGTTCACGGTCTTCTCGTTGACCTTGCGGTCGGAGAAGAACTCCTTGTCGTCGTCGGTCAGGCGCTCACGGAAGCCCTCGGGCAGCTGACCCGCTTCCTTGATGAAGGAATCGATCTCGGCTTCGAGCTCTTCTGCGGAGCAGGTGATGTTCTCCTTCGCGGCGATCGCTTCGAGAACGAGCTGCATCTTGACGCGCTCGGAAGCCATCGCGAGGTACTGCTTCTTCATGTCTTCGACGGTGGTGCCGATATACTGGCAGTACATCTGCAGGTTCATGCCGCTGGCCTGGAGGTTGTAATCCATCTCCTGCAGCATGCGGGTCGCCTCACGGTCGGCCATGCAGGCGGGCACTTCGCACTCCGCGAGAGAAGCGACCTTGCGGATGACCGCATTCTCGATCTGCGCCTTCTGCTGCTCTGCCGCGTTCTTCTCCATCTCGGCGCGTTTTGCCGCCTTCCAAGCATCAACGGTGTCGTACTCGGAGATGTCCTTGATGAACTCGTCGTCGATCGCAGGGAGTTCCTTGACCTGGACCTGGTGCAGTTTCACGTGGAACACCGCATCCTTGCCCTTCAGGTTCTCGGCGTGATACTCCTCGGGGAACTTGACGTTGATGTCGCGCTCTTCGCCGATGTTCATGCCGATGAGCTGCTCTTCGAAGCCCGGGATGAACATGCCGGAGCCGATCTCGAGGTGCTGCTGTTCCGCCGTGCCGCCGTCGAACAGTTCGCCGTCGACGGAGCCGGAGTAATCGATGACGGTGTGGTCGCCGTTCTCGACGGGACGCTCGACATCGACGAAGCGAGCCTGATGCTCGCGCTCGTGCTCGAGCTCGTGCTCGATGGCTTCGTCCGCAACTTCGTACGCGGTGTACTCGACTTCTTCGCCGGTGTAAGCACCGAGCTTGACTTCGGGCTTCAGCTGCACTTCCGCGGTGAAGACGACGCCCTCTTCCTTGGAGATGTTCTCGATGTCGATCTGCGGACGGTCGACGGGCTCGAGCTTGCACTCGTCCAGCGCCGCCTCGTAAGCATCCGCCCAGACGGACTCGAACGCATCCTCATAGAAGATGCCCGCGCCGTACGCGTTCTCGATGACCTTGCGGGGCGCCTTGCCCTTGCGGAAGCCCGGGACATAGTAACGGCCGCGGGTCTTCAGGTAAGCCTTCTGGCAGGCTTCTTCAAAGGTCTCCGCGGAAACGGAAACCGTCAGTTTTGCTTTATCGTGCTCGAGTTTTTCGAAAGTTGCCATAATACCCTCCATATATAATAAATAAGTTACGCATAATAACCCAGTTTCCATCATACTGTAGCATAATTCGCATTTCTTGACAAGCCGTTAACGCGTGAATATAATAATTTTATTCAGGATGAAGCGGACCGAGTACCCGGGTCCGGCACAACGAGAAGAGAGCGGCGCACACGGTGAAAGCGCTGCGGGCGTGCCGCGGGGAACACCAGCCGCAGACTGACCGGCAGCCGGGCCGTTATCAACGGATCAAAGTGATAAATCAGGGTGGAACCGCGAAGCCCCTCGCCCCTCGAGTTTTTTCGAGGGGCGTATTTTTATGCCGGTCCGCCCGGTAACCGTTTTCAATCTATTCAGACAGGAGGAAACCCCACATGATCATCACGTTTCCCGATGGGTCCACCCGCGAGTATCAAGACGGCATGACCCCCTACGAGATCGCGGAATCCATCAGCCCGCGTCTCGCCAAAGCGACCCTTTCCGCAACCGTCGACGGCAAGAACAGCGACGCGTTCCGCCCGATCGAAGGCGACCACGAGCTGCGCTTCAACAAGTTCGAGGATGAGGACGGCCGCTGGACCTACCGTCACACCGCGAGCCACCTGCTCGCACAGGCCGTCAAGCGCCTGAAGCCCGAGATCAAGCTGGCCATCGGTCCCGCGATCGACAACGGCTTCTACTACGACTTCGACGCGCCCGAGCCCTTTACGCCCGAAGATCTCGCCGCCTTCGAAAAGGAGATGGAGAAGATCCAGAAAGAAGACCTCGCTCTGGAGCGCTTCGAACTCCCCCGCGAAGAGGCCATCAAGTTCATGGAAGAGAAGGGCGAGCCCTACAAGGTCGAGCTCATCCGTGACCTCCCCGAGGATGCGGTCATCAGCTTCTACCGTCAGGGCGAGTTCACCGACCTGTGCGCCGGTCCGCACATCAAGTCCACCGGCAAGGTCAAGAACATCAAGCTCATGAGCGTTGCGGGCGCCTACTGGCGCGGCAGCGAAAAGAACAAGATGCTGCAGCGTATCTACGGCACCGCGTTCGAGAAAAAGGCCGACCTCGACGCTTACCTCACCATGCTCGAGGAAGCGAAGAAGCGCGACCACCGCAAGCTCGGCAAGGAACTCGGTCTGTTCACCCTGCTCGACGAGGGTCCGGGCTTCCCGTTCTTCATGCCCAAGGGCATGGTGCTCAAAAACACCCTGATCGACTACTGGCGCCGCGTGCACAAGCGCTACGGCTATGTTGAGGTCTCCACCCCGATGATCCTCAACCGCAAGCTGTGGGAGACCAGCGGTCACTGGTATCACTACAAAGAGAACATGTACACCACGGTCATCGACGAGGAAGATTTCGCGATCAAGCCGATGAACTGCCCCGGCGGCATGCTCGTTTACAAGCAGGAGATGCACTCCTACCGCGATCTGCCCCTCCGCGTCGGCGAGCTGGGTCTCGTCCACCGTCATGAGCTCTCCGGTGCGCTCCACGGTCTGTTCCGCGTCCGCTGCTTCACGCAGGACGATGCGCACATCTTCATGACCTGGGATCAGATGAAGGACGAGATCAAGAACGTCGTCCGCCTGTTCGACGAGGTCTACTCCACCTTCGGTCTTTCCTATGAGATCGAGCTGTCCACCATGCCCGAGGATCACATGGGCGATGAGAAGGACTGGCAGTTCGCCGAAGCCACCCTGGCGGAAGCCGTCAAGGAAATGGGCAAGGATTACGTCATCAACGAGGGCGACGGCGCGTTCTACGGTCCGAAGCTCGACTTCCACATCGCAGACTGCCTCGGCCGTACTTGGCAGTGCGGCACCATCCAGCTCGACATGCAGCTGCCCGAGCGCTTTGAGCTCGAGTACGTCGGCGCGGATGGCGAGAAGCACCGCCCGGTCATGATCCACCGCGTTGTGTTCGGTTCCATCGAGCGCTTCATCGGCGTCATCACCGAGCATTTCGCCGGCGCGTTCCCGACCTGGCTTGCACCCGTTCAGGTCAAGGTCCTGCCCATCACCGACCGCGCGGCAGAGCGCTGCAAGGAAGTGCAGGCGGCCCTCGAAGCACAGGGCGTCCGCACGGAGATCGACCTGCGCAACGAGAAGATCGGCTTCAAGATCCGCGAAGCGCAGCTCCAGAAGATCCCCTACATGCTCGTTCTCGGCGACAAAGAAGTCGAGCAGGGTCTCGTCGCGGTCCGTTCCCGCAAGGAAGGCGACCTCGGCACCTGCACGCTCGAAGACTTCGCCAAGAAGATCGGCGAAGAGATCGCCACCATGGCAAGATAAGTTCTTTTCCGACCGCCTTTCCGCAACCAAAGCCGCCGTATCCGTCCGGATGCGGCGGCTTTTTCACGCCGATTTTCCTGCAGGTCCGCCCGGAAAATGCAGCAAAAGCGCCAGAGGAAAAATATATGGAAAATTTTCCGGAGAACTCCGAAAAGCCTTTATTTCTCGGCATTTTTGTTATAATATTATGCTGTTGTGTTATGTGTGCGGTCCTATGCGCACACGGCAAAAAGAACCACGAAAAAATCATTCATGCCCCCAACAGAAGGAGGAAAACAATGAAGTACGATATCATCATCGTCGGCGCGGGTCCCGGCGGCATCTTTGCGGCTTACCAGCTGCTGAAAAAGCGTCCCGAACTGAAGATCGCGGTATACGAGAGCGGCAACGCACTCGAAAACCGCCGCTGCCCCATCGACGGCGACAAGGTCAAGAGCTGCATCCGCTGCAAAAACTGCGCGATCATGAGCGGTTTCGGCGGCGCGGGCGCGTTCTCCGACGGCAAATACAACATCACCAACGACTTCGGCGGCACGCTGTACGAATACATCGGCCGCGAAAAGGCGCTCGAGCTCATGCGCTATGTCGACGAGATCAACATGGCTTACGGCGGTTCGGGCTGCGCGCTGTACAGCACGGCGGGCTCCGCGTTCAAAAAGCTGTGCATGCAGAACAAGCTGACCCTGCTCGACGCTTCCGTCCGTCACCTCGGCACCGACATCAACTACGTCGTGCTCGAGAACCTGTACAACGAAATGAAGGACAAGGTCGACTTCAAGTTCCTTTCGCCCGTGCGCACGGTGCAGAAGACCGAAACCGGCTATGTCATCGAAACCGACAACGAGACCGCGGAGTGCAAGCAGTGCATCATCTCCGTCGGCCGCAGCGGCTCGAAATGGATGGAGCAGGTCTGCAAGGATCTCGCCATCGAAACGAAGTCGAACCGCGTGGATATCGGCGTGCGCGTCGAGCTCCCGGCGGTCATCTTCTCGCACCTGACCGATGAGCTGTACGAGTCGAAGATCGTCTACCGCACCCAGCAGTACGAGGATCAGGTCCGCACGTTCTGTATGAACCCGCGCGGCATCGTCGTCAACGAGAACACGAACGGCATCGTCACCGTCAACGGTCACTCCTTCGAAGATGAGTCGAAAAAGACCGAAAACACGAACTTCGCCCTGCTCGTCGCAAAACACTTCACCGAACCCTTCAAGGATTCCAACGGCTACGGCGAAGGCATCGTCCGCCTGTCCAACATGATCGGCGGCGGCGCGATCGTGCAGCGCTTCGGCGACCTTGCACGCGGACGCCGCTCCACCCGCAACCGCATCGAAGAGGGTCTGGTCCGTCCGACGCTCGCTGCGACTCCCGGCGACCTGAGCCTCGTGCTTCCGAAGCGCATCCTCGACGGCATCATCGAAATGATCTACGCCCTCGACAAGATCGCCCCCGGTACCGCGAACGACGACACCCTGCTTTACGGCGTGGAGGTCAAGTTCTACAACATGGAGGTCGCGCTCGACAACAACCTCGAAACGCGGCACAAGGGTCTGTACATCATCGGCGACGGCAGCGGCGTGACCCACTCGCTGAGCCATGCTTCCGCCAGCGGCGTTTTCGTTGCCGACCGTATCGCAGAGAACATCTGACGGAGGATACCTTTCATGGATAACGCGCGCCTTGCCGAGATCATCGCGGATATCTACGCCACAGCCCCCGGGCTGACTGTTTCCGAGCAGGATGCGATGCGCCCCGACCTTGCGGGTCTGCGCATCTTCGATGAACCGTTCTTCGGCGTTGCGGCGGCGGACGATCCGATCTTCACCGAATACAAAAAACCCGGCATCATCGGTCCCTGGCATTCGATGCCTTCGGATTGGGTCCCCGGTGCAAAAAGCGTCGTTTCCGTGGTTTTCCCTTTCACCGAAGAAGTGAAGGCGTCCAACCGCAAAGAAATCTTCCAAGGCTCCATGGAATGGATGCACGCCCGCTTTGAGGGACAGACCTATCAAAACATCTTCATGACGGAGCTCGAACGACGGCTCCGTGCCGAGGATGTGACCTGCCATATCCCCATGCTCGACGGCGGGTTCCGATCCTTCAACAAGGGCAAGGATCTCGAGCAGTACGACTGGACGGATGAACACACCTATTCGAGCAACTGGTCCGAACGGCACGCCGCCTATGCGGCAGGGCTCGGCAGCTTCGCGCTGACCCGTGCGTTCATCACGAAAAAAGGCGTCGCGGTCCGCTTTTCGAGTGTCATCACCGACGCGGGATTCACGCCGACCGAGCGCACCTGCACCGGAGTGTACGACTACTGCATCCGCTGCGGAGCTTGCGCGCACCGCTGTCCCGCCCATGCGATCAGTTTGGAAGGCGGCAAGGAACACGCGCCGTGTTCGACACACGCTAACGCAACGATGCGCGGACACCGCTACGGCTGCGGCATGTGTCAGACTGCCGTACCCTGTGAGTCCGGCATTCCGGAGCGCAAATAACAAAACAGCGTTTCCCGAGGGAACGACCTTTTCGAAGGTCGTTCCCGTTTTTCTTTTCCGAAACCGGTTTCGGGCTTATAATAAAGGCGACCGGAATCACCTTCAGCCGTTACGGCTGCGATCCTCCGGACATTTCCGCATCTTCATTTCACAATTCCAAAAGGAGTCCACCATGAACACCTACAAGATCGCCGTGATCCCGGGCGACGGGATCGGTCCCGAAGTCATCCGCGAAGGCGTCAAAGTCCTCAACGCCGTTGCCGCCATGGACGGTTCGTTCGCCTTCGACTTCACCGAGTTTCCCTGGGGTTGCGACTATTATCTCGAAACCGGCCGCATGATGCCCGAAGACGGCATCGAGATCCTCCAAGGCTTCGATGCCATCCTGCTCGGCGCCGTCGGCGACCCGCGCGTCCCCGACCACGTTTCGCTTTGGGATCTGCTGCTCACCATCCGCAAGCATTTCGACCAATACATCAATCTGCGCCCCGTTAAACTGCTGGAAGGCGCCCCCTGTCCGCTGAAGGGCATGGGACCCGCGGACATCGACATGACCTTCGTGCGCGAAAACTCCGAGGGCGAGTACGCCGGCAGCGGCGCGTGGCTGTTCAAAGGGCAGCCGAACGAGGTCGTCATCCAGGACGGCGTGTTTTCGCGGCACGGGTGCGAGCGTGTCATCCGCTATGCGTTCGAGCTTGCGCGCAGCGAAAAGAAATCCCTCACCAGCATTTCCAAGGGCAACGCGCTCAACTATTCCATGGTGTTTTGGGATGAGATCTTCGCCGAGATCGCAAAGGAATACCCCGATGTTCCGACCCACAGCTACCTCGTCGACGCAGCGAGCATGTTCATGATCCGCGACCCGAAGCGCTTTGAGATCGTCGTCACGAGCAACCTGTTCGGCGACATCCTCACCGACCTCGGTGCCGCCATCGCCGGCGGTATGGGCCTTGCGGCGGGCGCGAACCTCAACCCGGAGCGCAAGTTCCCCTCGATGTTCGAGCCCATCCACGGCTCCGCGCCCGACATCGCAGGGCAGGAGATCTCCGACCCGCTCGCCACCGTATGGGCGGTAAGCCAGATGCTCGACTTTTTCGGTCACCCGGACTGGGGCAAAAAGCTCATCGACGCGATCGAAACCGTTCTCAAGGAAGGCAAGACCCTCACGCCCGACCTCGGCGGCAATGCGAAGACGCCCGCCGTCGGCGACGAGATCGTCCGCATCCTGAAGGAGATGTGAGCATGCGGTATCAAAACCTCGGGAACAGCGGTCTGAACGCCTCCGTCGTATCCTTCGGCACCTGGGGACTCGGCGGCGGTTCCGCATGGTCGGACCGGACCGTAACGGAACAAGAGACCGAACGCCTGCTCGATGCCGCCAAAGAGCTCGGGATCAACTATATCGATACCGCACCCGTATACGGCACCGGCGTCAGCGAGGAACTGCTGGGCAAGGCGCTGCGCGGCAGAAGGAACGACTTCCTGTTGCAAACGAAGTGTTCCTTGAACTGGAGGAACGAAGGCGGGAATTTCCACTATGAGCGCGACGGATACACCGTCAACAACGACACGAGCGCCCGTGCCGTAAAACACGATGTGGAGGACAGTTTGCGCCGCCTGCAAACCGACCGCATCGATGTGATCGTCGTACACTACGTATGCGGCTCATGGCCCGCCGAGGAAACGATGTGCGCCCTGCAGGACCTCATCCGGGAAGGAAAGGTCCGCGCGGTCGGACTTTCCAACTCCAAACCCGCCGATCTCGACGCATACGAGCGCGTGGCGCCCGTTGCCCTCGTGCAGGAGCAATACAGCCTGTTGGCGCCGTATCACGGCGAAGCGTATTTCGGCGCCTGCCGTGCCCACGGCACGACCTTTCAGGTCTACGGAGCGTTGGAAGAAGGCTTTTTGACCGCGCCGGACTATGTGGAACGCACCTTCCCGAAGGGAGACGTCCGCGGCAAATTGCCCTGGACATCGGAACCGATCAAGGGAAACATCAAAAAGCTGTTCACCGTCCTCACGCCGCTGACGGAAAAATACGGCTGTTCGTACGCGAACCTCGTACAGGCGTGGACCTTGGCGCAGTACCCCGATATGAACCTGCTGACGGGTTTCCGCAGCGAAAAAACGATAGCGGACACCGTGAAGGCTTTGGACCTCCGGCTCGACCCGGAAGACCTCCTTGCAATCTCCGAAGCGGCAAGACCCGCACAGGTCCGCGAGCTGGACAAATGACCTGCCGCACACTCCGTCCCTTTCAAAACACAAAGGTCGGTTTCCGAACGGAAACCGACCTTTGTTTCTTTGCCGAAAAAAGCAACGCCCTTCCCGGACACCGGGAAGGGCGCAATAGGGACCGGGACGATCCCCGAAAAACGGCTTACAGCGTTGCCGCCATGACCGCCTTGATGGTGTGCATGCGGTTCTCCGCCTCATCGTAGACGATGGACTGCGGACCTTCGATGACCGCATCTTCGACTTCCATGCAGGTGATGCCGAACTTCTCGTAGATCTCGCGGCCGACGGAAGTGTTCAGGTCGTGGAAGGCGGGCAGGCAGTGCATGAAGCGCACCTGCGGTCCCGCGTTCTTCATCATCTCTTCGGTGACACGGTAGGGGGTCAGCTCGGCGATACGCTCCGCCCAGACGGAATCGGGTTCGCCCATGGAGACCCAAACATCGGTGTAGATGACATCCGCACCCTTGACGGCGGTAACCGGGTCCGTATTGAACTCGAGGGTCGCGCCGGTCTCTTTGGCGATCGCTTGGCAGGTCTCGATCAGTTCCTTCGCGGGGAAGTACTTCTCGGGCGCGCAAGCCACGAAATGCATGCCCATCTTCGCACAGCCGACCATGAGCGAGTTGCCCATGTTGTAGCGCGCGTCACCGCAATACACGAGCTTCTTGCCCTTGAGGGAACCGAAGTGCTCCTGCACGGTGAGCAGGTCCGCGAGGATCTGCGTCGGGTGGAATTCGTTGGTCAGACCGTTCCAGACCGGAACACCCGCATACTTTGCGAGCTCTTCCACACGGTCCTGACCGAAACCGCGGTATTCGATACCGTCGAACATGCGGCCGAGCACGCGCGCGGTGTCCGCGATGGATTCCTTCTTGCCGAGCTGCGATCCGGAGGGATCGAGGTACACGGGGTGCATGCCGAGATCCGCCGCCGCGACTTCAAACGCACAGCGGGTACGGGTGCTGGTCTTTTCGAAAACGAGGGCAATGTTTTTTCCCTCGAAACGCTTCTGCGAAACGCCGGCCTTCTTTTCGGCCTTGAGCTTTGCGGAAAGCTCGAGCAGGTACGCCATCTCTTCGGACGTGTAGTCGAGCAGTTTCAGAAAATGTCTGCCTTTCAGATCCATTGTTGTATCCTCCGATCAAAGAACTTTATTCAGGAAAGACTGCAGGCGTTCGCTCTTCGGGTTGCCGAAGACCTCCTGCGGGGTACCTTCTTCGACGATGACGCCTTCATCGAGGAAGAGAACGCGGTTCGAAACCTCGCGCGCAAAGCCCATCTCGTGCGTGACGACGACCATCGTCATGCCCTGACGCGCAAGGTCCTTCATAACATCGAGCACCTCGCCGACCATTTCGGGGTCGAGCGCGCTCGTGGGCTCGTCGAACAGCATGACATCGGGTTCCATGCAAAGCGCACGGCAGATCGCAACGCGCTGCTTCTGTCCGCCGGACAGCTGGTTCGGGTAGCTTTCCGCACGGTCGGCAAGCCCGACGCGGCCGAGCAGCTCCAGCGCCTTCTTTTCCGCCTGCTCCTTCGGCACCTTTTTCAGCAGCATCGGCGCGCAGGTCAGGTTTTTGAGAATGGTCATATGCGGGAACAGGTTGAACTGTTGGAAGACCATGCCCATCTTTTGGCGGTGCAGATCGAGGTCGATGTTCTTGTCGGTCAGGTCATCTCCCTCGAAAACGATACGGCCGCCGGTCGGCTTCTCGAGCATGTTGAGGCAGCGCAGGAAGGTCGACTTGCCCGAACCCGAAGGACCGATGACGCAAACGACATCGCCCTTGTGGATGGTCACATTCACGCCCTTGAGCACTTCCGGACCGTCGTGGAACGATTTTTTCAGGTTTTCAACGCTTATCATACTTGCCCAGCCTCTTTTCTGCTTGCTTGAGAAGAGCGCTCAGACCGACCACGAGGATCAGGTAGATGAGCGCAACGATCATCAGCGGGTTCACCGCGTCATAGGTGTTGTTGCGGATGAGGTTGCCCGCACGGGTCAGGTCGACAACGGCGACATAGCCCGCGACCGCGGTCTCCTTCAGCAGTGCAATGAGCTCATTGCCGATCGCCGGAAGGATGTAACGGATCGCCTGCGGGAAAACGATCAGGCGCATCGCCTGCAGCTTCGACATACCGAGGCTGCGACCCGCTTCCATCTGACCGCCGTCCACCGCATTGATGCCGGAACGGATGAGCTCGGCCATGTAGGCGCCCGAGTTGATACCGAAGGTGATGATCGCGACCGTGATACCTTCACTCGACTGCATGATGATGAAATAGAACACCAAAAGCAGAACGACGACCGGGATCCCTCGGATCACGGTGACATACAGGTCACAAAGCCAAACGAGGGGCTTCATCCATTTGGAGTCTTCCCCGAAGTACTTGATCACGGCGATCAGGGTACCGATCAGAACACCCACGACCAACGCACCGAGCGTAATGGTGATGGTGTTGCCGAAGCCCTTTTTCAACAGGTTGATACCGCCGCTGTCGACAAAGGTGGATTGCAATTGACTCAACCATGCTTGCATGGCAATTTCTCCTTTACTGTAAAAAGGGGGCGGCCTTTCCGGCCGTCCCCCCGTTGGTTCCGCTTACGCGATGGGGCTGGTATAGGGCGCTTCGTACTTCTCGAAGAGGGAAGCAACGGTGCCGTCCGCAACGAGCTTGTTGATGATGTCGTTGATCGCGCTGCACAGCTCATCGTTGCCGAGCTTCAGTGCGAAAGCATAGGGCTCGGTGGTCATGGGTTCATCGAGAACGACGAGCTTCTCGGAGCTCTTCGCGTTGTACTCGTCGACCATCTCCTTGGCGGTGAGGTCGTCGATGACCCAAGCCTGGACCTTGCCGGTCGTGAGCGCGAGCTCCGCATCGGGGTTCGCGGCAAAGCTCAGTACGTCGTAGCCCTGACCCATGGTGAACGCTTCCGCGGTGGTGCCGGACTGGACGGCGATCTTCTTGCCGTCGAGGTCCGCCTTCGAAGCGATGGGGGAGCCTTCCTTCACGACGATCGCCTGCGCTGCGAGGCAGTAGGGATCGGTGAAGAGGGAGTTCTTTTTACGGGCATCGGTCACGGAGATGCCGGAAACACCGACGGTGTACTTACCCGCGATGATGCCGGGCAGAACGGAGTCGAAGTCCATCTGCTGGACATCGAGCTCAACGCCGAGCTCCGCGGCGACGAGCGCCATCAGTTCCATTTCGATACCGACGGGGTTGTTCTCCGCATCGAGGGACTCGAACGGCGGGAAGTCGGGGCTGGTCGCGATGACGAGCTTGCCGGAGGCCTTGACGTCATCCACGGTGGTTGCGAATGCAGTGCCGGTCGCAAGCATGACGACCGCGAGAACCAGAGCAAAGATCTTTTTCATGGTTTACGGTTTCCTTTCGAATATTTGATGTATCGTTTTCCGGGCGCTGCCGGAAGGGGTTCGTTTTCCGGGATTCACGCGAGCTGCGCTTTGACCCATTCGATCTGCTTTGCGACGGATTCCGGTGAGGTGCCGCCCTCGGAACAACGCTTTTTCACGCAGGTCTCGAGGTCGATCGCTTCGTAAAGATCCGCTTCGAACAGTTCGCTCTCTTTTTTGTATTCCTCCAGCGGCAGCTCCTCGAGCACGGTGTGCTCTTGGATGCACTTGGCGACCAAGCCGCCCGAAACCTTGTAGGCACTGCGGAAAGGCATGCCCTTGCGGACGAGGTAATCCGCGAGGTCGGTGGCGTTGATGAAGCCCGCCTGCGCCGCACGGCGCATGTTGGCGGCGTTGACCTTCATCGTCGCGAGCATCGGCGCGAAGACCTTGAGGCACATCTTCACGGTATCGACCGCGTCGAACGTGCACTCCTTGTCCTCCTGCATATCCTTGTTGTATGCAAGCGGCAATCCCTTCAGGGCGGTCAGCAGCGCGATGAGATCGCCGTAAACGCGTCCGGTCTTGCCGCGAACGAGCTCCGCCATATCGGAGTTCTTCTTCTGCGGCATAATGGAACTGCCCGTCGTGAAGGCGTCGGAAAGCTCCGCGAAGCGGAACTCCCAGCTCGTCCACAGGATGATCTCTTCACTGAAGCGGGAAAGATGCGTCATCAGCAGGGCGATCGCGCTCATCGCTTCGACACAGAAGTCGCGGTCGGACACGCCGTCGATGCTGTTGAGGGCGATATCGTCGAAGCCGAGCGCGGAAGCTTCCATGCGGCGGTCGGTATCGTAGGTGGTACCGGCCAATGCGCAGCAACCGATGGGGGAGACGTTCAGGCGCTTTTTCGCGTCGTTCAGTCTGCCGAGATCGCGCAGCAGCATCATCGCATAGGCGAGGATGTGATGCGCAAAGAGGATCGGCTGCGCACGCTGCAGGTGCGTGTAACCCGGCATGATCGCGTCCGAATACTCTTCGGCCTTGTCGACGATCGCACGGATGACCTCCTCGGTCAGTTCCGCGATCTCGGTCAGCTCATCCCGCATGTACAGGCGCATATCCAATGCGACCTGGTCGTTGCGGCTCCGCGCGGTGTGGAGCTTTTTGCCCACATCACCGAGGCGTTCGGTGAGCTCCCGCTCAACGAACATGTGGATGTCCTCACAGCTCATGTCGAACGCGAGGGCGCCGGAATCGAGGTCATCGAGGATGCCCTCGAGACCTGCGATCAGCTCATCCGCCTCTTTGGGAGTGATGATGTTCTTTGCGCCGAGCATCGCGGCGTGCGCCATGCTGCCCCGGATGTCCTGGCGGTACATGCGGCAGTCGAAGCGGATCGAAGAATTGAAGTCATCCGCGATCGCGCTGGTTTCGCCGGCCGTACGGCCTGCCCACATCTTTTCCATAGGTAAACGTTTCTCCGTTGTGAATTAAAGCAAGCCCTTTTCGCGGTATGCCTGCACCTTGGTGGGGAGACCCCACAGGTTGATGAAGCCCGCGGCCTGCGCCTGATCGTAATCGCTCTCGCCGAAGGTGACGAGGTTCTCGGAATAGAGGCTGTAGGGGCTCGTCATACCCGCGGGGATGATGTTGCCCTTGTAGAGCTTGAGCTTGACGGAACCGGTGACGTACTTGTTCGCCTCGTTCGCGAAAGCGGTGAGCGCCTCCTGCAGGGGGGTGTACCACTTGCCGTTGTAGATGAGGTCGGCGTAATCGACGGCGAGCTTGCTCTTCATGTGCATGGTCTCTTTGTCGACGGTGATCATCTCAAGCTGCGCGTGCGCCGCATAGAGGATCGTTCCGCCGGGGGTCTCGTAAACGCCGCGGTCCTTCATGCCGACGAGACGGTTCTCGACGATGTCGATGATGCCGATACCGTTCTTGCCGCCGAGCTCGTTGAGCTTCTCGATGATCTTGGAGGCCTTCATCTTGACGCCGTCGACCGCAACGGGCGCGCCCGCTTCGAAGTCGATGGTGACGTAGGTGGGCTCATCGGGCGCCATGTAGGGGGAGATGCCCATCTCGAGGAAGCCGGGCTTGTCGAGGTTCGGCTCGTTCGCCGGATCTTCGAGGTCGAGACCTTCGTGGCTCAGGTGCCACAGGTTCTTGTCCTTGGAGTAGCTGGTCTCGCGGCTGATCTTGAGCGGGATGTTATGTGCTTCCGCGTAGTCGATCTCTTCATCGCGGGACTTGATGTCCCATTCACGCCAGGGCGCGATGATGGGCATATCGGGAGCGAAGCGCTTGATGGCGAGCTCGAAACGAACCTGGTCGTTGCCCTTGCCGGTCGCACCGTGGCAGATGGCGTCCGCACCTTCTTCGAGGGCGATCTCCGCGAGGCGCTTGCCGATGACCGGACGCGCGAACGCGGTGCCGAGCAGGTAGGTCTCGTACTTCGCATCCATCTTCAGGCTGGGGATGATGATATCATCGACCATCTCATCGACGAGGTCCGCGACGATCAGCTTGGAAGCGCCGGTCTTCAGCGCCTTCTCCTCGAGACCTTCCAGCTCGTCGTTCTGACCGACGTTGCCCGCGACCGCGATGATCTCGGGGTTGTTGTAGTTCTCCTTCAGCCACGGGATGATGATCGAAGTGTCCAGACCGCCGGAGTATGCCAGTACGATCTTCTTGATTTTGCTCTTATCCATAATTGCCTCCGTTATATGTACACAACTTGTCGTGTGTGAAATTTACGCATATTAGAATACTTCCCGAATACGCAAAAGTCAACACTTTTTATACATAATTTTAATAGAATATTCCTAATAATCCATATTTTATGCAATATTTACTGAATAATATGCATAATATACGATTATGTGTGCATAAATGCGGTTTCCGTGCAACCGAAAAAGATCCGGCACCGCCGCATGCGGTGCCGGACCCCGGCGTTCTCATCCCGCCGGGGTCCACACGGCATAGAGATCGTGCACGTTGGAGTTTCCTTCGGAAACCCCGTTCAAAACGGCATCCGGCGGATAAACACTTCCGCTTCCGTCCGCCTTGGTGCTCCATCCCGAAAGGACATATCCCTTCCGCGGTTGGATTCCGGAAACGGTCGCAAGCGCCGTGACTTCGCCGAAATCCGCTTTGATCCGCACGGCGTCACCCGCACCCGCGAAGCTTCCGCCGTTGGCGTGTACGCGCAGGCTGCATGCGTAAACAGCCGTCAGCGTGACCGTCCCGTCATCGGTCGCCGTCAGGTTTTCGAATACCGCGCGGTTCCCGGAGATCCTTCCGACGTCGCCGCTTTCCGCCGACCAACGGTCGAAGGAATATCCCTTCGGCGCGTTCAGTGCGGGCTCCGGCAGACGGTAGCTTTTCCCGTAGGTGCACTTGATCTCCGCCATGGGACTTTTCCATTGTCCGTCCCCGGCGTCGAACCGCACCGTATACTCGTGCGAACGGAATTTGCACCACACCGTCACCGGTACGGTATTGCCCGCGGCGATGCGCTCCAAGGGTCGTGTACAGGCGCTGTCGCGGAAAAAGCCCAGGAAATCATATCCGGCGGAAGAAAGCGCCGCCGGAACGAAGTCCGTGTCCGGCAAGGCAGTACTCCCGTTCGGGTTCACCACCCCCTTCGCCGCGCTTTCCGGAACGCAGCGATAGTTCACCGCATAAGCTGCGGGTTGCCAAACCGCATAAAGGACCTTCTCGCCGGCATAGCCGTTTCCGGCAAAGAACAACGCCGATTCGGACTTCGAGAGACGTTTTCCCACCGGAAAATCGCAGGACACGGCGGTTTCGGGACCCGGCGGTGTTGCGGACCAGCCTTTGAGGATATATCCCTCTTTGGAAAAGATCCGGTCCGCCATCGTAAACTCCCGTCCGAAGCTCATCCGGAGTTCCGTTTCGCTGCCTTTGTCCGCACCGTTTCCCCGGAAAACGATCTTACAGGTCGCGGGGGTCCAAACCGCGAACAGCGTCCGCACGCGGTCTTCCTCATATGTTCCGCCGGCAGGATACGCGACTCTTCCGTTCACGGCGTCGTTCGCGGAGAGCGCCCATCCCGCAAAGGCATATCCCGTCCGTTCCGGCACCGCCTCCGACAAACGCAGCGGTACACCGTGCACTTTGGTCTGTTGCTCCGGCATTCCCGCCGCACGGATGGAAAAATATGAAACGCGATAGACCCGCGTTTCCCACTGCGCGTACAAAGTCAGCTCCGTCCCGTCCGAAGCGATGAGTTTCGCCAATGCTTCCCGGTCGGCAACGGCTCTTCCGGTCCCATCCGGTGCGGTGTTCCACCCGGTGAACACGTAACCGTTCCTGCTGTAGACGTTCGTTTTCAAACGCGCCCCCGAGGAAAGCCGCCCGTGCTGCGGGTTCATCCGCCCTCGTACATCGGCGCCGTTTTTTTCGAATACGATACGGAACGCCAACGGCTCCGTTGCGGTTTCCGCCGTTCCCGGGATATCGATTTCTTCCGCCAAAAGGGTTCCCGCATCGTCCACCACCGGACCCGCAGTGATCCCCGCCGCCTCTTCTTCGGAAGAGGGAACGACCGCGTACCCCTTTATGCTGTGAAGATCGAATTCGGAGTAACGCACCTTTCCGCCGATGTTCCCGTTGAGCACAGTAACCTTGTTCCCGTCGGACGCGATGAAAAACCCGACGTGACTGCGCTTGAAAAACACGAGATCGCCGGGCTTCGGCTCGTAAGCGTCCGCTTCACGGTACCAGCCCGCCGCTTTCAGCCGCTCGATCCAGGTCGCGCAGCCACTGCCGATGGGATATCCCACAGAGCGTGCGTCTGCAAACGAGAGACAGAAGGAACAGAACATCGCGCACCAATCTCCGTAGGGAACGCCGTACCATGCGCCGTAACGCGTGTATCCTTTTTTCTTTCCGTCCTCTCCGACAACGTAGTTGCCCTTGCTTTCCGTATATCCGAGCTGCGTCTCGGCGATGGCCAGCGCGTCGTCCGCATAGTTACCCGTCAGAGCGATGTGCGCGAAATCCGCGGTCCATTTTCCGCCCGTTTCCCGCGTTTCACCGTCCCCGGTCGCTTCGCGGAGTGCGGGCTCCGTTTCGCACGCTACCGTCGTTTCCGGCGTCTCCGCAGTCCCCAAAACGGGTACGAACAAAATACCCGTCATCAACACAGTTGCCGGGAACAATGCGAAAAAACGTTTCATGGAAGGTCTCCGTTCATCGGAAAGTCGGAAAAAGAAAACATCCGGAGGTCGCTTTGTTTCGGCGCCTCCTTACGCTTGTTGTTTATATATCATAAAGAAATCCGGAACAAAAGGAAAGACCGCCCAGACGGGCGGTCCGAACCGGAAACGGTTATTCGGGAATGACGAGCTCGCCGATCCCCTTGGCGATCACGATGACGCGTGCGGCGTCTTCGATGTATGCGGCGCGCGCATAAGCGGTCTTCATGTTGGCGGCAACGGCAACGGCGCCGTGGTTCGCCATCAGCGCGGAAACGCCGGTTTCGCCGATCGCCGCGGAAGTGTTGTCCGCAAGGTCCCACGTTCCGAGAGGACCGTACTTTGCGAGCGGAACGCCGCCGCCGAGCCAGGGGAGCATCTCCGCAAGCGCCGGAGGAATGGACTGACCGACCGTGGCAAAGGCGGTCGCATAGGGGGAATGCGTGTGAACGACGGCGTTCACGTCTTTGCGGTCACGGTAGATCGCGGCGTGCAGGCGCCATTCACTCGAGGGCTTTGCACCCTCGGGGCAATAGATCAGGGTACCGTCGGTCTTCATGACGACGATGCGGTCCGGCGTCATGGTGAGGTAGTCTTCACTGCTCGGAGTGATGGCGAACACGTCGTCCGTTCCGGGAATACGCTCACTCAGATTTCCGCTCGTTGCGGAAACGAGGCGCTCCTCATACATCCGCTTCGAGAACGCGACGATCCGCGCCGCCTGTTCATAATGTTCCATCTTGTTTCCTCCTGTATGTCTCTGTGATGTTTTCAGCCGATGATCTCGATCTTCAGCGGCTCGTTCGTCGTGGTGTAAGCGTCGGGGCGCGGTGTGACCGCGGGCATCGCGGAAGTCTCCGGTTCCTTGAAGCTGCTGCCCGCAGGCTCATTCGAAGCACCGGGCTGTACGCTGCCGATGCCCATGAGCCCGAGCGCCGTACCGAAGTTGTTATCGCTGCCCGAAGCGGTCTCCGCATTGCGGAGGCGGGCGAGCGTGTCGACCTCACCGTAATAGGTGTTGAGTGCGTTCTTCGTCAGCATGGAGTGCGCAATGTCGAACTTCATGTAAGCGATCTCGGTCTCTGTCGGGATCTTGCCGTTGGAGTTCAGGTTGATCTCGAGCATGACGCAGACGAGGCGCGCGTTCTCGGGCGTTGCGCCATCGCGCCAGCAAACAAACCAACCGAGTTCCTTCGATTTGTCGTTCGTGATCTCCGCGGTACCCGTTTTGCCGATGAAGGTGTAATCGGTTCCGTTGATGTCGAGATCGTAACCCTTGAAGTACAACCGGTCGACCATGTAATGGGCGGTGCCCTGCGTGCAAACGCGCAGCAACGCGTCGTGCACGGTGTTGATGGTACTCATCTGGATCGCGTTCTTTTTCCAGTAGGTCGGCTCATGCTGCTCGACGAGGTTGTAATCCGTCTTGTCCGCGTGCCAAATGGAATCGACCACATACGGGACCATGATGTTGCCGTCGTTCGCGTAAGCGGAAACGAAAGCCGCCATCTGCAAGGGGGAGACCATGAGCTGACCCTGTCCGTATGCCGAAACCGCCAGATCGTAGTTGTTCTGCGGGATCCCGCTCTTTTCCTTCGGGCGGCCGTTCTCATCGTAGACCCAATCGCCGTTGTCGTGCTTGAGGATCGAGTATATCTGCGGCGTTGCGGCAATGGAGTTGCCGTCTTCGTCCTTGATCTCGAACGGCAACGGCGTCTCCCAACCGAGGTTGCGCAGATACGCCTCGAAACGTTCGCGCCCGAGTTTGAGTCCGACCCAGGCGAAGAACAGGTTATCCGACTGGATGATGGAACTCGTGAGGTTCATCGGCGTGAGTCGCTTCGTCGTCGGAGTACGCTTGAGCGCACGCCCGTTCGCGTATTCGCTGAACCCGGGAGAAATGGAGTCCGAAGGCATCCATTCGTCGTTCTTGATCGTTTCCGATTTCGGGAACTCCGTCGTTTTGGTGATCGTGCCCGTTTCGAGCGCCGCCGCAGTGGTCATGAGTTTGAACACGGAACCCGGGGTGTAGATACCCTGTACGGCGCGGTTGAACAGGCGAAGGTTGACCTGGTCGTTCTTCAGCTGTTCCCATTCGTCCTCGGGCATACCGCGGGCAACGTAATTGAGGTCGAATCCCGGCCAGGATTTCATCGCCTGGATGGCGCCGGTCTTCGGGTTCATGACGACGACCGCGCCGCGCACCTCGTACGGATCGTAGACGATGGTGTTGACGACATCCTCCAACCGCTGCTGCAATTCGGGAATGATCGTGAGGTGCAGGTCCTGTCCGTCGACCGCGTCCTTGCGGTAGAGAACGCCCTTTGACCCGCCCTTCGGGTCCTGAATGTAGGTGAAGCTTCCGTTCGTACCCGTGAGGTTGTCCTCATAGGTGACTTCGAGACCGTATTTGCCGACCCAGCTGTCGCCGTTGTAACGGGTATCTCCGGCAGCCTCGAATTTCCGCAGTTCCTTCTTGGTGACGATACCCGCGTAGCCGACGATGTGGCACAGCGACTCTCCGTACGGATAGTAGCGCGTGGTACCGTAGTTCTGCGTATCGATCGCGAGACCCTGCACCGCAAGGATCCGGGCTTTGAGATCGTCCGTCAATTCATCCGGGAAGAAGGTGCAGATCTTACAGAAATCGTTTCTCGTACGCGACAGCGCGTAATCGAGCGCCGCAGTCCCTTTGCGTTCCTCCGTTTCGAGACCCGCAACGAGTTCCGGGATGGAGAGAACGCCTTGATAGAAGGCGTCCATGTCTTCGATGTTCGAAGGCACGGAGAACACCGTGACGATATTGACGTTTTGCGCGTAAGGCACACCGTCGCAGAGGATCTCACCGCGCTTCGACTGGATGACACCGACGCGCATCGTATCGCCCCAATCCATCATGGGGAAGATGAGGTTCGGTGACCAGTTGATCACCCAACGGGATTCGATGCGGTTCGCCTCGATTTCGAAATCGTAGGTGAGGTCTCCGCCCTTTTCGGTGTGGTAGGTGAGCGTGTAATTCACCGTGGCGATGATGTCGCCGTCCATCGCGTCGGTCACCGTGTAATCGATGCCCGTCACGCCCATTTCCTCGAAAATTCCCATATACTTCGAAACGAATTCCGAGCGGGTGATCGTTTTTTCGACATAAGGGTTCCCGTCCGCGTCCGGCGTCGGCGAGGGGGTGGGGGAGGCGGTCGGCGCCGCCGTGGGCGTCGGCTTCGGCGTCGCGGTGGGCGCCGGCGTATCCGTCGGAACGGGGGTCGGTGTCGGCGTCGGGCTCGGCACGATATCCACGACTTTGCCGTCTTCCACGATGAGCGTGTCCATCTGCTGTTCCGAACGGTCGTCGTCGATGACCTCCGGCTCGTCCGTCGCAACCGGCGCCGCCGTCGGGGTCGCCTTGACGTTTTCATTCGGATCGTAGCGCTGGATGCTCTCCGCGATCAGGTCGTAAGCGCGGTCGAACTTTCCGTTGACGATATAATCGATAAACTTATAACAGGTATCCGTACCGTTGCCGATGATCACACCGCAACCCGAAAACAGCACCGGGCACAGCATGGCGACCGCAAGGAGGAAAGCCGTCAGTCGTTTTTTCATTCCGTATCCTTTCTTTCGAAACCGTATACTTTTCGATTTTCCCATTATACCAAGCGCACCCGGGAAATGGCACATCCCCGGACGAAAATTCAAAAACGCGACACAGTTCGTACAAAGGATTGCGCGATTCTCCCGTTCATGCGATAATCCAACCGATAAACCCGGGGAAACCGCGGAAAAACAGGGGTAAACGGGAGTTCTACCGCGGTCCGGTCCGTGTAAACCGGACTCTACCGCAAGTAAACTTCCGGTCGGTTGCCCCCCGAAGGAGGGAATGCTACGATGGGTTCATCAAACAAAGGAGCACGAAACGAAATGAAAAAAGAGACCTTCGGCGAAATGATCGCAAAGCTGCGCAAAGACAACGGAATGACGCAGGCGGAACTCGCGGACAAAATGGGCGTGACCGACAAGGCGGTTTCCAAGTGGGAACGCGACCTCAGCATGCCGGATACGGCATCGCTGCCGCGCCTTGCGGAGATCTTCGGCATCTCGGTCGACGAACTGATGGAAGGAAAGAGTGCCGCAAAGAACAGCGGCAAGCAGGACCCGAAGCAGCTCGCGCTGCTCGTGATGCGCGCCGTCGCGCTGGCGATGGGTGTTGCCGTCGTCGCGCTGAACACCATCGGCGAACTCGAACCGAAGACCGCGTTCTCTCTGCTCGGCATCGGTCTTGCATGCATCGCGATCAATGCTTTGGCAAAGGAAGAGCATTGAACGTATCCCATTCTGCCCGCCGGACACGGCGGGCCTTTTTTGTTTCCGTTCCGAAGATTCTTTATATCTTCGTGCGCGCGTTGACAAGCTCCGCACCGAATCGTTATCATTAAATTGGATAAAAAGCGAATTTACCGTAATTTCGAAACAAGAACGGAGTAACAACCATGAAGATCGTCTTCACCGGCGGCGGTACCGCCGGTCATGTCATGCCCAATATCGCCTTGATCCGGCGCTTGCAGGCCGAAGGCTGGGATGTCAGCTATATCGGCAGCAAAAACGGAATGGAAAAGGATCTCATCGCCGCCCTCGGCAATGTCCCGTACTACGGCGTCAGCGTCGGCAAGCTCCGCCGCTATCTGGACCTGAAGAACCTCAGCGACCCCTTCCGCGTCATCCGCGGTTGCTCCGAAGCACGCCGCATCCTCAAAAAACTCCAACCGGATGTCGTTTTCAGCAAGGGCGGCTTCGTTTCCGTCCCGGTCGTCGTCGGCGCCGCTTCCCTCGGCAGAAAGCGCCCGCACATCATCGCGCACGAGTCCGACTACACGCCGGGTCTCGCGAACCGCATCGCGGGACGCTTCGCAGACACGGTCTGCTGCACCTTCGAGGATACCGTTTCGAAGATCGCGCACGGACGCCCGGTGTTCACGGGCACGCCCATCCGTCCCGAGCTGTACAAAGGCGACAAAGAGAAAGGGCTCGCTTTCGCCGGACTCGACGGCAAAAAGCCCGTGCTGTTCATCATGGGCGGTTCGAGCGGTGCCGTCCGCGTGAACCTGCTCGTCCGCAGCGCGCTCGATCGTTTGCTGCCCGTATACGATATCATCCACCTGTGCGGCAAGAACAATGTGGACGCATCCGCAGCGCGCCCCGGTTATGTGCAGTTCGATTATATCTCCGAACAGCTGCCGGACCTGCTCGCGGCCGCCGATGTCGTCATTTCCCGCGCCGGCGCGAACGCCGTGTTCGAACTGATGGCACTCGCCAAGCCCGCGGTCCTCATCCCGCTCGGTCTCGATGCCAGCCGCGGAGACCAGATCCTCAACGCGAAGTACTGCGAACGCAAGGGATACGCCACCCGGCTCGATCAAGACACCGCGACTCCGGACAGCCTTGCGGACGCGGTGAACCACCTGTACGAAAACCGCCTCGAAACCGGTGCCGCCATGGCGCAGGATACGAAGCTCGACGGCACCGATGAGGTGCTCGAGGTCATCCGCGAGGCGGCGGAGAGATCGCATGGAAAAAAGAAGACCAAATAACAAAAGACCGGTTGCCGCAAAGAAACCTTCCGCGCGCCCCGCACCGAAGAAAAGCGCACACGACGCCCCCGCCTTCGATGCGGCGGAGTTGAGAAAGCACCTGATCACCCTGACTTGCGCGCAGCCGGCACCCGATGCCGAAGCCGCGCAGGCGCTTTCCGCTTTGACCGCAATGGCAAAGAAGAAAGCCGCACGGGAAGAGCTCTCATCCAAAATCGCCGACACCGCGCTCGTGACCCGTTATCTCAACGCGGAAGCGTTCAAGGTCCGCAAGAATACCGCACGGTTTCTCGGCGCCATGACGCCGGAAGGGACGCTGCCCGCGCTTGCGGAAGCCCTCGACCGCGAAACCGTGCTCATGGTCGTTCCGTCGATCCTTCTGGCGCTCGGTTCCTACGGCACGCCGGAAGCCGAACAGGCACTCATGCGTTATGTGCTTCCCGTTCCAACGAACGAGACCGAAGAAAAGAACGTTCTCGAAATCGCCGATGCCCGCCGCACGGCCTTGCGCAGCTTCCATGCCGGGGAAAGCTTCCCTGAATTCGAACGTTTCGACATCCCGACGAAGGTCCTTCTGACCGCGCCGGAAGGCATGAACGGCATCCTTTTTCGGGAACTCACCGGTCTCGGTCTCCACGCCGAGCAAACCGACGACGGCTGCACGCTGACCTGTGAACGGCTTGCCCCCGTCTTCCGCGCGCGCTGTTTCTCGGAGCTGCTCGTTCCGGTCGCCGCACCGCTTTCCGAAGACCCCGCTTCCATCGCCGCCGCGTTCGCGCCCGCGCCCGCGCTTCCTTACCGTGCGGAGCTGCGCAACTACCCCGGTGACCGCACCGCTTTCATCAAAGCACTTTCCAAAGCCCTCGGCGGCGTCAACGACCCATCGCATTACGCGGTGGAGCTGCGCGTTGATTTCACCGAAAGCGGCTTGAAGCTGTACCGGAAGCCCGTGAACTTCACAGACCCGCGTTACGGTTACCGCAAGCAGGCGATCTCCGCCTCCATCCGCCCGGAAACGGCGGCATGTCTCATCCGCTTCGCGCGGGAGAATGCCACAAAGGTCGTGCCGGACGCGCACGTTCTCGATCCGTTTGCCGGCAGCGGTACGTTCCTGTTCGAACGCGAAACGATCGGCAGCTGCGCCTCGCTTACGGGTGTGGACATCAAGCAGGAAACGGTACGCATCGCAATGGACAACGCCCGCGCCGGGCGCTCCGCCGCGCGTTTCATAGCCAAGGACTGCCTGCGCTTCATCCCACGGGAACCCGCCGATGAACTCTATGCGAACCTGCCCTTCGGCAACCGCGTCGGCACGCACGAAAGCAACGAGACCCTCTACCGCGCATTCGTGAAACGCCTTCCGGAATTGTTGCGTCCCTCCGGATTCGCGCTGCTCTACACCATGGAGTTCCGTCTGCTCGAACGTTGCATCCGTCAGAATCCGGCGCTTGTCGTCCGTGCCCGCACGACGACCGAAGCCGGCGGGCTTTTGCCCCACGCGATTTTGGTGGAACGCGCACAAACGGCAAAAGTTTGAAAACGACTTGCCTTCTTCTTGCAAACCATATTGATTTTATTGAATATGACCCACTTGTGGGTCATATTTTTTTACACCACAACATATGGAAACCACCCGATTATCCACACAGAACCACAGGATAAACCACATCATCCACAGACTTATCCACCGTTATCCACCGCGAAAATGCGCAAAAAGTCGCAATTCCGTCCACTTATCCACATATCCACCCACCAAAGTGCCTACTTATCCACCAAGCGGTGGATTGCAGGATGGATATGTGGTTTCCTGCAAAATGATGCGGAACAAAATGGCTTTTGACCAAAAAAACAATGGTGTTTCCTCAAAAAATGCAAGAAATCATGACGGAAACGATGAAAATGCCGACATCTGTTATCCACCGGTCCAAAACTCCGTCCACCGGCGGAGTCATCCACGGGAAACGGTGGATAACTCGGTTCACAACGCGAATTCTCCGTTTTTCACTTCTTCTTACCCGTCTTTCTTCCCTGCCTCCCGTGCTGTTTTGCGAAACCGGTTCTCTTCTTCTGCCGATCCCGGGTCCGCCGAAACGACCGGAATCATCTTACCGTCTCCCGTATAGATCCGTCGTTTTTTCGAAAATCATGAAAAAGTGCGGCAAACCGAAGCACCGTTTTCTTTCTGGGCAAACAAAAAACGCGGTCCGCAACGGGATCCGCGTTTGATACGTGGTCTTTACAGTGGCTTCTTTGCCGGCGTCCCCGCCTTGCGCGGGTAGGTCTTCGGCGTCGGTTCGTTCTTGGTCACGAACACCAGGGTCCGTTTCCCGTATTCCGCAGGTACATCCGCGGTATCGACGCTTGCGTGCAGCAGATGGCACGCGCCTTTCGCGCCGGCGACTTCCTGTTCCGCATCGCCCTTGTAGCAGATGCTCTTCCCGCCGACCTTGAGAAGCGGCACGGTGAGTTCCATCAAAACGGAAAGATTCGCGACCGCACGGGTCAGCGCGATATCGTACTTTCCGCGGTGCTTCGGGTCGCGTCCCGCGTCCTCCGCACGGGCATGCAGCAAGGTCGCACGGTCCGTCAGACCGAGTTCTCGCAGCACCGTTTCGAGGAAGATCAGGCGCTTGTTCAATCCGTCGAGCAGGGTCACCGTGATATCGTCCCTGAGGATCATCAGCGGTACGCCGGGAAATCCCGCGCCCGTACCGACATCCACGCAGTGCGCCCCGTCCGAGATATAAGCCGCCGCCGCAAGCGAATCGGCAAAATGCTTTTCGGCGACTTCCCGTGCCTCGGTGATGGCAGTCAGGTTCATCCGCGTGTTCCAGTCGACAAGGAGCTCGTAATACTTTTGAAAGCGCTCCAGCTGTACATCCGTCAGGTCCGGGCGCAGTGCATGCAAATGTTCCTTCATTCTGCTTCTCCCTTGTGTTCGAGGCGTTTGAGATGGATCATCAGCACGGAGATATCCGCGGGGCTCACACCCGAGATCCGCGACGCCTGACCGAGGTTCATCGGGCGCTGCTTGTTCAGCTTCTGCCTCGCCTCGAGGCGCAGCCCGTCGATGGTCTGATAATCGATCCCATCGGGTAGGAGCATGTTCTCCATTCGCTTTGCGCGCTCCACCTGCTCACGCTGTTTTTCGATGTATCCGTCGTAATGCGCGAGGATTTCGATCTGCTCACGCGCGGCGTCCGTCAGTACCGGCAGTTCCTCGTAAACGGCGGAAAGCGCGGTATAGCTTACGTTCGGGCGCTTCATCAGGTCGAACAGCTTTGCGCCGTGCTGCGGCAGCGTCTCGCCGATGGAGGAAAGGTAGGCGCGGAGCCGCTCATCCGGCGGAACGTTCTTTTCCGCTGCTGCCAGTGCGCGGGCGACCTCCTCCTGCTTCTCGTTCAGCGCGCGCCAACGGCGTTCGGAAATGAGACCGAGACGGCGTGCCTTTTCGGTCAGGCGCGCATCCGCGTTGTCCTGGCGGAGCAGCAGGCGGTATTCGCAGCGCGAGGTCATCATGCGGTACGGCTCCGGCGTGCCCTTCGTCGAAAGATCGTCGACGAGGACGCCGATATACGCTTCATCGCGTCCGAGCAGGAACGGCGCCTCTTCCTTGACATAGAGCGCGGCGTTCACACCCGCAAAAAATCCCTGCGCGGCGGCTTCTTCATAACCGCTCGAACCGTTGACCTGCCCCGCCATGAACAGACCGGGCACGCCCTTGACCATGAATGTGAGATCGAGCGCCGTGGGATCGATGCAATCGTATTCGATCGCGTAACCGAGGCGCATCACACGCGCGTTGCGCAAACCGGGCAGCGTGCGGACCATGGCGATCTGCACATCCGCGGGGAGGCTCGTCGAAAGTCCCTGCACATACATCTCGTGCGTCGTCCGTCCTTCCGGTTCGATGAAGATCTGGTGCCGGTCCTTGTCGGCAAAACGCACGATCTTATCCTCGATCGAGGGGCAATAGCGCGTTCCGGTCGCATGGATCTTTCCCGAGTACATCGGCGAACGGTGCAGATTGTCGAGAATGATCTTGTGCGTTTCGGCATTCGTGTAAGTCAGCCAGCACTTGTCCTGCTCGCGGTCGAGCCGTCCGTTCAGAAACGAGAACGCGGGCATGGGCACATCGCCGAACTGCGGTTCCATCTCGCTGTAATCGAGACTGTGCCCGTCCACGCGGGAAGGCGTACCCGTTTTGAAACGCTGTAGCGGTACACCGAGTGCCGAAAGTCCGTCCGAAAGCCCTTCCGCTCTTCCGAGTCCGGCAGGTCCGCTGTTCTTTGCGAAATCGCCGATGAGGATACGGCTTTTGAGATACACGCCGGTCGCGACAACGACCGCACGGCAACGGAACGTGAATCCTTCCGCGGTAACGACCCCGGAGATCTTTCCGTTCTCGGTCAAAAACCGTTCCGCCTCATCCTGAAGGATCGTCAGCCCGTCGCATTCCTCGAGCGCGCGTTTCATCCGTTCGTGATAACGGCGTTTGTCCATCTGCGCGCGAAGCGAATGCACGGCGGGTCCCTTGCCCGTGTTGAGCATGCGAATCTGGATCAGCGTATCGTCCGCCGCAAGACCCATTTCTCCACCCATCGCATCGATCTCGCGGACGAGGTGACCTTTTCCCGTTCCGCCGATGGCGGGGTTGCAGGGCATCAGACCGATCGAGTCGAGATTCAACGTCAAAAGAAGTGTTTCGAGACCCATGCGCGCGCATGCCAAAGAGGCCTCGCACCCTGCATGCCCGGCACCGATCACGACCACATAATAGCTTTGTGTCATTCCGTATTCCATAACAATTTATTGTAGCACGGAACGGCCCCGGATGGACAGAAAAATCAAAACGATCGCGGCATTTTCCTTGCCGTTTCTCCTGTCCCGAAAAATTACGGAAAAGCCGTCTGCGGTTGTGGTATAATCATAATGAGAATTTATGAGGTGAATCATTTTATGTCCAGAATGCGACTTTTGAATACGCTCCCCGAAGGCACTCTCCGTTTCGAGGGATTCTGCATCGTCAAGAGCGCCGATGTGCGCCAGAACAAAAACGGAACCGATTATCTCGACCTCGTCCTGACCGATTGCGAAGGCGAAGGCATCGCGAAGCTTTGGGACTACAGCCGCGAACTGCACGGTACTTACACCCCCGGCGACGTCATCAAGGTCCGCGGTACCATCAATATGTTCCGCGATGCCGAGCAGCTGAAGATCGAGAAGATCCGCCCCGCAGCCGAAGAGGACGAAGTGGATATGTCCCTGCTGCTGCCGTGCGCGCCGATCGACCCCGAAGCCGTTTACGATGAGCTGTACCGTTTGGCGGAGGACTTCCGGAACGAAGACCTGCGCCGCCTCGTCACCTACCTGATGCGCCAGCACAAGGAGCAGCTGCTCATCCACCCCGCAGCGGTCAAACTGCACCACGCGACGCGCGGAGGTCTGCTGCATCACACTTCCACCATCATCAGCATGGCAAAAGGCATCGCAAAAAACTATCCCGCACTGAATCTCGATCTGATCTGTGCCGGCGCGATCCTGCACGATATCGGCAAACTCCGCGAGATCGAGGCAAGTGCCCTCGGCATTCCTTCCGGCTACAGCACCGAGGGCAACCTCCTCGGGCACATCACCATGGGCGTGAACGAGATCGTTCAGGCGGCGGATCTGTTGGAGATCGACCCCGAAATCACGATGCTGCTGCAGCACATGCTGCTTTCCCATCACGGTGCGCCCGAGTTCGGCAGCCCGAAATACCCGATGTTCCCCGAAGCGGAAGTCCTTTCCGAGCTCGACCTGCTCGACAGCCGGCTGTACGAAATGTACGCGGCACTCGAAGGCATCCAGCCCCGCGGATTCACCGAGCGCCAGTGGGCGCTCGACAACCGTCAGCTCTTCAAACACAGTTTCGGTTGCTGAATGTTATCATAATGTCGGAAAAATCCCCCGTCAGAACAAGCTGACGGGGGATTTCTTTTTCTTCGCGTATTACCGCATCCGTAAACTTATCGGTCGTCGTCCCGGTGGTGTTTCTTGTGATGGCGGCGCATCCTTGCGTTTTTCTTCAGCAGCACGCCGACAACGACCAAAGCAACCACCAGCAACACCGTTACGGCGATGAGCACGGGGATCACCGGGTCCGGTCCCGCATATTCCACCGTGCGGTGTGTCGTATACCCGCAGACCTTGCAGAGTCCCACCTCGGTGCCGGGGGCGTTTTTCGTTGCTTTCTTCGTGACCGCCCAATCGAAATCATGTACCGCGGTCCCGTCCTTGTCTCCGCAATCACAGTCGTGCCAATGCGTATCGGCATCGGTCATCCACAATGCCGTATCGTATTTGTGGATATGCGGCGTCGGTTCCGGTGTGGGTTCGGGTGTCGGGTCCGGCGTGACCGTGGGCTTTGGCGTTGGGATCACCGTCGGGGCAGGTGTCACCGAAACGACCGTGGGCTTTTCCGTCGGCGTTGCCGTTGCCTTCGCCGCATTCACCGAAATGACCGCCTTCTGCGTATCGACCGAACCGGCTTCGTTTTTGAACGTTGCGAAGATCTTCCAGCCGTTCATCTTTTGCGGAACGTTCGTCAGACGGATCTTTTCCGAGGTCGTGCCGCTGAGTTTGAGATTCGGAAACTCCTTTTTCGTCTTGGAAACCGAATAGTTCTTACCCGAAGGCGATACGAAGGTCCAACTGATGCTTTCATCGTCGTCCGCGCGGGCGACGAAGCTGCAGCTTCCGCCCTCGGTCAGATGCTCGTCTCCCGGATGCTTCGTTACCGTGGGCTTTGATGCGATTTTAGGCGGATCCGGCAACAAGATCATCGGCGGGTCCAATTTGGTCGCTTCTTCTTTGACCGTTACCGTCAGCGATGTGCTGAACGTTTTGTACGAACCCGTCATGGATTTGAGCTGCGCGTTCAGGGTCACTTTTTGCGAACCGGCAGCCGTGAATTTCGTCGGGGACCAGCCGGTGATCACCCCCGTGCCGAGCGGGTTCTCTTTCACATTTCCCGACACATCGTAAACGAGCTTTCCTGCAATCTCGATTCCGGAAATATCGAAAGATTCTCCAACCTTATAGGTCATCTTCGACGGATTCTTCGTGATGTAAAAATCCTTGTAATACGGGATATCGACGGTGATCTTACCGACAAACGGATCGGTGATCGTGACCTTTTCGGCTGTGGCGGGCACGCAAATCCCCAGCAGCATCACCAGGCACAGCAACAGCGACAGCATCTTCTCCTTTTTCATATGCTCCCCCTTCTTTTTCGAACGTTCGTTCTCTTGATTTTATCTTATGAAATCCATGAGTATCCGTCAATATTGCATGAATACTGTTCACAAAACCACAAAAAAAGACGACCCGTATGTGGGTCGCCTTTCTCTGTTTCAGTCCGTCACCGGAACACCGCTCGCCGTCACGTAATCCGCCCAGCAATACCCGCGGACTCCGGCTTTGGTTTCGACTTCATAATACTTTCCCGTGCGGCGCAACACCGTGACCTCTTCTCCCTGGTAGACATAAGCCGTGACCAGCGAGCTTTGACTTGCCGCTGTCCGTACGGCGACCGTCTTTGCGTTGACCGTGCCTTTGATGACCCGTTCTGCAGGCCCATTGTCCCCGGTGTCGATCTTTTTCATCAGCAACACCTTGCCGGATGCATCCATCTTGACGAGATAGTATTCTCCCGGTTCGCTTGCATCCTCTTCGGGAATCAAAGACAGCAAACACTCCGCGCAGTGCCCCGTGCTTTCCTGCCCCGTTTGTTGCGGCACCGGCGTGTTCGTTGCTTCTTCCTCTTCCGTAACGGAGATCAGCGCCGAATCCGAACGGACCGAACCCGCTGCGTTTTTGAACGTACAATAGACCTTCCATCCGTCCGCTGCCGCAGGAATATGCGTCAGGCGGAGTTTTTCCGCGCTTTCGCCGCTGACTTTCATGACCGTGCCGATCTTTTTCCGGGCATTATCCACCGAATACTCCGTACCGTGTGGAGAAATGAATGTCCATGTGAGGCTCTCGTAACCATCTGCTCTTGCGATGAAGCTTGCCGAGCTCCCGGGCTCGACGACCTCTCCGGTCGGGTGTTTCGTGATTTTCGGAACCTTCTGTGCTTTATCTGTCACGTTTACCGTCATGGTCGTCGACATCGTCTTATAGGCGCCGCTTTTTCCGATTACACTCAGCGACAATGTGACCTTCTGCTTCCCCGCGGTTTTGAACGACGTGGGCGAAACCTTCATCTTCTTGGTGGCAAGTACGCTTTTCGAGGTTGTTCCCTTCGCATCCTTGACATAGGTCCCGGTGACTTCGATCCCCGCCGGATCGAAGGACTCTCCGACGACATAAGTCGTTTTTTTCGGCTCCTTCGTCACATCGATCTTCGCACAGTAGGGATAATTCGTTTTGTCCGTGACGTTCACGGTCGTCGTACACTTCTGGTCGACCCACTTCCCGTCTTTGCCCTTAACGCTCAGCGTCAAAGTCACGGTTTTCTTCCCCTCCGAGGTAAATGTCTTCGGCGACCATCTGAGACCGGATGTACCGATCTTATTGATACCTGTCTTTCCGGAAGCATCCTTTACGACCGTACCGGAAATCTCGATTCCTTCCGGATCAAACGCCTCTCCGACATTGTAGGTCGTTTTCTTCGGCTTTTCGGAAACCCATATCTCCGTATAATACGGGTAGTCGTCCGCCAAAGCGCCGCACGCCGTCAGTAGGATACCGGTCAACAGCAACAGATTCCACAGCAACCGTTTCATTCGCTCTCCTCCTTTTCCGGTCCGATCGTATCCCACAATATGTCCGCGATCTGCTCCACGAGTTCGTAACAACGTGTGTCTTCCCGTCTGTGACGATGTTTCAGCACGTTGCATTCGATCGTACCGAAGCGTTCCATTGCGTTTTGCGCAAAACTTCCGCAAAGGCCTTGCACTTCTTCGTACGACTCCCCGCCGTTGTTGAAAAGATACGATATCGCCGCGACACCGCCTGTGACGGCACCGCAGGCAAGTCCGCAACTCAACCCGCCCGAAAATCCGCGCATCATCCGGAAACACCGTTCCTCCGGAACGACTCCGTGCGCTTCCAATACCGCTTCGAACACGGCTTCGGAACAGCTTTTTCCTTCTTCGAGATACAAACGCCGAAGCAATTCTTTGTCTTTGCGATCCATCTCAGACACCTCACTTGAATGCAAAAGGGAGACCGTGATGTGCGGTCTCCCCTGTTTTTCCGGGCGCCGCAAGGCAGCACGCGGGTGCCGGACTCAGCCGACGACGATATTGACGATGTTCTTGACGACGATGACCTTGCGGATCGTCTTTCCTTCGAGGAAGGGCTTCATTTCTTCGGCTGCGAGCGCGGCCTTTTCGACCTCTTCCTTCGAAGCGTCCGCCGCGATGGATACTCGGGCACGGACCTTGCCGTTGACCTGGATACCGTATTCGACGGTGCTCTCGGTCAGTGCCGATTCATCGAACACGGGCCATGCGGCGTGATGCAGCTCTTCGCTGTAACCGAGCATCTCGTTGAGCTCTTCGGTCACATGCGGCGCGAAGGGATTCAGCAGCTTCAGCAGCGTTCTGAATTCGTCCTTCGTGAGCTTGCCCTCTTTGTAAACGGTGTTCACGAACTCCATCATCGCGGCGATCGCGGTGTTGAACTTCATGCGCTCGATATCTTCCGAGACCTTCTTGATGCAGGCGTGCAGCGCGGCGTTGATCTTCTCGTTGGTCACGCCCTCGCCTTCGACCATATCGGTCATCTTCCAAACGCGGTCGAGGAACTTACGGCAGCCCTTGGTGCCTTCGACGTTCCACGGGATCGGCTGGTCGAACGCGCCCATGAACATGATGTACAGACGGAACGCATCCGCGCCGTAGACCGGGATATAATCGTCGGGATTGACGACGTTACCACGGGACTTGGACATCTTCTCGCCGTTCGCGCCGAGCACCATACCGTGGCTGGTGCGCTTCATGTACGGTTCTTCCGTCGGCACGAGACCGCAGTCGAACAGGAACTTATGCCAGAAGCGCGAATACAGCAGGTGGAGCGTGGTGTGTTCCATACCGCCGTTGTACCAATCGACGGGCAGCCAATACTTGAGTTCTTCGGGGTCGCCGAACGCCTTGTCGTTGTGCGCGTCGCAGTAACGCAGGAAGTACCAGCTCGAACCGGCCCAGTTGGGCATGGTATCCGCCTCGCGCATCGCGGGAGCACCGCAGTGCGGGCAGGTCGTGTGCAGCCATTCCTCCGCACGGGCCAGGCAGGAAGAGCCGTCGTCCGTGGGGGTGAAGTTGTCGAGCATGGGCAGGGTCAACGGCAGCTGATCCTCGGGGATCGGCACCCAACCGCACTTTTCGCACTTGACGAGCGGGATGGGCTCGCCCCAGTAACGCTGACGGGAGAAGACCCAGTCGCGCAGTTTGAAGTTGACCTTCTTTTTGCCGATGCCCTCTTTCTCGAGGAACTCGATCATCGCGGGGATCGCTTCGGCGACTTCCATGCCGTTGAGGAAGCCGGAATTGACCATCTTTCCCGTGTGGCAATCGGTAAACGCTTCCTTCTCGATATCGCCGCCTTCCACGACTTCGATGATATCGAGACCGAACTTCTTCGCAAATTCGTAGTCACGCGTATCGTGCGCGGGAACCGCCATGATCGCGCCCGTACCGTAACCCATCAGGACATAATCGGAAACCCAAATCGGAATCTCCTTTCCGGTCACGGGGTTGATCGCGCGGACGCCCTTCAGTTCGACGCCGGTCTTTTCCTTTGCAAGCTCACCGCGCTCGAAATCGCTCTTCGCAGCAGCCTGCTTCTGATATGCGCGGATCTCTTCCGCGTTCTCGATGCGGTCCTTCATCTTTTCGATGATGGGATGCTCGGGAGAGATGACCATGTACGTAGCGCCGAACATGGTATCGCAGCGGGTCGTGTAAATGAGCAGCTTCTCATCGCTGTCTGCGATATTGAAGTTGACCTCCGCACCCTCGGAACGGCCGATCCAGTTGATCTGCTGTGCTTTGATCTTGTCGAGATAATCGACCTTATCGAGATCGTCGATGAGACGCTGTGCGTATTCGGTGATCTTCAGCATCCACTGGGAGCGGACCATACGGATGACCTCGCCGCCGCAACGCTCGCAATGGCCGTCGACGACTTCCTCATTCGCAAGACCGACCTTGCAGCTGGTGCAGAAGTTGATCGGGATCTCCGCCTTGTAAGCAAGACCCTTTTCGTAAAACTTGAGGAAGATCCACTGCGTCCACTTGTAATATTCCGGGTCGGTGGTGTTCACCTCTCGGGAATAATCGAACGAATAACCGAGGCTCTGCAGTTGCTGACGGAAGCGGGCGATGTTCTGCTCGGTGACCTTTGCGGGGTGGATACCCGTTTTGATTGCATAGTTCTCGGTCGGAAGACCGAACGCGTCGTAACCGATGGGGTACAACACGTTGTAACCTTCCATACGGCGTTTTCTCGCAATGACGTCCATTGCGGTAAAGGGACGCGGGTGTCCGACGTGCAGACCCTGTCCGGAAGGATAAGGAAACTCGATCAGACCGAAGAACTTTTTCTTCTCGTGCGAAGCCTCTGCTTCAAAGCACTTTTCTTCGGCCCATTTCCGCTGCCATTTTTTCTCAACGACCTGCGGATCGTAAAATTCAGCCATGGATATACTCCTCCGTAAACGCCCGTTCGGGCGGAATTTATGCCTTATATAATATTATATTTATTATGTGCTTTTGTCAATTTTGAAGGACGCCGACCCGCCGTATCCGCCCCCAATTTCTGCATTCTTTTGCATTCTCGGTATCGGCATGATACAATATCCGCATCCGCTCGGAAATTACAGTGCATACTTCCCGCTGCGGTAATTTTCATACCACCACGGAGGAATCATGCTCCCCTACCTCACCATCTTCGGATACCGTTTGCCGAGTTTCGGTTTCATGATGCTGCTCGGCATGCTTGCGGCATTCCTTCTGATTTTCCGGAACATCCGGCATACCGACATCGACGAAGACGATTTTTACTCCGTTGCGATCGTTGCGATCGTTTGCGGTATGCTCGGTGCGAAGCTCCTTTACTGGCTCGTTGAAATCAAAACAGTCATCGCTTATCCCCGCTTTTTGTTGGAAACTCTCACCAGCGGCTTTGTCTTTTACGGGGGACTGATCGGCGGCGCACTCGGAATCACAGCGTATTCCCGATACAATCACCGTTCTCCGCTGCGGTACACCGACCTCATTTGTCCTTCCTTTGCAATCGGTCAGGCGCTCGGGAGGATCGGTTGCTTCCTGGCGGGATGTTGTTACGGAGCGCCGACGACTTCTGCGATCGGCGTCATTTATCCCGACATAGCCGAAACCGCCGCTCCCTCCGGTATTCCCCTATTGCCGACGCAATTGATGGAATCCGTTTTTCTGATCTTTCTCTCCGCGTTTCTGACCGGGATGTTTCGCAAGCAACGAAAACAAGGAACAACAACCGCCTGGTACTTCATCCTTTACGGAATCTGGCGTTTCATCATCGAATTCTTCCGCAGCGACGAACGCGGCGCGATCCTCGGTCTGTCGACATCCCAATTCATCGGCATCTTCGTCATCGTTGCCGGAATTGCGATTTTGATCGTTTCGAAGTCACATCGAACAACTTCGGATGGATCCAAAGTTTCACGTGAAACATCCCGCACCGTACCGGTCGAACCCGACATCGTCGAGGTCACGATCGATCCAACGACGAATAAAAACGAAAACCAATAAGAAACCGCAAATCGAATCGACAACAAAGGAGCGTGCAGCCGCTCCTTTTTCTTTTCCGTCGATTATTCATCGATCGTGTCCGGATTATCCTCTCTTTATCGTTATTTCGCTTTTCATTCGAAATTACTCGAAATTTAATGCCAATTGACCGTATTTTTGGCTCTGTTTTCGAAATTTTGCTTTGAGACAGATTTTTCTTTTGCAATCGACAGAATATGCATCCGATTCTGTCTCACGCCAGAATCATGACATGATAAAAAAGCAACGGAAGCGATGCGTCCCGTTGCTTTTCGTTTTGCTTAGTTACGAATCTCGTCCGAGCATCAGCTCGTAAACCGACTCGAGTTCCTGTTTGGAATAATATTCGATGACGATCCGTCCTTTTTCTTCCGTTCCTTCCAAAGCGATCTTTGTTTTGAACTTGTCGCGCAAGGATCGTTCGAAGCCTTTCAATTCCGCAGTCAGCTTCACCGAACTCTTTCTTTCTTTTACAGATTGTCTCTTCTCATCCATATTGCGGATGCGACTTTCGAGTGCGCGCACCGAATATCCGAGACGAAGCGTTTCCTCAAGAAGCTTCAGCTGAACTTCTTCGTCCTGGACACCGGCGATCGCACGACCGTGCCCCGCGGTGATCGCACCGGTCTTGATCGCTTCCAATACCTGTTTCGGCAAAGTCAACAACCGGAGACTGTTTGTGACCGCAGGTCTGCTCTTTCCGATCCGTTCCGATACCTCTTCCTGTGTCAGGTCGTGCTGCTTCATCAAAAAACGGATGGCCGATGCTTCTTCGACCGGATTCAGATCTTCACGCTGAATGTTTTCGATCAGCGAAACTTCGGCAAGCTTCCGCTCATCGTAATCGACAACGATCACAGGTACGGTTTTCAGCTTTGCTGCCTTCGCGGCACGAAATCTCCGTTCACCCGCAACGATACGGTATCTGTCCCCTGTTTGGGTCACGATCAACGGCTGTACGATTCCGTGGATTTTGACCGAGTCGGTTAGCTCCTTCATCTTTTCCGCATCGAAGGTTTTGCGTGGCTGATTTTTGTTCGTATCGATCCGATAGATATCGATTTCGAGCACCCCGCCTTTTCCGCTTTCCGGTTTCGTTTCCTCAACCAGCGGATTCAGCAAAGCATCGAGACCTCTCCCGAGTCCTTTCTTCAAACCGGCCATGCTCACTTACCTCCCATGACCTCTTCGGCAAGTGCGCGGTACGCGATCGCTCCCGAAGAATTCTTTGCGTAATGTGTGATCGGCAGTCCGAAGCTGGGTGCCTCGCCGAGTCGCACGCTGCGCGGAATGATCGTATCGTATACTTTGTTCTTGAAGAACTTTTTCACCTCTTCGACGACTTGAACGGACAGATTCGTCCGGGCATCGTACATCGTCAGCACCACGCCCTCCACTTCGAGGTTCGGGTTCAGATTCTTGCGCACGAGCTTCACCGTGTTCATCAATTGCGAAAGCCCTTCCAACGCGTAATATTCACATTGGATCGGCACCAGTAATGTATCCGCACAGTTCAAAGCATTCAGCGTGATCAATCCCAAAGACGGCGGGCAATCGATGAAGATATAATCATAATCATCACGAACATCTGCGATCGCCTGTTTCAGCTTTTGTTCTCGTGCCATCATGTTGACCAACTCGACTTCCGCACCTGCAAGGCAAATATCGCTCGGCATAATGCCCAGTGTCGGAATGACCGTCGGGAGGATCGCGTCTTTTGCCTCGACTTCATTGATGATCACATCGTAAACGGAGTTTGCGATCTTATCCTTTTCGATTCCGAGCCCGCTCGTGGAATTTCCCTGAGGATCCGCATCGATCAAAAGCACGCGTTTCCCGGTTTCCGCAACACAAGCCGAAAGATTCACCGATGTCGTGGTTTTTCCGACGCCACCCTTCTGGTTTGCGATCGCTGTGATTTTCGCCATAGCATACCTCCGTATTTTGCATATGGATTCATTATAGTGGAAGCGTTTGTCCACTGTCAATTTCGCTGTTGCAGTACAAATCGAATATTTTGTAAATTCCAAAGGATTTACACAGGCTTTCTCTTGTTTTCACTTCATCATACGGTTCTTTCTCATCCTTTCCGGACAAATGTTTCACGTGAAACATTTGGGTTGTTCTCCTCTTCCCGCACGGGAAATTGTACCCTCTACCTCACTCCGTGAATAACAAAAAAGAGCCCCGGGTACGGAGCTCCATTGAGATATCGCTCTTATTTCATGTAAAAGTCAAAGCTCGCAAGTTCGAATGCGGTATGGAAAACGAAGGAACCGACCATCTGCCGGGTTTCCGTGGTTTTCGCCGCCAACTCTTCGGCACGCTCGTAAGACATATCGATTTCCGCATTGGTCGCCGCCCAGGCTTCCTCGGTCAAACCACCCACAACGGCAAAAGGAAACTTGTCTTTCGCGTATGCGTAGAAAGTCTTCGCGGCTTCGTGGTCGGTATCTTCTTTCCCGACAAACACGCGGACGCTGACAGCTTCGACATTGTTCTCATTCAGGGTCACCGTAACTGCGGCGACTGCCTTTTCGGTATCCTTCTCATCCTTCAAGGGGATAGCGTAATAGTCGGTACGCGGCTGCCCATCATACTGGACCTGAACGACGGACCATCCTTCCCAACCGGCAACGTCCTCCATCATGACAGCCTCGACATCCGCATCGGAAATCACGAAGCCGCGCATCAACTTCTCGGCCTTGACGGGTTCGGGCGTTGCGGGCGCAAGAACGAAATCGACGGTTTCGGGTGCCGGGGTCGGTTCCGGCGTGGCGGTCGGTACGGCGGTGGGCTCAGTCAAAGGAGCCTCGGGAGAAGCTTCTTTTTTGCATCCCGTCACCGAAACCACGGCAAGCGCGCAAACAGCTGCGATCGTGAGGACTTTCAGTGCTTTCATATTTCATTCAGCTCCTTTATTGATTTTATAGATACTGTTCGATTCCGGTCAATATTGCGCGTAGATCCGAACGGGAACGATCAGGTAATAGTACGAATCGCCGTTGACCGGACGGACCACGCACGGGCTGATGTTCGTGCTCAGGTCGAAATACACCTGCTCATCCGGAATGTTTTTCAGCACATTCATGCAGTATTTCGGGTTAAACGCGATCTCGATATTGTCACCGTTCATCTGAACATCGATATCCTCATCGGAAGAACCGATAAAGCTGTTTGCGTGCAATGTCAGCTTGTTGTCGTGGAACTCCATGATGATGTTGTTGTTCCCCTCCCGCGCAACGAGCGTTGCACGGTCGATCGCCGTCATGATCTCCTGCCGGTTCACGAGAACGCGGGTCTTGTAATCCTTCGGGATGATCTGACGGTATTTGATGTAATCACCGTCGAGAAGGCGCGCGGTCAGGCAAGTGAATCCGAGGTCCACGCGGACGTGGGTACGCGTAAAGGTCATTTTGATCGTATCGCCGGATTCATCGAGCATGCGGGAGATCTCGAGCATCGTCTTTCCGGGAACTACCATGGAGGTTTCCGCACAGGGGGCTTTGATGGGCGCCTTGCGCATCGCGAACTGGTAAGCGTCGGTCGCAACGGCGGTCAGGGACTCTCCCACTTCGAGCAGAACGCCCGTGAGAATGGGTTTGGAGTCGTCGGTCGCAACGGCAAATACCGTTTCGAGGATCATATCCCGGCAAGCTTCCTTGTCCATTTCGATATCGTAGCTGTCGCCGGTGAAGCGCATCTCGGGAAACTCCTCGAAGTCGAGCGCCTGGATGCTGGTTTTGAAACGGCCGCACTGGATATCGACCTGCTTTCCGGAAACCGCAAAGCGGGCGCGCCCGTCGGGCAACTTGCGGGAAATTTCGGTGAAGAGCTTACCCGGTACGATCACCGCACCCTCTTCATCGATTTCGGCGGCGATGCGGCATTCTTTTTGCAACATCAGGTCCGAGCATTTCAAAGTCAGCGTGCTGCCTTTGGCTTCGATGTAAATACCTTCGAGACTCGGCATGGTCGTACGGACCGGCAGAGCTTTGATGACGCTGAGCACAGCGGCGTTCATTTCTTTCGAATCGACCTGAAAGATCATTTCGCAGTTCTCCTTTTCTTAGGGCGGGCGATCCGCGGTCCGCGCGGAAGAGCCTCTTATGACTGTCGTCCGGCAACGCGGACGGGTGAATGCGGCTTCGCCGCGTGATGGTGATATCCGTTATGTGTATATATCGATTCAGTGGGGGTCTCAGTAGTGGTCGGGAAAGTGTGGATAAGTCCCCAAAGGCCGATGACGTCTGATTTTGGGGATGTGGAAAGCCGGTGTGCTTCGGTGTGGAAATATCCACCCGTTTTCCACCCTTTCCCACTTGTCCAAGTTAGGCACTTTTCATCCACAAAGGGTTTTCCACAGAATGGGGATAACTCTTCTCACTTGAGACGTTCGGTGATGTCCTTGTAACTGACCTTGAAAGCGGCGTCGTTTTCGAGCATCAGCGCGACTTTTTTGCATGCGTTCATCGCGGTCGTGTGGTCGCTGCGCTTGAAAACCTCGGCAACGCGCCGGTACGGCATGTCGAGCTTGACCTGACACAGGTACATGGCGACCTGGCGCGGAATGACGATCTGCTTGTCGCGGCGTTCGGAATCGAGGCTTTCCACGGCAACGCTGTAATAATCCGCAACGATCTCTTTGATGCGTTCCGCGGTCAGGGGGCGCTCCTCCTGAAGACTCAGCAGATCCTTCAGCGCTTCGGCTGCGGTCGCAACGGTCAGCGGCGAACGCTTGAGTTTCGCGTAAACCGTAACGCGGTTGAGGCAACCCTCGAGTTCACGGATGTTGCTGTGCACATTGTCCGCAATATAATTGATGATATCGTCCGAAACGGCGAGGTTGTCGGTTTCAGCGCGCTTTTTCAAAATCGCGATCCGCGTTTCGAGATCCGGCGGCAAGATATCCGTGATGAGACCCATCATGAAACGGCTCGTCAGACGCTCTTCGAACTTTTCGAGTTCCTTCGGCGGACGGTCCGAGCTGATGATGATCTGCTTGTTGTCCGCATACAGGGCGTTGAAGGTGTTGAAGAACTCCTCCTGGGTCGCCTGCGAACGCGAGATGAACTGGATATCGTCGATCATAAGGACGTCGACACCGCGGTACTTGTCGCGGAAGTCCATGCGCTTGTCCTGCTGGATGGCGGTGATGAGTTCGTTCATGAAGCTCTCACTCGTCACGTAGGTGATGACCGCGTACGGGTTTTCCTTCAGGATCTGGTGACCGATGGCGTGCATCAGGTGCGTTTTGCCGAGACCGGCGTTTCCGTAGATGAACAGCGGGTTGTATTCTTTGCCCGGGTTGTTCGCAACGCCGAGTGCCGCAGCGTGCGACAGCTCGTTCGATTTGCCGATGACGAAGCTCTCGAAGGTGTACTTCGGGTTCAGCGATTTGTTTTCACCCGCGGGCGGCGCCGAGGGCTTCTCGTCTTCTTTGCGGATATACTTGTCACGGTCGTCCGGCAAAATGAAGATCGTGTTCTCCGCAGGACCTCCGACGGCTTTGACGGCGCTCTGGATGATGTCGTAATAAAGATCGTTGACTGTTTTCAGCGTGTTGCGGTCGGGAACCTCCAATACGAGGATGCCGTTCTCGAGCGCGACAGGCACGATCACATCGATCCAGGTCCGAAAGCTCATTCCCGTCAACTGCGGGCGGAACTCTTCCTTGATCTTTGCCCAGACCGAGTCGAATTCTTTCATAGTTTTCGATACCTCTTCCCTTTATGTCATTTCATTTTAGCAGATATCCACCGCGAAAAAAGTTAAGCCTTTGTGAATGTTGGAAAGTGCGGGTTTCTTTTGGGAAATTGAACAAAATGAGAACAAACGGAACGCCCCGTTGAAAACGAAAAACCGTTGGCATATTATATAGTCGAATAAATTTACAATGCAAAGGATGTGCCCTCATGGAAGAATTCGCGGAAGGCAGAACTTTTGTCAACTCGGAAGAAATCGGAGAGTTTGCGGATGTGATCGTACCGACCGCACCGGACGGTACCGAAGAGGAGATCCGCATCCATTATTACGAAGAAGGAAACGGCGAACCGTTGGTGCTGATCCACGGGATCGGGCAAAGCCTGTATACCTGGCGTTATCTCTACGGTGAGCTCAGCATGAACTACCGTGTCATTGCCATCGACCTTCCCGGACACGGATATTCTTCCCGTCCCGAAAGCTTTTGTTATTCGATGGATGAAATGGCCGAGACCATCCGCGCTTTTCTCGAAGTCCGCGGGATCGTGTCCGCCCACATGGTCGGCTTCTCGACCGGCGCCATGTATATGCTGCACTTTCTTTCGAAGTATCCGGAGATGGTGGCGAACTGCATCGCCATTGCCCCCGGCGGTATCACCGCGCGGATGCCGCGCGGCATCCGCAATTTCAAAAGCCGGTTCAAGGCGGTCTTTTCGCGGAACCTGTTCACGGAACGGACGGTCGGCAAATGGCTGCGCGAAGCCGTGAACGACTTCTCTCTTTTCGACGGACAGGCGGTCAAACAGTACTACGAACCCGTTTCCGACGGACTGACCCGCGAAGCGCTGATGTATGCGGTGCAGAATTTCGACATGAAGTATGCGACCGATGAGATCCGCGAGAGCGATCACGAGGTTTTGATGCTGTGGGGAAAAGAAGACGCGTGGCATAACCCGAACAACAGCGTGTTCTTCAAGGGCATCCTGAAAAACGGACGCTATTTCCTCATCCGCAATGCGGGGCATATCGTGCAGGAAGAAGTGCCGGAAAAGGTTCTCGAGGTCATCGAAAACTATATCCCGGTCATTCCCGTCGCGGCGCGCCGCGGTTATTACCGCAACTTCGTGAACGACGGCGTGCAGACCGATGCGGATGAGACATATCTGCCGGGAGAAGCTCCCGTTCCGGAAGAACCGGAGGAAGAACGATTCGATGAGGAAGCGTACGCGGCGCTCGGCAATGAACTGCCGGAGTATCCGGCGGAGGAAGACGCGCCTTTGACGCTCGATGCGGAGGATTACGAATCCGGCGAAGAGGAATACGTGCCCGAACCCGAGGAGGAACCTTTCGGTCTGACCGAAGAGGATTACGCTCCCTGTGATGAAGACGCCGACGCGGAGGAAGCCCCGTTTGCGCTCTTCGGAGAGGATGAAGCGGAAGAAACCGGAAAGGACGCGGAAGGAGAACGCTCTTGATTACGGAATTCACACTCGGTGATATCGTGCAGATGAAGAAACCGCATGCTTGCGGTGAGAACCGCTGGCGCATCATCCGCACGGGGGCCGATATCAAAATCAAATGCGAAAAATGCGGACGCATCGTCATGATGGACCGCCAGGATTTTATCCGTTCTTCGAAGAAGACCCTGGAAAAAGCGCCCGTACAGGAAGACACGGTAACGGAATAATGGAACGGAAAACGGAAAGAACGAAATTCAAATCTTCCGAAATGCGGGCGATCCGCGCGATTTCGGAAAAACAACTCGAAAAAATGAAGGGTGCGGCCGCCTGGCGCAGGATCGATTTTGTCATCTCGCTGTTGCTGGTCGTGCTGTTCGCCTTCTCCCTCAGAACGTTCGTGTTCGAACCGGTACGCGTCGACGGCAGAAGCATGGTTCCGACGCTGCAGGACAACGAGCATATGATCGTGGAAAAGATCAGCTACCTGTTTTCGGAGCCGAAACGCGGAGATATCGTCATCTGCTACTATCCCGGTTACAAGGACAGCTGCGTCAAGCGTGTGATCGGTCTCCCCGGGGACATCATCGCCGTTGCGGAGGGCGTGATCTACATCAACGGACAGCCGCTGGATGAGAGCGCATACTGGGGCGGTTTCATCAACGGATACATGGCGCCGGTGACCGTTGCGGAGGATTCGTATTTCGTCATCGGCGATAACCGCAACAACTCGAAGGACAGCCGCTACAAGTCCGTCGGCGCGATTCCGATCGAAAGGATCAAGGGGCGCGTGTGTGCCGTTGCGTGGCCCTTCTCGAATTTCCGCACCATCAGCCGTGTGGAATACGGCGCCTGACCGATGTCCCGCGTTAAAGAACACAGAGCGGCGGCTGTAGCCGGACGCCTTATCGAACGCATACTGATCGTTGCGGCGATAGCCGTTGTGCTGCACCTGCTGTTTTCCCGGTGGATGGTCCCCGTCCGCTGCAACGGAAGCTCGATGCAGCCGACCCTGTCGTCGGGAGACGTCGTTTTATCGGACCGTCTCTACCGGTACGGGCGCGGATTGCGGCGCGGCGATATGGTCGCGGTCAGGTCCGCTTCGGGCGAACTCTTCATCCGCCGCGTGGTCGGGATGCCCGGAGAAACGGCGGACATGAAGGAAGGAAAGATCTTCGTCAACGGTTGTCCGCTGGAAGAAGATTATCTTGCGGAGTCGGCTTGGGACAATGAGATGCAGCCGATGACGATCCCCATGGGGGCATATCTGCTGCTGTCGGACGACCGTGCGGATACTTCCGATTCCCGCGATCCGGAAATCGGTTGCGTGCCGGAAACGGAGATCCTCGGTCTCGTGCGGATCCGTGTGATGCCTTTCGCGCGTTTTGCGGTGTTTTATCACGACGACAAACCGAAGGAGCCGGAACAAACGGTTTTCGATGCGGAACAAACAAAAAAAGCAACCGTTGAATAAACGGTTGCTTTTTTGATCGTTACTCATTTTTCTTCATCGAACAATTCGGCAAAACGCTGTTCCGCAAAAGCACGGGTGTCCTGCTCGAGCGTGCGGAAGTTTTTCAGCAACTGCTTTGCGCGGTCGGTCAGCGCAGCGCCCCCTCCTCCCGCTCCGCCTGTGGAAGACAGAATCAGCGGAAAGCCGAGTACGGCCTCGGCGGCTTTGATGATGCGCCAGGCTTTGGAATACGCCATTCCCATTGCGGCGGTCGCTTTGCGGATCGATTTTTCCTCATCGATGTGTTCCAGCAATTCGGCAACACCGGGACCGAAGCATTTTTCGTCGTTGTAAAGGCGTACGACGATGGTGCAGTGCATGGGCTTTTTTTCCATAACGGACCTCCGCATAGTTCTTTCGGATATTATACCATGCTTGCGGAAGATTTCATCCCTTGCGGTTGTATTCTTTGCCGGAATGTTGTACGATTCTTCTGTCGGAAATGCCGCGGAAAGGAAGAATGCAGATGAAAATCACGCTGAATCCGGATGCCGAGGTCGTCAAGACCGTTAAGGAAGGGCTGAAACGCACCGGTGGGTACTGCCCGTGCAGGCTTTCGAGAACTCCCGAGTACAAGTGCATGTGCGAGGAGTTCAAGCAACAGATCGCAGACCCGGAATTCGAAGGGTATTGCCACTGTCTTCTGTATTACAAATCCAAGGAACAAGAGGTATGAAATCATGGCGGAAATCAAACTGACGGAATCGAATTTCGATCAAGTCATCAACGGAAACGAAAAAGTGCTGGTGGATTTCTGGGCGGAATGGTGCGGACCCTGCCGCATGCTCGCCCCGACGATCGAAGAGCTTTCCGAAGAGTATGCGGGAAGAGCAGCGGTCTGCAAGGTCAATGTCGATGAGGAGCCCGCGCTCGCGATGCGTTTCAATGTCAGCGCGATCCCGACGGTCATTGCTTTTCAAAACGGCCGTGAAGTGGACCGCAGTCTCGGACTTGTTGCAAAGTCCGTTCTGGAAGACCTGCTGAAATAACGGGTTTCCGGAAACAAAGGCACACAAAAAAGGTTGCCCGGCAGGGCAACCTTTTTTGTTGTTCATACTTCGAAATAAACCTTGACATATGCAAAGGGCTCGTCGCTTGTGACTTCGAGCGTTTCGGTCGCGTATCTGTCGATTCCGTGGTCGCCGAACGCGCCCCAGTCATAACCGACATAGTTCCCCGTCTTGTCGAAGAAGACCGCATAGTAATCCACATACTTGAAAATACGGTTTCCGGTGTTCGTGGCGGCGATGATCGCTTTCGAACCGGCAATGCGCACATCGTAGCGGAGCAACGATTGGGCGGGAGTCCGCCCGACCGCTTGCCGCATTTCGACTTTCAGTTCGACATGATCGAAGGGAATGTCGTTCCGGAATGCCCAGAAGGTTTCGCAGCCCTTCTCACACAGATCCTTTCTGAGCTGTTTGATGCCGACGATCTTGTTTTCCGCATCGTAGAACGAGGCGGTGATGACGAAGCATCTGGAACGGCTTCCGGTGTTTTTCAAAACAAAGCAATAATCGTCGTCCGATTTTTGCCAAACACCCGTGATCTCCCAACCGTATCCGGACAGAACCGGTTCGGAGGGGGCTTTCTTTGCGAGAGGACTTCCCTCGGGCAAGGGGATGTTTTCGGAAAAGGCGATCGCTGCTGCGAGCTCCGCTTCCACTTCCGCTTTTGCGGAGCGGGTCTCTGCGAGTTCCGCTTCGACGGCCTCTTTTTCGGAGCGCGTTTGCGCGAGTTCGGTCTCGGCGGCGGTTCTTCCGTTCTGCGTTTCGGTCAACGCCGCTTCCATTGCGGAATTTGCCGACCTCGTTTCCGCAAGTGCTTCCTCAACGGCGGATTTGACCGAGCGGGTTTCGGACAGTTCCGCTTCCACTTCCGCTTTTGCGGAACGGGTCTCGGCGAGCTCCGCTTCGACGGCTTCCTTTTCGGAGCGCATGCGGGCGAGCTCCGCTTCCGCTTCGGCGATTTCGGAACGGGCCTTTGCAAGCTCCGCTTCGACGGCTTCTTTTTCGGTGCACGCTTGCGCAAGACAAGTCTCGGCGGCGATTTTTTCGTTCCGCGTGTCGTTCAGCTCTGCTTCGAGTGTGGCGTTCACGGAACGGGAGTCCGCGAGTTCCGCTTCTGCGGCTGCTTTTCCGGATTTGGTATCTGCAAGCTCTGCCTCGACGGCGGCTTTGCCGTTTCTGGTGTCGTTCAGTTCTGCTTCGAGTGTTGCGTTTGCGGAACGGGAGTCCGCGAGTTCTGCTTCTGCGGCTGCTTTTCCGGATTTGGTATCTGCAAGCTCTGCCTCGACGGCGGCTTTGCCGTTTCTGGTGTCGTTCAGTTCTGCTTCGAGTGTTGCGTTTGCGGAACGGGAGTCCGCGAGTTCCGCCTCAGCGGCTGCTTTTCCGGACTTGGCATCTTCAAGCTCCGCCTCGACGGCGGCTTTGCTGTTTCTGGTGTCGTTCAGTTCTGCTTCGAGTGTTGCGTTTGCGGAACGGGAGTCCGCGAGTTCCGCCTCAGCGGCTGCTTTTCCGGATTTGGCATCTTCAAGCTCCGCCTCGACGGCTGCCTTGCCGTTCCGCGTGTCGTTCAGTTCTGCTTCGAGTGCGGCGTTCACGGACCGGGAGTCTGCAAGTTCCGCCTCTGCGGCTGCTTTTCCGCTCTTGGTATCGTTCAACTCCGTTTCGAGTGCGGCGTTTGCGGACCGGGAATCCGCAAGCTCCGCCTCTGCTGCCGTCTTTCCCGAAATGGTATCCGCAAGCTCGGCTTCCAGCGAAGCCTTCCCGGTTTGTGTTTCGGTCAGTTCCGTTCTCACTGCGGCGGTCTCGGTGACCGCGTCATCCAGACGGTTCTTCAAAGAAACGGCAAGCATGGAAACCGTTGCGAACGCGATCGCGAGGATCGCCGTCAGGATATTCCATTTGGATTTCATGGAAATCGTACCTCCTTCGGAAATGCGCTTGAAATGAAACATATGAAACATTCTATTTGTATAGTATGGTTTGCCGGCGTGAAAAACAAGTGTTTTTCGGGAGATATCCGGAAAACGAACGGGAAAAACGCAAAAAGCGGTGCCGTCGGGCACCGCATCGGTAACGGAAAACGTGTCAAAAACGCGGTTCGTCCGGTGATATCCCCGGTGTCCCCGTGGAAAACGGGGACATATTTTGGCACATCATCAGAGTGAACCGGATCGCAGCCGAGAGACCGGGTAGCAAGCTGTTTTTTGCGATCCACTCTTCCCGGGTGTGGGAACGTGCGCCGCGGTAAACGGGGACGCATACCGCGGGGATGCCGAGCGACTGCGGGATGTTGCAGTCCGTCGATCCCGAAACGCGTTTGGGTGCTGCTCCGGTCAGATCCGTCAGGATCCCGGCGCAGGCGTTTTCGAGGGTCGCCTGCGCTTCCGGACCGACCCCGCGTGCGCACGGCCGGTCGCCGACGGGGATCACGGTCAGACGGACGCCGGTCCGCTCGGCGGCGCGGAAGAGGGTTTCGAAGCGGTCGTGCATGAAATCGAGCCCCTCTGCGGTGTCGGAACGGTACTCCGTCAGGATCTCGGCGGATTCCGCAATGGTGTTGACCGAGGTGCCGCCGGAAATCGTTCCCACGTTGAAGGTCGTTTTCCCCGGGAGCTCCGGGGGCAATTCCGTGCGGTAGATCTCCGAAACGAGGGCAGCGATCCGTGCGATGGCGTTTTCATTGCCGAACGCGGTGTAGGAATGTCCTCCTGCCGTTTGGACGCAAACGCGGAAACGGGCGGAACCGACACAGGTCGTGACCATTTCTTCCGGAATGCCGTGATCGAAGGAAAGAAAGCGGCGGATGCGGTTTCCGTATGCGCGGAACAGCGCGCGGGTGCCGCGCAGGTTGCCGAGTCCCTCTTCCCCGCTGTTGAACACGATCAGCAATCCGTTCTCCGGGGTGATGTCCCGTTCCGCGAGATACTTGGCGCACAGCATCAGCTGAACGACGCAGACGGTGTCGTCGCCGATGCCGGGGCAATACATGCGGTCTTCCGTTTCGGTGATGCACATGGGTTCCGTATCGGGAAACACCGTGTCCGTATGCGCGACGATTGCGGAAAGCGCATTTCCGTTTTCCGCGTTCAGCGGAAGGATCACATTATCCGCCTCATCGGTATATGCGGCGCCGAGTCCCCATGCTTTCAGCGTCTTCAAAATGTATGCGGCGCGCGCTCCTTCCTTGCCGCTCGGCGCGGGGATGGCGCACAAATCAGCGAGCAGGCGCCGCTGCAAGGCGGCGTTTTCCGCAAGAAAGCCGCGGATATCGTTTTCGTTCATGGCGTTCGTTCCTTTCTTCCGAAAAGTATACGCTCTTTTGCGATTTGCGACAATGAAAAAGACCGCCGTGCGGCGGTCTTTCCGTTCATTTGCCGAGTGCCCGGACAACGGGGCGGAGCTGTTCGTACAGCGCGTCCCGGTTTTCTTCCGTCAGGTCGTATACGGCGACCCGGGGCATTGCGCGGAGCTCGTTGAGAAACGGGATGTCGTAACGGGATTTGATGGTGCCGAGCACCGGGATATCGCCCGAAAAGGCATTGCGGACGGCGGATTTGAATGTTTCCGCATTGCGTTCCATGAAGCCGAGCTCGTCCATGACGATGATCCCGCCGGGGCGTGCGGCTTCGACAAGGGTTGCTCCCGTGGTGTTGAAAACCTCTTCCGCAACGAGGTGATGCACGGTATCGCAACGACCGATGCGGTTTTGCTCCGTTTGCACGCGGTCGCTTTCGGCAAGATCCGCAGGGTACAGGTGGATATCGTGATAACCCGCCGCGTCCGGTGGAGTGCTTTTGGTGAAATAGCCATACCGGGGCAGATCGGTTTCCGCAAGCAAGCGCTTTAACAAGGTCGTTTTGCCGGTATGACGCTCGGCACAGATTAAAATGTGCTTCGGTTCCGGCGCGTTCTTTCGTGCATTCAAAAAGGACACTGAGGAAAGAAACGCGTCGCGGTCGGGTGCAAAGCCGATGCGCACTGCTGCGTCTTCCTCGGGGACCCATTCCACTGCCGGGACTTCGGCGGTTTGGGGCGGAACGGGACCTTCCGGACTTTCCGCAATGAAAAAGTAAACATTGCGGTCGCTCTCGCCGTTCGCATCGGGGGAAACTGAGACGAATGCGGTGTTTACGCGGACCCGGACGCCGGTTTCTTCAAAGGTCTCCCGTTCCGCACACTGCGCCGGCGATTCGCCCTTTTCCCAGTGCCCCTTCGGGAAGGACCACCCTTTCCGGCTTTGCACCATCAGAACGAATCGTTGCCCGTTCCGTTCCGCAAAGGCGATCGCCCCGTAGGAGTCGTTGTAACGGTCGTGCTTGGGGGTCATGCGGCTTTCTCCGCAACGGGGAGACTGCGTGCCGTCAGCTCCGCGAATTCCGCTTCGGTGAGATCGTGCTCATAGAAAAGCGCGAAATAACGGTGCACTTCCGTGAACAGATCGTAGTCGACGGTCTCCGGATAGAGGAGCGTGCCGAGCCACAGGACGCCGAGCAGACGCTGAACGCTCGGCGGGAAGCCCATCCAGTTGTAGGGACCGTTCGGAACTTCATAGCAGAAACCGTTCCGCACGGCGGTCAGTTCGGTAATGACGGGATCGCCGAGGATCTGTTCATAGGCGCCGGGGGCGACGAGCAGGACCGCGGGATCCCACAGCAACAACTGTTCGGGGCTGACTTCATTGCCCGTGCCTTTGCCGGAGGGGGATTCGACCACCGCGAGGTTGTCTGCCATCATATCGAGGAGCTCCGCATGATAGGAACCCTTTGCGATGACGTTCTGACCGATGCCGGTCAGGTACAGCACGCTGACCTTTTCAGTCTTCGAGCCGAGGTCGAGCGCGCGGGCGTAGATCTCATCGCAATAGGCTGCAAGGGTCTCCGCCTTTTCCGTTCTTCCGGTCAGGTCGCCGAGCATGCGGTAGGTGTCGCCCATCGTGGCGGTGTATGCGTCGATATGCACGAAGGGGATGCCGGTCTGTTCGGTGAGATTGTCCATATCCTCTCGGATGGACTTCTTCGGCTCACCGATATCGATGACGATCTCCGCACCGCTTGCGAGCAGGCTTTCCGGGTTCAAGTCGCCCTTGCCGCCGTACAGCTGACCGAGCTGCGGCAGGGAGAGGTAACGTTCGGGGATGAAGCGGGTGGCTTCCTTCGTCCAATCGCTTGCGGTGCCGACGAACAGATCCGCGCACAGCGGGAACAGAACGATCTGCGCGAGCGGTCCGGAGACGGCGACCTTGGTGATGGTTTCGGGAATCTCAACGGCGCGACCGCAGGAATCCGTGAAGGTGCGCGTTGCCGTTTCCGCGGCAAAGCACGGTGCGGCAAACGACAGCGAAATCATCAGTGCGATGAGAAACGACAGTGTCTTTTTCATAACGGTTCTCCTTTATGGAAATGATATTTCGGACGGGATGTCTTTCCCGTGGAAAACGATGAGCCCAAGCCTGCGTTGATGCGGCAGGTACAGGGGATATCGCGGGTCGTCCGAAGGGACGACCCTGCTGTTCAGAAATTCGTCGGTGTAAACGGAAGGATCGCCGTCTTTGCCGTAGATGGTGAAGAACAGCCGCGCGTCTTCCGTGTCTTTCAAAGGTTGCCCGGCTTCCACGGCAAACCGGTGCGCCGTGAAGGGGATCCCGAGCGCGGTCAGGGCTTCCGTACACAGCAGGAAGGATTCACTGCCGATCGGATGGACTCCCTTGGAAAAACGGTGTTCCGTGTAATCCTTTTTGATCCAGATCACGGTGCGCACACCGAGGCGTTTTGCAAGCTGCAGGATCTCGCCCGTGCGGCCGAAGGCACAGCAAACGAGCACATCGGCACAGGTCGGCGGCGTATAGGAGAATACATCTCCTTCGGATACGGTGATGTTCGGAACCGACCTCCGGCGGATATCTTCGGAAAGCTCCGCAAGCGCGCGGCGGTCGGTATCCACCGCATACACTTGCTTTACATGCGGCGCAATGGCGAGGCTCAGCCCGCCGAGACCGCAACCGGCGTCGAGAACGGTGTCCGCGGGGTTCAGAAAGGGAAGCACTTCCGCGGCGATCGATTCCTGGAAGCGGGTGACTTCGAGCGCGGCGCGGTACAGGCGGACGGAGTCCGCGTTCCAAACGAATCCCTTCATCTTCCCGTCCCTTTCACGCGGATGACGGCGCCGTCGCCGAGGTCGACGACCTCGGTTTCGATGCGGTAGATGGCGCGCATCAGTTCGGGCGTCAGGGTCTCGGCGCTCGGACCGTCCGCAAGGACGGTGCCGCCGGAAAGCGCAAGGATGCGGTCCGCAAAGGTCAGTGCAAGCTGCGGGTCGTGGGTGGAGAGCAGCACGGCGTACCCTTGCCCGGAAAGTTCTTTGACGCGCTCGAGCACGCGGTAGCGGTTGCCGAAATCGAGCCCGGAGGTCGGTTCATCCATGACGAGGATGCGCGCATTCTGCGCGATCGCGCGGGCGATGAGAACGAGCTGCTGTTCACCGCCGGAGAGATCGCCGTAGTTCCGGTCGGCGAGAAAGCCGATGCCGAGTTTTTCGAGGGCGTCCATCGCGCTTTGCCGTTCGGCTTTGCCCGGGCGGTCGAATGCGCGGCGTTGCCCCATGATGCCCATGAGCACCGTGTCGAGCACCGCATAGTTGAATGCGGGGCGGTGGAGTTGGGGGATGTAAGCGATGCGCTTTGCCATCTCCCGCGGGGGGATGCCGCCGATGTCCTCGTTCCCGAGCGTGATACTGCCCCGGTATCCCGGAAGATGCCCGAGAATGCAGCGGAACAGGGTCGTCTTTCCGGTCCCGTTCGGTCCGAGAACGGAAAGCAGTTCTCCGGGGGCGAGACGGAAGGAAATGTCCTTCAAAACGGGGGTGTCCTTGCGGTAAGCAAAGGCCAGATGCCGGACGGAAAGGTTCATCGTCCGTCCTCCTTTCTTGTCATGAGGTAAAGGAAGAACGGCGCGCCGATGAACGCGGTCAAAATACCGATGGGGATCTCCGTGGTGAGAAGGTTTCGCGAGATGTCGTCGGTGATCAGAAGGAACAAAGCACCGAAGACGCAGGAAACGGGAAGCAGGCCGCGGAAGTCGTTCCCCGCGAGCTTGCGCGACAGGTGCGGCACGACGAGACCGACCCAGCCGATCATACCCGAAACGGAAACGCTCGCGGCGATCAGCAGCGTGGCGGACAGGACCGTAACGAGGCGCAGGCGTTCGGTGCGGATGCCCATGGTGCGCGCTTCGTCTTCGGGAAGGGTCAGGTAATTGACACGCCACATGAGAAGAACGAGCGGAATCAGACCGAGCGCCATCGGGAGCAGGGCGAACAGCAGGTCGCTTTTGCGGACGCCGGAAAGGCTGCCCATCATCCAGTAGGTGATGGCGGGCAACTGGTTGTTCGGGTCGGCAACGAGTTTGATGTATGAGGTCCCCGCCGAAAAGAGCGAGTTCACCATGATGCCGGCGAGGATGATCGTGAGGAGGCGGTTGCCGCGCGCCGCGGTACCGATGAGGTAAACGAGCGCAACGGAAGCAAGGCTCGCGACGAAGGCAAAGCCCGTGACGCCCGCTTTCGGCATGTTCAGAAGGATCGCGAGCGCCGCGCCGAAACAAGCGCCGCCCGAGGCGCCGAGAATATCGGGTGATGCCATGGGGTTGCGGAAAACGCTTTGGAACGTGGCGCCTGCGGCGGAGAGCGCCGCACCGACGGCACAGGCCGTGAGAATCCGCGGCAGGCGGATGTTCATGACGACCGTGCGGACATTGGCTTCCACGACCGGAGAGGGTTCCTTACCGAACAAACTCAGAAAAGAATCGCCGAGAACGGTGAGCACTTCTTTGACGGATACCGCATATCTGCCGAGAGCAAAAGAAACGACGAACGCTGCGACCAGCAGCGCGCTCAGTACCCAAAGAGCACGGCGCGCCCGACGGCGTTCGCTCGTTTCGAGAGAAGGTTGCATAAGATCGGGGTTCCTTTCGGGATACCGGACCGGATCCGGTTTGATAAGATAAAGTATACCGATATTCTGAAAAAAGAACAGCGAAAAGTTTTTGTTATCGGAAAAACCGTCGGATGATCGCAATGAAAAAGCCCGGTCTTTCAACAGACCGGGCGGTGCGGCTTCGGAAAAGCCGTTTTGTGTGTTTACAGACCGAAATCCGGTACCGGTCCGCGCAGGACCGTTGCATTCCGGATGGGGTCTCCGTTTTCGTCGAGCGGGATGCCGAATTCTTCCGGGAGAAAGCGCGGACAAACGTTCTCACCCGTGCAGATGACGGCGGAAGCCATCCGGGAACCGATGGCGCAGGCTTCCGCCAGCGTTTTGCCGTAGGTCAGACCGATGGAGATGCCGGCGATGAACGCATCGCCCGCACCGGTCGTATCCTTGACGACGACGGGGATCGCCGGGCAGAGACCGGAAGCGCCGCCGAGCTCCGTATAGACGGCGCCGTCGCCGCCGAGGGTCACGACCATCCGCGGGATCTGCGCCATGCGCGCCTTTTCCTCGAGCACGGGAACGAACTCTTCCGGGGTGAGGTTGCTGTAATCCTCGCTGAAGAGGATGCCCGCTTCCTGCCGGTTGCAGACGAAGCAGTCGAGCAACTGGAGAAAATCGCGGCGTTTCAGGGCGATGCTCATATTCGAGACCGCCGCATAGACGGGGATCCGGTATTTGTCGGCGTATTTGAAGATGCGCTTGACGATATCCTTTTCCATATCGATCTCGAGGACGATGCTGTCCGCCTTGGAGAAGATCTCGTCTCCGCGCCGGTCGAGGATATCCGCCACCGGGGCAAGGTCCGGCCGCTGGGAGATCGCCGCGATCACATCACCCGAGTTGTCGAAGATCGCGAGCCAGGTGCCCATGCCGTTCGGACGCGCTTCCATGAAATCCGTGTTGACCTTATGCTTTTTCAGCTTCTGCACGACCGCCATCGCGGCGCCGCTTTGGTCGACAAGGCTCACAAAGGTCGGGCGCAGCTCCACGTTTGCGATATCCTCCACGATGTTGCGGCTCACGCCGCCGTGGACCTCTTCCACCCTGCCGGCGTTGCGTCCCGCGGGGATATACGTATCGAACGGATACCCCTTGATATCCACAAAGACCGCGCCGAAAACCACGATGCCCATTGTTCTTTCCTCCCCCGAAGATGTAGTTCTTGTTTTCAGTTTATTCCATTCCGCCGGTGTTTTTCAACCGTATCATGCCCGCGTTCCGGGTCGGGATTGCGGTAAATATTTACCGCAGAAGACAGAAAGGGTAAAACGGAGAATTATTTCTTGCAATCGACCGTTAAATCGTATATTATATTTATCGACAAGCCGCATGAATCCGTGCGGCTTATATTATCGAATGGAAACGGAGCATACAATGGCGTTTATTGCGGATAACATTTCGGTCAACGCGGAGGGTCACCTTACGTTTGCCGGACAGGACACAACGGAACTTGCGGCGCGCTTCGGCACGCCTGTTTATTTGATGGATGAGGAACGCATCCGGCACAATTGCCGCACCTATACCGAAGCGTTCCGGAAGCATTTCAAAGAAGGTTCCCGCGTGATCTACGCATCGAAGGCGTGCTCGTTCAAAGAAATGTACCGCATCACGAAATCCGAAGGGATGTTCACCGAGGTCGTTTCCTCCGGTGAACTCGCAACGGCGCTTGCCGCGGGCGTCCCCGCCTGCGACATCGTGTTCCACGGCAGCGCGAAGACCGATTTCGATATCCGTTACGGTGTGGAAAGCGGTGTCGGCATCTTCGCCGTCGACAACCGGGACGAGCTCGGGGCGCTCGAAGCGGAAGCGGCAAAGCACGGGCTCGTACAGAACATCATCATCCGCGTCACGCCGGGGATCGACCCGCATACCTATGAGGCGATCAGCACCGGAAAGGTGGATTCCAAGTTCGGTGTCGCCATCGAGACCGGACAGGCGGAAGCGCTTGCCGTGGAAGCCGCGGCAATGCCGCATATCGGTCTTGTGGGTTTCCATTGTCATGTCGGTTCCGAAGTCTTCGGTGAGGATGTATTCGAGCGTACCGCCACTGTCATGCTGAACTTCCTTGCGGAGATGCATCACCGCCACGGCATCACCGCCAAGGTGCTCGATCTCGGCGGCGGTTACGGCGTCCGCTATGTGGAAAGCGATCCCACGCTCGATATCGCGGAAAAGATCGCGTCCGTTGCTTCGGTCGTGAAGAGCGAATGCGCGCGTCTGGATTTCCCCGAACCCGAGATCTGGATGGAGCCCGGTCGTTCGATCGCCGCGGACGCGGGTATGACTTTGTATACCGTCGGTTCGAGAAAAGACATCACCGGGATCAAGACCTATGTCGCCATCGACGGCGGTATGGCGGACAATCCCCGTTACGCCCTGTACGGCGCGCGTTACACCGTGCTGCCGGCAAGCCGCGCGAACGAGACCTGCGATATGGTCTGCACGCTGGCGGGTCGCTGCTGCGAAAGCGGCGATATGATCCAGGAGAACATCAAGCTCCCCGCGGGCACGAAGCGCGGCGATATCATCGCCGTGTGTACGACGGGTGCTTACAACTTCTCCATGTCGTCGAACTACAACCGTCTCCCCCGCCCCGCGGTCGTCATGCTGAATGCGGGAACGGCGCGCGTCGCCGTCAAGGCGGAGACCTTCGAGGACCTGTACCGGTTGGACGTATAAAACGGTTTCAGACAACGAGCACTTCCCTCGGGAGGTGCTTTTTCTTTTGCAACCTTCCGAAAAGTCCGTATAATGAAACAAAAAACAAGTTCGGAGATGCACCATGCAGTATAAGGTATTGATCGTCGAGGACGATCGCTCCGTTTCGGACGCGCTGGAGGATTGCCTGTCGGGCTGGGAGATGGAACCCCGGAGCGTCCGCGATTTCAAAAACGTCATGGGAGAGTTCCGTGCGTTTGCGCCGCATCTCGTTTTGATGGATATCGGGCTCCCCTATCTCGACGGGTACAGCCTGTGCAAATCGATCCGTGCGGAGAGCTCCGCTCCCGTGATCTTCATTTCCGCGGCAAGCGAGAACATGAACATCGTCATGGCGATGGAACTCGGCGCCGATGATTTCATCGTCAAGCCTTTCGACCGCAGCGTACTCATTGCGAAATTGCGCGCGCACCTGCGCAGGGCTTACGAATTCGCAGACAGGCAGCCCGAGCTGCGTCTTTCGGACGCCGTGCTCGATACAGGGGAGCATTGTTTGAAGCGGAACGGGGAGCGGATCGAGCTGACGAAGAACGAGTACCGTATCCTGCATGTGCTGCTGACGCAAAAGGGAAAGCTCGTCCGGCGCGATACGCTGATGGAAGCCCTGTGGCAGACCGACAGCTTCGTCGATGAAAACACCCTCACCGTCAATGTGGCAAGGCTTCGCAAAAAGCTGGCGGCGGCGGGGCTCGGCGACCCGGTCCGCACGCGGTTCGGCGAGGGCTATATCCTGCGGGAGGACGTATGAAGTTCCTCGGTAAATACCTGAAATACCGCCGCGGGGAGATCGTTTTGTTTCTCGTTTGCGCCGCGGTGTTTGCGGTGTGGTTTTCGCTCAACGGTCTTCCGCTTGTGACGTGGGTCTATCCGTTTGCGCTGTGCGCGTTGCTTTGCGGCGGATGTCTTGTCCGGGACGCGATGAAAGCCTTCCAAACGCACCGCCGTCTGACGGGACCACGGGAAGGCGCCGAAGCAGCGGAACTTCCGTTTCCCGCGACCCTTGCCGAAGAGGATTGTATCGCGCTGATCCGGAAAAAGGATGCGAAGCTTGCGGAACAGCACCGCGAAGCCAAACGCCGCACCGATGCGATGCGCGATTATTACACCATGTGGGCGCACAGCATCAAAACGCCGCTCGCGGCGATGCGGCTGAACCTCGGCGATGCGGACGACCCGAGGTCGAAACGGCTGCGGTTCGATCTCGACCGCACGGAACGTTACGCGGAAATGGCGCTCACCTACAGCAGGCTCGAATCCGACAGTACGGATTACGTGTTTCGGAGGGTTTCCGCCGATGCGCTCGTCCGCACGGAGATCAAGCGGTTTTCGGGAGAGTTCATTTTCAAAAAGCTGCGGTTGGAGTATGCGGTGCCCGAAACCGCCGAGGTGCTCACCGATGAAAAATGGCTCGGTTTCGCGGTCGGTCAGGTGCTGTCGAACGCCGTCAAATACACGCCGGAGGGCGGAACCGTATCCGTCGGATGGGAGGCGCCCGATACGCTCGTCATCCGCGATACGGGCGTCGGCATTGCAAAGGAGGACTTGCCGCGCGTATTCGAAAACGGGTTCACCGGGTTCAACGGGCGCGCCGACCGCCGCGCGACGGGGATCGGTCTGTATCTGACAAAGCGGATCCTCACGGAGCTCGGGCACACCATTGCCGTGGCGAGCGTCCCGGGCGCGGGGACGGAAGTGCGGATCGGTCTGGCTCCGTACGAGCTCAAAACCGAATAGTGACAAAACCGTAAGGAACATGTACGGAGAAGCGATGGAGTGGGCGGCGGAGCATGTCGTATCCTATCCCCTGTAAGAAACGAAAGGGGACAAAGAACAATGTCTTTACTCGAAGTCAAAGAACTGAAAAAGATTTACCGTTCCCGTGGAGGAAACACCGTGGAAGCGCTGCGGAATGTGAATTTTTCCGTTGAAGAGGGAGAATTCGTTGCCGTGATGGGGGAATCCGGCAGCGGGAAGACGACGCTTCTGAACATCCTTGCGGCGCTCGACCGCCCGACCTCGGGCACCGTGCTGCTGGACGGCAAGGACATTTCGGGCCTTGGGGATACCGCGCTTTCCGCGTTCCGCAGGGATAAGCTCGGCTTTGTGTTTCAGGAGTTCAACCTGCTCGACACCTTCACGCTCCGCGACAATATCTGCCTGCCGCTCGTCCTTGCGGGGATGCGTTACCGTGAAATGGAACGGAAGCTCACTCCGCTGGCGGAACGCCTCGGTCTGACGGCCCTGCTCGATAAATATCCTTACGAGGTCTCCGGCGGGCAAAAGCAGCGCGCCGCGGCGGCAAGGGCGCTCATTACGGAACCCAGGCTGCTGCTGGCGGACGAACCGACCGGCGCGCTCGATTCCAAGGCGTCGGATAAGCTGCTCGCTCTGTTCGAGGATATCAACCGCGCGGGACAGACGATCTTCATGGTCACGCATTCCGCACGCGCGGCAAGCCGTGCGGGCTGCGTGCTGTTCATCCGCGACGGCGAGGTCTTTCACCGTCTGTATCGCGGTGACCTCAACGGGGATGCCTTCTACGGGCGGATCTCCGACACGCTGACGATGCTTGCCGGGGGAGGCGCACAATGAAAACGGCGTATTTCCCGCGGCTTGCCGCGGACGGTATGCGGAAGAACCGCCGCCTGTACAGCCCCTACCTGATGATGTGCGCGTTGATGATCGCGGTGCATTACATCGTCGGGTATTTGTACGTCTCACCGCTTGTGAACGCAATGAAAGGCGGAAGCTCGCTCAAAGAGGTCCTGTGGTTCGGGCGTTTCGTCATCGCCGTGTTCGCGGCGATCTTCCTTCTTTACGGAAACTCGTTTTTGATCCGTCGCCGGAAACGCGAGTTCGGTTTGTACCGCGTACTCGGCATGGACCGCAGCGGTATCCGCAAGGTCGCTTTGCTCGAGACCCTCTATACGGAAGCCATCGCCATGCTCTTCGGACTCGGCGCGGGGATCGCGCTTTCGAAGCTGGCGGAAACGGTCCTCATGCGGCTCGTTCGCACTGCGCCGGATATGCGGTTTTCGGTGCCGACAGCGCCTTTGCTCGAAACGACCGTCCTGTTTACCGCGATCTTTCTGCTGCTGCTTTTCAATACGCTCATCCGCGTCCGTTTCGTGACGGAAACGGAACTTCTCAAAAGCGAAGCCGAGGGCGACAAGCCGCCGAAAGCGCACCTGTTGCCGGGGCTTATCGGCGCGTTCCTTTTGGCGGGCGCCTATTGTGTCGCGGTGAAGATCGATCAGCCGATCGCGGCGATGCTGTGGTTCTTCCTTGCGGTGATCGCGGTCATCGTCGCCACGTATCTTCTGTTCGTTTCGGGCTCTGTGCATATTCTGAGCCGGATGCAGCGCTCGAAGAGCTACTATTACAAAGCGGAACACTTTCTGTCTGTGAGTTCGATGCGCTACCGTATGAAGCGCAACGGCGCGGGACTCGCGTCGATCTGCATCCTCATGACGATGGTCCTCGTGACCCTCGGTTCGACCGCCTGTCTGTATTTCGGCAAGGATGCGGCGCTGGCGGCGCGTTACCCGCGGGATGTTTGCACGGCGATCGTACGCTCCGGTTATGACCCTGCGGACGCGGAAAATCTCGGCCGTCTGACGGAGCGGATCGCGGTTGCTCTCCCGGCGGACGCCGTGAAGCCCGGAACGGCGCAAACCTATACGGAGTACTGTGTTTCGGGTTACCTTCTTTCCGGAAAACCCGAGATCGACGTGAACTATCTCAAAGACGCAGGATATGTCGATTACGATCGGGTGGCGGAAGTGCATTTTCTTTCCGCAGGCGACTACAATCGTCTCAGCGGGAAGGATGTGGTGCCTGCTCCCGGCGAGGCGCTCGTTCATGCGGTGAGAACGGACGATGTCGGAGAAACGCTTACCGTCGGAGGGATCTCGGTGAAGGTGCGGGAACGCATCGGAGCGGATGCCGGACTGTTCCCGGAAACGGCGTCGGTTTGCCCGAATCTGTATGTCATCGTGGACGATGCGCGCCGTTACGCCGAAGCCCTTTCCGGCGCGGTGGATTACAACGGCACGCCGATGCTGTTGCTGCGATGGTATTACAGGTTCGATACCCAGTATACAGGGGAGGACGCGGCGGCGCTGACGGATGCGGTGCTCTCCGTTTGGAATTCGGAAAAGAGCGCCTTCGATCCGGCCGGAGAACAACCGAGCTTCTCCTGTGTGGAACATGAGGCGATGCGTGCGGACTTTTACACGAGCTTCGGAGGTCTGTTCTTCGTGGGGATCCTGCTGAGCGCGGTGTTCACACTTGCCGCAACGCTGATCATTTACTTCAAACAGGTCTCCGAGGGCTATGAGGACAGCGCCCGCTTCGGCATCATGCGGAAGGTCGGTCTGTCGGCGGAACTCATCCGGAAGTCCGTGCGCGGACAGATGCGGACGGTGTTCCTTCTGCCGCTCGGCGCGGCGGTCGTGCATTTGGCGTTCGCATTCCCCATGCTGTCGAAGATGCTGCGGTTGTTCGGCGTGACCGATACGCGGCTGCTGATCTTGACTTGCGGCGGTAGCGTGCTCCTGTGTATGGCGGTCTATCTCGTGATCTGCCGCTTCACATCGGATGTTTACACGGCGATCGTCGGCGGCACGGAGCGCGGAAACGAGCGGTAACGCCGGTTTCCGGAGGGAGGGTTTGCGAAAATCCTCCCTCCGCCTGCATATATTTGCCGAAACTTGGGGTTTTTGCGAAAACGTGCTTGACAAAGCGGGGATTCTTCTGTAAACTATGATACTGCAAGTGCCAATGTGGCTCAGTCGGTAGAGCAGCTGATTCGTAATCAGCAGGTCAGCGGTTCGAGTCCGCTCATTGGCTCCAGTCGTCGAGGTGTAGCGCAGTTTGGTAGCGCGTTTGGTTCGGGACCAAAAGGCCGCTGGTTCAAATCCAGTCACCTCGACCACAGAAAGCAGGTTGTTCGCAACCTGCTTTTTTCGTTATTCGAATATTCCGGGAGGTTCGTTATGGTTGTTTGGTTCATCTATCTCATTGCGGGAATCGGCGCGGGCATCGTCACGGGGCTTGCGGGGCTGTCGGCGGCAGTCGTCATTACGCCCTTGCTGACGGGCGTATGCAAATGGTCCGGCTACGATGCGGTCACCGTCGCGCTTGCGGCGGATGTGCTCGCCAGTCTGCTGACCGCGAACACCTACCGCAAAAACGGTAATATCGATTTGAAGCGCGGGCTGCTGGTCGGAACGACGGCGCTCATCGGCACCGCGGTCGGCAGCTGGTGCGGGTATCTGTTCAACAACGCGCAGCCGGGCGGACTCGGACTCATCGCGATGCTGACGACCGTTTCGCTCGGGTTCAAATTCCTGTTGCGACCCGTGACCGGCGGTGCCGGCGCGGAGGACTCCGAAGGCGATGGCAGCCGCGGGAAAACGGAGCTTGCCATGCTGTGCGGTGTCGGCATCGGCTGGGTCTGCGGATTTACCGGTTCGGGCGGAGGTATTCTGATGCTGACGGTGTTCACACTGTTGCTGGGGTACAACCTCAAGGTCGCCGTCGGTACGAGCACCATGATCATGACCGCCGTGGCGTTGACGGGTGCGGTGAGCCATGTGGCGATGGGTGCGGCGATCCGCCTGCTCCCGATGGCGGCGATCGTGCTGACATGCCTGATTTCGGCGCTTCTTTCGGCGCGGTTCGCCAATAAGTGCGAGATCCGCAAGCTCAACCGCGTCATCGGCGCGGTGCTGATCCTGCTCGGCGCGTTCACACTGGTCATGAAATACGCTTTCTGACGGGGGCGGCGTCTTTTCGGTTGACCGCCGTTTTCTCCGGGCAGTACAATGGGGGCGCAAGCACCGCTTGCAAAGAAAAGAAAGGAAGGAAAAACACAATGAAGAAACTGTTGGTTCTGTTCCTCTCCCTCGCGTTGGCGCTGACCGCCGTGACGGCACTCGCCGACGAAGCCGCCTTTACGGAGACGGTCGTTTCCGTTCCGAACGGCGATCATGAAATCCCCGCAACGGTCTGCATCCCCGCGGGTGAAGGCAAGTTCCCCGCCGTCGTCATGCTGCACGGTACGGGCTCGAACCGCGAAGAAGCGGGCGAAGGCTACAAGGTCGGCGCACCCGTTCTTGCGGAAAAATACGGCATTGCGACCATCCGCATCGACTTCATGGGCAACGGCGATTCCGCTGCGGATTACACCGGCTATACCTTCGACAGCGCCGTTTCCGATGCGGTCGCGGCTGCGAACTATATGAAGGGTCTGGAGAACATCGACGGCGCGCATATCGGCGTCATGGGCTGGAGCCAGGGCGGCACGGACGCTCTGCTTGCGGCGTCGCGCGCGGCGGACGTTTTCTCTTCCGTTGTGACCTGGGCGGGCGCGCCGGACCTTTCCGACATGCTGAGCGATGCGCTGTATGAGGAAGCGAAGACCAACGGATACTTCGTGATGGAGTTCGACTGGCGCGAACCGCTGCACGTTTCCCTGCAGTGGTGTGAAGACGTGAAGAACACCGATGTGCTCAAGGAGTTTGCGGAAAACTATGCGGGTCCCGTGCTTGCCATCCACGGTGAGCAGGACACCACCGTGGACCCCGAATGGAGCAACAAGATCGTTGCGGCGAGTCCGAACCCGTCATCGAAGACATTCTTCATCCCCGGGATGGATCATACCTTCAACGTCTTTTCCGGTGAAGAGTACAAGTCCCTGCTGACCGCCGTCGATGCGACCGGCGCCTTCTTTGCGGAAACGCTGAAATAAGGAACGACGGGAACCTTCCCGTTGAAAGGAAAAGACCCGCACCGTCCATGTGGACGGTGCGGGTCTTTTTTGGCATTTTCATTGTTTATTTCGCCTTGAAGGATACGCCGTGCGGGACGGCTTTCCACTTCGGCGCGCGGGTGAAGCTTGCCCAAAGGTTGATGAGCATCCAGGTGGCCATGAACAGCGGGAACAGAAGAACCGAGGGAAGATCCTTCTTTGTCACGCCGCCGGTGAAGCGCAGCAACAGGTATGCGGCGAGCGAAAGGAGCGTCCACAATCCTGCGGCATAACCCACACCGAGAAGAAGGAGCCCCGGGACACCGAGCCCGCGGTACAGCTGCATCGGCAACGGTCCCATCAGGTTGACGAGGAGCGAAACGACGCCCGCATAGTTCATGAGGTTCGACAGGAACAGCAACCCGATATCCCGCGCGGAGGCGTTTCCGGTGGTCAGCAGCTTTGCCGAAAGGCGGCGCGTACACTGCAGGGAGCCTGCGGTCCAGCGCCTGCGCTGCGTGCAGGAATCGGAGAAGCGCACGGGTTGCTCATCGTAGACGACGGCGTCTTCCATCCAGGCGATCTTCCGGCCGTTCAGACCGCAGAGCCCGGTGAATTCCAAGTCCTCCGTCAGGCTCGTCGTATTCCAGCCGATCTCGCGGATGAGACGGGCGGAGACCATGAATCCGGTGCCGTTCAGGTGTGCGGAGAGCCCGCGGCGCCAACGGCTTTCGTTGAAGATGCGGCTCATGAAGCGGTAGAAAACGGTCATGCTGCCGGAGACCCAGGAATCGTGCGGATTCTTGCTTTCGCGGAAACCCTGGGCGCAATCGAAACCGGCCTGATAGGCTTTGTTGACCGCCGTGAAAAAGTTCGGATCGACGATATTGTCCGCATCGAAGATGCAGAAGGCATCGAAGCGGTCCTCGGCGATGAGTTTGCCGAAGGTTTGGCGCAACACATCCCCCTTCGAATGCACCGCCTCTTCACAGGTGAGGACGCGGGCGCCGGCGGCGCTTGCGGCTTCTGCGGTATCATCGGTGCAGTTGTTCGGAATGACGATGATGTCGAAAAGCTCTTCGGGATAGTTCTGCGCTTTGAGGGAAGCGACAAGCGCGCCGATCACGTTCCGTTCGTTCCGTGCGGGGATCAGCGCGGCGATGCGGCAATGCTCGGAGGTGTCGGGGACCGAGCGCCGTTTTTTGAGAAAGGCGCCGAGGCAGACCCATACATGATACAGGCTCAGCACGGTGCAAAACACACCGTTGAGGATATTGAAGATCGTGACGAAGGTGATCATGCGTTCGCTTCTCCGGATTTCAGGGCGTTCATGGTGTCGCGGATGATGGCGGCGGCGTTGTTGCGTGGCAATGACAGGCAGGATTCCCGCATGCGCTGCGTCCATGCCGGGGTATCCAGCATCCGTCGGCAGAGGTTCGCCAGTTCGTGGTTTTCCTTTGCGGTGACGGCGGCGAACTGCATCGTGTAGTACAGCATGTTGTAACGTTCACAGGCGGCGACGGTGTCGATGAGGACCATCGGGAGACCTTTGACGGCGGATTCGGTCGTGCTGAGCCCGCCGGGCTTTGTCAGATACAGGTCGGCGCTGTCCATGAGCGTGCTCACATCGGAAACGAAGCCGAGCACCCGCACGCGTTTGAGTACCGAGAAGCGTTTGCCGAGCTTTTTCTCGAGCTTTTTGTTGTTACCGCAGATGATGGTGACATACTGATCGGGCTTCAGGTGGAAAGCAAGACGGTCGACGACGCGGATGACGGATTTGCAGCCCATGCTGCCGCCCATGACGAGCAAGTGACGCGCGTTTTCGGGAATGCCGAATTTTGCCCGTGCTGTCGCGCGGTCCGTATGGGTATAGAAAGCGCTTCGTACCGGTATACCGGAAGCGACGATGCGGTCCCGCGTGATGTTTCCTTTGACGAACTCATCGGTGTACATCGCATCGGGGATGAAGTACCGGTCGGCATTGGAAAGCTCGACCGTCGGCGAACAGGTGTGATCCGTTGCGACGAAGCAGGACTTGATCCCAAGGGCGTCGAACTCTTCCTTCATTGCCGCGGCAAGCAGCGCCGGGAAGACGTGAACGAAGATCAAGGTGTCGTAATCGCGGTCCAAAAGGAAGGCGTACAGGTGCTCGGCGGCACGCTTTGCGAAGAACGTCGCGAAATTGCCGGCCGTGCGCTTTTTCTCACTGGCACCGTAGGCCCATGCGAAAAAGCCCGGCATGTAGCGGTACATGAATGTGTGGGTCCAGGAGACGATTTTGGAAACCGTGAGGGAATAGAACGAAAGACCGTCGATGATGTCGCAGGGTTCTCCGTTCCGGTCGTAGACCTCCTTGATCGCCTTTGCGCAGGCGTTGTGCCCTTCCCCTGTGTTTGCGGAGAGAATGAGAACGCCGCGATGCGCTTCGGAAACGAAGCGCTTTTCGCTGACGGCGCGCTTCCGTTCGGCAAGCTTCATCATCCGGGGGCGGTTGTAACGCTGGATGAGGATGAACGGGAAATTGCCGATGAGGATATAGACGAGGGTCACGACAACGCCCCAAAGGCCGGGCCAAAGCTTCAGGCACCAAAGTCCGGTGAGACACAGCAGCGTGTGGATGATCTCCGCGACGCAGGCCTCCTTGATCATGGTGAGCAGGGTCTCGTTCGAGGGGTTGCCTTCGAGTTTTTTGGGCGGCATCAGCTTTTTGAAGATGCGGCTCATATCGGGGACTTTGTTTTGCCATGCGGGCAGCCGCAACAATGTGAACAGCTTTTGTTCCCAGGGGCGGACGCGGAGCAGCGGGTTGTCGGCGTTGATCAGGTTTCTCGGAAGGATCCGTCCGAGAAAGAAAAACAGAACGCCGGTGCAGGCGATATAGATGATACAGTGCAATGCGGGCATGCGGCACCTCCGTTTTTTCCGGGCGGGATCGTCGAGGCCCGGGGTCGTGGTTTGCGGCATCCGGAAAGGAGACCGGCAAAACCGGGTAACATTCTTATATACAGGAAAAAGGTAAAGTGTGAATAAACAGACCCGGTCCGGGAGCTGTTATTTTTCCGTACCGTACGGCCAGGTCGTGATACCTCCGAATTCGCGGACATCGGTGTAGCCGAGTTTCACCAGCGTTTCGGCGGCAAGCTTGCTGCGCCGTCCGGAACGGCAGTAAACGAGGATGCATTGCTCCTTGTCGGGCAACAGTTCCGCGGCTTTGGACTCCACCTCGGTATACGGAAGGAGGAGCGCGCCCGGGATATGACCCTGTTCGTATTCCGAACGGTCCCGCGCATCGACGATGGCGATGTTCTCTTCCGAATCCATGAGCGCTTTCGCCTCTTCTTGGGAGATCACGGAATATGCGGGAGCAACCGAAACGAAGATCCCGGTCGGCGCGTCCGCACCCCCGATGACGGCGGAGCTTTCGGTTTTCGGCCTGCAAGCCGTGCACGACAGGGCAAGAACGCCGATCGCTGCGGGAAAGAGGAATGTCCGGATGCGGTCCACGGGATACTCTCCTTCGATAATGGTCTTCCTATTGTACCAAATGAAACGATGTGCCGACAACTTTCCCGGAGATGTTGAATGACTGTTCACAATTCGCGGGAGGGACCGCACGGAAAATGCGCGTGATACGGAGCTTGACTCTCCCCTATGGGGGAGGATGCAGAATCTTTTCGGAGAAACCTCTTTACAATAAAAATTCATTGCTCTATGATGGGGGCATTCCCCGGGAAGGATGAAGAAAATGAAAGAAAATCATGAGATGTGCCCGAAGACCGGGGACACGCTGTACAAGATCGGGATGTTCGCCGCGATGAACCGCGTGACTGTCAAAACTTTGCGTTTTTACGAACAGCAAGGATTGCTGCTGCCGAAGAAGGTGGACGGTGAAACGGGGTACCGTTATTATGCCATGGCGCAAATGGCGGACGTGCAGCGTATCGCCGTGCTCAAGCAGGCGGGGCTCACACTCGAAGATATCGCGTCGATCGACGCGGGGACCGATGAGCGGTCGGTATTGCTTGCCAGACGTGCGGAACTCATGCGCCGCATCGCGGAAATGACCAGGCAAGCGGCGGCGATCGACAGCAGACTTGCACGGGAGGGCGCGCATCCTGCCGCACCGGTGCTTGTGCGGAACCTTCCCGGGGTGACCGTCGCCTCCATGACAGTGCGTCTCGCTTCCTATGAAGATCTGTTCGAGGTCATGCCGCGGATGGGGGCGCTGATGGAGGAGAGCGGCTGTACCTGCGCTTTGCCGGAATACTGTTACACCGCTTATCCGGAGCCGGGCTTCCGTGAGGAAGACATTCTCGCGGAGGTCTGCGAGGCGGTGACCGAAGCGAAAGAACCGCACGACGGGCTGGAATTCAAAGCCGTGCCGGGGGTCGCCGCGGCATGCGTCTATCACCGAGGTCCGTATGAAACGCTGCCCGAAAGCTATGGAACGGTGCTCGACTATGTCCGCGAAAACGGGTATGTCATCGCAGGTCCTATCCGCGAAAGGTACATCGACGGCGTTTGGAACCGCGATTCCGAGACCGAATGGCTGACGGAGATCCAAGTGCCGGTCGCTGTTGCGGCGAATGAGGAATGCAGCTTGCCGGAGGAATGTTCCGGCGGAAAGGAAACGATATGAACGAGCCCATCCGCATCACGGGACTGAAACAGAACAACCTGAAAAACATCTCCCTCACGATCCCGAAAAACAAGATCGTGGTGTTTACGGGCGTTTCGGGCAGCGGTAAATCCAGCATCGTATTCGACACTATCGCCGCGGAGAGCCAGCGGCAGATGAACGAGACCTACTCCGCTTGGATCCGCGGTCGCTTGCCCAAGTACGAACAACCGAACGCGGAGCGGATCGAGAATCTCAACCCTTCGGTCGTGATCGACCAAAGCCGTCTCGGCGGGAACGCACGTTCGACCGTCGGTACCATCAGCGACATGTATGCGGTGCTCCGCCTGCTGTTTTCGCGCATCGGTACGCCATCGGTCGGTCCGGCGTCGTACTTCTCTTTCAACGACCCCAATGGAATGTGTCCGACCTGTGCCGGGATCGGGAAGGTCATGGACCTCGATATCCTGCGCTGTGTCGACCCGGAAAAGTCGTTTGACGAAGGCTGCTTCCTTTTGCCTGCTTTTGCGCCCGGAAACTATTATCACAAGCACTACCGGAGACCGGAGTATTTCCGTACGGATGTCGCGTGGAAGGACTTGACCGACCGCGAGCGGAACTTTTTGCTTTACGGGGCGGAAGAACGCGGCGGCGCCAGGCTCGACAAAAGGATCGAGGGCGTTTACAACCAGTTCAAGCGGCTCGTTCTCATGCGCAGCGCAGAGGAGCATACCGATACGACGCTGAAGCGCATCGCCCGCTTCGTACATGAGGAGACCTGCCCGGATTGCGGCGGAAAGCGTTTGTCCGAACGGGCGCTCTCCTGTCGCATCAACGGATACGATATCGCGGAGATGTGCGATATGGAGTTTACCGAACTCCGCGCGGAACTGCAAAAGATCGACGATCCGCGCGCCGGGTCGCTTGTGGCACAGCTGACGGCTTCGCTCGACCGCATGATCGATATCGGTCTCCCCTACCTTTCGATGAACCGCGAATCTGCGACGCTTTCCGGCGGAGAAGCGCAGCGTCTGAAGCTGGTGCGGTACATGGGCAGCGCGCTGTGCGGGATGATCTATATCTTCGACGAACCTTCCACGGGCATGCATCCGCGGGATGTGCACCGGATGTGCCGGCTGCTGAAGAACCTGCGCGACAAGGGGAACACGGTGCTTGTCGTCGAGCATGACAAGGATATCATCCGCATTGCGGATGAGGTCGTCGATATCGGACCGCTTGCGGGAAAGAGCGGCGGTCGGGTGCTGTTCCAAGGCAGTTACGAAGGCTTGCTTGCATCCGGTACGCGTACGGGAAAGGCGCTGCGCAACACGGTCGGCGTCAAGGACACCCCGCGGAAACCGCGCGGGTTCTTGCCTGTGCGGGACGCATGCCTCCATAACCTCAGGCATACGGACGCGGATATCCCCACGGGAGTGCTGACGGTCGTTACCGGCGTTGCGGGCAGCGGAAAATCCACCCTGATCCGGGAGGTATTCGCAAAACAATACGCCGACAAGGTCGTGCTGATCGATCAAAGCGCCGTGACCGCAACGGGCAGATCGACGGTCTGTACGTTCATGGGTTTTTTCGATGAGATCCGCAAGGTATTCGCAAAGGAAAACGGCGTGAACGAGGGACTCTTCACCTTCAACGGGAAGGGCGCGTGCCCGGCTTGCAAAGGGCGCGGAACGATCACGACGGAACTGGTGTTCATGGATCCGGTCACCACGACCTGTGAGCTTTGCGGCGGTTCGCGCTATTCCGCCGAGGCGCTTTCTCATACCTACCGCGGAAGATCCATCGTGGATGTGCTGAGCCTTTCCGTGGAAGAAGCGGCGGAGTTTTTCCGGGGCAACAAGAAGATCGCCGAAAAACTGAATGCGCTGATGGAGGTCGGTCTTCCGTATATTTCGCTCGGACAGCCCCTGTCGACCTTTTCCGGTGGTGAGCGCCAGCGCGTGAAGCTGGCACAATCGATCAAAACGGTGGGTTCGGTCTATATCCTCGACGAACCGACAACGGGGCTGCATGCATCGGATATCGAAAAGGTCATGGGGATCCTCGAGTCGATCGTGGACCGTGGAAACACGGTGATCGTCATCGAACACAACACCGATGTGATGAAGCTCGCCGATTACATCATCGACATCGGACCCGATGGCGGGACGAAGGGCGGAAAGGTCGTGTTTGCGGGGACCCCGAAGGAAATGCTCGAGCATGGGGATACCATTACGGCAAAGTATCTGAGAAAGTCGATGGAGTGAACGCGGCGTCCAACATGGAGAAACACGCGGTTCCCGGAATCGGGGACCGCGTGTTTCTTTGGTTTACAATAATGTTTTGTTGGTTTACGATTTGAATGCGATCGGAGAACGGAAACGGGGATCCGTCCCGGTGCGGCGAGCGGGCTCCGGTGAGAACGGTTTTGCATCAAAACATTTTCTTATGTGCATAAAAAGTTTGCCAATGATACGCAAAAGCTATCGTGGAGGCATTTTTTAGATATATTATATATAATTCGTTGACATAAATGAAGGAAATGGGTTATGATTCCTGCATAAACAAACGAAAAACGCGTTCGGAAATCGAAGATTCCGACGCGGAAAGGACATGCTCCGTCATGATCAACGAACTGAGAGACCCGAAGCTCCGCGAGGGCAATATCCGCATCCCTTCCGGCTGTGCGATCGCAGCCGTGATCTCCCGCGAGGGAAAGAAGATGACCGGTGAAAAGATCGCCGAAAGCATGAAGCCCATGCGCGACCGTTCGAACGGTCTCGGCGGCGGCTTCGCCGGGTACGGCATCTACCCCGAATACCGGGATTACTATGCGCTGCATATCTTCTTCGACGACAATGAAGCGCGCAAGGAATGCGAAAAATACCTGAAAGAACGGTTCGACATCGTTTGGGCGGAGGAGATGCAGGTCCGCAAGATCCCCGAAATCACGGACGAGCCGCTCATCTGGCGCTATTTCGTGGCGCCGCTGCAGTCCTTGATGCGTTCGATGCAGGTCGATGAGCGCGAATACGTCGTGCGCGCAGTCACGGCGGTGAACCTGAAGATCGACGGCGCCTACGTTTTTTCCAGCGGAAAGAACATGGGCGTGTTCAAAGCCGTCGGTTACCCCGAAGATGTCGGCAGGTTCTACCGTCTCGAGGAATACGAAGGGTATTGCTGGACGGCGCACGGACGTTATCCCACGAACACCCCCGGCTGGTGGGGCGGCGCGCACCCCTTCGCTTTGCTCGACTGGACGGTCGTGCACAACGGCGAGATCTCCTCGTATGATGCGAACCGCCGCTTTATCGAGATGTTCGGGTACAAGTGCACGCTGCAGACGGATACCGAGGTCATCACCTACATCGCGGATTATCTGTGCCGCCGTCAGGGCTTGACCCTGCGGGAGGCGGCGGCGGTCATGGCGGCACCGTTCTGGAGCACCATCGCAAAGAAACCGCCGCTCGACAAGGAGCAGTACATGTACCTCCGTCAGGTCTTCCCGAGCCTCCTCGTCACCGGACCTTTTTCCATCGTGCTCGGATTCGAGGGCGGCTTGATGGCATTGAACGACAGGTTGAAGCTGCGTTCGATGGTCGTCGGTGAGAAGGACGACAAGGTCTTCGTCGCCAGCGAAGAGGCGGCGATCCGCGTGATGGAACCCAATGCGGAGAATATTTTCGCGCCGGCGGGCGGCGAGCCCGTGATCGTCAACGTGAGAGAGGGGGCGTTCTGATGGACCCGAAATTCTATATCGAGCCCGATTTCGAGGTACAGCGCAACGACGCGCGCTGCACCCGTTGCCGCGTCTGCGAACGCCAGTGCGCCAATGAGGTGCACACCTTCGATGAAGAAGGACATATCATGCTCGCGGACGATGCGAAGTGTGTGAACTGCATGCGCTGCGTTGCGGTGTGCCCGACCCATGCGCTGAAGATCGTCAAGAACCCGTGCCGCATCACGGAAAACGCCAACTGGGAAAACGACACCGTCCGAGAGATCCAAAAACAGGCGAGCAGCGGCGGCGTCCTGCTTTCCTCCATGGGCAGCCCGAAACCCCTTCCCGTCTACTGGGACAAGCTTCTCATCAACGCGTCCCAGGTCACGAACCCGTCGATCGACCCCCTGCGCGAGCCGATGGAGACGCGCGTCTTTCTCGGCAAGAAGCCGGCGCAACTGCGCCGCCGCGAGGACGGGCATTTCGACACGCGGATGGACCCGCAGCTCGAACTGTCGGTGCCGATCATGTTTTCGGGTATGAGCTACGGCTCGATCAGCTACAATGCCTGCAAGTCGCTTGCGATGGCGGCGGAGGAGCTCGGCATCTACTACAACACCGGTGAAGGCGGCCTGCATGAAGACTTCTATGTCTACGGAGAGAACACCGTCGTGCAGGTGGCTTCCGGTCGTTTCGGCGTGCATTCCGATTATCTGAACGCCGCAGCCGCGGTGGAGATCAAGATCGGTCAGGGCGCAAAGCCCGGCATCGGCGGTCATCTTGCGGGCGCGAAGATCGTCGGCGACGTGAGCCGCACGCGCATGGTCCCCGAGGGGACGGATGCTATCTCCCCCGCCCCGCACCACGATATCTATTCCATCGAAGACCTTCGTCAGCTTGTCTATTCGCTGAAGGAGGCAACGCAATACAAAAAGCCCGTGATCGTCAAGGTCGCAGCGGTGCACAACATCGCCGCGATCGCCAGCGGCATCGCGAGATCCGGCGCGGATATCATCGCCATCGACGGTTACCGCGGCGGTACGGGAGCGGCGCCGACACGCATCCGCGACAATGTCGGCATCCCGATCGAGCTTGCGCTGGCGGCGGTCGATACCCGTCTCAGGGATGAGGGCATCCGCAACCAAGTGTCGCTCATCGTCGGCGGCAGTATCCGCAACTCTTCGGATGTGGTCAAGGCTATCGCCCTGGGTGCGGACGCCTGCTATATCGCAACGGCGGCGATGATCGCCATGGGCTGCCACCTCTGCCGCAGGTGCCAGGTCGGTCTGTGCAACTGGGGCATCGCGACCCAGCGGCCGGAACTCACCAAAAGACTGGACCCCGAAGTCGGCGCGCGCCGGCTCGTCAACCTGGTGACCGTGTGGAAGCACGAGATCATGGAAATGATGGGCGGCATGGGCATCAACTCGATCGAAGCGCTGCGCGGTAACCGCCTGATGCTGCGCGGTGTCGGGTTGAACGAAAAGGAACTGGAGATCCTCGGGATCTCCCACGCAGGCGAGTAAGGAGGTGCCGGCATGAAGATCAATGCAGGAAAGCTCAATTACCGGGAGCTGAACCAATGGCTTCGCGACACCAAAGAAGACTGCGACATCGTCGACTGCCGCGGGCAGCGTTTTATCGCCGCCGGACGCAAGGGCGGTAAGATCACCATCAGCGGTACGCCGGGCAACGCGCTCGGCGCATACCTCGACGGGACGCGCCTTGAGGTCATGGGCAACGCGCAGGACGCCGTCGGCGATACGATGAACGACGGCACCATCATCATTCACGGCAACGTCGGAGACGCCGCCGGATACGCCATGCGCGGGGGCTCCCTGTATGTCAAAGGCAACGCGGGATACCGCGCCGGCGTGCATATGAAAGCGTATGGCGATAAGTTCCCCGTCATGGTCATCGGCGGACGGACAGGCAGCTTTCTCGGCGAGTATCTTGCGGGCGGAGTCATCGTGGTGCTCGGTCTCCACAACGACGGAAAGCGCATCGTGCATTATTTCCCCTGCACGGGAATGCACGGCGGGAAGGTCTTTCTCCGTTCGGATTGCTCGACGGTCGACTTCCCCGACAAGGTGCATGTCGCATCCGCAACGCCGGAAGATCTCGAAGAGATCCGTCCCTATGTCGAAGAGTATGTCCGCCTGTTCGGCGGTGATGCCGAGACCTTGATGAAAGGACCTTTTACCGTGGTCACGCCCGACAGCAGCAACCCTTACAGGCAGCTGTATGTGACCAACTGAATCCCGACCGAACCGACCGTTGACCGGTTTCTTCCTTTATTCTTTTCCCCTCTCTTTGCGGGGCGGCGCTTCGGTGCCGCCCCGCCTTATTTTGTTTCGACGTTTTCCGTTCCGCTTGTGTTCGCTCTCATTTCCGCGGCGCGCTCCTTGGTCAGCGCTCTGCGGTAGGCAAGCGGTGAAACGCCGTATTTCTTTTTGAACACGGTCGAAAAGTGGGCGCTGTTGTGGTAGCCCAAACGGCTGCCGATGGTTTTGATGGGGATGATCGGGTTCTGCAGGGCGTTTTTCGCAAGCTCGAGGCGGAGATCCGCCAAGAAAACAGACGGGGATTTCCCCGTGTGTCTGACCATGAGCTTATACAGGTAGTTCTCGCTGATATTCAGGCTTTGCGCCATTTCGGAAACGGTGAAATTCCGCCGCAGGTTCTCGTTGATGTACTGCATTGCACGGTTGAGGTTGACATCCGCTCCGGGAGCGGCGGAACCGTGCTGCGGCGCGTGGTAGCGGTCGCTCAGCCGTACGATATGAAAAAACAGGTTTTCGAACAGGTTTTGGATCTCGAGCCCGGCGCCGAATTTGTTTTCCGCCCCGATCCTGCGGATCGCTTCGAGTATCTTGCGCAACTCGCCGTCCTTGTCGTGAACATGATGGTAGCGGAACAGACGCTCCATGGTTTCGCGGAATTCGTCGGATTTGTCCGGAGCGCCGAGCGTAAAATTGACGAAATACATTTCGACATGCGATCCCTCGGGAATCAGCGGGGTAATGTTCGGCGGCAGGTACATCAGGCAGCCGGGACCGACCGCAATGTTTTCGGTATCCCCCGGATAAAAGGCTTCCCCTTCGGTGATGTAATTCAGACGGTGGTAGAACGAGAAACGCTCCCCGTGCGGATCGGAGGTTTCCGTGACGACCTTGCCGTATTCCGCGATTTGCGGACAAAAGGACAAAAAGCGCTTGCATTCACTGCAAAAACGCACGGCGTGTTTTTCGACAATGGGGGCGGAAGACGGGATCATCGGGTTCCTCCGGTGGACTTGAGAATAAGGATATTATAAACAAGTGTAAGGATATTGAAAACAAAATTCGATTATACTGTTCGGGATATCAAAATATTGACGGAGGAATCTGCAATGAAAAGAAACCCGATGGCACTGTGCGTTATCGCGCTCATGCTGACTGTTGTGATGATGACCGCCGCGCTGGCCGAGACCGGTGTCGGTACCTATACCGTTTACAATGTGACCGGTGAAAAGGTCACCGAGCTCTACCTGCACGTTGTGGGCGCCGACAAGGGCGAGAACCTTGCTGCGGAAGGTCTGCGCAACGGCAAAAAGACCGTGCTGACGTTTGAAGCGGAAAAGGATGCGACCCTCGCGCTGGAGTTTGTGACCGAGGGCGGCCGCAGCGCGGCGTTCGAGACCCTGCACATCGAAGAGGCTCCCGTTGCTCTGCTCGCGGTCGATGCGATGACCGGCGCAACGCCCATCGCTTTCTCCGTTCCGCAGGAAACCGGCAATTACACTTTTGTGAATAAAACCGGCGAGACCGTCACCGAGCTGTACGTCACCCCCGCAGGCGAAGAGAAAGGTCTGAATCTCGCGGGTGAAGGTATGGCGGACGGCGAAACGTTCGATTTCTCCTTCACCGGTCCGGTCGATACCGAACTCGTGGTCTCCTTCACGACCGCGAAGGACGGCGAGAAAGTTTTCGAAACCCTCCACATCGAGACCGTGAAGATCGGGCTGCTTGCAGCCGATGCGATGACCGGCGCGACGCCGATCGTCTTCGGTTTCTGAGAACCCGTTGTCCCTTGCGGGGCGGTGCTTCGGCACCGCCCCGTTTTTCGTTTCTTTTCGGTTTCGCCGCGAAGTTGTATAATATCAAAATCAGTATCATACGGAGGCAACGCGGCACGGGGCCGCAAGGTATAATTATGGAATCGAAGTACATCAAAAATTGCGAAGTTCCCTCATCGGGTTGTGATTATTCCGGATGCATGGGTTTTGACGGCATCGCGGCGCAGTACATGAACAGCGCGACCTGGCACGCGGATGCGCTCGGTATCGGCTTCAACGTGCTGGAAAAGCAGCATCTGTTTTGGATCGCGATCCGCACGCGCATCGACATTTTCAGAAAGCCGCGCATGGGCGAATCCTTCACGCTCGAAACCTGGACCGAACCGCCGACGCATTTGGCGTTCGACCGCGATTATACGATCCGTTCGGGCGATGAGATCCTCTCCATCGGCAAGACGCAGTGGGGATTGTACAATATGGAGCTCGGAAAGCTCGAATGGGGGAAAAACGTTTATCCCGAAGGACTGGTCCCGATCGCGGAAAGCAATTTCAGCGAACGGTTCTACCGCTTCAACGACGAACCGACGGAATTTCTCGGCAACTATATCGTGCGCAGCACCGACATCGATCTTGGCGGGCATATGAACAACGTCAAGTACATCACCGCCGTGGAGGGGATGTTCTCCGTTGCCGAGTGGGAACGGAATGCGTTCCGCTCCATCGAAATCATGTACAAAAAGGCGTGCTTCGAGGGTGAAACGATCGAGTTCGCAAAGGGTGAGACCGAAGTAGGGATGGTCGTACGCGGCAACGTGAACGGCGAGACGGCGATTTGGATGCTGTTCCGCAGATGACGGAAATCCTCTGCCGCCGGCGGTGGAAAGGAGAACCATGGAAGAAAAAACATCGTTTTGCACCTGTGAGCATCCGTGTTGTCCGCGTCAACTGAACAACAGCGCGGACGGATGCACCCCGCGCATCCGGAAGGATCTGCGCTGCGTACGGGAACGATGAATACGATTCGGGTATATTATGCGGATGCCGCGCCGCTGAAGGACGCGGAGCTGTATGCGCGGTATCTCGGCTTGGTTTCCGAAACACGCAGAAAAAAGGCGGAAAGCCATGCGCATGCGGAGGGACGGGTCCTTTCCCTAGCGGCGGGTCTGCTGCTGAAACGCGCCCTGACGGATCTCGGCGTACGGTATGAAACGGCAACGGTCCGCACCGGAGGACACGGAAAGCCGTACATCGATGGCGGACCGTTTTTCAGTCTGTCGCATTCGGGCGAGCGGGCGCTGTGCGTTGCCGCCCCCTTCCCCGTCGGTTGCGATGCGGAACGGATCCGCAAGGCGGATCTTCGCATCGCGGATCGCTTTTTCACCGCGGAGGAGCAGGCGTTCCTTTCCGCTCAGGAGGACAAGCAGACGGCGTTCTTCCGCTTGTGGACGCTGAAAGAGAGCTATCTGAAATTGACGGGAGCGGGGCTGCAGCAGTCGCTCGGCGCATTCTCGGTATTTCCGAACGGAGCATCCTCCCGGGTCGCAACGCCCGGCGGGACATGCATCCGCGCGGCGGAGTACGATCCCGGAGACGGATACCGCCTGGCATGGTGCGCGGAAGGAGATGCAGCGGCGTTCACATGGATCCTCGTTTCGTTTGACAAATGAACGCAACGAACAAAGCCTTTTCCGTTGGATACGGGAAGGGCTTTTTTTGTTTCCGGTACTTGTCCGATCAGTTGACGAACGAACGTTAAGTTGTTAAAATGGGCGGAGCAGGGGGCGGACGCCGGAGCGTTGTTGCTTTGGCGGGCGCATTGGCAAGGTGTTTTGTGTGGATCGCCGGGCAACGACACGGGGCGGTGAACAGATGAGAAAGAGAAACAAGAGATTCAAAGGGATTTTGACCGCGCTCGTGGTCGTTGCGGTGGTCGCGGTCGTGTTGAAGAACGCGCTGTTTCCCAAGACCGAACCCTTGGCGTTGACGGGAAGGTACGCCGTCGCCTCGCGGGATTATTGGGTCACCGAGGACCGGGAGGATCCGTTCCGGAACGATGGAGCGAAGCGCGAGGTGCAGGTACGCGCATGGTATCCGGAGAACTTCGGAGTCGCGGACGAGAAGCACCCGGTCGTCGTTGCTTCCCATGGCTCCTGCGGGTCGGTCGACAACAATCTCAGCCTGTACCGGGAGCTTGCATCGCACGGTTATACGGTATTGGCTGTTGGTCACCCCGGGCACGCTTTTTCCGTGGGGCATTCGGACGGAAAGAAACAGTTCGTTGCGGGGACCTACCTGAAATCGATGGGCACGATGGACCCGCAGAAGAAACCGGAAGAGGCGGCGAAGCTGTTTTCGGAATGGATGAAACTGCGGATGGAAGACCTGAACGCCGTGATGGATGATTTTTCCGGAAGGGCTGCCGAAAATGCGGAGTTCCGGAGCGCGGATCCCACGCGTTTTATCACGATCGGTCATTCTGCGGGCGGTTCGGCGGCGCTGGGAATGGCGCGCGTACGGAAGGACGTTGTTGCGGTCATCGCGCTCGAAGCGCCGTTCATGTACGATATCAAGGGTGTTTCCGGCGGTGCGTACGTCTTCGACGACAGCGACTACGGGATCCCCGTACTACATGTATACTCCGATGCGAGTTGGGAGCATTTGCGGGAATGGAAACAGTACCGGAACAACGTTAAGTTTCTTGCCGGCGGCGAAGCGGGGTACCGGAACCTGCATTATGCAGGCACGGGGCATATGGGGCTTTGCGACCTTTCCCTCGCCTCTCCCGTGTTCGCAAAACTTTTGGACGGCGGAATCGGGGCGAAGGATCCGCGTGTACCGTTGGCTCAGCTGAATGCGGACAGTGTTGCGTTCTTGCGGGATTTCGGGCTGTGATCGGCAAGCAAAAAGACCGGACGATTTGTCCGGTCTTTTTCAGATTTCGGGGATAGCGAATGTATCGGTCGCGAGCAGGATGTCCGCATCGCCTTCGCTCAGCGTTCCGAACCAGCGCTCCTCCAACGGGATCCACATCGTCCGGAAAGCCTCGAGCTTTTCGGCGGGCTCGCGCAGGGCGAGGCGCTGCATCTGCGTTTCGGGAGAACAGGTCGTGAGGATCGTCAGGTCGTAATACGGTCGCAGCGCCTTGTTCAGCGCGTAGCTGCCCTCACAGATCGCGGGATAGCGAAGCTCGTGAAGAACGGGCGGCAGAAGCCGCAGCGTTTTGCAATCGAACCGTTGGGTCACGGGTGCCGTGCCGGCTTGCAACGGCAATAGGACTTCCGTTTCGAAACGTTCGTGGTCGACATTTTCCCCGGGGATCGCCCGGCGTTCGGGGGAACGCTGTTCGGGGCGCAGAAAGTAATCGTCGAGGTGGAACACCGCGGCACCGAGATCGGCGGCGAGGCGCGTTGCGAGCGTGGTTTTGCCCGAACAGCAGCGTCCGTCGAGCCCGATGATCCGGGGAGAAGCCGCGCGGATCGCGGTCAAAAGTTCGTTGTAGTTCATCCGGGAGTCCCTCAGCGGAAGTCGACGTAGATCTCGTTCATGTCGGCAAGCGTCGGCACCGTCCAAACGAGTTCTCCGGTATAGCCGAAAACCGAGCGGCACTTGAGCGCCGCGTTTTTGAAGGCGGCGCAGGCGTTTTTCAGCTTGCCCGTCGAAGAAGTGCTGCGCAGGTCCTTCAGCTTTTCGAGCTTGTCCATGTACGAGGTGAAGTGGTTCATCTGCGTGTCGGTGAAACGGTCCTCGTCGCGTGTTGCCGCATCGGATGCCGCTCTCTTCTCGAGCATCAGCTCGGTGAGCGGACCGCAGGTGTTGATGTACTGGTTCGCGATGCGCGTCTGTTGCGTGATCTGCGCGCCGGCGTAGCTGAGCGCCGGGTATTCGGGGACGGTCACGCCGTAGATCTTTTTGATGAGTTGCACGCGCTTCGACTGCTTGACGAAGTTGAAGTTCCAGCGGTACATGGAGTGCATGTCGCCTTCCATCGAATGCATGCTGATGTTGGAGGACGGCATGGAAGAGCCGTACAGCGCGAGCGACGCCGTTTGTTCAAAACTGCAGTTGGTGAACAGCTGTCCGTCGAATGCGGCGAGGATATCCGCGATCTTCAGGATGTTCCCCTTCTTTTTCAGCTGGTCGAAGATCGCCACAAGCATTTTTTTCTGGCGGTTGACGCGGTTCGGGTCGCCCGTTTGACCGGGCTCGAGACCGGAGCCGGACTTTCTCACGCGGAGATAGTCGAGCACCGCCTGACCGTTCATGTGCTTTTTGCCCTTGCTGTAGTGGCGACCATTGAGTGTGAAATCGATCTCGAGGCGGTAATCCACGCCGCCGATGGCGTCCACAAGCCCCTTGACCGCGGGCATCGTGACGGCGTAGTAATAGTCGACGGGGATGCCGCCGAGCCAAAAGCTCGCGGCCTCACAGCATTTTTTGAAGCCCGCGTCGTTTGCCGCATAGATACCGCCGCCGCAGTTGAGCGCTGCGTTCAGCTTGTAGATGCCGCTTACACCGGGGATGGTCGTGTAGGTATCCCGAGGGAGGGAGATGAGGCTTGCGGTGTTGTTGTCGAAATTGACCGCAAGTACGATCATGACGTCCGCGTGCGCTGCGGAAACGCCGTCCTTTCCCTTCCAGGTCTCGCGCTCGGCGGAATAGTCCACGCCGATGAGCAGGATGTTCAGAATGTTTTGCTCCAATACGGGCGGCGTTTGGACGTATGCCGCGAAGGGATCCGGGGTCGGCGTGGGTTCCGGCGTGACCGTTGCGGTCCCGGCCTTGCCGGGGGCGGGTTCCGGTGCGCGGGTCGGTGCCGCGGTGGGGACGGGCGTCGGATTGAACAGCGAAGAGGTCTGCGTTTTGAGCTTGGTGTAATAGGCGTAGCCTGCCGTGCCCGCACCCGCAAGCAGGATGAGCACGATGAGCAGCACGATCAAAAAGATGAGTCGCTTGTGCTTTTTGCGCTGCTTGAGCTCCTCTTCGAAATCTTCGGGGCGGAAAGCCTCGATATCGGTCGTCAGAGGCCGGACACCGTTTTCGGCATCGGACTCCGGGCGAACGTGTTTGTCTACCATAGGTCGTCTTCTTTCGGATGGATTTTGAATACTTCATTATACCACAGTTCCGCTTGCTGTTGTGCGGTGTTCTCGAATGCCCGGGAAAACAAAAACGCCCTGCCGGGGGCAGGGCGACGGGTGACGGGAACCGCTTATTTCAGTTCGCTGGTGCAGTGCGGGCAACGGGTCGCGTCGATCGCGATCTCGCTCTTGCAGAAGGGACAGACCTTCGTGGTCGGCGCCTTGGGCGCTTCGGGTTCAGGCTTCTTTTCGGTGATCTTCTTTGCGGCGTTGATCGACTTGATGACCGTGAACAGCACGAAGGCAACAATCAGGAAGTTGACGATCGCGGTGATGAAAGAACCGTACTTGATCTCGACCTCGCCGACCTTGAACATCAGGTCCGCAAAGTTGTTTTTGAACAGCAGACCGACCAGAGGCGAGATGACATCGCCGACGAGCGAGTCGACGATCGCCTTGAACGCGGCGCCGATGACGACGCCGATGGCCATATCGACGACGTTGCCCTTCATAGCGAAGGCTTTGAACTCATTCAGAAACTTTTTCATACCTTATGCTCCTCTTTTCTGTTTTTTTCGGTAACCTATTATAGCCGACATCCGAGCGCTTGTCCAATGCGGATGATGAGGATTCCGCATCATGTCGCCGCGGGTCTGACGGGGACCCAGACGAGCAAGTGGTACAGCGGACCTTCGGCGGTGTTTTCGAGGAAAAGCACGCGCCCGCCCGAACAGCCGGCAAACCGCAGCCCGTGCGCGTCGCGGTATTCGTACAGGATGCGCAAATCCTCATATGTCACGGCAAGGATATCACGCGTGGTGATGCAGGTGCGGATGAAGCTTCCCCCGGGCTGTCGGTATGCGTATTCCGGTACGGGGAGGCGGAAAGCGCCGGTGTATTTTTCGAGGGCGCCGATTCCCGCGGTGACGGAAAAAGCCCTTCCGGGGGCTCCGCGGTCGAGTTCCTCCAATGGGATCGTTGCGGATACATAGGTGAACGGCAGCTTGTCCGCCCACGGACCGAGGACGCGGCCGCGGTCGTGCGGAAGCCCGGGACCGATCGCACAGACGGCAACGGTACCGGGACCGGTGAAAGCCTCGACCTTCCCGGGGAGCGTCAGGGCGCATTCGGCGTAGACCCTCGTTTCGCGGATGCGTTCGAGTGCCAGCGTGAGTTTTTCCATCTGTTCGGAAAGCGATGCTTCCCGCGCGGCGAGAAACGCCGTGAAATCCGAAACGTTCCGGTGCTCGGAAAAATCGGCGGCTTCCTTCAACGAGATATCCATACTGCGCATCTCCCGCGTGATGAGGATGCGGAGCATGTCGTGCGTATCGTACCGGTAATAGCCGTTCTCCCCGGCGGAGGGGTGCAACAGACCGGTTTCGCGGTAGTGACGGATGGTGTCGTTCGTGATGCCGAGACGGCGCGACAGCCGCGCGATGGTATCGCCTTGTTCGGAGTTTCGCATCGTGCCCTTCCCTTCTTTTCGGATTTCCGCAAAAAGTATGGTTGACTTTGGGGTTGCCCCATGGTTTACGATAACAATATATCGGAAGGCGCTACGGAAATCAACGGTTTCCGCGCCGAAGAACAAATCATCAGGAGGAGAAGAACCCCAATGTCCGGCTTGCTCAAAAAGTTTCTTTGTACGGTCATGGCACTGTCCATGGCAATGCCCGCGGGCGCAGCGTTTGCGGATGCCGCAACCTACACCCCCGGAACCTACACTTCCGTCGCGGAAGGCCGTAACGGCCCCGTGATCGTCTCCATGACGTTCTCGGAAAACGCGATCACCGATGTGACCGTCGATTTCGAGCGTGAGACCTACCATGTCGGCAACATCCCGATGGAGCTTTATCCCGCGCAGATCGTGGAACACCAGACGGTGAACGTCGATATCGTTTCCGGTGCGACCATCTCTTCGGTGGCGATGCTCGACGCCGTCCGTTCCTGCGTGGAAAAGGCAGGCGGCGATCTTTCCAAACTGCAGGCGGCGATCCCGACCACGCAGGTCGCTGAGGATTGCGCGACCGATGTCGTTGTCGTCGGTTCGGGTGCCGCGGGCATGACCGCTGCGATCCGCGCCGCGGAAGCGGGCAGCAAGGTCATCCTGCTCGAGAAGCTCGATATTCTCGGCGGTACCTCCACTTTTTCCATCGAAGCCTTCGGCGCGACCGAAGACCGTGTGCATGCGGCGCTCGGCAACCCGCTCACCAGTGAGGCGCAGTATGAGAGCTATTGCAAGGCGAACCCGGCGGGTGATCCCGCTGCGTTCCGTATCCTCGCCGATGAGAACGGCAAGGCGGTCAACTGGCTGTACTCCATCGGCGCTCCGCTGACCGTGACCGGTGCGGGCGCGTTCGTCACCAGCAACCGCGAAGCGGGCAAGATGGGCGTCACTATCATCGGCGCGCTCAAGCAGGAAGTCAAAAAGCTCGGCGTGGATGTCCGCACCGGCAACGCGGCGACCGAGCTCGTGATGAACGACGGCGCGGTTTCCGGTGTCAAGGTCAAGAACGATGCGGGTGAATACACCATCACCGCGAAGTCCTTCGTTCTGGCAACGGGCGGCTTCGGCGCAGACAACGACATGGTCGCGGAATATGTTCCCGCGCTCAAGGGTTACACCAATTCCTGCTCGATCGGCGCAAAGGGCGACGGTCACAAGATGGCGGTCGCCGTCGGTGCGCAGCTCGGCAATATGGATGCGTATGAGACCGTCCGCGTCAACTTCACCTACGGTGTGAAGGGTCCCCGCGTCTATTACATGGGCGTACTGGCCAACATGGGCGCGATCGTCGTCAACAAGGACGGCAAGCGTTTCGTCAACGATCAGGGCGGCTACGGCGTCGGCATGAAGGTCGTGGAACAGGGCGGCGATGCATGGGCGATCTTCGACCGGTCCATGATGGAGAGCATCGAGGAGGTCCGCGAGTACGCGAGCCTCGGTCTGTTCGAAAAAGCGGATACGATCGAAGAGCTGGCGGCGAAGATCGGCGTCGACGCCGCGGGTCTCGCGGAGACCGTCGAAACCTACAAGGGCTACGTCGCAAACGGCAAGGACGAAGAGTTCGGCCGCGGCATGCTGAACCTGACCTTCGATGAAGCTCCCTACTATGCCTGCAAGTGGCGTGCGCATGTGCAGGGCACCTTCGGCGGCATCGTCACCAACGTCGACACCGAAGTCACCGATGCCAACGGCAATGCGATCCCCGGTCTGTATGCCGCGGGTGAGTGCGCTTTCGTCGGCACCAAGGGTGCGAACCCGATGACCGTGGATGTCGTGTTCGGCGGCATCGCGGGCACCAACGCCGCAAACAACGCCAAATAAGAACCGCCGGTTCCCGGCGAAAAAGGCCCCGTACCGCGTTCTGCGCGGCACGGGGCTTTTCCTTTTGTCTTATGGGTAACATTCATAAAGTGAACGTTTGCAAAGGGGAAAAAGTATGATATCATCAAAACATCATCAAACCCGAAACGGACACACAAAGGAGGAACGGCCCATGGGTCTTTTTGACAGGAAATACTGCAGTATCTGCGGTGAGAAGATCGGCATGATCGGCGGGATGCTCGGTATTCGCAAGCTTGAAGACGGAAACCTCTGCAAGGAGTGCCAGCGTAAGCTTTCTCCGTTTTTCAGCGATAAAAAGAACTCGACCGTCGAGGAGATCAAAGAACAGCTCGCCTACCGCGAAGAAAACAAAAAGGACGTCGCGGCGTTTCACACCACGCGTACTTTCGGTACCGGGTACCGCAAGATCTACATCGACGAGAATGCGAAGAAGCTGATGATCTCCGATTCTTCGGATCTTGCCAAGGCAAATCCGGACGTGATCGGCTTCGACCAGGTGACGGGCTGCATGCTGACCGTTGATGAGAGCCATACCGAGGAGAAGACCAAGGACAAGGACGGCAAGCCTGTGAGCTACGACCCGCCGCACTATGTCTACAGCTACGATTTCGATGTGCTGTTCACGTTCAATCACAAATATTTCAGCCAGGTGAAAGTGCAGCTGAACGGCAAGGACGTTTCGTTCAAGACGATCGGTTCCGCACCGAACCCGATCGTGATCAAGATGAACCGCGCTTACCAGGAGAACCTTGCGCTCGGCGAGGAGCTGAAGGTGCTGTTCGACAAGGAATACGAAAGCGCCTGCGAAGAGCGTGCGGCGGCTGCCGCACCGAAGACCGCGGTCGTTTGCCCCGCCTGCGGCGCGACGACCATGCCCGACGCGACGGGCTGCTGCGAATATTGCGGTACGCCGGTCGGTTGAATTGCGGTTTCGCAGAAACGGAAAAAGAGCACCGCTTTCCTCGGAAAGCGGTGCTCTTTTGTTACTTTTGGTTTACTTCGACGCTTTGCGCTTTGCGGGAGCCTTCTTGGGCTTTTCGGCAACGGGCAGGTCGAATTCTTTTTCCGCGCCTTCGGGCAGGCGGCTCGTGCGCCACACCATGAGGCGCAGTTCCTTGGCGAGCTTTGCGGTGAGCGCTTTTGCGTCCATACGCCACTGCCAGTTCGCGCTCGAAGTGCCGGGCGTGTTGATGCGCGACTCGGCGCCGAGGTTCAGCGCGTCCTGCATCTGCATGACGAACAGGTCCGCAACAGAGGTCATGCCGCCGCGGATCATGCCGCGGATGTAGCCTTCCTTCTTGCTGAGACCGAGGTACTTCTCCGCCATTTCGATATCCGCGGGATCGGCCTCCTCGAACCAGCCGCCGACGGGCACGTTGTCGTGCGTGCCGGTGTAGCAAACGCAGTTGCGGTCGTAGTTATGCGGCAGGTAATCGCCGGGTTCGCGGGAATCGAATGCGAATTCGAGGACCTTCATGCCGGGCATTTTGGAATCGGCGAGGAGTTGCTTGACGGAGGGCGTCTGGTAGCCGAGATCCTCCGCGATGAAGGAAAGGTTCGGGAACCAACCGGTCAGCGCGCGGCTGACGAAATCGATGCCGGGACCCTGTACCCAGTGTCCGTTCTTCGCGGTAGTTTCCCCTGCGGGGACCGCCCAGTAGCTGTCGAGACCGCGGAAGTGGTCGATGCGGATGACATCGAACAGCTTTGCGGCGCCGTCCACACGGCGGATCCACCAGCCGTAACCGTCTTCGCGCATTCTGTCCCAGTTGTACAGGGGGTTGCCCCACAGCTGTCCGTCCGCGGTGAACGCATCCGGCGGAACGCCGGAGACATCGGTCGCGCGGCCGTTTTCATCGAGCTGGAAGAATTCGGGTTCGGACCAGACGTCCGCGGAATCCATCGCGACATAGATGGGCAGGTCGCCGATGATGCCGACGCCGTGCTTCGTCGCGTATGTACGCAGATTGTCCCACTGCGCGAAGAACAGGTACTGGACCGCTTCGAAGAAGGCAATGTCCTCTTTGAGGAGTTCGTTGTAGCGGGCGATGGCATCGGCGCGGTGGAGGCGGATGCCCTCATCCGGCCATTCCGTCCACGACTTCATGCCGAAGTGGCGTTTGACTGCCATGTACAGCGCGTAGTTTGGAAGCCAACGGCTGTTTTCCGCGCGGAACGCCGCGACCTTTTCGGGGGCGCGCTCCATGAGGCGGTTGCATGCGATGCGCAACACGTCGAAGCGGCTTTCGTAGATCTTGCCGTAATCGATATAGGAGGGATTCGTACCCCAGTTGCGGTCGCATTCTTCTTCGGTCAGAAGACCGTCGGCGATGAGCATCTCGAGGTCGATGAAGTAGGGGTTGCCCGCAAAGGTGGAAAAACTCGCGTACGGCGAATCACCGTAGCTCGTCGGTCCGAGCGGGAGCATCTGCCACCAGCGCATGCCGGAGGCTTCGAGGAAATCGACAAAGTCGTAAGCGGACTTGCCGAAGGTGCCGATGCCGTACTTCGACGGCAGCGACGAAACGGGCAGGAGGATACCTGCGCTTCTCTGCATAATGTGATTATCCTTTCACGGCGCCTGCTGCGACGCCCTTGATGATGTGCTTTTGGCACGTGAGGTAGAACACGATCACGGGGATGATGCTCATGAGGATGAGTGCCATCATCGCGCCGAGGTCCACCGTACCGTAGGAACCCTTGAGGTACTGGATATGGATCGGGATCGTACGGTATTTGGTGATATCCAGCGAGAGGTACGGGAGCAGATAGTCGTTCCAGACCCACATGATCTCGAGGATACCGACGGAGATCATCGTGGGCTTGAGCATCGGAAGCACCACCGAGAAGAAGGTGCGCACCGGACCGCAACCGTCGATGGCCGCAGCCTCTTCGATCTCCAGAGGGATGGATTTGACGAAACCGACGAACATGAACACCGCAAGACCCGCGCCGAAGCCCACGTAGATCACGGGGATCGTCCAAGGCGTGTTGAGGCGCAGCGTGTCCGCCGTTTTCGACAGCGTGAACATGACCATCTGGAACGGGACGACCATGCTGAAAACGCAGCCGTAGTATACCACACGGCACAGCAGGGAGTCCACACGGGAGATGTACCACGCCGCCATCGAGGTGAACAGCAGGATCGCCGCGGTGGAAAGCACCGTGATCGTCACGCTGTACAGAACGGACTTCCAGAAGGGGTAGTTGCCGAAGGTCATGCCGGTCTCGAAGTTCCCCATGCCCGCGTACATTTCACCCGTCGGCAGGGCGAAGGTGTCCGTCTTGACGAAGGTGTTGAGCTTGAAGGAGTTGATGAGAACGATCACGACGGGCATCACGTAAAGGATGCAGACGATCGTCAGCAGGATCGTGAGCAGCGCCTTGGTGCGTTTTTCAGGATTTTTTAAGTTAACGAAAAAACTAAGAACAGAGTCCCATACGATATTTTTGATAAAGTATTTCATTAGGACTGGACCTCCTTTTTACGGGTCGCGGAAAGCTGGACAAGGCTGATGACCGCGACCAGCAGGAAGAACAGGACCGCCTTGGCCTGCGCGGTACCGCGCGCCGCGGAATTCTGTCCGTAGAAGGTGTTGTAGATGTTGAGCGCCAGCATTTCGGTGGTCTTCACGACCGTGCCGTCCGCATTCTGAAGGAAGGGCTGTCCGGCGGTCAGCGCGAGGTTCTGGTCGAACAGCTTGAAGCCGTTCGTCAGCGACAGGAAGGTGCAGATGGTGATGCTGGGCATGACGTTCGGGATCGTGACGTTCCACAGGGTCTGCCACTTGCTCGCACCGTCGATCTTCGCTGCTTCATGCAGGCTCTCGGGAACGGCTTGCAGACCCGCGATGTAAATGATCATCATGTAACCGATCTGCTGCCAGCACATCAGGATGATCAGACCCCAGAAGCCGTATTTCGTTTCCAACAGGATCGAGGTGCCGAAACGGGACAGGATACCGTCGAAGATCATCGACCAGGTGTAACCGAGAACGATACCGCCGATGAGGTTCGGCATGAAGAACACCGTACGGAAGATGTTCGAGCCCTTGATGCCCTGCGTGAGCACATAGGCGACCGCGAAGGCAATGACGTTGATGAGCACGAGGCTCACGACGGTGAACAGCGCGGTGTACCAGAACGCATGCACGAAGCTCGGATCCTGGAAGGCTTTCGCGTAGTTGGAAAGGCCGACCCATTCGAATTTCGAGGTCGTTTTGAACTTGCAGAACGACAGGAACAGACCTTTTGCGAACGGCCAGATGAAGCCGATGCTGAACGCGCAGACGACCGGCAGCAGGAACAGCCAGAATTTCTTCTGTGTCGTGGTCTTGATGAGCGAACCGCCCATCGCGGCTTTGTCACCGCGACCCTTCGGCATGGTGCGGTCGGCAACGCCGCACACGAGCGCGATGCCGATCAGCGCGATGACCGTGTTGAACCACGGGTCGAGTTTTTCGAGTTTTTTGACAGACTGCGTGACCGATGTGAAAGCGAACAGGTCCGTCAGTTTGCTGAGCCAACCTGCGGCGGCGAGCGCGCCGGTGACGATCATGAAGATGCCGAGAACGACTGCGATGACGCGCAGTGCTTTCCGGGATGCGTTTGTGCGTCCGATGAGAATCCCCTTCTTTCCTTGTTTGTGTACCTTTGGCCCCTCACGGGCTCACGCGGGGGCATCCTTCCCGTGGATGCCTCCGCGTCAACACGCGTTCCCCGTAAGATACGGGGAAAGGCGGGGCGGCATTTCGCCGTCCCGCCCACATTCAAATGCCGTTGAGCGGTCGAATCGTTGCTCAGCCGTTCGCCGCAGCGTACTGCGCGGCCCAGCCCTCAACGAACGCGGTGCGGACGTTCGCCCAGTTGGCGTCGGTCTGATCCGCATCGTAGATGTTCATTGCGGCAACGAGCGCTGCACGCCAGGTGTCGACGTTGGGCGTGAAGTTGAAGGCCCAGGTCATGGTGTAGTGACCCGCGTTCGCGTAAGCGTTCGCATCGGCGAGGAACTTGTTGGTGGAGACCGCAGCGTTCTTGTAGGGCATGACGCCGAGGGTGTTGTTCAGCTTCGCGCTGACTTCCTCGGTCGTGACGAGCCAGTACATGAAGTCGAGGGTCGCCTGGATGTCTTCTTCGGAAGCCTCGGAGTTGACTGCCCAGCAGTTTTCGGTGCCGCAGTTCAGACCCGCCATCTCTTCGCCTTCAACGCCGCAGTAGAACGGGATCATCGCGATGTTCTCGTCACCGAGCGCGGAGCAAGCGGAGTAGGTCCAGGAACCGTTCTGATAGAACACAGCCTTCTCGGCGAGGAATTCGCCTTCCGCATCGAAGCCGCCGGTCGCGAGGGCCGCGGGATCGACGGAGGAGTTGTTGATGTACAGATCCCAGAGGTTCTTGTAGTTGTCGAGGTAAGCACCGGTGATGGTCGCCGGGCAGGGACCTGCCTGCCAACCGTCCGCAACGGACTCATAGTACAGGTCGGTGTTGGCGAGGTGACCGCTGAAGCGCCAGCTGGAACTGCTGTCCATACCGGAAGAGGTGAAAGCGTCGAAGCCGAGCTCGTTCGCACGGGCGTGGATGTCTTCCGCGATCGCCTTCAGGCTCTCGAAGTTGGTGATCTGGTCGATGGAGTAGCCGGCCTTGGCGAGGAGCGCCTTGTTGACGATGATGCCGAAGCACTCGTAGCAGTAACCGATGGAGCAGAGCTTGCCGTCCTTATCGTACAGGTTGTACGCGTCGGTGTTCAGCTCGTTCGCGATGGCGGTACCGGTCAGGTCGTAGCAGTAGTCGCCCCAGGTGTTGACGGCGGCTGCGTTGCCGACGACGAACAGGGTGGGCGCATCGGTCTTGTCCATTTCGGAGGTCAGGGTGGACTCATAGGTGCCCGCAGCGGCGGTGACGACCTTGACGGGGACACCGGTGAGCTGGGTGTACTGGGCGGCGATCTCCTGGAGATCCGCATCGGATTCGGGCTTGAAGTTCAGCCAGTAAACTTTGCCTTTGCTATCGGCAGAGGCGACGCCTGCGAACATGGACAGGCACAGGACCAGGGACAGAATGAGCGCGATTGCTTTTTTCATTTTGGGTGCTCTTCCTTTCTTTATTATCTTCTCCCCTGTGCGGGGGGATGATTTCCGTAGGTGGGTTTTCCGTGCTCAAACGGTACGCGGGCGGACGCTGCCGCCGGTGCGCAGCCCGGTTTCGAGCAACAGATGGCGGTGCTTGCCGCGCCCTTCGATAACGCCGATGAGCGTGGAAACGGAGCGTTCCGCCATGGTCCGCGTGGGCTGGACGAGCGTCGTCAGAACGGGGACCGTGTATTCGGTGAAGGGGATGCCGTCGATCGCGATGACCGAGCAATCCTCGGGGACGCGCTTGCCCGCATCGACGAGCGCGCGGATGGCGGCGACCGCCATCGAATCCGAAATGGAGAACACCGCGGTGAATTCCGTTCCGGAAGCGGCGAGGCGGCGGATGCCGCGGTAAGCTTCGGGCATGGTGAAGGCGTTCGTTTCGACGACCAGCGCCGGGTCCGGTTCGATACCCGCATCGCGCAGGGCGGAAAGGTAGCCGCGGTAGCGGAGTTCCGAAATGGAATGGTCCTCCATCGTGTCGAGGATAACGGCGATGCGTTTGTGCCCGCGTTCGGTGAGCGTGGTCACGGCGAGCGCGGCGGTCTTTTCATCATCGATGGAAACCGAAGAATAGGAGGTTTCGGGCAGGGTGCCGAAACTGTTGGTATAGCTGCAGCACACGAATGGGACGCTGAGCACGGCAACGTCCTCCTCGGTATAGTCGAATCTGCCGCCGAGAAAGATCAGCCCGCGGAGCTTCTTGCTCCTTGCAAGGGCCGCACCCGCGCGGATCTCATCTGCGCCGGTGGCGATCTGCTCGACGAACGGCGTGTAGCCGGAACGGACGATCGCTTCCTCGATCAGGGGAATCAGCTCCGTGAAGAAGGGATTGCCGATGCCGCGGACGATGAGACCGATCGTGTCGGACTCCTGCAGGACGAGGTCGCGCGCGCTGCTGTTGGGCACATAGTGCTCTGCGCGTACGATCTCGAGGATCTTTTTTCGGAGCGCCTCGCTGACATCGGGGTGTCCGTTCAGCGCACGGGAGACCGTGCTCACGGAGACACCTGCTTTGCGGGCGATGTCTTTTATCGTCATTATTCGGATTTCGTTTCTGTTGGATTCCGGAATGGGACCGGTGAGAGAAAATTATGTGGGAAAAGGGGCGGTTTCACCCCTGAGATTGATTCTGGAAACGTTACCGGGAACGATTCCGTCCCCTTGGTAGTGAAAATATAACAAAGACGCCGGAGATTGTCAATAACATGCAGACGTATTTACATAAGATATTTGAAATAAGACATGGGATAAAGGCAGATTTGTATACCGGAAGCGGAGACAAAAGAGAAACGAAAAGCCCCGTGAAAGGTACCCACGGGACTGTGATCGGCTGTACAAATATCGGTTTTTGCGATACGATGATAAAAATCGGTCAACATTCCGCAACGATGCGAATGGCTTCGAGCGCGGCGTCGATCTCTTCCTCCGTGGTGAAGGGACCTGTGGAGAAACGGACGGAGCCTTGCGGCCAGGTGCCGAGTGTTTTGTGCGCGTTCGGCGCGCAATGAAGTCCGCAACGCGTCATGATACCGAAGCGGGTCTCCAAAAGGTCGGCGGCCTCCGCGTTGTCGCGGTTCGGAAAATCGACGGAATAGACGCCGACACGACGCTCCGGATCGGTCGGACCCGCGAGGCGGATGCCGGGAATCGACGACAGACCGCTGATGAAACGGCGCGCCAACAGGATCTCGTGTGCGCGGAGCTTCGCGATCCCCTCGGATCGCAGCCAACGGAGCGCGGCGTTCAGCCCGAAGATCCCCGCGAGATTCACCGTGCCGGATTCGAACCGGTCGGGCATGAGATCGGGCTGCACTTCGCTTTCGGAAAGGCTTCCCGTTCCGCCGGTGATCACGGGCGTGAGCTGTTTTGCGAACGCCGGGTCGAGCAACAACACTCCGACCCCGGCGGGACCGAGCAGACCCTTGTGTCCCGGTGCGCACAAGGCGGCAAGTCCCAACGCACCGAAGTCGATCTCCACGTGTCCTGCGGACTGTGCGGCGTCGACCACGAGCGGGATGCCCTTGCGGTGCATCAGCTCCGCAAACGGCTCCAACTGCTGCAATGTGCCGGAAACATTCGAGGCATGCTGCAGAACGCACAGCTTGGTATCGGGGCGGATCGCCTTCTCCGCCGCATCAAGTGAGAGAAACCCTTCACTGTCCCCCGGGATCCGGTCGAACGTAACGCCGGGTGCGGCGTTCAGCGGCCGCATGACGGCGTTGTGCTCGAGGCAACCGGTGAGCACACGGTCGCCCGGCTTGAGAAAGCCCGAGATCGCGAAATTCAGCGAATAGGTCGCACCCGGCGTCAGAACGACATGGGTGACTTTATGCGGAAAACGGAACAGCTCTTTGAGGAGCAGGCGCGTCTCGAGCACGGTCATGCCCGCTTCCTGTGCGGCGCGGTAGCTGGAACGGTTGACGCCGGCGCCGATGGTGTCGATGCAAAGCTTCATGGCTTCGGACACGCCGGGCGCTTTCGGAAAACTCGTTGCGGAATTGTCGAGGTAAACGGTACGGATCGGTTCTTGCATCGGTGTTCTCTCCCTTTGAGAATAACGAAAGCATAACACGATTCGCCGAAAAAGTATACGGGAGCGGATCCCGCGGAAGGAGAAACGGATGCTCGATATCGGTTTGAGACAACTCGAAAGTCTGATCGCCGTTGCGGAGACGGGCAGCTTCAGTATGGCGTCGGACCGCCTGCATATCACGCAGAGTACCGTCAGCATGCATATCCGGGAACTGGAGCGCATCGTGGACGCGCGGCTCGTTCTGAGAAACGGACGGAAAAAAGCCGAGCTCACCGCAACGGGGCATGAGGTCTATGCGGCGGCACTCGCGGTGGTCCGAAGATGCGAGGACATCGAGCGGATCGCCAAGCGCGGCGAAACGGGACTCATCGCGCTTGCCAGCTCCACGGTACCCGCACACAGCTTTCTGCCGGTGCTGATGGGCGATTTTCTGAAGCGCGAGCCCGGGGTCCGCTTCGAAGTCCGCGCGGAGGACTCGGGCGGAGTGTTTTCCCGATTGCTGTCGGGCAGCGTGCGGATCGGTTTTGCCGGCGCGGAGCCGGACAACGAACGCCTTGCGGGCGAAGCCGTTTGCCGCGATACGCTGGTGCTTGTAACGGCGGCGACCCCGCATTTCCGTACGCTCAAAGAACGCGGCGTGAACGGACTGACCGTTTTGAAGAACGTACCGCTCATTGCGCGGGAGACCGAAAGCGGGACGCAGCGCGCCGCGGAACGTTTCTTAAAGGAAAACGGTTTCGGCGATTTGGAGCCGGCACTTCGCACCGACGACCCGGAAGCGATCAAGCGGGCGGTGGAAAAGGGGCTCGGTGCGGCGATCCTGTCGGATCTCGCCGTACGCGCGGAAACCGCTGACGGACGCCTCATCGCATTTCCGCTCGGCGCGGAGCCGCCGGTGCGGGACCTGTATCTTGTGTGGGCGAAAGATGCGCCCTTTACCGCTGCGGAAGAACGGTTTCTCGCCTATGTTCGGCGTTCCGTGAACGACATGAAGAAAGCAAATATCGCAAAAACCGATAAATAAAACGACATATCGGAAAACGGGGTGCACAAAACAGTTTTTGTGCACCTATAATATATTTATCGTTATGCACATACGAGGATAACGAAATCAACCAAAGGGGAAATCAAAATGAAAAAAGTCAACTGGACCGTCGTCCTCGCGGGTATCGCGGTCGGCATCGCAGCCGTTGCGTTGACCGCACTCGGCAACCCCGCGAACATGGGCTTCTGTATCGCTTGCTTCCTGCGTGATATCGCGGGTGGTATGAAGTTCCACAGCGCGGGTGTCGTGCAGTACATCCGTCCCGAAATCGCCGGTCTCGTGCTCGGCGCATTCGCCATGTCCCTCATCACCAAGGAATTCCGCGCGAAATCCGGCGCGTCTCCCGTGACCCGTTTCGTGCTCGGCGTCGTCATTATGATCGGCGCGCTGGCGTTCCTCGGCTGCCCGCTCCGTATGATCATCCGTCTTGGCGGCGGCGACCTGAACGCGCTGGTCGGTCTTGCGGGCTTTGCCGCCGGTATCGGTGTCGGCGTCGTGTTCATCAAGAAGGGCTTCGCGCTGAAGCGCAACTATTCCATGGGCGGCGTCGAAGGTTATATCCTGCCCGCGTTTATGGCTGTGCTGCTGCTGCTTGCGGTGCTCGTTCCCGCGTTGTTTGCTTCCAGTGAATCCGGTCCCGGTTCCATGCATGCCCCGATCATCGCCTCGTTTGCCATCGCGCTCGTTTGCGGTGCGCTTGCGCAGCGTGCGCGTCTGTGCACGGCGGGCGGTATCCGCGATACGATCCTCTTCGGCGACCTGAAGCTTCTGTGGGGCTTCCTCGCGATCTTCGCCGTCGTGCTCGCCGGCAACCTGTTCCTCGGTAAGTTCAAGCTCGGTTTCACCGGTCAGCCCGTTGCGCACAACGATCACATCTGGAACTTCGTCGGCATGTTCGTCGTCGGCTGGGCTTCCGCGCTTGCAGGTGGTTGCCCGCTGCGTCAGCTCATCCTCGCGGGTGAGGGCAACGGCGACTCCGCCATCACCGTGTTCGGTATGATCGCGGGTGCTGCGATCTCCCATAACTTCGGTCTCGCGGGTACCGCGAAGCTCGTTGCGGACGGCGGCGGCGTCGGTCTGAACGGCCGCATCGCGCTGATCGCCTGCATTGCGGTCTGCCTGATCATTTCTCTGGTGAACTTGCCCAAAGCGCAGAAGAACTGAACCGACCTGACCTGAAAGGAGATTATCCATGGCCAATATCGATGCAAGAGGTCTCGTTTGCCCCATGCCCGCCGCGCTGACGCTGAAGGCGATCAAGAGCGGTGAACCGAAAGAGATCGTCGTCCTCGCGGACGATCCCTGCGCGCTCGAGAACATCACCCGTCTCGCGGAAACGAGCGGTTACAGGGTTTCGAGCACCAAGGACGGCGACGAGTACACGATCACCCTGAAGAAATGAAGCGCTACCTGGCGACGTTCCATACGCACCTTGCTGCGCTGATGACGGTGAAATCGTTTGCTTCGCGCGGCGTCGAAGGGCGGCTCGCTCCGGTACCGCGTTCCGTGTCGAGTTCCTGCGGGACCTGCATGTTTTACGAGGCGCCGGATCCGATGACGGATGCGCTCGATGAGGATACGGAGGCTGTTTTCGAGACTGCTGCCGATGGCAGTTATGTGTGCGTATTCGAAAACGAGTGAGCCGAGCCTGTTGCGATAAGAACCGCCGCGGCGTGTTCCCAAGGGCAAGGCGTGTCGAACATCAACAAAACACCCCGGACGTATGTGTCCGGGGTGTTTTGTTATACCGGAGCCGACGGGATGTACCGGAACACTCAATTCTGCAATATCGAAATTATTTTAATGCAATTACGAAAATGAAACGAACGATACGTAAAATACGAAATGAATTGTCAAAGCGGACTTTCATATTCGAAAACTATAGATAATATACGATATAATACGATAAATCCTTACGATATGGTTCCTATTTAAAATCGGAATATGAAATATAGATGTTTTCTATTGACGGGCATAAGACTCGTGGGATATTCTTTTTGCAAGACGACTGCATAAAGTCTTGCAATATTACCGAACAGGAGGAACCAAACATGAAAAAAAGCACTTTGGCACTGGCATTGGCGCTGCTGATGGCTCTTTCCGCGGTCGCGTTCGCGGCACCGATGGAGGGCGGCTCCGCACTCATCTTCACGACCGGCGGCGATCAGGGCACCTATTACGGCTTCGGCGGTGTTCTCGCGGGCAAGGTCGGCGAGACGACTTCCACCACCGTGACGGCGATCACCTCCGGCGGATCGAAAGCGAACATCGAAGCGCTCGAAATGGAAGACGCTCAGATCGGTTTTGTGCAGACGGACGTCGGTGCATACGGTTATGAAGGTACCCGGTTGTTCGAAGAGAAGGTCGATTGCTTCTCCTCCGTTGCGAACCTTTACATGGAGCAGGTCCAGATCGTCACGCTGAACCCGGAGATCAAGACCGTTGCGGATCTGAAGGGCAAAAACGTTTCCGTCGGCGCGGCGGGCTCGGGCGTGTACTTCAATGCGGTCGATGTGCTGACCGCCTACGGGCTCGATGTCGATAAGGACATCAATGCGACCTACCAGTCCTTCGGCGACAGCGCGGAAGCACTGCAAGACGGCAAGATCGACGCGGCGTTCATCGTTTCCGGCGCACCGACCACGGCGGTCACCTCCCTTGCGGCGACGAAACCGGTCAACCTGGTTGCCATCGATGCGGAGCATGCGGACGCGCTCATCGCAGCTTCTCCCTATTACAGCAAGGCGACCATCGCCAAGGAGACCTACGGCATGCCCGAGGACGTGACCACCGTTGCGGTCGGCGCGGTCGTTATCGCACGTGACGACGTTTCCGAGGCGGATGTATACAACTTCCTTTACGGCGTGTTCGAGAACCTCGACTCCATCACAGCGGCGCATGCCAAGGGCGCGGAGCTCAGCCTTGAATTCGCAGCATCTTACGGCGCGGTCCCGTATCATCCGGGCGCGGTCAAATACTTTGCGGAAAAAGGCATTACCGTCCCCGGTAAGTGAGCCTTGTCGCCGGGAACTCCGGCAAACATCCGGAGGAACAGGCGCTATGCGCCTGTTCCCCTTGTTTTATTTCTTCGCGTCCGCAGGGAAAGGAGACGACACACGATGGAACATAAACCGAAGGATCCGCAATTGACACACGCGGCTGAAGTGGGAACCGCAGCCGATGTGGAAGCGGTCATGAAAAAATATGACAGGGAATCGAACCGGCGCATTTGGACGGGCGTGCCGAAAACGGTCGTCCGTTGGATGAGTATCCTGTTTTCCTGTTTTTGCATTTGGGTCACGCTGTTCTCCAATGCGATGCCCGAGGTCAGGCTCAATTTGTTTTTGGGGATGATCCTCATCCTCGGATACCTGAACTTCCCGCGGAAGAAGGGCTGTGAGAAGGTCAATAACCTTCCGTGGTACGATATCCTGATCATGGTGGCGGGTGCGGCGGCGTTTTTCTACTGCGCGGCGAACGCGAAGTTCATCATCATGAAGTCCGCGAAGATCACGAAGGACCCGTGGATGGTCGCGCTTGCGATCACGGGCATCGTTTCGATGATGGAGCTTTGCAGACGCTGCGTTGGGATCCCGATCCTCTGCGTTGTCGGCGCGTTGATGGCATATACGTTTGCGAACGTCCGCTTCGGAAAGGTCATTTACGATTTGTACTTTACGACGGGCGGCATCATGGGCACGCCGATCAACGTGTGCGCAAAGTACATCGTGGTGTTCATCGTGTTCGGCGCGTTCCTCGAACGCACCGGGATCTCGGCGTTCTTCATCGATCTGGCAAACTGCGCGGCGGGTGCTTCCGCGGGCGGTCCCGCGAAGGTCGCGGTCCTCTCCTCCGCACTCTGCGGCATGGTCAGCGGTTCCTCGGTCGGCAATACCGTTACGACGGGTTCCATTACCATCCCGATGATGAAGAAAACGGGTTACAAGGCGGAATTCGCGGGCGCGGTCGAAGCAGCCGCATCCACCGGCGGGCAGATCATGCCGCCGATCATGGGCGCCGCCGCGTTCCTGATGGCGGAGTACATGGGCATTCCGTATGCGCAGGTCGCGTTGAAGGCGGTCTTGCCGGCGGTGCTCTATTTTACGGGTATCTATATCGCCGTGCATCTCGAAGCGAAGAAGCTCGGTCTCCGCGGTATCCCGCGGGAAGAACTCCCGAAGCTGAAAAAGCTGCTGCCGAAATGCTATTTGCTCTTGCCGCTCGTGGCGCTCGTGTATATGGTTTCGACCAATATGTTCACGATGCAGTTTTCGGCGACCATCGCGATCTTCATCGCCATTGCGGTCGGTTTTCTGAATAAGGAAGACCGCCTGACGCCGCGGAAGATCCTCGATGCGTTGGAAGCCGGCGGCGTCGGCACCATCACCGTTGCCGTTGCCTGCGCGATGGCGGGTCTCGTTGCCGGATGCATCACCTCGACGGGGCTCGCTTCGAAACTGATCACGGCGATCGTCCGTATTTCGGGCGGCCGTGCGATCGTTGCGCTTCTGCTGACGATGTTGTGCTGCATCATTCTCGGTATGGGCGTACCCACGACGGCGAATTTCTGCATCATGGCTTCGACCTGTGCGCCGATCCTCATCGATCAGCGCATCGGCATCCCGGCGATCTCCGCATACTTCTTCGTGTTCTATTTCGGTATCGTTGCGGATATCACGCCGCCGGTCGCGCTTGCGGCGTATGCGGGCAGCGCGATCGCAAAAGCGCCGCCGATGAAGACCGCGGTGAACGCAACGAAGCTTGCCATCGCGGCGTTTGTCGTGCCGTATGTGTTCGCATTCAGCCCGGCGATGCTGTTTGAGAACGTCGGTTCGGTGTTCGAGATCGCCCTGCTGTGCGTAACGGCGGTGTGCGGCATTTTCGGCATCGCGGCGGCGCTCAACGGCTTCTTCCGCAGGAAGATCGCCCTGCCGCTCCGCCTCGTGCTGCTTGCGGGCGGTCTGCTGTTGCTGATCCCCGGCGCGCTGACCGATCTCGCCGGTGCGGCGCTCGTTGCGGCGGTCATCGCCTTCCAAAGCTTCGGCGGCAAGAAAGAGAGCGTATAAACAAAAACGAATCAAACGGAAAACGACCCCCGTTCCGAAAGAAACGGGGGTCGTTTGTTGCGGTCATCCGAACAAATACCGGTCTGCGGCACCGAATGCCTTTTCCGCGGGACGGGTGGTTTCCGGAAACCGTCCGACGAGGAACCAAAGCAGTTCCGCCAGTGCGATGCCGGCAACGACGTCGAGGAAAAAGTGCTGTTTCACCAACAATGTCGATGCGCAAACGGCAAGCGTGTACACCGGGACGAAAACACGGACCCACAGCGGGAAGCGCTTTTGACCGCGGACACCGATGAAGCTCATCCACGAACCGAAACAGTGGATGGACGGAAACAGATTCACCGGGGTATCCGAAGCGTAAATGATACGGCACAGCCATGCGGTGAGCCCGGTTCCGGTGATTTCGGGACGGTCGATCTTTGTCGGAAGCAGAACGAAGATCGCGCCGCAAATCAGAAGACCGAGTGCGTTTGCCGTGAAAAAGCGGTACCAACGGGCTTTTCCGGTGTGAGCCGTCATCGCAAACGTGACGATCCAAAACAGGAAACAGCCGACATAGACCCACATGAACGCGGGAACGAAGGGTGTCTTCCGGTCGAGTGGGACGAGCAACGCGTGGTATTGCCAACCCGTCAGGATCTGCATCGCCTTGGTGAACCAGTATACCGCGCAATCGAGTACGAGACAGAACGGTGCGGAGAGCAGGGCGTAACGGGGAACGAGCCGGGCGAGGAACGAGGCATCGAATGCCGACGCCGAAAACGGTGCACGGGGTTTCTTATTCACAGGCAACACCGATGCGTTCTCCGTAACGGACGACGGTCTCGAGCCCGCGGGCGCTGTTTTCCGTAAACTCGGGGTCGAGCGCGACCGTGCCCGGCGCGAGGCACAGGATCACCGTGGAACCGCCGTATTCGAAGTGACCTTTTTCCGCCCCCTTTTCCACGGCTCCCGCGGGGCGGTCGTTCACGATCCTGCCGACGAGCAATGCGCCGACTTCCATCATCAGGACCGTGCCGAAACGTTCGGTTTCGAGCGTTGCCAGTTCGCGGGCGTTTTCCGCATACAGCGCGGTCTTTTCGGCGGCAAGCGGGTGTACCGTGTGCAGCACGCCGGGGATCCGCCGTTCTTGGGAAACCGTTCCCGAACAGGGGTACCCGTAGCGGTGGTAATCGCTCACCGTCAAACGGAAAATGAGGATCGTACCGCCCGCGTATTTTTCCGCAAGCCCCGGGTCGCGGACCAACTGTTCAAAGGTATATCCGATGTTTTTGATGCGGAACCGCGCGTCTTCGGTGATGGGCAGAACGGTGAGCTTCGCATCCGCCGGGGAAACGAGTACGTCTTTCCCGCATGCCACGGGACGGCGGTCTTTCCGGATCTTCCGGCAGAAGAATTCGTTGAAGGAGCGGTATTCCGCTTCCTCGTATTCCGACATGTCGATGCCGTTTTTGCGGATGAACCCGGGGATCAGCCGGGTGGAAAGCTTCGTGTCGAGGTACGCCCCGGCGAGCCTCGACAGCCGGGGACGGGTCAGCACTTTCAGCAACAGACGCCCGAAGGCGTTGTCGTACAGGAAGCGGACGCTTGCGATCTGTCCGCCGTCGTTCAAGGCAACGGGGTTCCCTTTTCTGTCAACGGCCGCCATCGAACAGTTCTCCGGCGACGATGGAGTCGATGATCTCGTCTTCGGGCGTGGACTTCGGCAGCTTGTACCGCGTGAACAGCAGAATGAACAGCACGGCGGCACCGGTGATGCCCATCATGATGAAGACCTGCTTCTTCTTCGGCTTTTTCATTTTGAAGTCGAGGATGAACAGCGTTCCGACGACGAACAGCAGGATCGCCAGCAGGAAGCTGAAGAGCTTTTCGCTCATCAGGGTCTCCAACAGGAAGAACAGCGGCAGAATGATCGAGATGGATGTCACGGGTAGACCGCGGAAGATCTTTTCTCCGGGGTCTGCCGAGCGCTGGCGGTTGCCTTCGTAAACGTTGAAGAATGCGAGGCGGATGACGGAGCACAGCACATAGTACCCGATGGCGATCCCGCCGAGGAAGTACCGTGCGCCGAGCATGTAGCTGATGACTGCGGGAAACACACCGAAGCAGATGACGTCACACAGGGAGTCGAGCTGCAGACCGAACGACTGCTGGTCGTCCGTCCGGTTCTTTTTGGTGCGGGCGATGGGACCGTCGAATGCGTCGCACAGACCGCACAACGCCAGACAGAGGATCGCCATACGGTAGTGTCCCTCGACGGCGCGCGTCATGCCGTAGACGCCGGCCATCAGCCCGAGGTAGGTCAGCACGACGGTGTAGTCGTATACGCCGATCATGGGGTTTCTCAGTTTTTTTCTTTTTGCGCGCAGATTCCGGACTGTCGCTTCCGTTAAATGGATCTTACTCATAACAATCGCTCATTATAGCACAGTGTGGTCTTGCTTGTCCAAAAGCCGGGGCGTCAGACGATGAAACCGCCGCCGAGCAACCGCTCGCCGTCGTAGAGGACCATGCTTTGCCCGGGTGCCGGGGCACGGACGGGGCTTTCGCATTCGACGCGGACGGTTCCGTTTTCACCGGGGTAAACCGTGCAGGGCGGGTTTTCCCATTTCGTGTGGCGCACGCGGACGGTCGCGGAGAAGGGTTGGGCAGGCGCATCGCACAGCCAGGAAAAATCGGTCGCGGTGACGGAGGTGTGAAACAGATCTTCCCAAAGTGCGAGCTCGAGGGCGTTCTGTTCCGCGTCGATGCGCGCGACATAGGCTTTGCGCTCGTTGAACATGCCGGGGATGCGCTGACCGACGGTATAACGGCAGATGCCGTTATGCTCGCCGACGACTTTGCCGTTCAGGTACATCGGACCGGGTCCGGGCAGCACGGCGCGGGCGGCAAGCCAGCCGATGTGATCGTTGTCCGCAATGAAGCAGATCTCCATGCTGTCCTTCTTGTGAGCGCTCGAGAGCCCCATCTCCTCCGCCATGACACGGACCTCCCGCTTCGGGTAAGGTCCCAACGGCAATATGAGGCGCGCTGCCTGTTCCCGTTTCAGACGGCAAAGCATATAGCTCTGGTCGTTTTCGGGATGCCCTTTGAGGATGCAGCCGTTTTCCGCGCGGGCGTAGTGACCGGTGGCGATCTTTTCCGCGCCGATGGCGTCGGCGGTTTCGAGCAGCAAACGGAATTTGACCGCGGGGTTGCAAAGGATGCAGGGGTTCGGCGTCCGCCCGGAGAGGTAGGCTTCGGTGAATGGTTTCTTGACCGCTTCTTCCAGCGCGTCCCGGACGGGAACGACCGTGAGCGGGATCTCCATCGCTTCGGCGGCGGTTTCCGTTTCCGTGCGTGTCGCGGCATCCGCCGTGTCGAGATAGACCCCGTGTACGCGGTATCCCGCCCGTTTCAGCAGCATCGCCGAAACGGAGGAATCCACGCCGCCCGAGAAGCCGAGCACGACCGTTTCCTTCATAGGGTGGTCTCCTTTTCCGAAAATAAGCAATATATCAATAATCATAGCATGATTCCGCCGGTTTTGAAACAGGCAAGACCGCGCGGAGCAAGGGGGTTCCGCAGGTTTCGCCGTACCATTCCGGGGAAAAATGTGATACACTGATGAAAACGAAGAGGAACGGGGCGAGACCCCGATCGCAAAGGAAAGCAATATGACGATTTATTTTATCGATTTCGAAAACGTTCACGAGGGCGGACTCAAGGGTCTTGCAGAACTGCCCGAGGGAGACCGCGTCCACTTGTTCTACACGGTGAACGCCAATAAGATCTCGTTCGACTTCTTCGAGATCATCCGCAATTCCGACATCATCCTGCACAAGGTCGCCGCCGGGAAGCAGGCGCTCGACATGATGCTGTCGAGCTTTCTCGGTTTTTGCGTGGCGGGCAACCCCGGTGCGCGCTTCGTCATCGTGTCGAAGGACCGGGATTATGCGCCCGTGGTCGATTTCTGGAATCTTCAGGCGAATCCCGTCGATGTGGAGCAGTATGCGTCCATCGCCGCAGCGGGCGGCGAAACGGAAGCGGAAGCCGAACCGCAGGAGGAGAGCGCACCTTCAGGCGGGAACCGCCGTCGCCGCGGCGGACGCAACCGTTCGGGCAGGGGGCGCGGAGTGAACAGCCGCCCCGCAACGGAACACGCGACGGAACCGGCGAAGCCCGAAGAATCCGTTGAAGAAGAGGTCCCGTCGGAACCCGATGTGACCGTTCCGGTTACCGAACCCGCAGAGGTACCCGAGATCATCTCCGTAAGCACGGAGCTTTTCGATGAAGCTTTGGAAGCCGTTGCGGAGGCTTCGGCGGTTCCGGAAGAGAGCCCGGAAGCGGAAGTCGCGCCGGTGGCGGAGCAGACCGGAGAGGAATCCTCCGAAGTGCTCGAGCTCGCTCCCGAGGTGTTCGAAGAAGCGCTGGCGGCGGTCGCGGAAGCGGCGGCGGAACCCGAAACGAAGGAAGCGCCGAAAAAAAACGCGGAACGTTCCGGAAACAAACGGAACCAAAGAAAGGAAGCTCCGAAAAAGCAGTCGGCGAAGGCTTCTGCGGCGGAGACGGAAAAAAGCGTGAAGCCCGGAAAAGCGGAAGGCGCGGACCAAGCGAAGAAGACCGAAACGAAGGAAACCGACAAGCAGCGGCGCGGACAGGAAGCGAACGCCATGCACAATGCCGTGCAGAAGGCGCTGAGCAAGGAGAAAGTGGACACGAACACGATCGCCTTCCTCGCCTCGCTGACCGCGAAGCATTACGGTGAGCGGAACGACAAACAGACGATCTACCGTGCGGTGATCAAGCAGTACGGTCAGAAGGAAGGCCTCCGCCTGTACGGCATCATGAAGACCTGCTTTCAATAAGTAAATCAATAAGCAAATAGGATACGGAGTATCGGGAGAAAAGGCGCATGCTGGATATTTCACAACTGATCGTCAACCTGTTCAGTCTGTTCATCATCATGGTCATCGGTTTTGTGCTGGTGAAGTGCAAAGCCGTGCCCGCGGAAACGAGCAAAGGACTTTCCGCGGTATTGATGAATGTTGCGTTGCCTGCGATGCTGGTCTATTCGATGGTCAGCCGGGAATTCGACGCCGAATTCATCCGCGACGGACTCATCATCATCGGGCTCGGTTTTGCGGAGTTCTTCCTCTTCGGGGTGCTGAGCTTCGTATTTGCGCGGGTATTCAAGGTGCCGGTGCCGCGCAGAGGATCCTGGATGTTCGCTTCGACGTTTTCGAACAACGGGTTCATGGGCTTCCCGATCGTTCTTGCGGTGCTCGGCGCGCCCGGGCTTGCGCTCGCGGTGATGCTGAACATCCCGCAGAATATCTGCGTTTACGCGCTCGGACCCTTCCAGATCCGTCTCGGCAGCGGCAAGGGCGGAAACGGGACCGGGGTGAAGGGCGTGCTCAAAAGCCTGTGCACGGTCATCAATTTCTCGATCGTTCTGGGTATTCTGCTGTATTTTCTGCGCATCCCCGTGCCGGAGTTCGTCCAAAAGCCACTGTTGTACCTCAACAACCTGACGACGGCTCTGCCGATGCTCATCATCGGCATGAACCTGGGTGCGGCGGACTTGAAGAGCACCTTCACCGACCACGATGCGCTGACCAACGCGCTGACGCGTTTGATCCTCTTCCCGGTGATTCTGTGGGCGTTGCTGAAGCTTATCCCCGTGAACAACGTGCTGATCAAAAAGGTCCTGTTGCTGATCTACGCGATGCCGACTGCGGCGGTCGCGGCGCCGCTTTCGATGGCGAACGAGGGCGACCCGATGCTCGCTTCCCGCACGACGTTCTTCTCGACGGTCGCCTGTCTTGTGACCATTCCGCTCATCTGTTTGTTGCCGTAATAACGGAAAACAGATGCCGAAAAGCCCCCTCCGGGGCTTTTTTACTATACAAAAATTGTGCAAAACAATACATAATACGTATTTTTCATACAAATAGGCACTTTTTTGAATGAATCCGAGAAATTGTGAAATTTTTGGGGATTGAATGTGGCGCGTGATGTTTGATATAATGCGTCTATAATCAACCCCGTAAGGGGACAAGGAGGAACTCTATAATGGGTGGTAGCACTTTGGTTACTGTCGTCGTTATCGTGTACCTGCTGTTCATGCTTTGGATCGGCTGGTATTCTTCGAAGAAGATCACGACGAACACGGACTTCATGGTCGCGGGTCGCAGACTCGGACCGGTTCTCATGGCAGGTACTCTGGCCGCGACTGAGATCGGCGGTGGTTCCAGCCTCGGCGTTGTGCAGCAGGGCATGCAGAATCATGGTCTGAGCGCATCCTGGTACATCATCACGATGGGTATCGCCTTCATCATCCTGGCGTTCCTCGCTCCGAAGTTCCGCGGCGCGACCGTCAAGACGGTTCCGGAATACTTCCGTCGTCGTTACGGTAAGTCCAGCGGTCTGATCACCTCGATCATCACCTTCATCCCGCTCGTCGGTCTGACGGTCGGTCAGTTCATCGCTTCCGCGGTCATCCTGTCCACCATGCTGGGCATCAGCTACGGCACCGCGGTCATCATCGTTTCCATCGTCGTTACCATCTATTCCATCATGGGCGGTCTGTGGAGCGTTACCCTCACCGACTTCGTGCAGGTCTTCCTCATCGTTGCCGGTATGGTCATCGCCGTTCCCTTCGCCCTCAAATATGCCGGCGGTTGGAGCGAGGTCACTGCGAACGTTCCCGCAGATACCTTCAACATGTTCAAGGGCTACTCCCCCTTCGATGTCGTCTCCCTCGTGATCATGTACGTTGCGACCTTCTCCGTCGGTCAGGAAGCTGTTTCCAGATTCTATGCGGCGAAGGACGGCAAGGCTGCTAAGGGCGGTTCCGTCCTCGCGGCGATCGTCAACTTCATCTACGCGTTCATCCCCACCATCCTCGGTATCATCACCCTCGCCCTCATCAACATGGGCAAGTTCAGTGCTGAGGAATTCGCAGGTGTCGGCGCTCGTTACGCTCTCCCCGTCCTCGCGATCAAGACCATGCCCGGTATCATCTGCGGTCTGCTCTTCGCCGGTATCATCTCCGCGACGATGTCCAGCTCCGACTCCGACTTGCTCGGTGCGGGCTCCGTCTTCGCGAACGATATCTACAAGCAGGTCATCAAGCCGAACGCTTCCGCGAAGGAAGTCATGATGGTCACCAAGATCACCATGGCGGTCGTCGGTCTCGTCTCGATGGTCATTGCGTACTTCAACACCAAGAGCCTCATCACGATCCTCATGTTCTGCTTCACGCTCCGTGCTGCGGGTACTTTCTTCCCCTACGTGCTCGGTCACTACTGGAAGAAGGCTTCCACCGCCGGTACCGTTGCTTCTCTGATCGCCGGTACTGCTGTGGTCGTCTACCTTGACAATATCGCCAAGACGAAGGTCCTGTTCGGTATCACCTTCAACCAGACCATCGTTCCCGGTCTCGTTGCAGCGCTGATCGCATTCGTCGTGTTCTCTTTCATCTTCCCGCCGAAGAAGGAGACCACCGAGCTCGAGTACGAAGCCGAAGACTAAACAAAAAAGAACGGTCCCGATCGGGACTGTGTGACCCGAAACGGGGGATGCGCTTGCATCCCCCGTTTTGCGTTGCCTTTCTTTTCTTTCCCGCTTTTCATTGAGACATAGCAACCGGAACGGAGGGATGCTGAACCGCTGTAAACAGGTGCCTTTTGTCCGTATTTCATTGCGATACATACTTTGCGTTGTCGTATGAAATGAGAGTGCGGGAATTAATAACGGTACACAAAGAGCAAGGTTCGCAAGAAAGAGAATGGCAGATGTTTTTTCGCAACTGCGTCAGCGCGCGGATACATGTGGAAACGCGGAGACCCACCGGAGTACGGATCGCGCGCCGTACGGAATGCAAGAAAAGAACAGGAAAACACCCCGTTCCGAAAAATCGGAACGGGGTGTTTTGCAATCGTACGGGTCAGCGTTTCCGCAACTTCGCCATGAGTTTTTTGTAAGCTGCGGTCTGCGAAAGGATGAGATAGACGATCGCAACGAACAGGAGCACGGAAATCGGGCTCTTGAAGATCGACAGGAACATCTTCCAAACCGAACCTTTTGCGAGCAACACGCCGCGACGGAAGTTGTTTTCGAACAGCGTGATGAGGATCGAACCGAGGACCACCGGAGCGATCGGGAAATCGTACTTCTTCAAAAAGTAACCGATCAGACCGAAGCCGAACATCCAGAAAATGTCGTACAGGCTGTTGCGGATGGCGAACGCGCCGATGACCGAAAGCACGAGGATCATCGGCATCAGGATCCCTTTCGGGATCTCGACGACCTTGGCGAACAGTTTGATGCCTGTCAGACCGAAGATGCAAAGGAACACGGCGCCGATCCACAGGAACGCGATGATGAGCCAGTACATGTCCGGCTGCTGCTGAATGAACTTCGGACCGACCTGAATGCCTTGGATGGACAGGGCGGAAATGAGTACCGCGGTGATCGCGTCGCCGGGAATGCCGAGCGTCAGCATGGGGATGAACGCACCGCCGATGGCCGCGTTGTTCGCGGTTTCCGGCGCGACGATGCCTTCCACTGCGCCTTCGCCGAAGGGCACCGCGGGGTTTTTCACGGAGCGCTTCGCCTGATCGTATGCGAGGAGCGCGGCGATATCACCGCCCGCGCCCGGCAAGGCGCCGATGACCACGCCGAGGACCGCAGAGCGGAGCGTCAGCGGGATGTATTTGAGGCTTTCGCCGAAGGTCGGAATGATCTTGTCGATCTCCTGTTTTACGGGCTTGGCGCCGCGGTCGCTGATCTGCACGAAGGCTTCGGAGGCACCGAACAGACCGATCATTGCGACGACGAAGTGAACTCCCGAGTTGAGGTACGGGATATCGAAGGTGAACCGTTTGACGGCGGTTTGCGGGTCGATACCCACGCAGCCGAGGAACAGACCGATGCAACCGCCGATGATGCCGCTTGCGATGGATTTGCCGCCGAGGGAACCGACCATCATCAGACCCATGAAGGCAAGCATCAGGTAGTCGACGGATTTGAATTTCAGGGCGATCTTCGCAACGAGCGGCGCGGCGAACATCAGTACGGCGATGCCGATGGCGGTGCCGATGATGGACTGCGTTGTTGCGATGCCCATCGCATAGCCGGCTTTTCCCTTCTTGGCGAGCGGATAACCGTCGAGCGCGGTGGCAACGGCGGCGGGCGCGCCGGGAATGTTCAGCAGGATCGCCGAACGGGAACCGCCGTATACGACGCCGACGAATACGCCGATCATCAGCGCGAGCGCCGTTTCGGTCTTCCACCCGAAGGTGAAACTAACGAGGATGGAAACGGCCATCGTGCCCGAAAGCCCGGGGATCGCGCCGATGTAAACGCCGGAAAAGCAACCGACGGCAACGAGAACGAACAGAAGCGGGTTGGTGAACGCCGCGGACATGTATTTCAATGCTTCCACAGGGACCTCCTTACGGTACGACGACGCCAAACAGGACGTCGAACAGCAGGTAGATCATCGCCATGATGATCGCCGTCCAGAGGATGTTTTTGACCGGGTCTTTTTTCTGCAGGTAGCAGATGGTCGCGTACAAGTACAGGGGCGTCGCGATATAGAAGCCTAGCCCAAGATACAGCGCGATGCAGTAGGCGATGGTCGCAAGGAACATTACCACGAAGTCGACCGGGAAAATATAGGACACGGTGGTTTTGATCCGCTCAAGCAAGGTGCCCGAGGTGCCGGAGGCCATCTTTCGTTCCGACAGGATGACGAAGACCGTCAGAACGACCCAAAGGACGCTCACGATCATCGGCACGGCCGCTGCGGAGGTCATTTTCTTTGCAGTGTCGACCTTGTTCCAAAGGTCCCACGAAAGGTATACGCAACACAGACCGAGCACAAGCAGGATATAGGCGAACACGCGTTCGCCGGGGGCGAGCTTTTGCTGCGGTTTTTCCGGTGGAACCGGAACGGAACACTTTTTTTGTTCTTCCAAGACGGAAACCTCCCTTCAAATCGAAACGGCGGCGTGTGACACGCCGTCACACGCCGTCATACGGTTATCGGTTGTACAATACGGTCGGACCGACCCGGTCAGTCGATCGCGCCTGCGGTCTTCAACGCGCCGATGGTATTGGCGGAGTAAGCGGTGATGTATTGTTCGGCTTCCGCACCGGTGTAGCCTTTGAAGTTGATGGAACGGTTTGCGAGGACTTCCTGATAACTCGGATCCTGTCCGGCTGCGCTGAACGCGGCGGACAGCTTTTCGATGATGGAAGCGTCGGTGCCCTTCTTGACGAACACGCCGTAGAACGGACCCCAGGGCAGGTACTGTTCGAATGCGGGGTACTCGGCGAGGATGGAGGGCACGCCGGGGAGCGCCGCGACTTCGTCCTTCGAGAACATGCACAAGAACTTGATATCGCCGGATTCCGCATACTGACGGCCGCTCATGACCTTGCAGACGGTGAATTCGCACTCGCCGCCCATCACTGCGGTCAGTGCGGACTTATCGGAATCGTACGGGATCTGGTTGAAGGTCGCGCCGGTGACGCTGGTGATGAAGGAGCCGACTTCCCACGGGAGACCGCCCTTACCGGTGGTGGACAGCGTGACGGATTCGGGTTCGGCCAGCGCGGCGTTCACGATATCGGTGAAGGAGTTGTACGGGGAATCCTTCGGAACGACGATACCGACGGTCTCATCGCCGATGAGGTAGACGCAGTCGAAATCGGCGTAGGTCAGTTCGGAAATTCCGAGGACCTGATAGAGAGGAGCGTTCTCGGCACCCATCAGCAGGTTGTAGCCGTCGGCTTCCTGGTCGCTGACGTACTGTACGGCGATGGAACCCGTGCCGCCGGTCATGTTCTGGCAAACGATGGAGGCGCCGAAGTCTTTTTCCGCAAGGGAAGCAAGGGGACGCATGAGGACATCGGTGCCGCCGCCCTCACCCCACTGGATGATGCCGTTGACGTTCTTCTCGGGATAATCCGCGAGTGCGACGGAGCATACGGACAGAGCCATTGCAACTGCCAAAACGAGTGCGAAAAACTTCTTCATGCTGGTTCTCCTTGTGTGGTTTTTTATGATGCGAACCCGCGGGAACCGCGGGAAGGATCCGGGATAGGATAGGAATATGAAGTGTGATAAAAATTTTCTATTGCTTTGATAAAATGATTATATATCTTTGGATATGGAAAGACAAGTGCTTTCGGAAATTCTTCGGCGCGTTCTCCGGTTTGCGGTGCCTTAGCGCCGGTGATATACTGTGAAAAACACATGTTCTTTCAAAAGAACGCGATCGAGGAGGAGTTCCGTGGAAAACACGCAGGGGAAGAATCTCAAAAAATATCTTGTGTGGGTCTTTGCCATCGGCTGGACCATGCAGTTCGTCGCATCGTATTTTGCGCGGAGGGGAAACCTCGCCCTGTTCAACGGCATCCTCGCGGTTTCGATGTTCGCGCCGCTGGTCTCGGCGGTTCTTTCCGGAGAAAAGGTCCGATCCGTCGGCTGGGGGTTCCGCTTGAAAGGAAAGCTGCGGCATTGGCTCGCGGCATGGTTCCTCCCGGCGGTTCTCGGATGTCTCGGTGCGGCGCTGTTCTTCTTGCTGTTTCCGAAAACGCTGAGCACGGACCTGTACTATATCCGCGCAACGCTCGGCGAGGCGGGCATCGCGGCACTGGAAGCACAGGGCATGACGGTCGCATTGTACGCCGGGGTCAGCGCACTTTCGGCGGTGACTTATGCGCCGCTGCTGAATATGCTCTTTGCCGTCGGCGAGGAAGCCGGATGGCGCGGTGTGATGTATCCCGCGCTGAAACGGCGGTTTGGGACAGTCCGCGGGCGTATCGCCGGCGGTGTGATCTGGGGCGCGTGGCATTGGCCCGTCATGTTGCTTGCGGGTTATGAATACGGATTGCGGTATTTCGGTGCGCCTGTTCTCGGACCGATGCTGTTTTGCGTCATCGCCTGCGCGATGGGTGTTTTGCTGGACCGGCTGTATGAACGCACAGGTTCGGTTTGGGCGGCGGCGCTCGGTCACGGTGCGATCAACGCGTTTGCGGGCGTACCCACGCTGCTGTGCGGACCGGCGTATACCGCGGGAATGACGATCGCGGGCCCGCTCATGATCGGCGCGGTCGGTGGGATCCCTCTGATGGCAACGGCGGTCTATATCCTCATCAAAGACGCGAAGACGGAATCATAACAGATTGACGAAAACGGGGGAACCCATATCGGGTCTCCCGTTTTTCAATGTCCGCGTTTCCGGCGCTTGCGTTCGGCATATGCGGCAACCCTTAGGGCGGCGTTGCCCTTCAGCCCGGTAAAGATCTGCACGGCGCGCAGCGGGCATTCGTTGGCCATGGTCATCAGCCACAGATGGTCTGCGGAACCGCGCCCGAAGAGCTTTGCGACCACCCGGTCATAGCAGCGGAGCGCGAACCGGGTGAACGGCGAGACCGCCGCAAGCTCACCCGCGGTGCTGTTGACGGAAAAGCCTTCCCGGGAAGGTGCTTTATCCGCGATCCGCGGCAGACGCAGCCAATCTTCCCGGTTGGGGGCGCCGTGCGGTGCCGCATACCACGAGGCATCCTTCGGGCGCTTTTCGTCCGTGCCGGTCGCGTAGTCGATGCTCAGCGAACCCGTTTGCAGCGTGTAGATTCCACGGGGCGTTTTCCAGCCGCCGTCCCAAAGCGCGAAGGTGCGCTCATCCAACGGAAAGGAGATCTCGGCGCTTTGTCCGGGCAAGAGAAAAACCTTGCGGAAGCCCTTCAGCTCGCGGAGTGGACGGTGCATCCCGTCCTGCGTCATGCCTGCATAGAGCAGCACGGCGTCTTTTCCGGCGCGGTCCCCCGTGTTCGTGACGACGACCGTTGCCGTTTTCCCGTCGCACCGAAGGTCCGAATACGAGAACGTCGTGTAGCTCAGTCCATGCCCGAAGGGAAAGCGTACGGGAACATTCGCTTTTTCGTAATAGCGGTAGCCGACATAGACGCTTTCCGTGTACTCTTCGCAACGATCCTTTCCCCAAGTGGCGGTGCACGGAACGTCTTCGTATGTCAGGGGCCAGCTTTCGGCGAGTCTTCCGCAGGGGTTCGCCTCACCGGTCAGCAGCTTTGCGAGTGCAGCCGCGCCTGCCTGACCGGAAAGCCCCATCCAGAGAATGCTCTTGACCCGGTCTGCCCATGGGGTTTCCACCGGGCAACCGCAAATGAGAACAACGGCGGTGTTCGGGTTTGCCGATGCGACGGCTTCGATCAGGCGGTCCATTCCGGCGGGCAATGCCATCGCTTGCCGGTCGAATCCTTCGGTCTCGTACCGTTCCGGAAGACCCGCCACGACGACGACGTTCTTTGCGGTTTTTGCGCGGAGCATGGCTTCACGCAAAAGCGCATCATCTCCGGAACCATCCGGAAGATACCCCGGAAGATAGTCTTGGGCGCCGAAATGCGCGAGGAAAGATTCCGTACGGATTGCGTGGACCTTGCTGCTGCCGGAACCCTGAAAGCGGAAATGCTCCGCCATCGCACCGATGACAAGAGTCTTTTGCGGAACGATCGGCAAGAACCCGGCGTCGTTTTTCAGCAGCACGGCGCTTTCGGCGGCGATGGTTTCTGCGAGCGCATGGTGTGCATCGGGGTCGTATGTTTTCGGATGCGCCCGGAGAGCGGCGCTCTTTTCCGCGGCGAAGCGGGCAACGCGTGCGGCACAGGCATCCAAGGCTTCCGGGGACAGGGTTCCTTCATGCAGCGCCGACAGCGCTTCGGCTTCCCCGTAGCCGCTGCCGCCGGGCATCGCAAGGTCGCATCCGGCGCGGAAAGCTTCGGTGCGATCGTTCAGCGCACCCCAGTCGGTCATGATGAGACCGCCGAACCCCCATTCCTCCCGCAGGATCCCGGTCAGTAAGCGCCGGTTTTCGCTGCAGTACACGCCGTTCAGCAGGTTGTATGCACTCATGACGGAGGAAGGCTTGCCGTTTTTGACGGCGATCTCGAAGGGGGTCAGGTAGATCTCGCGCAGTGCGCGTTCGTCCACGCGGCTGTCGGAGGTCATGCGGTGCGACTCGCGGTTGTTGCATGCGAAGTGTTTCAGACAGGTACCGACCCCCGTGGCTTCCGCTCCGCGGATATACGCCGCCGCCATGTGTCCCGCAAGGTACGGGTCCTCGGAGAAATATTCGAAGTTGCGCCCGCACAGCGGATTGCGTTGGATATTTGCGCCCGGTCCCAAAAAGGTGCAAACACCGGCAGATGCCGCTTCCGCTGCGATCGCAGAGCCTGTTTTTTCGGCAAGGTCCGTGTCGAAGCTCGCCGCAAGCAGGCTTTCGGAAGGAAAGCACGTCGCGAGGTGGGAATCCGTCAAACCGAGGTTGTCGCCTTTGCCGCGGGTTTTGCGCAGTCCGTGGGGACCGTCCGCGACCTTCACAGAAGGGATCCCGGCGTTGGGGAAATCCTTCGTGTCCCATTGCGTCGCACCGCTGCACAGGCGGATCTTTTCTTTGTTCGTGAGTGTTTTCGGCTGCATCGTTCGTTCTTTTTCCGTTGCGTCGTTCTCGTCAAAAATACAGGTCCCAGAATTCTTCCGCCTCGTCGAGGTCTTCGAATTCATCCGGATACATGTCGTACAGGTCTTCGTAGTTGTCACAGCCCCAAATCGTTTCGGGCTCCTCTTCCGCCGGGACCGGGGTCGGCGCGGGTGTTCTTGCGGGCGTTGGGCTCGGTCTTCCGCAATTGAGGCAGAAGTTCGCCGAGGCGTTCGTTTTGCAATCTGGGCATTTCCACGGAGTCTTGCTTCCGGCGGGCGGCGTATAGGAAACGTAGTTTTTCACCGGAGTGCTGCGGAAGCCGAAATCTTCGGCGTATGTCTCCCCCTCCGTTCCGCGGTCGGCATAGATCGTCAGTTTGTCGCTGTCCGCAAAGGACCATTCGCCGACGGATATCACCGAGGCGGGCAGAACGACCGCACCCAGCGATTCACTGCCGCTGCAAACCCATTCGCCGATGGAGCACGGTTCCTTCGAGGTGATGACGAATGTATCGAGCGACGGACAATCCGCGAACGCGTTGTCTTCGATCCGTTGCGCATTGAGCTCCGCGGAGACCAGCGACCCGCAGGAGGAAAAAGCGGACTCCGCAATGTTGCAGGGACAGGAGATCGTGACCGTTTGCAACGCACCGCAGTCCGAAAACGCGTATTCGCCGATCTCCACGGGCGTGCCGCCCTTCAGCTCCAGTACGACAAGCCGCGGACAGTTCGAAAACGCACGGTCGCCGATGCGGTCAGCACGGAAGTCGAGGTCGCACAGAACATCGCAATCGGAAAAAGCGTCGTTGCCGATGCTGAGCACGGACTCCGGAGCGGAAAGCCTGCGCAGGTTTTTGCAACCGGCGAACGCACCGTCGCCGATCGCCGGTGTTTTCAGCGCCTTCGGGATATTGACCGCGGTCAGATCTTCGTTGTACGAGAAGGCGTCGTCGCCGATGGCGGAAACGACGCGACCGCCGAGCTTTGCGGGGATATTCACAACGGTTTCGGTCCCGAGGTATTCGGTGATGCAGGCACTGCCGTCTTCCGAAAGCACATAGGAGAAATCTCCTTCGGCATACGCCTCCCCCTCTGTATCCGCTTTTGCGGGGCGGATGAACGCTCCGTTCCGCACGGACAGTGCGCATGCAGCCCCAAAAACAAACAACAGGAGCAGCGCAAGGAACGGTTTTCGGATGTGCAGACGCATGGCATTCCTCCCAAAAGGCGATAGGTGACGGTTTCATTGTAGCACGGGGCGGGAGGAAGACAAAGAAAAACGCATGCGACCGATGCCGACACGAAGCGAAGGGAATGTGGTATGATATAAAAGGAAAAAATTCGAAAACGGGAAACCGGAGGAACACAGAAACTATGGATGTATTGGAACGCGAACGGCAGATCACCAAAACCAGTGCGATCGGCATCGGCGCGAATGTATTGCTTGCGGGCTTCAAAGCGCTGGTCGGTCTGATTTCCGGGTCGATCGCCGTGGTGCTCGACGCCGTCAACAACCTGACCGATGCGATGAGCTCGGTCATCACCATCGCGGGCGTGAAGCTCGCGCGGCAAAAGCCCGATATGGATCATCCCTACGGACACGGCCGCATCGAGTATTTCAGTGCGATCCTGATCTCTTTCATCATTCTGGCGGCGGGCGTGATGTCGCTTGTCGAGTCCGTGAAGAAGATCATCACCCCCGAAATGCCGGACTATTCCATTGCGACGATCGTCGTGGTGGTGGCTGCGGTTGCGGTGAAGCTGCTGCTGGGCAACTATGTCTCGAAAAAGGGTGCCGAGCTCAATTCGGATGCGCTCAGCAATTCCGGCGCGGACGCGAAGTTCGACGCGCTCATCTCGGTGGCGACGCTCATCGGCATCGGCGTGACGCTCATCTTCAAGATCACAGTGGACGGATGGCTCGGCGCGGCGATCGCGCTGTTCATCATCAAGGCGGGCATCGGGATGCTGATGGAGTCCCTCGGGGACGTTATGGGCAAACGCGCGGACAGTGAGATCACCAAACAGATCAAGCAGGAGATCAAGGAGATCCCCGGCGTTCTCGGCGCATTCGACCTGATCCTGCACAACTACGGTCCGTCGAAAGCGATCTGTTCCGTGCATGTCGAAGTTTCGGGTGAGGACAGCGCCGTGGATGTTCACCGCATCACGATGGCGATCCAAAAGCTCATGCGCGAAAAATACAAGTTCCTGACGACCGTCGGCATTTATGCCGTCGACCCGAAGAAGGCGGAGGAACGCAAGAAGATCCACGAGATCGTGATGTCGAACCCGGGCATGCTCGGCACGCACGGATATTTCTTCGACGACGAAAAGAAGACGGTCTCCTTCGATGCGGGGATCGACTTTACGGTGAACGATCCGGAGGCCCTGAAGAAAAAGGTCGTTGCGGATATCCGAAAGGAAACGGGTTATACGGCTTCGGTGAATTTCGATGCGTACTTCAGCGACTGAGCGCAACCGGAAGCGGTTCGAAAAGATCCGGCAGATCGGCGCCGGCAAAGTGATGGCGGGCTTTGCGGTCCTGTATGTGCTGACGGCTTTCCTCATCGCGCTGGTCGTCGTGAACATCAAGCCGGAGCCCGAGCTCGAAGCGCACATGATCTCCTCGCGTCAAATGGTCAACCTCGGCTTTTTTATCGGCGGAGTCGCGTGTTTCGGGTATGCGCTGTTGCTGCGCGTAAAATGCGGACGCCTTTCGGGAGACCGCGTGTGGCCCGTTCTGGGGTTCATCCTCGTGCTGCGCGCCGTTGCCGTCGGGAAGTGCTACCGGGTATTCGGGATGACTTCGATGGATGAGGAACTGTATACCGTCCTCCATGCGGTTTGTCTGGCGGTGCTCGGTTTGCAGATGCTTTTGCAGACCTTGATTTTGGTCAACAGCTTCCGCGCCTGCCCGCGCGGAATGGACGCGCTGATCGTTCACGGAGCGAAAAGCGGGAGCCGGGTGCTGCTTGCGCGCGCGGACGCCGCTGCGGGGTATTTGGAAAAGAATCCCGCGGCGCTTGCCGTTGCTTCCGGCGGACGCGGTGCGGACGAAACGGAGAGCGAGGCGAAAAGCATCGCCGACCGCATGATCGCGGAGGGGATCGACGCCGGGAGGATCCTCCTCGAGGAGGCGTCGCGTACCACGCATGAAAACCTCGAAAAAAGCGCGGTGCTGCTGCCTGCGGAATGTGAGCGGGTCGCCGTCGTGACCGATGATTACCATGTTTTCCGCGCGCGGTGCATGGCGCTCGGCGTGCTGAAGCGGCCGGTATTCGGCTTGCCCGTGCACTCGAGCTACATCAGCCTGCCGCATTATGTTTTCCGCGAGTATCTTTCCGCCCTTGTCCACTTTATCAAGGGCGATCTGTTCCGTTGAGATTCATAAGGAGGAGACCGATGGAAAAGACAAGTGAACGCTATGCATTTTATCTCCGCATCCTGAAGGAGGAGCTCGTACCCGCGATGGGCTGCACGGAGCCGATCGCCATCGCTTACGGCGCCGCGAAGGCGCGTGATGTGCTCGGCGGGATCCCGGACAGGATCCTGGTTTCGGCGAGCGGTAACATGATCAAAAACGTGAAAAGCGTGATCGTGCCGAACACGGGCGGACTCAAGGGCATCGAAGCCGCCGCCGCCGCGGGCGTCGTGGCGGGCAAACCGGGAAAAATGCTCGAGGTCATCAGCGAGGTACGGGAAGAGCAGTATCCCGTGATCGCGGCGTACCTCCGGTCTGCGGAGATCCGCGTGGAGCCGCTTGAAACGGATGCGCCCCTCGATTTTGCGATTTGGATGCAGCGCGGGGAGAACACCGCACGCGTGCGCATCACGGATACCCATACGGGCATCGTTTCGGTCGAGCACAACGGGGAGACCGTGTTTTCGGCGAAGAGCGGATGCGAAGGGGCGTCGGAGGACGAACGCGCGTCGATGTCCGTTGCGGAGATCCTGGAGTTTGCGGAATCCGTCGACACCGACGATGTGCGAGAGATCCTTTCCCGTCAGATCGCATGCAACGTGGCGATCGCCGAGGAGGGACTGAAGAACGACTGGGGCGCGAATGTCGGCAGCGTGCTGCTCAAAACTGGAGATACCGTATCGGTCCGCGCCCGGGCATGGGCGGCTGCCGGCAGCGATGCGCGTATGAGCGGCTGCGGGATGCCCGTGGTCATCAATTCCGGCAGCGGAAATCAGGGCATCACCGTGAGCGTTCCCGTTTATGTTTACGCCAAGGAAAACGGCGTGGGAGAAGAGCGGTTGTACCGCGCGCTCGTGCTGTCGAACCTGTTGGCGATCCACCAGAAAACGGCGATCGGAAGATTGTCCGCGTACTGCGGTGCGGTCTCCGCCGGTGCCGCGGCGGGAGCGGGCATCGCATACCTGACGGGCGGTGGTCTTTCGGATATCGCACACACGCTCGTCAATGCGCTGGCGGTCACCTCCGGCATCATCTGCGACGGTGCGAAGCCTTCCTGCGCGGGGAAGATCGCAGCCGCGGTCGATGCGGGCATCCTCGGCATGGAGATGTACCGTGCGGGGCAACAGTTTTACGGCGGTGACGGGATCCTTTCCAAAGGTGTCGAACACACCATCGCGAACGTCGGCCGTGTCGGCAAGGACGGAATGCGCGAAACGGACAAGGAGATCATCCGCATCATGACGGGGTGCTGAGCCCGGTCCGAATGGATGTTTTTACGGGGGACCGATCGTGGGATCGGTCCCCCGTTTTTGTTCCGCCTGCGGCAGCGCAAACACAAAAGGACAGTCCGTGCGGACTGTCCTTTTTCGGTCATATCGGGTTTTACTGATCTTCGCCGAAATCGGCTTTGAACGCCGCGACGAGTTTTTCCGGCCAATCGGAAACGGGTTCGAGTTTGCCGGTGAAGAAACGCAGGGTCTTCGGCTCATGCGTGAAGCGGAGACCGCCGATCATATCGCGGTGGTCGTACACCCACTTGACGCGGTCGATGACATATTCGACCTGAGAGAGCGTGAAGACGCGGCGCGGCAACGCGAGGCGGACGAGCTCCATCGAAGCGAAGTGCTCGCTGCCATCCGGGGTGCGCTCTTCGGAGAGGGTGCCGCGCTCCATGCCGCGGATACCGCCGCACAGGTACAGGGCGCAGACCAGCGCACCGGAGGGATACTGCTCCTGCGGGATGTGGCTGACGAATTCGGTCGCGTTCAGGTGCGCGCCGAGACCGCCGCCGGGGGTGATCACGGGGATGCCCGCTTCATGCAGACGGTCGACCGTGTATTTGATGAACTGCGGTCCTTGGGAAATGACGTCCATATCCATCGACTCATCGAAGCCGACGGTCATCGCTTCCATCTCCTTGACGGACATGCCGCCGTAGGTCAGGAAGCCCTCGAACATGGTGATGTAATCTTCCATGGAATGGAACATCGCTTCATCGCGGACGAGGATCGCGCCGCCGCGGGCAAAGCCGAATTTGCGGGCGGAGAAGTAGACGATGTCGAACAGGTCCGCGATCATGCGGGTGATCTCACGGACGGTCTTGTCCTTCATGCTCTCTTCACGGGTCTTGATGAAGTACAGGTTGTCCTGCAGCAACGAAGCGTCGAGCACGGAAACGATGCCGTACTTTTTCGCAACGTCCGTTGCTTCCTTCATGCTCTTGTACGAAATGGGCTGACCGCCGATGAGGTTCGTGCCGGATTCGATGCGCATGAACGCGATGTTTTCGGGCGTTTCGCGGTCGATGCAGGCTTCGACGGCATCGATGTCGATGTCGCCCTTGAAGGGCAGGTCGCTTACGGGGATGAGTCCCTCCGCCTTGACCAGTTCCTCCACGTGACCGCCGAGACGCGTGATGTGCGCCTTCGCGGTGGTGAAGTGGTAGTTCATGATGACGCATTTGCCGGGCTTGACGAAGGTGCTTGCGAGGATGTTTTCGCAAGCGCGCCCCTGGTGCGCGGGCAGGCAGTATTTGATGCCGAAGATCTCTTCGAGCTTATCGCGCATGCGGTAGAAGGTCTCGCTGCCGGCGTAAGCGTCGTCGGCGCGCAGCATGGCGGACTGCATCTGGTCGCTCATGGCGTTGACGCCGGAGTCGGTGAGCATATCCATGAAAATATCGCCGTTGTGGAGCTGGAAGGTGTTGAAGCTTGCGTCGTACATCTTCTTCAGACGCTCGTCTGCGGGGAGCAGCGAAAGTTGCTGGACGATCTTGACCTTGTGCATCTCCATCGGGATGGGCTCGTGTTTGTAGAATTTGATCTCGGGCATGGGTTTGTTCTCTTTCTTTTTCAGTGAATAAAAATTTTGTTGTGGCAACGAAATAGATTATATATTATAATGACCGTACAGTAAAATCAATGGATATCATAAACAACATAAAAAAAACTCATGAATCGGGCGTGTTTGGGAAGCACGGCGATTTTCGGGGGAATTCGGTATGGAATTGCGCAATTTGAAAACGTTTTTGCAGGTGGTGGAGTCCGGAAGCTTCACACGGGCGGCGGAACTGCTCGGATATACGCAGTCTGCGGTGAGCCTGCAGATGCAGCAGCTGGAGGAGGAACTCGGCGTTTCCCTGTTCGACAGGATCGGGAGAAAGATCTTTCTGACGGAACGCGGAAGACTTCTGGAAAAGCATGCGTGCGGGATCGTCGATTCGGTGGATACCCTGCGGGAGGATTTTCTGTCCGAGGGAACGCCGTCCGGCATCGTGCATCTGGCAACGGCGGACTCCGTTCTGGAGCGGATGATGATCGAAAACTACGAGGAATTCCGCAACATATATCCGGACATCCGGCTCGTGTTCTCTTCCGGAACGACGCAGGACCTGATGGATGTTCTCGAACGCAACGAAGCGGACGCGATCTTCACGCTGGACACGCATGTGTACCGGAAGAATTTCGTGATCGCACGGGAATCGCAGGTGAAACTCCGGTTCGTCGCCGCGCCCTTTCATCCGCTGGCTGCGAAAAGCGGGCTGACCCTTGCGGATATTGCCGCTGCGCCGCTGATGCTGACCGAGAAGGGCATGAGCTACCGGAAGGTGTTGGACGATTGTTTCGCGCGGATGTCTCTGGAGGCACATCCCGTGCTCGAAACGGGGCGCACGGATATCATCATCCGCTTTGCCGCGAAGGGGTTGGGTGTTGCGTTCCTGCCGGAGTTCGTGATCCGCCGTGAGCTCCGGGCAGGGCATCTGGTGACGCTGGATGTCACCGATGCGGAGCTGAGCATTTGGAAGCAATTGATCTACCGGAAAGACAAATGGATGAGCAAAGCGTTTATTTCTTTTATCGAGTTTGTGAAGGCACACGAATTCGAATGGTGAAACGAACAGGGGGCAGCCCGTGCGGGCTGCCCCCTGTTCGTTGTGTTTCATCAGACGGAGATCTGGGTGATATCGGGATAGGTCTCCATGATGCGGATGACGTCGTCGTAGGAGAAATCGCGGCGGATACGTGTCGAGAACGTAAGCTCCAGCCGGTTGTCGTCGAGATACTTGACTTCCGTGGTCAACAGCGTGACGCCATGGTCGTCGAGTTCTTTCATAAACGCGTCCCTTACGACGGGGTCGTTTTTCATGACCGCGCGGATGACCTTGAGCGTAAAGCTGTCGTTGCCGAAGCTGTGGCGGTGCAGGTAGTAGGAGACGCCGAGTACGAGCAGCATGCAGAAGATGCCGGGAATGTACATGCCGGAGCCGATCGCCATCGCGATGGCGGCGGTCGTCCAGATACCGGCGGCGGTGGTCAGACCGTGGATGCTGCCGAATTGTTTGAATACGACCGCGGCGCCGAGAAAACCGATGCCGCTGACGATCTGTGCCGCGATGCGTGCGCTGTCCGCTTCTTTAACGCCGGAGAGCGGCAGGATATCCGAAAAACCGAACTTCGAAACCAGCATCAACAGAGCCGCGCCGCAGGCAACGACACTGTGCGTGCGGATGCCGGCATCCTTGAAACGTTTGCTGCGCTCGAGACCGACGATCCCGCCGCAGAGCGTTGCGACCAAAAGCCGCATGCAGAAGACGATGGTCATCGCGAGCTCGGGCGAGTTCGCGAGTTTGTTGACGATCCATTTTTCCATGAGCAAACCCCTTTGCTGTGAGTATTTCCGACCGTTGTCTTTGACGAACAAGCTTCCGGAATAACGGAAGCTGCCGAAAAGTCATATGGTGTTGTGCCGGGTTTCGCGGATTCTCGGTATGTGACCGGGGACGGGAGAGCACGGTACGGATATCGGATTCGGATGATTGCATCAGTTTAACGCGGATATATGAAAAATGCAAGAAGCAAATATAAAACTTGCAGAATTTGTGGTTTTGGCCGGGACACGGGCTCAAAACGATGCGAGCTTTTTGACGGTGCCCGCAGTGCGGATGGTCACCTTTTCGGTAAGACCCGCAGTAGCGGTCTTTTTCCACCATGCCGCTTTTTGATATTTTGCGCGGTCGAAGGTCCAGTAGATCGCGGTGTCCCGCACGGAGACCTGTTCGAGGGTTTCGCTCGGCGCGCCGAGCAGACCGGCAAGTTCCGGACCCGTTGTCGGCGGCAACGGAAAAATGAGGTTGTCGTATAACGCTTTGTCTTCACTGCCCCACCATGCGGGCGCTTCCGAAAGAAGGGAAACGAGCGTATCCCGCGCTGTGACCAGCACGGGAACATCCAAACCGCAACGGAGCGACAGTGCCGCGCGGATGGTTTCCGCCAATGCTTGCGGCGGTGCTTCCTCTGCGGTGAAAGCGGCGTTTCCGCTGTTGAGCAGCGTCTTGACCCCGGTGAAACCCAATGAGGACAGCGCGGCCGCGAAGTCCGTCATGGCGAGCTTGTTTTTTCCGCTGATATTGACGCCGCGCAGCAGGACGATGTAACGCAGTCGCATCGGATGAGTCCTCCGGGTTTATCGATATTATGTAAAACCGATTATACTTCCCCGGGGCAACACATGGCAATCACAAAACAAAAAAGCACCCGGATCACGGGTGCTTCGGTGCGGAGCGGTCATTCTTTTTCCGTAAAGACAAAGGCCTCTGCGGAGGTGGGAACCACATTGTTTGCGGCGTAGTATTCGGCCGGATTGCTGCTGATGTGCATCGGCGATAGGCGTGGTTTTCAAAGCGTCTTCGATCGCGAATTCGCGGACATATGCGGTCTCGCCGGGTTCCGGATATTGGTGGGTCAGAACGGCATTCCTTTCGGGGTGACGATGAGGAGCGTGCCGTTTTCCACGGAGATCTCGGCGGTCTCCCCCGTGTATTCGTTGCTGACGCCGAGCGGGAAGGTATTCGTGAGCACGGCGTTTTCGAGCGTGTATTTGAGCCCGCGGATGGTGACGCCCTCGGCTCTGTCCGAATGGGCGAAGACCGAAACGAAGCCCGCAGGAAAAGCGCCGAGCGTGAGCTTCCCGTTCGTGAGGGCGGTGATGACGTTGCCGTTGTCAAAAAGAAATGCGGTGACGCCCTCCTTCGAGAGACCCGCGATCATTTGCAGGTTTGCGATGGAATGTTCGACTCTCCCGCCCATTCCGCAGTAAAGGCAAAACGTCCGGTAGCCGAGGGCGATTCCTTCCCGGACGGCGGCGTACATATCCGTGATGTCCTTTTCGGGGCACAATTCCACGATGTCCGGATGCTCCGGACGGTGACCGAGCGTATCGAAATCGCCGATGACGCGGTCTGCGCGGATCCCGGCTGCGGTCAGATAGTTCAGCCCCGCATCCGCGGCGATGACGAAATCGCCCGGGGCGGGCACAAAGTCCAGCCCGTGGTTCTCTCCCGCGCCGACGATGTAACAAACGGGTCCTTCGGTCATAATTACCTCCTTTGGCGGCAGAGCGCCGTTTCATCCTTCCTCCCAACGGAAGCGCTTCATATCCGCATTGCCGTTGGGCAGGAACTCCACGCCTTCCGCCTCGAGCAAAGCACGCTGTTCGGTCCAACCGGGGGCTGTCCGTCCCGCGTGGTTTACGACGCGGTGACAGGGAAAGTCGCCGTACAGGGAGGCTCGGCTCAGCACCCTGCCCACGAGGCGTGCGTTCCGTTCTCTGCCGGTGAGCGCGGCGATCTGCCCGTAGGAAGCAACCTTCCCCTTTGGGATCTCCGCAACGGCGGAAAGGATCTCATAAACCGTGTCATCTTCTGCAGTGCGGTGCATGCTTTCCTCCGGATACGAAAAAAGACCACCTTCCGATGGTCTCTTGCTTTGGTGCCGGTGGTGGGACTCGAACCCACACGATGTCGCCATCAACGGATTTTGAGTCCGTCACGTCTGCCAATTCCATCACACCGGCGCTTTTGGTATCATACCATACCCCGTGCGGGGATTGCAAGTCCCAACCCGGGGGCAAACAAGAAAAAGGCAGACGCACCGGCGTCTGCCTTTTCCGGTCACTCCCCGGTCTCCGGAGAAACGGGATCCGTCTTCGGTTCCGCATCCTTTCCGTAGGTGAGCGTGAGCTGATTGAACGGGATCTCGATGCCGTTTTTGTTGCACAGCAACAGGATCTCGCGGTTGAGGTAATACTCAACGGAAATACGGTCCTTTTCGGCGCACAGGGCGGAAATGCCGAGCAGGATGCTCGAGTCGCCGACCTTTGTGACACCGTCGTAATACGGGATGCCGATGATCATCGGGTTCTTCTGCGCGATTTCCGGCAGCGCCTTTTTCAGTACATCCTCGGCGGCGAGCAGGTCTTCGCCGAAGCCGATGCACATCCAAGCCCGCGCCTTCGACGCCTTTTTCGTCATGTTGACGATGGTCGCGATCGAAGAGTTGTTGTAGATCTTGATATCGCCCGTCGGGGATTTGCGCAGGTTTTCGATCTTCGTCGTGCGCAGACCGATATCCACGACGATGCCGCGGTAGTCGTCGATCGTCACGATGTCACCCACGCGGAAGGAACCCTCGAACACGATGAAGATACCGCTGAGGATATCGCCCACGAGCTTTTGCGCGCCGAGACCGACGACGACGGAGATGATACCTGCCGAGGTGATGATGCCGGACGTGCTGAAACCGATGAGCGAGAGCCCGTAGAACATCGTGAACAGCACGGCACCGTATTTGATCAGGGACAAAACGAGCCGCCCGAACGTCTCAACGCGGGAACCCATGTTGCGGATGATGAACACGAGGAACTTCGTTGCCACGAACGCCGAGACGGAAATGCACAGCACCATTCCCGTGAACGCCGTGACGGAGAAATAGTTGAAGTTGCGGTCCCAGTCACCGCGGATGATGAAGGGGATCATGGAATCCGGTCCGAAGATCCGGTCGCAGAAGATGATGCAGACGAGAAGCAGAGCGACGCAGCAACTCAAAAGGACCTTCAGCACGGCGGCGAGCTTTTGGTTCGTCGTCATGGCCGACCAGGAGATCCTGCGGTCCGAGAAACGTGCGGTCGCGGAACGCACGTACTTTGTTTTGCCGTTCGGCATCGTGACGCGGACCATGCCGTTGTCCTGGCTGCGCGTGAGCCGCCGGTCTACGATCTTCCGGATGAAATCCTCTTCCTCTTCTCCCGAGAAGATGCACAGCAACATCAGCACGGCGTAGAACGCCAGGGCGATCGCGGTGATCATGAAGGCGATCGCGTCCCTGCCCCGCATCAGGGTATCGGTCGGCTGCATTACGGCGACCCAGCGGTCCTCGTTGAAGACCACCGTCATATAGCAGCGACCGCTGTTCGTGCCGATGGTGCCGCGGAAGTTGCCGAGGAAGGCGTTTTCCGGAATGCGGAGATCCGCCGCGGGCTTTCCGACCTGCGCGGGGTCGGGAGAATAGATGCAGTTGTGCTCTGCGGTGTTGTCGAAGATCAGGAGGAAGCCGTCCTCTCCGGCGTTGACGCGACCGAGCAGGGAGTCCGTCGCCGTGGACTGCATGATCAGCGCGAGCGTATTGTCGCTGATGCCGCCTTCCAGCAGGGAACGGTGTTTTTTGACGGTGTATTGCTCGCCCTTGTACAAAACATACCCGTTCTTTTTGAAGGTTTCGAATTCCTTGGCGGAAACGAAGGTCCCGTGGGAAGATCCCTCGCCTTCGAGCGTATAGTAATGGAAAGGCGTGCCGATGTACTGGTAGTAGAGACCGACATCGTTGAGACGGGGTTCCTGAACGTAGTCGTCTTTCCGTCCGAGGATGATATCGAAAAACTCGGAGGATTGATCGAGCGGATCGCGGCTGAGGGTGAAATACCAGCTGTCGTCGGCGGCTGCGATGGTCCTGCCGTGATCGTCGTAGACGGACAGAAAGTCGAACATGTTGCTTTCGGCGAGCGCCTGCAGCTGCTCCGCGTTCGGGATCGACCGCACGGGGCGTCCGTATTTGTCCGTGATGGGTTCGAGATCTTCGCCGATATAGGTGCGGAGGATCTCCGGGTCGTCTGTGTTCAGGGTCTTGATCAGAACGGGATCTTCCTCGAGAATGAAGCGGATGAGCTTCAGCTTCGACAGGTACTGCGTGCTGTAGCGTTCCATCACGGCCCCGGTGCCCGTGTTGCGGTTTTCAAGCAGCACGTTCATTTGGCGCACTGCGGTCCGCGCGCGGGTGTTGCCCGTGGAAAACGCGGAAAGCGTCTGCGCGTTCCACGCCACGACGAACACGAGGAGAAGGCTCAGCACGATCGCGGAGGAAAGCTTCTCGGCGATGCCGAGCTTGATGTAAAAGGTTTTTCCGTTGCGCCGCGTGACGCGGATGTTCCGCGCGGCAATGCTTCCGGTGCGTTTCCTGTGGCGGTGCCAGGCTTCCCGCAGCGTGCAGACATTGTCATCGTATCCGGTGATGTGCTCGGGATCCAGCGAGAGCAGGATCGCGTACAGCAGGATCAGCGCCGCGCAGACCGCAAAGGCGACCGAGGTGAACAGGATCACCGTGCGGTTTTCGGCGAATACCGTTTTCGCGGGGCAGGCGACCGTGACCGCAAGTTCTCCGTAAAAGTCGGTGTTGTATGCGCGGGTCATGCAACGGTACTCCGCTCCTGCAATGATCTGCTCACCGGAGAAGCCGTCTTCGAGAAGCTTCGGGGAAAGCCCCGTCGATTCGAACGGCACACCCGCAAGGGACGGATCGGATCCGAACCACAGGATATCCCCGGTGCCGGCATCCGTGACGATGAGGAACCCGTCATCGCCGACCACGATGCCGCTGAGGATCTTGGAGATATCGCTCAGGGCGGACAGCTGGTCGTTCAGTATGGAGATCGACATGGTATAGACGAGGGTGGAGTCGTTGCCGAACGGACAGCTGTAGAAGTACGAAGGTTCTTTGGACCCCGGCGGGCATGTGGCGACGGCGTCGTAGACCTCCGTGCGGTCGCCGTTTGCGAGTGTGATGGTGCGGAGCGTACCGCGGTAGCTCACCCCGGTATCATCGCTGTTGCGCATCAGAAGAGCGAGCTCGTTCTCGGTGAGCGAAGCGCCGAGATCGGTCCCGATCAGCGCGGGATCGGATGCGAGGGTGATGCGCCCCTTTTTGTCTGCGATGAACAGGTCGCCGCCCTCGCCGAGCACACGGGAAAGCGAGCGCATCACTTCGGTGCGCTCTTCCGCAGTGCCTTTCAGCCGCTGGTTGTAGGCATCGCTCCGGAGCAGCATGGTCATGTCCTCGAGAACGGCCTGATTGTCGGTGTGATAACGCCCGCACAGATCGTATACCTGCTCGGCGTTTGACTCCATCAGGGCAACGACGGAGTCCAAGGCTCCGGTCGCCGTTTCGGCGACGCGGTTTTCGGAATGGGTCTGTTGCAAACGGCAGATCGCGCCGATAACGGCAAGCGCGCCGAAGAACACCACGAGGACGGTCACCGCGAGGCGCAGAAACAGCGGATGTTGAAACGGTTTTCGGGTTTTTTCCATGAAGTTCCCTTTCCGGTATTTCGGTCGGTTTCCGCAGTCGTCCGGCTTGCGGAAACTGCGCATAATCGGTTTTTATTTTCAGTATATACGCGCCAAAAGCACAACAAGCGGACGCTTGCAAAAAAGTCCCCGCTTGCGATAATCTAAAAGTACCGCCGGAAGCCCGGCGGAGGAGGTATGGATGAAAATCGAACATGTCGCACTGTATGTGAACGATTTGGAAGTCGCGAAGGTCTTTTTCGAGACTTACTTCGGCGGCGTTCCCGGCGCGGAGTATCACAACAAAACGACGGGGTTCCGCTCGTACTTTCTCTCTTTTTCGGACGGCGCGCGGCTGGAGATCATGCAAAAGCCGGGCGTGGAACAGCGGGAAGCTGAGCCCGAGCATACTGGGTTCGCGCACATCGCCTTCTCTCTCGGCAGCAAAGAGGCGGTGGACATGCTGACCGAACGGTTGAAAAACGACGGGTATCGGGTGCTCGGCGGACCGCGCACGACGGGCGACGGATATTACGAAAGCTGCATCGCGGGTCCGGAGGGACACCGCATCGAAATCACGGAATGAGTGCGGAAGGGCTCCGCGCTTCAGAGAAAGGAAACTATGAAGAAGGTCTATTTTATTCGCCACGGCGAGAGCCAATGGAACGTTGAGGACAAGATCTGCGGCAGAACGGACTCGCCATTGACCGAACGGGGGCGCATGCAGGCACTGGAAACGGGACGGATGCTGCTCGAAAGCGGGATTTGCGCAGACGCCATCCTCTATTCGCCCTTGTCCCGCGCAAAGGACACCGCACTCGCCATCGCCGCCGTGACGGGGCTGCCCGCAACCGAAGAGCCGTTGCTCATGGAGCAGGCGTTCGGTCGCTGGGAAGGGACCTCGCCGCGGAACTCCGCCGCGTTCCGCGAGGCAAAAAAAGGCTTTGCAACGAATTTCGGGGACGGAGAATCGATGCTCCGGCTCGGACAGCGCATCTACAACCTCCTCGACCGTCTGGCGGAAGACGACAGGACCTACGTGCTTGTTGCGCACAACGGCATCGCACGGGTCGTCAAATCGTATTTTTCGGACATGACGAACGAAGAGTTTGCCGATTACGGCGTCAAGAACTGCAGCGTGACGGAGTTTGTGTTTCCGGAACGGGCGGAGTAATGCGTTTCTTGAACCGTGCGGCGGTTTCGGATATACTGAGAACATCAAATTCCGGAGGAAAATCATCATGAAAATCGATTTCGACCATATGGAGCGTTCGGCAGTTTACGGCCTCAAAGGCGGCGAAGGCACGATGCTCACCCGCAACATGGAGACCGAAGAGGTGAAGATCGCGGACAACGTGCTCGAGCCCGGTGCCTCCATCGGTTATCATTGCCACGAAAGCGGCTGGGAGGCCATGTACTTCATGGAAGGCACCTTCCTTGTGAATTACGACGGCGAGGAAACGGTCTATGAGGCGGGCATGGCGCACCTGTGCCCGAACGGACACAGCCATTCCTGCAAGAACATCGGCGAAACGCCTGCCCGCTTCCTGGCGGTCATCCAAAAGTAAGCCGAAGATGCCGAAAAAAAGCATTCTGCGGGCGGCGCTTCTCCTGATCGGGTTGTGCGCCGTCGTTTCCTTTGCGGAAGGACCGGATGCCGCGGAAGGTGCCCGCCGGCCCTTCACGTTTCTGTGGATGTCGGATACGCAAAAACTTTCGAGCCACATGGGCGAGTACGAACAGGTGGGCGCATGGGTCCTCGGGGAACTCGGGCCGCGGAACGTCGTTTGTTTTCTGCATACGGGCGACATCGTCGGAGTATACAAAAACGGCATGCAGTGGGAGCGTGCGCACGCGGCGCTCGACCCCATCGTCCAACGTCTCCCCTCTCTCGTCATCCCCGGAAACCATGACATCCTTTCAAAGTGGCGCGATTACGATCCGTTCCGGAAGAACTGGTACGGAGAGGAAGCGATGGCGGCGCTCGCGACCGATGAAACGAGTTACGAATGCGGCAGGGGGCGTTACATGCTCCAAACCTTCGGCGGGATCGACTTTCTGTTCGTGGGTATGGGCTACGATACCACGCCCGAGGCGATGGCTTGGGTGGAGGAGGTCCTCGGCAAGTACCCGGACAGGATCGCCGTGCTGATGTTCCACGATTACCTGCACGGCAACGGAAGGATCTTCCGTCGTTCCCAAGAACAGTTCGACCGCATGATCGCACCGTATGAAAACGTGCGGCTCGTGCTTTCGGGACACCACGCCGGCTCCTTTATCCGCAGGGACGATTTCCCGTCCGGCAGATTCACGCAATCGATCCTGATGAACATGCAGGACAATTCCACCCGCCGCGGCACCGTGCAGTTCCTCACGATCGATCCCGAGGCGTCGACCCTGTCCGTCTATGCGTGGAGTCCGATCTTTTGGAAAAAGCCCGCGTTCGAGCAGGTCATTCCGATCGATCTCGAACTCCGGTAACAAAAAAGAACCCGGCAACGGGTTCTTTTTTCTGTTGCGGTCATTCCGGAGAGGCGTTCCGTGCGGTATCGATGAGCTCCGAAAGGAGATCGCACATTTCCGTCAGCCTGAGGAACCGTGTACGGGTGGCGCTGCCGGGCTTCGCATGGGAGAGCCCCGTAAGGCTTTTTGCTCGGATGGAACCGATCTGTTCGGCGGCGCAACGGAGTTCTTCTGCGCCGGCGGTGACCTCTTCCCCGTCCATCAGCGCTTTGGCAAAGCGCGTTCAGCCGGTTCGTGTTCAGAGACAACTGCGGTGAACCGACTTTCAATTTCGGGCGGATGCTTTCGCAGCTTGCGATCGCACCGGTGAGGGTCTTTCGTATTTCGGACCGTTGCCCGGGTGAAAAATTCGGTGTGCACATCCCGGTGTTACGGCAGAATGATCTTCTGCATCGTCGTGCTGTCGTACCAACGGCCGAACTTGAAGCCGATGTCGGGTACCGTGCCGCAGTGCGTATACCCCATCTTTTCGTGGAAATACACGCTCGCATTCGTCAGGTACGGGTCCTCGGGGTCGCGGGTCGTTCCGATCACCGCAACGAGGTTGCGGATGCCTTTCGCCTTCAGTTCCTTTTCCAGCGATTCATACAGCATGCGTCCGTATCCGGCGCCGTGTGCATCGCGGCGGACATAGATGCTCGTTTCCACGCTGCGCTCATATGCTTTGCGCGGGCGGTAACTGTGGACATAGCAATAGCCTGCGGGTTCCCCCGCATCGTCTTCGACGACGAGATAGGGCCAATCCTTCAGCGTCGTTTCGATGCGGTCGCGGAATTCGGTGACCGAGGGAACATCGTATTCGAAGGTGATGGCGGTATGCACCACGTACGGCGCATAGATCGCCAAGAGCTTTCCGGCATCCGCCGGAGTCGCATAACGGATATTCATATCATTCATCTCCATCGGGGTTCATGCAAAACAGCGTCCAAGGCGCGGTTTCGGGCGGACGGACGGAAACGGTCAGCGGCGTTCCCGCCGTGGGGTGCGGTAAGGTCATGGCGGTGCAGAAGAGACCGAGCGGACAATCCTTGACGCGGCTGCCGTACTTCCGGTCGCCGAGCAAAGGGTGCTTGCGCGAGGCGAACTGCACGCGGATCTGGTGGCTGCGCCCCGTCAGCGGATGGACGGCGCACAGGGAGAACGGGTTGCCGTTTTCGGACGCGGTCGCGAGGACTTCATAGGTCAGCACCGCCTCCTTCACGCCTTTCCGCGCGTTCGCGACGGGATAGGTGCGGTTGCTGCGGACATCGTGGAACAAAAGGTCCCGCAGTTCGCCTTCGGGCGCGGGGGTTCCGGCGACGGCGGCAAGATAGGTTTTCCGTACGGAGCCCCCGGTAAACGACCTTGTCAAAGCGGTCGCCGCGGCTTTCGTTTTCGCAATGAGCAGCGCGCCGCCCACGTTTCTGTCGAGGCGGTGCACACAGTACAGGGTTTTCTCCCCTGTTTGCTCCCGCAGCAACGGGACGATCCCGCCGGGAATGTCTTCGGACAAAAGCCCGATGGGTTTTTCGACGGCGAGCAATGCGCGGTCTTCGTAAAGGATGCGGATCGGTGTGGTTTCCATACTGATACCCGTGGAACGGAAAGCGCCCCGTCCGGGAAGGACGGGGCGCTTCGGCTTCCGCCGTTGTCGTTACATTTCGAGGTTTGCGGTCGTCCGCGGGAAGGGCAGCACATCGCGGATGTTCTGCATGCCGGTGACGTACATGACCATGCGCTCGAAGCCGAGACCGAAGCCCGCGTGCTTCACGCCGCCGTAACGGCGCAGGTCGAGGTACCAGTCGTACTGGCTCATATCCATGCCGAGCTCTTCGCAACGGGCCTTGAGTACGTCGTAGCGCTCTTCACGCTGGCTGCCGCCGATGATCTCGCCGACGCCGGGCACGAGCAGGTCCGCCGCCGCGACGGTCTTGCCGTCGTCGTTCTGGCGCATGTAGAAGGCTTTGATGTCCTTCGGATAATCGGTAACGAACACGGGCTTTTTGAACACCTGCTCGGTGAGGTAACGCTCATGCTCGGTCTGCAGGTCGATGCCCCATTCGACGGGATATTTGAATTCGGCGTCGCTCTTTTGGAGGATCTCCACCGCTTCGGTGTAGGGCAAGCGCACGAAGTCGTTGTTGACGACGTTGTCGAGGCGCTCGAGCAGGCCCTTGTCGACGAACTTGTTGAAGAATTCCATTTCGGCGGGGCAACGGTCGAGCACGGTGTTGATGATGTACTTGACCATCGCTTCCGCGGTGTCGAGATAACCGGTCAGGTCGCAGAACGCCATCTCGGGCTCGATCATCCAGAACTCGGCCGCGTGGCGCGCCGTGAAGCTGTACTCCGCGCGGAAGGTCGGTCCGAAGGTGTAGATGTCGCGGAACGCGAGCGCGAAGGCCTCGCCGTATAGCTGACCGGAGACGGTCAGGTTGACGGGCTTCTCGAAGAAATCCTTGGAGAAATCGACGGCACCGTCCTCGGTCTTCGGGATGTCGTTCAGCGGCATCGTGGTGACCTGGAACATTTCGCCCGCACCCTCGCAGTCGCTGCCGGTGAGCAACGGCGTGTGCACATACACGAAGCCGCGCTGCTGGAAGAACTCGTGGATCGCCGCGGCGACGACGCTGCGGACGCGGAAGGTCGCCTGGAAGGTATTCGTACGGGGACGCAGGTGCTGGATGGTGCGCAGGTATTCGAGCGTGTGGCGCTTTTTCTGCAGCGGATAGTCGGCGGGGCAGGTGCCCTCGATGACGACTTCGTTTGCGCGGATTTCGAACGGCTGGGGCGCATCGGGCGTGAGCACGAGCGTGCCGTTGACGCAGATGGCGCAACCGGTGGAAAGACCCTTGCCGAGCTCGCGCTCGTCGCGGTCGTATACGATCTGCACCGGCTTGAAGCAGGAGCCGTCCGCCAGCTCGATAAAGCCGACGTTCTTGCCCTCGCGGAAGGTGCGGACCCAACCCGCGACGGTAACCTCGCCCGCGTACTGTTCGGGCGCTTTCATGATATCGTTCAGTTTCAGCATAACATCCCTCTGTCGGTTTGTAATAATTGATACAGTATAGCACAAAAAGGCGGTGCTGTTAATTCTTTCCGCCGGGATTTACGAAAAAAGAGTGAATTTTCCGTGGTTTCCCGCGCTTGCGGTGGAAAATGGAAAGCCAATCGGCTATACTTTGGAAAAGAACCGTTTCCGCATACGGGAGACGGATGTCCGAAAGAGAGGAATCGAATCGATGTTCATGGATCCGTGGTATCTGTTGCTGCTTGTGGTTTTCGCGCTGAGCATCTTCGCGTCGAACCGCGTGGAAAGCACGTTCAAAAAATACGGAAAAGAGCCCGCGCAAAGCGGGGTTTGCGGTGCGGAACTCGCGAACGCGCTGTTGGAAGCGCACGGCGAGCCTATCCCGGTGCATCCGGTTTCGGGAACGCTGACCGACCATTTCGACCCCGTGAACAACACCGTCGGGCTTTCGCAGACGGTCTACAACAACAGCTCGGTTTCCGCACTGGCGGTCACCGCGCATGAGATCGGGCACGTGCTGCAGCATCAGCAGGGCTACGCCGCCATCCGTCTGCGCAACGCCGTTTTGCCGGTCGCGAGCTTCAGCTCTTCCTTCGCACCGCTCATCATCATTGCGGGCTTGGTTCTCGGGCTGACGAACATCGCTTGGGCGGGCGTGGTGCTGTTCGGTGCCGTGCTGGCGTTCCAGGTGGTGACCTTACCGGTGGAATTCGATGCTTCGGCACGCGGTCTCCGGATGCTCGAGGAGGGCGGATACGTTTCCCGCGAGCAGATCCCGCACGCAAAAGAGGTGCTGCGTGCCGCCGCGATGACCTATGTCCTTGCCGCGCTCGCTTCCTTGGTCAACTTGTTGCGCTTCGCGTCGATGGTCAACTCCCGTTCGAGAGACTGAAGAAAGAACAAGAAAAACGCCCCGCCGGGTCCGGCGGGGCGTTTTCGTTTGCAAGGGCTTTTCCTTCGGCGGGAAAGGGTATACTATAAAATCAAACCGTTACGAAACCGAAAGCGACGATGCACATGAAAAAACAACAGGACAACCGAGAACTTTTCGAAAGCATGCCGGTCGGCAGGGCCGTGCGTACGATGGCGTTGCCGACGATCCTCGGGCAACTCATCATCCTCGTTTATTCGATGGCGGATACGTACTTCATCGGTCGCACGAACGACCCCGCGGCGGTCGCCGGCGCATCGCTGATCCTGCCGGTGTTCAATCTTGCGCTCAGCATTTCCGGGCTCACGGGGACGGGCGGCGGCGCGCTGATCTCGCGCTTGCTCGGGCAGAAGGATCCCGAGAATGCGGGGCGCGTCAATTCGTTCAGCGTTCTGTTTTCGGTCCTCGTCGCGGGTCTGTTTTCGCTTGGAACGTTCGTGTTCATGGAGCCTTTGCTCAAAGCGCTCGGCGCGGGCAGCGCGGTCTTTCCCCATGCGCGGGACTATGCGCTGTGGGTCATCGTTGCCGGCGGGATCCCGACGGTGATGGTCAATGTGTATTCGAGCCTTTTGCGTTCCGTCGGCGCGTCGCGCCCGGCGGCGTTCGGCGTGATGATGGGCGGCGTGCTGAACATCGTGCTCGACCCGCTGTTCATGTTCGTTTTGCTTCCGGAGGGAATGGAGATTTTCGGCGCCGGCGTTGCGACCTTTCTGTCGAACGTCATCAGCGCCGTGTATTTTCTCGTCGTTGTCCGGCGGCTCGGTCCGGATTCTCCCCTGCGGCACCCCTTGCGGGATCTGCCCGAAAGGCATCTGGTTTGGGAGGTGCTCAAGGTCGGGATCCCGGCGGCGACGACGGCGTTTTTGTTCGACATGGACTATGTCGTCATCGGCCGCCTGATGGCGGGGCACGGGGATACCGCGCTTGCGGCGATCGGGATCGTGCTGAAGGTCGAACGTCTGCCGCAGAACATCATCATCGGCGCGGCAATGGGCATGATGCCCATCATCGCTTACAATTACGGCGCGAAGAATTTCGAGCGGATGGATGCCGCAAGACGGTATACGCTGAACGCCAGCCTCATTCTCGGTGCCGTATCGACGGTGCTGTATTTCGCGCTCGCGCCGTCGATCATGCGGCTGTTCATCGCCGAGCCGCAGACCGTTGCCGTCGGCAGCGTGTTTTTGCGTATCCGCGCGGCGGTCACGACCCTGATGGCGATGTGTGTGTTCCATGTGTTTCTCTTCAACGGGATGGGACGGGGCGGTTATGCGCTGTTCCTCGGCGTGACGCGCTGGGCGGTGCTGAACATCCCGATGCTCTTTGTGATGGACCGTTTCTTCGGTATGAACGGCATCGCGGCTTCGCAGTTCACGGGGGATATCCCGATGTTCGTCATTTCCCTTGTGCTGTACCGGAGACTTTGCAACAAGCTGATCCGCGAACGGCAGACCGATGCCGGATAAATCTGCGGAAAGACGCCTTTTTCGGGCGTCTTTTTTTGTTGGCTGCGGTTGTGCCTCGGCATCTGTGCCAAACCGGAAACAAAACGCAACAGGGGACCGTGTTTTGCGCTCTCTTGTTGTATGGCGAAGCGGGGCGCCCGCTGCAAAATACACTTGCCAAGCTGTCCCCTGTTTGGTATAGTACATGCGTACTAATCAACGGAGGTATGTCAAAATGAAGAAGATCCTCGTTTTTGTTCTTGCACTGGCGCTTTGCCTGAGCTGCGCTGCGGCGCTTGCGGAAGAAGGCGTTGCGTACGGCGTGTACAGCATGGAGGGCGAACATCCCGACAGTCTCATCCGCGCGACGGTCATGACCGAGGACGGAAAAGTCGTTTCCTGTGCGTTCGATGAGAAGCTGATCCCCGTTGCGGTCGGCGGTGCGTCCGGCTGGAACGAGCTCGATGCGGAGACCGCGGCGAAGCTCAACGGCGCTGTGGTCGTTTCCGGCGACAAGACCTATGCCGCGGCGTTCAAACTCGGCGATATCGTTTGGACCGTCGATGCGGAGCTCAATGTGACCAACCCGGAAAAGGGTGAATTCATGGCCTATGTGACCACGCCCGAGGGCGGCGCATGGTACTTTGCGCAGGAGAGCGCGGACCTGCTCGGCGCGGACGGCAATGTTGCGGTGACGGTTCCCGTCGGCACGAAGGAATCCATCAACCACGGCGTCGGATTCTGGCCGAGCGAGCTGAAGTTCCCGGGCAACATCGCCGCGCTGGAGAACTTCGTCGTTGCGAACGGCACGGAGTATGCGCAGGAAGACATCAAGATGGGTGAGAACGGCTGGCAGGTTGCCGACGCGGTGACCGGCGCGACCCTCGCGGGAACGCCGAACTATCTCCTTCTCGCCAAGGAAGCGGGCGCATCCGCAAAGTGAAACCAATAAAAAAGAGCCCTTCGGGGCTCTTTTTTATTGTCCGGTCAGGTA
>JAUNCT010000045.1 GCA_030526425.1 Clostridia bacterium
AATGGAAGAAAACTTCAAAGAAATCGATCTCGGCAACAGCAAGATCATCGGAAAAGGGCAGTGTGCAGAGGTTTACGGGTATGATGAAAACCGCGTAGTGAAGCTGTTTTACGAAAACATCGGCATAGAAACCATCCTGCATGAGTACCGGGTCACATCCGAATGCTTTGCCAAAGGGCTTTCCGCCGCGGAATGCTTTGAACTCGTGCGATACCGGGGAAGGACGGGTATTTTGATGCAGCGTGTCTGCGGCGTCTCCGTCGAGCAGGAAATCCTGAAACATCCCGAAAAAGCAAACGAATACGCACGGAAAATGGCCGACACGCTCGCGTGTGTGCATTCCAAGCAAATCAAAGGGAGTGCGATCCCCGCCGCAGACGAGTTTTACAGCGAGTGCATCGAAAACTGCCGGAAGGACGGATGGATCTCGGAAGCCGAAAGCCGCAAGCTCACGGAATTTGTCGCCGCGATCCCCTGCAAGCAAACCTTGATCCATGGGGATTATCATGTGCTGAATCTCATGACCGAAAACGATACGCTCCGTTTGATCGACCTTGCGGATGTTCAGACCGGCAATCCGGTCTTCGACCTGCTGATCGCAAACCTCTATCTCCACTATTTGCCCGAAAACTTGGAAGAGCTCTACCGCACGCTGATACGCATTCCTCCCGAAGTGTCTCTTGCAATGTGGGATGTATTCCTGAGGACCTACTTCCAAACCGAAGATGCGGAACGCATCCGCAGGATCGAGAAGATCTTGGATACGTACAGCCTGCTCAAAATCATGCTTGCCCCGTATTCCTTTTCGAACCTGCCGGAACAAGCCGCGAGTGGATTCGTGGAAATGGCAAGAGACCTCCTGATGCCCGTCATCGATTCTTACACCGGGGTGATCCCCGAAGATATCGCGGAACTCGCGAAAGAAAATTAAGAAAGGGAACGCTATGAACAAAGCATACAAAGCCACGGTGATCACGCCGTTCCACAACACCAAACCGGAGCTGTTCCTGAGAACGTATCATTCGCTTCTGGAGCAGACCGTCGGGTTCGGGAACATCGAATGGATCGTAGTTCTGCACAACTGCACCGAAGAAAGCAAGACCTTTGTGAAAGAGTTGCTCGGTGCCCACGGCAACGTCGTCATCAAAGAACTGAACAACGAAGCGAGATCCGCGTCCAGCCCGAGAAATCACGGGCTCGGGTTCGTTACGTCGCCCTACATCATGTTTCTCGATTCGGACGATACCTATTATCCGCAAACGGTCGAAGTATGCCTGCAGAAGATGCAGGAACATCATCCCGATATCGTGATCTTCCGGATGGCTTTTCTCAAGCAGAACGATTCCGTGCGGGAGATCCTCACCGACCGTTCGCTCTGGAATCCTCTTGTGGAAGAGGTGGTCCTCAACGGCAATGAAAAATACCGTGAAGAACTGTACTCGACGATCCAATTCTCCGGGAGCAACAAAATGTTCTCGAGAGAACTCATTGAGCGCAACAAGATCGCTTTCGATGAAAAGATCAACATGGCCGAGGACGCCTATTTCGTCATGCTCTGCTATGAAAAGGCCGAGAAAATCGTGGTGTTGCCGCAGTTCATCGGTCATTGCTACTTTTTGAACAGCACCTCCACCGTACAAAGCGTGGGCAAACCGCGTGCAGAGGTATTGCAGTTCACCTACGGGTACAAGCTGATGTTCGATCTCATCATGAAAAGCGGCGAGCATTACAATCACTTCATGCTGATCATGCTGCAGTTTTTGATCGTAGCGGCATACAGTTCTCCCGAAATCACCCCGGAAGACTGGAAGCATCTGCAGGAAGAGATGCGACCGTACGCGGAAAAGCTGTCGCCTCCGCAGGTAAACAAGTTTTTCACCGAGGAAGAAGGGAAACAGCTGTATGAGTTTGTCCGGAAAAACATTCTGGAACCGAGAACGGAGCAATCGTTCCGCCGCCGCGACTATTTCAACGGCGAAGAGATCCTGCTGAAGATCGTCAAAGCAAACACCGGCTCCGATTTCGGGAAATACTATGATTTCAAGGACATCGGTTCCATCAACGAATTCCGGGAGAGGGTACCGCTGTACGATCACAGTTCCTTCGACAACCTGATCCGGATCCAGACGACGGTCGGCGAAAAGAACGTGCTCACAAGCAACCGCATCATCGCATACGCATACGATGTGGATGACAGCGAAGAGGTCAAAACGATCCCGGTATCCGCGGAGGGCTGCATCGAACTCGGGAAGGAATTCATCCAAACCATCACCGACCGGGTGACCTTCCTCATGATGGAATCCCACCCGAAGGGACGCACGCTCAACGATTACACCTACAACGATTCCGTCAACGGCATCATGGTTTGCAGTTCGCTGGGCAGGTATACCCTGAGCGATGCCGAAATCCCCGGCGTTCTGACTTCGCCGTTCTCTCTGATTTTCCCGAAAAAGACGATCGACTCCGAATACCTCGGGCTTCTGTGCGCTTTGCGAAACCCCGATGTGACGCAGATCGTTGCCAACAACACTTGGGTGGTCTTGCATTATCTCGACAGATTCTTCGAAAACGCCGAAGACCTCTGCAAGGCGATCGAAACCGGAAAGATCGTCGCACCCGACCCCGATACCGAAGACTGTGCGCGGCATATCGCCGAACTGTGGTTGCCGGCCCCGGAGAGGGCAGAGGAAATCCGCAAAGCATTCGGGAGACTTCCGAAACGCGAGGTCATCAAAGCCATCTGGCCCAAACTGGAACGCATCGTCGCGAGGTCGGGCGGCATCTACGCACTTTACACAGAACAGCTGGCACCGTATATCTCCGAAATCCCGATTGATTCCGGCAAACTCATCACGCCCTTCGGTATGATCGCAGACAGTACGACCGAGAACGGCGTGTACAAGCTGCTTTCCGAAAAAGCCTTCTTCGAATTCCTGCCTTCGGAAGGGAACGATGGGGCGGAAACGGTTCTGTTGTCCGAACTGAAACCCGGAAAGATCTACGAGCTCGTGGTCACGAATCCTTCCGGCGTTTACCGGATGCGCACGAATTCATTCATCAAGCCCGTGAGAACGGAACCCGGCACGGTGTATTTCACCGAATGCGAACGACCCGTCACCGATGACAACGGCGTCGTCTGCACCGAAGAGGATATCCGCAGGATACTGCATGAACCCTTCGGCGAACTCCTGTTCGATTTCAGCTTCCATTTCCGGAAGGAAGAGAAAAAACTCATGGTGTTCGTCGAAACGAACATCTGCGAAGAGGGACGCGCCCAAGCGGAAGAGGGATACGCGAAAACCCTCGAGCGGTATCTCACTGCAATCGACGGCATCGAGCGTTGCGAGGTGATCTTCTGTGAGAAGGGTTCCCGTCTGGAGCTTCGGGACCTCCGCCGCAGTTTGGATGGGGTCCCCGCCGATTGCATCGTCCCGCTCCGAAACCTGAACGACATAAAGCTCATCGCCGATATCGAGGTATGGAACAGAAAGAAATGATTACTCCGGATTTCGGTGAAGCGTTCGTTGACTGCTCGCAGCTCCGTCCCATCGGAAAGGGCGTCACAGCGGTCACCTATGTGTTGGATGACGGCAAGGTGATCAAAGCCTACCGCAAGGGCGTCCCGTTGCCGAACATCGAAGCCGAGCGAAGGATCTCCGAAACCCTGTACGGTCACGGGATCGACATCCCCGAATGTTTCGGGACTGTCCGCACCGACGAATGGTACGGCAATATCTACCGCCGTTTGCACGGCGGCACCTTCACGGCGCACTTGCTGAACGCCGCGAAAGAAGGGCGGGGCTTCGCGGAGTGGATCGGCAAATACGCTGCTTTGGCAAAGCATTTCAATGGGGTTCGCGCGGAAGAGGGCATTCTCTCCTGCAAGGACCTGTTCCGGAAGGAACTCGAGATTTCCGCGCCGTATCTTTCCGCGGAAGATCGACTGCGCATCCGTGATATTTGGGAAAGGATCCCCGATACGGAGAACCTGCTGCACGGTGACATGTCCACGGGCAATATCATGATCGACGGGGACGATCTGTATTTCATCGACCTCGCAACGGTTGCGAAGGGGCACCCGGTCTTCGATTTGACCGTGCCTTACATGGTTTTGAACATGTGGCCGCGGTTTGCAAAAACGGCGCTCGAAATGCCGGTGGAGGAGCGCACCCGGGAAAAGGACTGGTTTGCCTACCTGAACCGTTATCCCGAAAAGGCCTTGCCCGAAGCCGACGGCGCGTTCGCATGGAAACATTTTTTGAAAGAATACTTTACCTTGGATTCCGCAGCAGATCCGTGGATCACGCAGATTTCGGATCTTGTCCGCTGCATCGCCATGGCGAAATACAGCATGAGCGGTTCCTTCCGCAGCATTTACCCGGAACATCTCGTGCGAAAAATGTCGGACTTTTACAGCGCCGAACTGCGGTCGTGCAAAAGTCCGGAATGGGAGTTGTTGAACGATGATCGATGGAATCTTCAAAAAGCTCGGTAACACGCAGATCGCCGTCAGCGTCACTGCTTCCGTTGCAATGATCGTCGACAATATCTTCATCGCAAGATTTCTCGGCGTGCAGGCGGTCGCGGCAGCCGGGCTGATCACGCCCGTTCTGATGATCGTCCTTGCGTTCAGCGGTGTGCTGAGTGCGGGAGGTCAGCTGGTCGTCGGCACGAAAATGGGTTCCGGCGAACGGGAGAAAGCCGCGGGTTCCGCATCCTTGTGCTTCGCGCTGGTTTTGCTCGCTTCGTTCTTCGCCGTTTTCCTGACCTTCGGGTTTACCGAACGCATCTGCATCGTACTCGGCGCGGCACCCGGTTCCGAACTGGCGGAAAACGCGTCGGCATATCTCCGTGGCTATGTTCTCGGCGCTCCGGGGATCATCGGAATGCTGAGCATGGTCCCGCTGCTGAACATCGACGGTGACAAGAAACGGAGTCTGACCGGGGCTTGGGTCGTTACGATCGGAGACGTGCTGCTCGATGTGGTGGCGGTGCTCGTGTTCCCCGGCAGCCTTTTCGCCATCGCGCTGGCATCCGCGTTGAGTTATCTCGCAGGTTTTCTGGTGATCTGCGGACATTTTCTCAAAAAGGACGATCGCTTTGCGCTGAAGCTCCGCCTCCGCAAGATTCCGTGGGCGGAAAGCAAACAGGTCTTCCGTTTGGGCTTTCCCGCCGCATTGCAGAAGATCCTCAGGACAGCGCTGAGCTTTACCGTGAACCGCATCCTGCTTTCGGTCGGCGGTGCTGTCGCGCTTGCGGGCTTCTCGATCGTTTCCAACATCGGCAACCTGCTCAATTCGGTCGGTCAGGGGCTGAGCGCCGCAACGCTCACCATGGCGGGCGTCCTGTACGGGGAGCGCATCAAAAAGAGTTTGTCCGAACTGTACCGTTCCTTCGTGAAGTACTCCGTTCTGTGGAACCTTGTCATTGTCCTTATCACGCTGGTTTTTGCTGAGCCTTTGGTCGGCGTGTTCCTGTCGTCAAAAAAAGTAGATGTGTCCGCTGTCGTAACGGGGCTTCGGTTGTTTTCCCTTGATTTCGTGTTTTATTCTCTCTGCCTCTGTGCGAAGAGCTATTATCAGGGCATCAAGCGGATGCGGGTGAACTACCTCATCACGGTCGTAGAAGGTTACCTGTGCATCGCGTTCTTCACCTGGCTGTTCGGCAGATTCTTCGGGTTCTACGGGGTCTGCCTCGGATACGGCGTCGGCGACGCGGTCAGCGTCCTGAGCATCGTGCTCGGCGTGTTGGTCACCGAAAAACGTCTCCCGCGGAAAGCCGATGATTTTCTTCTGTTGCAGGAAGATGTATTGCCCGAAGACCGGGTATTTTCTTCGACCCTGACCGGCACGGAAGAGATCGGTTCCGTATGCCGAAAGGCGGGGAACTTTGTGAAAGACCTGTACGGCAAAGACGGCGGGGAAGGGCTTGCGGAAAAGACGTCGGCTTTGGTCGCCGCGTGCGCGTGTAATCTGCCCCGTCAAAAGAAGGCCTCGGCGGAGTTCCACTTGATCTGCGAAAACGATTCCGTCACTGTGCTCATCAACGACAATGTTCCGGGATTCTCATTGGCGGACCGTCTCTCGGAAAAGCCGTTGGCGGAAAACCCGGACACACCCGCTGCATCCGCTTCCGTGGAACAGTACAGGGTCCTGGGGATCAACAAAACAAAGGTCGTTCTTCGGAAAGCCTGAGTGTCTGCATTCCGGAATGCATATTCGAAGCCTCCGTTGCAAAAATGTCCGAAATTATATATAATAATCGGAAAGCGAAACAAACGCCGGAGGTAACAGCATGTCATTGGAAAGGGCGATGGAATACATCGCAAAGAAAGGGTTTTCCGACCGGGTCGCGATCTTCGAAGTTTCCAGCGCGACCGTCGAACTTGCTGCCGTTGCCGTGGGAACGGAACCCGCCCGCATCGCAAAATCTCTGACTTTCATGGTCGACGACCGCCCGGTGATGATCCTCTGCGCGGGGGATATGAAAATCGACAACGCGAAGTTCAAAGGATATTTTCACAAAAAGGCAAAGATGCTCACGCGCGACGAGGTGCACGATCTCATCGGGCACGATGTCGGCGGTGTCTGCCCGTTCGGCATCAACGATGGGGTGGATGTTTACCTCGACGAATCCCTGAAACGCTTTCCTTTTGTCTATCCCGCGTGCGGCAGCGCAAACAGCGCCGTCAAACTCACACCCGCCGAGCTTGAATCATTGTCCCGAAGCATCGCCTGGATCGACGTTTGCAAGCCGCTTGAAGCGGGAACTTGATACGGTATCGAACAGAAAACGACCATCGAAAGATTCGGTGGTTGTTTTTCTCTTATCATATTGAATTCATTTTTATGGATTTTACTTTTTGCGCAACTCGTAATAAACTGTCAGATGTTGAGCATTCACAAAACAGGAGGAACAACAGATGAATATGACCGATTACCTGCGCCGTGCGAATGAGATCGCCCGCAAAGCGCGTGAAGAAGGCAACACACCGTTCGGCGCCGTCCTCGTCGGACCCGACGGAACCATCCTCATGGAGCAGGGCAATGCCGAGCATGAGCTCGGGGACGCCACCGCGCACGCCGAAATGACCCTTGCTTCCCGTGCGAGCCGCGCTTACAGCAAAGAGTTTTTGAAGCAATGCACCCTGTTCACGACCTGTGAGCCCTGCCCGATGTGCAGCGGCGGCATCTATTGGAGCAACATCGGCCGCTGCGTTTACGGCATCACCGAAAAGCGCCTGCTCGAGCTGACCGGAAGCAACGAACTGAACCCCACCTTCTCCATGGGCGCCGATAAAGTCTTCGCCGCAGGGCAGAAGGACATCGCACTCGAGGGTCCGTTCTCCGAGGTGGAAGAGGAGATCGTCGAAGTCCACCGCGGTTTCTGGGATTGATTTGACATTGCAACACCGGACGTACAATCGTTTCGGAACAATTTGTTTGATATCATATACTATCCAACGCAAAATATCGGTTTGCAAAGGCTTCAAAACGTATAACCGTCTTCCATAACACCGGCCGGCTGTTGCGCCGGCTTTTTCATTTCCCCGTACTGCTGAAACCGATACCGCTCAAAACCCGCGAACCGCCCGTTTCCCGACAAATATATTGTCACAAGTGCTCATCATTAAACTGTTTTACAATTGCCATTTTGGTTGAAATATGCTATAATCGTTTTGTTTTAATTCTAAAGTTTACAAATGCGGAGCAGGTCGGTTTTTCACCGTCGCCGAACCGTCTGCAGTTGTGCGCATTCGGAAAGGAGGGTCATCCCATGGGCGATTACGAAAGCTTCCAAGGCCGTTTTCTTTCGCTCTCCGGCATCGACCTCACGCGCTACAAAGAGAAGCAGATGCGGCGGCGGATCGAAGCCCGCATCGAACGGCTCGGGTACGCGGGGTATGAAGAATACCTCATCGCACTCGAGAACGGACCTTCGCAGCTTGCCGCCTTCATCGACTACATCACCATCAACGTCACCGAATTCTTCCGCACGCCCGAACACTGGAAGACCCTGTCAGAAACGATCCTTCCGAAGCTGACCGAACGCTTCGGCAAAGAACTGCGCATCTGGAGCGCCGGGTGTTCGACGGGGGAGGAACCGTATTCGCTTGCCATGGCGCTTTTGAGCATGAGCGCCCCTCCGGATTTCAAGATCACCGCAACGGATATCGACGAACGCGTGTTGTCGCTCGCCCGAACGGGGGAGTACGCCGCATCCAAAGCGGAATCCGTTCCGGAAGCATTGCGCACACGCTTTTTCACCCAAACGGAACACGGGTACCGCATCAAAGACTTTGTGCGTGAACGCGTCGAATTCCGGAAAGCCGATATCACGCGGGATGCGTTCCCCGACCGACTTCATCTCATCGTGTGCAGGAATCTGCTCATTTACCTGACCGACGACGCGAAAGAAAAGGTCTTCCGCGGGTTCCGCGACAGCCTGCTCCCGGGCGGCTGCCTGTTTCGCGGTAAAGCCGAACAGATCGTCTATTACAAAAACCAAGGGCTTTCGAAACCCGCTTCGGGTTTTTACTTCAAAAACTGAGGAGAACGTATGGAACAAAACCGCCTCAACAGGGCACTCGCCAACTCCATCACAGAGGATTTTCTGTATTCGCTGTTCAACTTTTACGTATCCGGTTACTATCTGGATCTGAACGCGGGCAGGTTCTATGCGATCGGTCAGGAAACGACTTACAACGACCTTTACGGCAGCAGCGACAGCTGGTCGCTGTTCGACGAATACATCGACACCCAGATCCATGCGGAAGACCGCGCCGTCCTGCGTGAGGTTTCGCGCATCCCGTATATCCGCGAGCGCCTTTCGCGTGAAAAGAACTACTCCGTCGAGATCCGCGACCTTGCGACGGGCACCGAGCGCTGGATGCGCTATACCACCATGCGTGCGGGCGATGCGGATCACGCTTCCATCAGCTTCATCGACATCACCGAGGAGGTCCAACGCAGAAACCGCATCGTTGAACTGAACGCCGAACTCGAAGCGCAGCTCGAAGAGATCTCCGCGCTCAACGAAGAACTGCAGGACAACCAGGCGCAGCTTGAGGAAGCCGCCGCCGAACAGGAAGCGCAGCTCGAAGAGATCTCCGCCCTCAACAGCGAATTGCAAGACAATCAGGCGCAGCTCGAAGAAGCCGCCGCCGAACAGGAAGCCCACCTCGAGGAGATCACCCGGCTGAACGCCGACCTCGAGCAGGCGCAGGCGGGGCTCATCGAAGAAAACGCGCGCTATGCCGAATTGCTCGAACGCGAAAAGCAGCGCACGGCGGTCATCGGCTCCATGGCGAACATCTTCAACACCATGGTCTGCATCGACCTTGCGGAGGGCGTTCTCCAACGCATCTTCACACAAGGCACGGATGCGATGCAGTGGGGCGAAAAGCGCAACGCGGCCGAGGTCATCGAACGCGTCATCGCGAACGATGTCTCCGAACACGATATTCCGAAGGTGAAAGCGCTGCTCGACCTTGCGACGCTTGCGGAGCGCCTCCGGGATCATAAGGAACTTTCCGTCACCTACCGAGATGTCCGCGATTTTTGGCAGTGCGCGACCGTCATCCCCGTAACGAGAGACGCCGAAGGTAAGGTCACCGTAGTCCTTTGGACGATCCGCAACACCGATGCGGAAATGCGCCTCGAACTCGCCCGTCAGGAGGAGCTGGAGCGTGCCCTCGTCGCGGCGGAAGCGGCAAGCCGCGCGAAAAGCCGCTTCCTTTCCAATATGTCCCACGATATCCGCACCCCGATGAACGCCATCATCGGCTTTACAGCCCTCGGCGAGCACCACGTCGACGAGCCCGACAAGATGCGCGAATTCCTCGGGAAGATCGCGACCTCCGGCAACCACCTGCTGTCGCTCATCAACGATATCCTCGATATGAGCCGCATCGAATCCGGTAAGGTCCGCATCGAAGAAAACGAGGTCCACCTGCCGGATGTCCTGCACGACCTCCGCACGATCATCCAAAGCGAGATCGCCGCGAAGAACATCGACTTTTTCATCGACACGCTCGACGTCAAGGACGAAGACGTGATCTGCGACCGGCTGCGCCTCAACCAGGTCCTGCTGAACCTGATGAGCAACGCCATGAAATACACGAACGCCGGCGGCACGGTCAGTCTCCGCGTTCAGCAGACCCCCTGTGCGGAAGAGGATTCCGCCGCATTCGAATTCCACGTCAAGGATACGGGCATCGGCATGAGCCCCGAATTCCTCAAGGTCGTGTTCCAACCCTTCGAACGCATGCACAGCACCACAGTCAGCGGCATTCAGGGCACGGGTCTCGGCTTGTCGATCACAAAGAACCTCGTCGAAATGATGGGCGGCACCATCTCCGTTTCCAGCGAAGAGGGCAAGGGCAGTGAATTCACCGTCCGCATCAAATTCAAAAAGGGCAAAGCGATGAAGACCCCCGCGAACCTGGCGGAACTGCAGGGCTTGCACGTGCTCGTTGCCGACGACAACGCGGAGACCTGTTTCTCCGTCTCAAAGCTGCTCCGCGATATGGGCATGCGTCCCGACTGGACGACCGGCGGCAGGGAAGCGGTGCTCCGCGCACAGTACGCGCTCGAATCGAACGATGAGTACGGCGCATATATCATCGATTGGCTCATGCCCGATATGAACGGCGTGGAAACCGTGCGCCGCATCCGCAAGCTCATCGGCGGTGAAAAGCCCATCGTCGTGCTCACCGCATACGACTGGCAGCAGGTCGAAGCCGAAGCCAGAGAAGCCGGCGTTACCTCGTTCTGCGCAAAACCCTTGTTTCCTTCGGAACTGCGGGAGGCGCTCCTATCCGCCAAGCAGAAGGAGACCGAGCAAGCGGCCGACGTCGCTTCCTGCGATTTCAGCGGCAAAAAGGTCTTGCTCGTCGAAGACAACGCGCTCAACCGGGAGATCGCCACGGAGATCCTCACGGAGTCCGGCTTCATCGTGGATATTGCGGAAGACGGTGACATCGCCGTCGAAAAGCTGCGCAACGCCAAGGAGGGCGATTGCGACGTCGTTCTCATGGATGTGCAGATGCCGCGTCTCGACGGATACACCGCCACGCGGGAGATCCGTACCCTTGCGAATCCCTTCGCGGCAAACCTCCCGATCATCGCGATGACGGCGAACGCCTTCGATGAAGACAAGCAGAAGTCCATCGCCGCGGGCATGAACGACCATATTTCCAAACCCATCGAGATCCCGAAGATGATCTCGGTGCTTGCGAAGGTCCTGAACCGAAACTGAAACGATCCTCGGAAAGCTCCGTCTCCGGCGGAGCTTTTCGCCCGTCATCGCATCGCACGGATATCCGTCCCGATGCACGCGCACAAATCAGACAT
>JAUNCT010000046.1 GCA_030526425.1 Clostridia bacterium
CGACCGTGACGACGAACGAGGGCACGGTGACGGCGAACAACGGCACGGTGGAAACGAACAAGGGCACCGTGACCGCGAACGAAGGCACCGTTACGGGCAACGCCGCCGGCGCAAAGGTCGAAGCCAACAACGGCACCGTCGAAACGAACGAGGGACGCGTCGAAGGTAACCGCGGCACCGTCGAAGAGAACGCCGAAAACGCGGTCACGGTGAACGAGGCGGGCGGCACGGTGGAGGCTAACCTCGGCACTGTGGTGAATAACGACGGCACGGTGGTGCTCAACGGAGGAACTGTAGAGCTTTCGGGCGGCACGGTGGAGGTCAACGTGATGGAGGGTCTCGTGAACATCACGCTCCCCCAAGGCGTCGCGGACGCAGAGGCGTTCGCCGCCGCAAGCGTCACGGACAACCTCGGCACGGTCACCCTCACGGGCACGGGCGCACTGCAAACCTGGTTCGGCGTGCAGGTGAAGGACGACGAGAACATGACCGAGTACTACCACGACGGCAACAGGCTCGGCATCGCACAGGGCGGTTCGCTGGGTGTGCTCAGCAAGGTGTTCGCGAACGCACGCAAGGGCTATGAGCTCGTCGGCTGCAAGCTCAGCGACGACACGGCGGTGGATATCCACAAGGCGTATACCGTGAACGCGCCCACCCTGCTGTGGCTGCAGTGGGTGAAGGCGCCCACGCCGCAGAGCACCGAACGGAGGATCCGCCCCGCGGACCTCGATGCCCTCACGGGGGAAGCCGCAGAGGCGCTCCGCATGCTGTTCCGCGGAGAACTCGGGGAAGGCGACGCGGTCGCGAAGGAGCATTCCTTCGTGCTGGAGGTCGGCGCATCGCAAGGCAAAAAGGTCGCGGTCCGCTTCCTCGTCCCCACGGACCGGCTGCCGGGCGTGACGCTCGCGCACTTGCAGAAGCTTTCGCTGCAGCGGGTGCTCCGCATGCTCGAACCGTGGATCCCGCAGGCGTACTTCCGCACGGTCTCCCTGCCCAACGGCAAGACCGACGCCAAGCTCGGCAAGTACGTTTCCGTCGTCACGGCGGACCGGCAGGGCGAATGCTATGCCTTCGAACTCGTGTTCAATACGGGCATCGTCCCCGCATAAAAAAGATATCATCGTACTCCGCACCCCGCATCCCGCGGGGTGTTTTTCGTTTGCGAACGGGGCGGACGCGGGCGTCCGGCACATGGGGAAAAACCACGGAAATCGTGGCATAAAAGAAAAATCATCTACCAAACGCTTGATTTTTCGGAAAAAATCTGTTATACCATTTGCTTGACAAGTCAAATACCGCGCGCCCCCGTCCGCGGGGACGCCGAGAATATCATCCGGAGGAGAAAAAATGAAACGTTCTGTCGTAGCGATCCCCGCGGTCGCGCTGGCGCTGTCCGCGCTGCCCTTTGCGGCACTTGCGGAGGGGGAGACCCCCGTTGCGGAGACCCCCGCTGTCGTTGCCGAGGCTGTCATGCCCGCGGCGGAGCAGGGCGACGACGCGCCGAGACCCACCATGCCCGATAACCCCCAAGGCACCACGGTCGATGTGCCCGCCAACGAAGTGATGGGCGACAACAAAGGCACGGTCGGCACGAACAACGGCACGGTCAACGCCAACGGCGGCACGGTCAACGCGAACGCGGGCACCGTCGGCGAAAACTACGGCGAGGTTGTGACGAACACCGGTACGGTCGGCATGAACTGGCAGGACTGCACGGTCGATACGAACGAGGGCACGGTCGGCACCAACATCGGCACCGTGAAGGAGAACGCCGGCACCGTCGAAAACAACACTTCCGCCGGTAAGGTCGAAGAGAACACCGGCACGGTGACGAAGAACGAGGGCGAAGTGGTCAACAAGGACGGCGGCACCGTCGGGAACAACCTCAACTACGTGAACCAGCTCGGCGGCACCGTGACCGAAAACGCGGGTCAGGTCGACCTGAACGGCGGCACCGTCGAGACCAACAAGGAAAACGGCACCGTGTACGTGATCGTGCCCGAAAGTTCCGATGCGCGCGAAGCCGCGGAGAACGCCGTGAAGGACAACTACGGCACCGTGGAAGTCCTGAACCCGCAGGGCGGCGGCTTGCTCACCACCGCAGGGACCTTCCTCGGCGTGCAGGTGAAGGACGACGACACCAAGACCGAGCGTTACCACGACACCAACAAGCTCGGCGTGAAAAAGGGCGACACGCTCGGCGTGATCGCCGAACTGTTTGGCAACGTGCGCAAGGGCTATGTGCTCATCGGCTGCAAGAACGGCAGCACCGCGGTGGATATCGACAAGGCGTTCATCGTGAACGCGCCCGCCCTGCTGTGGCTGCAGTGGGCTGAGATCGCCGCCCCCGCGGATCCGCTCCGCGAAACCAAGACCGAGCGCCCCGCAGACCTCGACATGCTCACGGGCGAAGCCGCAGACGACCTGGCAAGGGTCTTCCGCGGTGAGGTCACCGAAGGCGTCGTTTCCGAAGAGGGAGACACCTACCTCATGGTGGCAAGCGAACGCAATGGCAAAAAGGTCACCATGCACCTGGTCATCCCCGCAGACCGGCTGCCCGGCGTTTCCTTCGAGTCGCTGCGCAAAATGTCCCTGCCCAAGGTGCTGAAGCTGCTCAAGCCGTGGATCCCCTCCGCGTACTTCCGCACGATCACCCTGCCCAACGGCAAGAACGCCGCGAAGCTCGGCGACTACGTTTCCGTCGTCACGGCGGAAGACAAGGGCGAATGCTTCTCCTTCGAATTCGTCGTCGACACCGGCGTCACGCCCGTGTGACGAAGAGGACATCTCATCCAAAACGAACAAGACCCCTCCCGGGAACGGGAGGGGTTTTCGCATGCCCGCGCGGGGCTTCGGGTTTATTCGAGACCGAGGTTTTCGGTGCAGACGCGCCCGTTGTCGATGAGCGTCTTGCCGTCGGCAACGACGGTGGCGCCGGTCATGATGAGGTCGTAATGGCAGGCGGTCTTGACCACGCCGCCGAGGGTGATGCTGGTGCCGATGCCGATGTGGACCGAGCCGCAGACGCCCTCATCCTCGAGCATGAAACCGCAGAAGCGGCACTCGGGGTTGAGACCGATGCCCATTTCCGCCACGTTGTAGACCATCGGGTCGCCCTTGGCGTCGAGGTCGGCCTTGAGCGCCATCGCCTGCTCGCCGCCCGTCATGGAGGTGATGATGCCGTCCTTGACTTCGCAGCGGACGGGCTCCTTCAGCACGCCGATGCCGAGGTAGGGTACGCTCGCGTTCGCAACGATGGTGCCGTTCGCCGTGCCCTCGAGGGGGGAGACGTTCGCTTCGATCGTCGGGATGGTGGAGAACTGACCGGGCTCGACCACGCCGTACAGCGCGTTGCCGCGGCGCCCCCTGGCGGAGTAGCGCAGGTCGGTGCCGAAGGTCGTGGTGAGGTGCACCTCTTCGGAGCCCGCGAGCGTTGCGGCGATCGCCTTGCAGATGGGCGCGATGGCGGGGAAGTCCGCCGTGATGCCGCCCTTGTACATCATCTCTTCGGTGAAATGCGTCAGCACGAGACCGCGCGCGCCTTCCTTCCCGGCGTCCTTCACGGCGTTGGTGTGCGTGATCGACTTGCCGACGACGCAGAAAAAGACATCCGCCGTTTTCATCGCCGCGGCGATGGGGGCGGGGGGCTCCTGTCCGTCGCGCTCACGGGGGATCATGGCGATGATCTCGGGCTCGGCACCGGCGGCGACGACCGCCTCCGCAAGCGTTTCCGCGATGGACATCTTGGCGGCTTCGGTCACGATGACGACCTGCTCGCCGGGGCGGATCTTGGTGCATTTGTTCACGATGGTTGCGGCACCGCGTGCCATTCTCACGTCTTTCATAAACGTCTCCATTCTGTTGTTTGGGCGCGCCGTGAGGGCGCTCGCTCTCATGATAGTCCCGCACGGGCGGGGGTGTCAACCGCGGCGCGGCATGCGGTGCGGCGCCGGGCAAGAATGCTCAAAGCGGACAGGACTCGCGCCCTGCCCGCCGAAGGGGTAACAAAGGGAAGAAAGGCTTATTTGAGGTGTGCGGGGATCTCGAGACCGACCTCCTCGTAGTAGCGGCGTGCGCCGGGGTGGAGGTTGGAGGGGATACCGGACAGCGCCTTTTCGAGGGTCATGTAGGTCTTCGCCTTGCTGTTGAGCTCCTGCAGCTCGGGCAGGTTCTCGAAGATGCACTTGGTCAGGGCGTAGATCTCATCCTCGCTGAAGGAGTCGGAGCAAACGAGCATGGACTTGACGGCAACGCTCGTGACGTCGTGGTCGAGACCGTAGGCTTCGCGCACGCCCTCGGGCTTGAACTCCTCGTAGTAGGGGCACTTTTCGAGCAGCATCGCGACATGCTCGTCGTCGAGGGACAGCACGTCGATCTTACCGGTGAGGGAGAGCTCGACGACGTTGTTGTTCGGGAAGCCGGAGCACATGAACATCGCGTCGAAGGTACCGTCCTGGATGCCGTTTTTTGCGGTCGCCTGGTCGGCGAGGGTGACGTTCATGTCGTCGTAGGTGAGACCGTAGGTGGAAAGGATCTGGCGTGCGGCGACCTCATAACCGGAGCCGACCGCGCCTGCGCAGACGTTCTTGCCCTTCAGGTCGGGGATGGAGGTGATGCCGGCATCCTTGCGGACGACGATCTGCACCATTTCGGGGTAGCAGGTCGTGATGGCCTGGAAGTTCGAGATCGGGTTGCCCGCGAAGAGCTCGACGCCGTCCTGCGCGTAGCTGTAAACGTCGGTCTGGATGAGGGCGAATTCCGTTTCGCCGGAGCCGAGCATGCGCGCGTTTTCGGTGGAGCCGCCGGACGCCTGCACGGTGAGGGTCGCCGGGGTCTTCGAGGTCAGGATACCGCACATGGCGCTCGCGAAGGCGTAATAGTTGCCCGTAGCGGAACCGGTCGCAACGAGGTAGTCACCCTCGATCGTGGGCTCGGCAAACGCCGCACCGGACAGTGCCATGACTGCCGCAAGTGCAAGTGCAAGGAACTTTTTCATCTGTGTGTCCTCCTGTCGTTTGTTTCGGGCTGTGCCCGTTTCTTGTTGCAGAGAATATATCATATATGAACAGGAATCGTCAATGATATTGCAAAGATTTGCAGTATGTTTTTCAATACCGATTTCGTATCGTAACGCTTGCGTGATTGTATGGTTGTATACAAGTGTACGATTCGGGGCGGCGGTGCGTGCACCTGCAAGGTTACCGAGAACCGTCCGCTGTTTGCCCGGTACTGTTCCGTGTGGTATATTGAAACCACAGCTTCGAAACGCGGAGGGGACGATGGAAAGCATTCGCTTCGGCAACTTTTATTACACCGTGCAGACCGACGGCAGTGCGGTCATCGAAAAATACACAGGTGATGGCGAGGGCGTCGAAATCCCCGCCGTCGTGGACGGACACCCCGTGAAGGAGATCGGCGCGCGGGCGTTTGCGGAACACGACACGCTGTTTTCCGTAACGGTTCCCCGCGGTGTGAAAAGCATCGGAGAGAGGGCATTCGCCGGTTGTTATGAGATGCTGGCGGTCTTTCTGCCCGACGGGCTGGAGCATATCGGTTGCGGGGCGTTTGCGGGTTGTTGGAGCTTGCAGGAACTGCGTATTCCGACCGGCGTGCGTTCCATCGGCAGTATTGCATTTGCCGGATGCTCCAAACTGACGCATATCACCATTCCCGACGGGGTGACGGCGATCGAAGAACGGACCTTTGCCGATTGCTGGCGACTGAGGATCTCGGCATTGCCGGGTTCCGTCGAACGGATCGGCCTGAGAGCATTCGAAAACTGCGGAAAACTGAGGGAGTTCACCTTGCCCGAAGGTGTTTCGGTGCTCGGCGACCGTGCGTTTTCGCACTGCCTGAATTTGGAGACCATCCATTTGCCGTTGTCGCTGAAAGAGGTCGGTGAGAATCCGTTTTACCGGTGCGAGCGGCTGACAAACGTCGATGTTCCGAACGGACACGCGCATTTGGAAATGCGGGAAGGATTCCTGATCGGGAAACCCGCGCATCGGTTGATCGCGCATTTGCTTTCGCGCAAGGAAGCTTACGTTCGCGTTCCCAACGGCATTCGGGAAATCGGACCATATGCATTCTGCGAGAACGCCATCGCCGAACGGGTGATATTTCCGGATACCTTAACCGAAATCGGGCACCATGCATTTGCGGATTGCAAAGCGTTGGCGGAAATCGAACTTCCGGGAAGCGTCCGTGCCATCGGCTGCCGTGCGTTCAGTGCCTGCAAAAAACTGCAAAAGGCAACTTTGATACATGGGGTCGAAAACATCGGGCTCGGGGCGTTTTCGTATTGCGAAGCCTTGGAAACGGTGACCCTGCCGGATACGCTGAAGGAAATCGAAAGTATGGCGTTCTTGCTCTGTCACGGCTTGAAAAGCGTACGGCTGTCCGGGGCGTTGCAGAGCATCGGAAGGTGTGCCTTTTTCTATTGCGATGCACTGGAAACCGTCACGGCGGAAGGCGATATCCACAAGCTCGGCGAAGACATTTTCAAATCATCGGAAAAGGTGTCCGTGGTGACTTCGGGAGAGAACCTTCGGCGTTACTGCGCGGAGAATCGGATTCCCTGCCGAACCAACGAAGAGGCTTGAAACGCCGAACGAAGTTGCGCGTGCCGCGTATCCGGTGCGGTTCTGTGTTTATGATGACCGTCCCCTCCCCGGGGGGACTTTTTCATTGTGCGGATATGCGGTTTTTTCGCCCGCTGTGAAAATTTTTCGGGCGACAGGAAACGGGGGCGCGGGCGGTTTTCCATAGGGATCCGGGGTGCTTTTTTGCGGAAAGCGGGGCATGATGCGCGGTTTTCGGGTGCCGCGGGCGGATATCCCGGGCAAATCCGGGGGATGCAAGGTTCCGATGTCGGTATCATATACGACGCGGCGTTATTGATAAACTTGATTGCCGTTTGGTATAATAAACCATTATATGCAAGGAAATCATTCCCCATGAACGAAACGAAACAAACGAAGCCCTTGGATTACCGCATCGGGGACATTGCGGAGATCGTCCACCCCTTTGCGCCGAAGGGCTATGAGATCCTTTCCGAGACCTTCATCGGCCGCATCGGGCGGCTGCGCCCCATGCTCGAAGGCGAGGAACCGCTGATGCTGAACGTATGGGGCTCCCCCACGACGAAGGAAGAGCGGCAGGCGGCGCGCCGCGCGATCAAAACGCACTATACGCTGGCGCATTCGCAGCTCCGCAACGAGCTGCGCGCCATGGGGGCAAAGCTCCTTTGGTTCACGCTGAGCACCGTCGTTTCCGCGTTCCTCATTTACGCCGCGAAGCCCGGCGTGCCGGATGCGCTCGTGCAGTTTCTGTACCTGCCGCTCTGGTTCTTCGCCTACCGCATCATGATCTACTGCATCTTCGACCTGCCGCCGCTGGTGAAGGAACTGCGCTGGACGAAGCGCCTCGCCTCCGCAAAGCTGCTGTTCGGCAACGAGGAGGGCGCGCCCGCGGCCGCGGAAGAGGAGGAAGCGGACAGCGACGCCTTCGCGGAAAACTACTTCCACGAGAAGAACGAGATGCAGCTCGAGTGCGTGGTGGACACGCCTGCGGACCTGACCGAGGACGGCGGGCTCGCCGAGCGCCGGCTGATCACCGCGGACCTGGCGGAATATCTCGAGTACGGTCTGCCCTTCATCCGCCCGGAGACCCGGGTGTCGCTGACCGTCGATTGCCGCAAGGACACGGAGCCCGGCGCGGCGTGCCTCGGGGAGAGCCTCCGCAACCATTTCGCGCTGCGCATCAAGGAGACGGAGGCGCTGCTCCGCCAAAACCGCAACCGCATCATCGGCTTCACGGTCGCGCTGGTGCTGTCGTGCCTGCTGCTCACCTATGTCGGCGAGAACGACGCCGCCCTGCATGAAAGCGTGGTCATTCCGGTGTGGTTCTTCGGCGATTACCTCATCGAATATGTGATCATGACGCCCATTCTGCTCGGGCGCAAGCGCAAGCGCTACCGCAAGCTGCGGGATATGGAGCTTGCCATCCGGAAAGCAAACGGGTGAGAAAGGGCACGCAAACTGCGGACTTTCCGAAGGAGATCGGGGAACGGACGGACGCAATGTCACTTGTGTGTTAAAGGTCGAATCCCCTCACCGCCTTCGGCGGACGCTATCGTGGCGCAAGCGCTCCGCTCTCGCTGTTCGCAAGCGAACAGCTTTCGCTTCCTACCATCTGCGCAGTAGCGCAGACTGCGCAAATGCAGGCATTTGCTTAACGACTGTCGCGCCCCGCATGCCTTCGGCACGCTCGGGCATCCCAACCCTCCGCAGACCGCAAGCGGTTCCCTGCTACGGGAAGACTTCGTCTCTGCATCAACTCTTCCACAGCGTTTCGGAGACGAATCCCCTCACCGCCTTCGGCGGACGCTATCGTGGCGCAAGCGCTCCGCTCTCGCTGTTCGCAAGCGAACAGCTTTCGCTTCCTACCATCTGCGCAGTAGCGCAGACTGCGCAAATGCAGGCATTTGCTTAACGACTGTCGCGCCCCGCATGCCTTCGGCACGCTCGGGCATCCCCTTGCATCTACTCCTTCGGCTTTGCCTTCGGAGAAGACTTCGTCTCCAAGGGGAGCCTTACGGGTTTGCTCTTGAGCGGGATCGAGTAACTTGAAGCACATAGTTACTATCGATGGTTGCAGCAACTTCCAACGGGGTCCGGGGGCGCAGCCCTTGGTCGCTTTCGTGGGGTATAGGGATTCCAAAGGGGCATAGGGTCGCTCTCGCACCGTATTCACGGCACTGCCGCTTGGCGGTCCGCTGTGCGGAGACCGCCCGATCGAAACTTCCCCTGCCCGCTCTCATGTCGCAAGGCGACACGCTTTCGCTGTTCGCATGCGAACAGCTGTTGCTAACTACCGTCTGCGCCGAAGCGCAGACTGCGCAAATGCGAGCATTTGCTTAACGATTGCCGCCTGTGTGACCTTCGGTCACTTGTTTGGCCGCCGGAGGCTTTCCGCAAGTTGCGTGAAAGTCGAAAATCACAACGGCAGACGAATGTTTTTTCGGCAATGGAAATCAGGATAGCATCCCCCCTCCGAACTCAACACGACCCAACCATTACATATAAGGAGATAACCATGAAAGCAGACAAACTTTACCTCGGCAACATCATCACGCTCGATCCGAGAAACCCCGTCCTCAAGGCGATGACCGTGAAGGACGGACTCGTGCAGTACATCGGCACGGAAAAGATCGCCCGGCAGCTGTGCGACGAGCACACCGAGGTCATCGACTTCGGCGACAACTGCATCTACCCCGGTTTCATGGAGGCGCACTGCCACGGCGTGATCGCGGGTCCGCGCCTTGCGTTCTTCGCACAGCTCGCAAGCGGCGAGAGCATTGCGGATTATCAGCAGATCCTCAAGGATTTCATGGCGGAGCACCCGGACAACGCCTGCATCTACGGCGCGGGCTGGCGCGAAACGAACGAGGAGCCGAACAAGGCGCACCTCGACGCGATCTGCCCCGATAAGCCCATGGCGCTGCACTCCATCGACGGGCACTCCGTGTGGCTCAACACCTTGGGTCTCGAGAAGTTCGGCATCGACAAGGCGGCCGCCGAAAAATGGGGTCCGAACATCGTGCGCGTGGGTGCGGACGGCGAGCCGACGGGCTACATCTCCGAAGGCCCCGTGAACGAGATCGCGGGGAAGATGTCGAACCTCAGCCGCGAGGAGAACAAGCAGGCGATGCTCGTCTGGCAGGAGTTCGCGCTGTCCCTCGGCTTCACCGCATACTACGAGGCGGGTGCGATCCCGTGGTCGCTCGACCTGTACCGCGAGCTCATCGACGAAGGGAAGTGGAAGCTGCGCGTGTACGCGGGCTACTACATCGACGAGCACGCGGAGGATTACGTTGCCGAGGTCCGCAAGGCGAAGGAGCTGGCGGACAAGTACAACTGCGAATACCTCAAGGTCATCGGCGTGAAGATCTTCATGGACGGCGTCGTCGAGGCGCACACCGCATGGACGCTGGAGGATTACGCCGACCGCCCCGGCTACACGGGCATCAAGCGCTTCTGCGACCCCGAGCGCGTGACCGCACTGTACATGGAGGCGGCGAAGCTCGGTCTTTCCGTGCACCAGCACACCATCGGCGACGGCGCGGTGCACTTCGCGCTCGACTGCATCGAAAAGGCGCAGGTCGCCACCGGCAACATGGATATGCGCAACTGCCTCGCGCATCTGCAGATGGTCTCCCCCGAGGATGTGGAGCGCCTCGCTTCGCTCAACGCCATCGCCCTGGTCGCCCCGCTGTGGATGTACCGCGATGAGATCGGCGTGTACGAGCAGACCATCCGCTACATCGGCGACAAGCGCACCTTCTACTGCTACCCGATGAAGTCCTTCTACGACCACAGCGGCATCATCGCGTTCCATTCCGACTACCCCGTTTCCACGCAGGTCAACGTGCCGCAGTCCGTCTACATGGCGTGCAAGCGTGCCGACCCGAATGGCGGCGCCTACCACCAGTGGAACCCCTCGGAGTGCATCGACCGCTTCGACGCGGTGCGCGCCATGACCATGGGACCCGCCTACTCCTTCAAGGAGGAGGACCGCCTCGGTCAGCTGATGATCGGCTACGTGGCGAACATGTCCGTGTTCGACAAGGACTTCCTCCGCGACGACATCGAGACCATCTGCGACGCCAAGTGCATCGCCACCATCGTCGATGGCGAGATCGTTTACAAGGCGTAAGAAGAGCGGGGGAGCGTTGACAGGACAATGATGATCGTGTTTCGTTGCGATCATCGGCTTGTCCGTTACATGCGGGAAGCCTCCGGCGGTCCAAGGGGCAGGGGGCGTTCCGATCGGGCGGTCTCCGCGCAGCGGAACCGCCAAGCGGCAGTGCCGTGCATACGGCACGAGAGCGACCTATGCCCCTTGGAGAACCCTATACCCCTTTCAAGCGGCCAAGGGCTTCGCCCCTGGACCCCGTTGTCAGTTTTTGTACACAAGGAAAGCAACTGACTATATGAGTTAAGGGGTACCGCTGAACTGGTAAGCTAAATTTGGACACGGAGGGGGTAAAAACTGTACAATGCAAA
>JAUNCT010000047.1 GCA_030526425.1 Clostridia bacterium
TGTATGAACTCTTTTTATTTTTTTCTCCTGTTGCGCTTGATAGTATAATTCACCGCCATAAAAAAGAGGACGCCCGAGGGCGTCCTCATGACTTTGTGGGTCGGGCTCAGTCTGCCATGATCGTTTGACCGGCGATGCGGCCGAAAGTCATGCAGTCTGCAATGGCGTTGCCGCCGAGACGGTTGCCACCGTGGAGACCGCCGGTCGTCTCACCTGCGGCATACAGACCGGGGATGATGTTGCCGTTCACGTCGATGACATGCGTCGCACCGTCGATCTTCAGTCCGCCCATCGTGTGATGCACCGAAGGAGAGCGCGGGGATGCGTAGAACGGCGCGGTCTCGACCTTCAGGTTCGCACCGAAGATCGTACGACCGAATTCCGGATCGTTCTCGGCGTCGCAAGCGGCGTTGAACTTCTCAACGGTCGCTTTCAGCACTGCGGGGTCCATTCCCAGCTGAACGGCCAGTTCTTCGATCGTATCCGCCTTGTAGGAGTGTCCCTTCTCAACAGCGTATTCAACGACATTGATATCGCGGGTGTTATTCGCAGCAACGCTGTCGGAAATGCAATAGACGACACCGCCCTGCGCGAACGCGGCAGCCGCCAAAACGTCACGACGTTCATTCTCATTGACATAGCGCTCGCCCTTCGGGTTGACGAACATCGAAGTGGACGGACCGACCATACCGTAAGCGGTGCTGCCGTCGATGGCGGAAGCAAGCGGATACAGCTGGATCTGATCGAGATCTACGGTGTCGGCACCGATCGCCTGCGCCATCCAGATTCCATCGCCCGTGCAAGCGGAGATACTGGTGGTGCGGATGGATGCGGGGATATCGGGCCGGATCTGTTGGACCTTCTCCAAATCGCCGCCGAAACCGCCGGTCGCCAGAACAACACCCTTGGTCGCGTTGACGGTGCAGGTATCGCCATTGGTCGTTACCGCCTTCACGCCGGTAACGCGGCCATCGGTGACGATCAGTTCGTTCGCCGCAGTCTCAAACAGCACGGAGATATTCTCTTTTGCGCGGACCGCCTCATCCAGCGTATGGATAAAACCGTAGCCGACGTTGGTGTTGCCAATGACGGAATGCGAACGCTGCCAAAGCGCACCGACGCACATGTTCATCTGCGGATTGGTATCCAGACCGATGGACTCGAGCCAGGTCAAAGTAACGGGCGCCTGCTCGGTGAATTCGACGATCAGGTCGATGTTGCCGATGTAGTCGCCGCCATCGTATGTCTGCAGTGCATGGAACTCCGTGGAGTCGAACAGATAGGTCGCACCTTCCGCATTGTAGGCGTCCCACTGCGCTTTCACCGTCTTTTGGAGTTCCGCCATCTTCTCATCGTGAGGTTCCTTGGCAAGCATCGCCTCAACGGTGTTGCGTTGCGCGGGACCCATTTCAACGTTCTTCTGACGCTCGGGATCGGCGCTGTTGAACCAGCCGCCCGCACGCAGGGTATTTCCGCCGACTGCAACGGTCTTCTCGATCACAATGACCTTCGCGCCCTGCTCTTCCGCAGCCAGTGCCGCGGAAAGTCCCGCACCGCCGGCACCGACGACAACGACATCGGCATCGAGCACGGTTTCCTTCGCGGCAGCTTCATCCGTTTTTACTTCGGAGTTCTTCATCGCCTCAACATCACAGCCCGCCTGCATCGCCGCATCGGCCAGAGCCTCGAGCACGGCGTTGCTGGTGAGGGTCGCGCCCGCGATGGTATCGAGATTCAAGGACTGGGTCTCGACAAACTTCACAGGGAGCTGCGCGATCGGCGCATCGCTGATACCCTGGGTCTCCGTGGTCTCAACGACCTTCGCTTCTGTGGCGACACCGTTATCGAAGATGACTTCGACCTTCAGCACGCCGTTCCGTCCGTTGCCCGTACCGATATAGGTTCCGGGCGTTGCATCCGCAAATGCGCTGACGCAGGATGCCATGAGCATCGCTGTTGCCAGCAATACGGCAAGGATCTTTTTCATGATTGATTTCTCCCTTTCCTACTTGACAGGAATTCGATAAAAAAGAATTGAACATGTTCAATAGTAAGATACATTGAACATGTTCAATTGTCAAGTGGGTTTCTGTTCCCGTTCTTCGAAAAGGGCTTTATCTCTTCCGGATAGCGGATACCAACAACGACACCGCGTGACAGGCCCGCTCCTTGGGATCGAATCCCTCCCCGGAATAATAGCACCAATTGTAATTGACGCCGCGCAGGGCGCACAGCACAGTATCCGCAAACTGCTGCTGATCGAGTTCGGGTATGAAGGCACCGCACGCCACCCCGGCGGCGATCGTATCCGCCAATTCGCGGTAAAGATAGGTCTCTCGGTCGTTCACAGTCGTCACGCCGTTGAGCAACATACTGTGATACACATCACGCACGGAGACCACGCCGCGCTCGAGACTGTAATCGATATACGACGCGGCGATGGCGATCATACGCGCTTCGGGCTCCGTCGGCGCATTTTTCAATTCTTCGATCATGAAACGGTCCCGACGGTTCAGCCGTTCGAGAATGAGCTCGTTTTTGTTTTTGTAATAGGTATAGAACGTTCCCACGGAGACGCCGGCCTTGGCGCACACCTCGCGAATTGTGAACGCACTGCCCTTTTCACGCAGCAGTTCGGATGCGCACTTCACCAGCAGTTCCCTGGTGGATTCATTTTCGTTGATGACCCTGTACGCCAAACGGATACCTCCCAAAAAAATATACAAAAACATTATTGCATGATTCCATCGCATTGTCCACGCAAACGCTCCCGCCCCTTTGCCAACGGCGCCCGCGGGCGGTATAATGGACAAAACCGTCTTTGGAGGAAAGCACCCTTTGGATAAGAACGTATTTCCCATCGAACACAAATACACCGTCACCGTGAGCGACCTCCGGAAAACCGCGTACTTCGGGCTCGTGCGAGAAAGCAACAAGGCGTTCCTCGCGATGTTCGTCATCCTCGCGTTCGCGCTCGTTTACGGCATCGCCGTGTATTCGGGGCTCACGCAGGCGAACATGCTCATCTTCTTCATCGCGGGCGCATACCTCATCTGGGGGCTCATCAAGTTCGCGGGCGCGGAAAAGCGCGTGCGGCTCAACCTCAAGGCCGAGGGCAACACCATCGGCATGGAAACGAAGCTCACCGTTTCGAAGGACGACATGCGCTTCGAGATCGGCGGACATAAGATCGACAACCGCTATGTCATCAAAAACCTCGCGGCGGTGTTCGAGCTCGCGGCGCTGTACATGGTCTACCTCGACGGCGAGCACATGTTCATCGTGCCGAAGCGCGGGCTGGACGACGGGCAAAAGGACGCCCTGCGCGGGCTGTTGCGCGCGCGGCTCGGCAACCGCTTCTGGACGCGGTTCGAAAAAAAGCAATAACGCGACAAACGAAAAAGGGACGCTCCGCGCGTCCCTCTTTTTTATGCGATGGATTCCGGCTTCACCGGCACTTGGGCGATATCGAAGGCGCCGTCCGCGCCGAGGGTGATGCACACGCCCCCGCGCACCATGCGGTCGAACAGCGGCTGCATCTTCGGGTAGATGTGCGCGATCGGCGGGTAAGCCACAAAGTCCGTCGAAAGCCCGAACGTGAAGCGGATGCCCTTGTACTCGAGCGAGATGTCGTTCATGTGGTCGTGCCCGACGAACACGCCCTGCGCCGAGCCGAGCTCCTGCATTTTGTCGAACAGCCCGCTCGGTTCCTTCGCGCCGGAGACCCCGCCGCCCGCCATCGGGTCGTTCGCCGTGCCGAAGAACACCTTGACCTCATCGCTGCCCTGCTTCAGCAGGCGGTCGGCTTCGATGAAGCCCTCCTGCGGGATGTGGAAGAACAGCATGTGCGGCACGCTTTTGCCCGCGGCGGCGTTCAGGCGTTTGACTTCGGCTTCGTACCACGCGACCTGATCGTCGCGGATGCGGTCGTACACGATCGACCCCTCGCCCGTGTAGGAGTTGGAGTCGAGCACGAACAGCGCGCGGTTCAGCGTGCCCTCCGCATTGTAAACCTCGAGCACCTGGTTGTTGCGCCCATAACAGCCGGGCTGTTTGTCGGGGTACAGCAGGTTCCCCGGCGCCGCCTTGGCGATGGCGACGAACGCCTCGCTAATGGTCTGTTCGGAATACACCGCCACGGGCTCGTTGTCGTGGTTGCCGTAAGCGAACGCCCACGGCACGTTGAGGTTGCGCATGAGCGCGGCGAACTGCTCGATCGCGGTCTTGTTGTTGTAGGTGCCGCTCGAGTGTCCCACGGGGTAGGCAAGGTCCCCCGTGACGATCACGAGGTCCGGGTCCGCCGCTTTCACCGCGTTCACGATCGTGCGGATGGCAAGGATGTCCTTTTGCTTCGAGAACACGCTCGCGCCGATGTGGATGTCCGTCAGCTGGAGGATCCTGAAATCGTCCCGCGTCATGGTCAGCTCGTACACGCCGTCCTCCGCGCGGCAGCGGATGGGCACGTTCGTTTCCTTCACGCGCGGCACCCGGTTGATCTCCTCGGTCAGGGTGTACACATCGCTGCGGAGATACGCCTTGCCGCAAACGAGCACCGCGAGCAGCACGACGACGATGCAGGCAAGCACGGCGTCCCACGCGTTCATGGGCACGCCCGCAAGCGACCTGCGCAGCGTGAAGTCGCACACCATCGCGATTGCAGCGGTGCCGCACACCGCCGGGAGGAAGGTGTCGTACACGAAGAACTCGCCCTTTCGGAAGGCGACCGCCCAATAGACCGCCCACAGCGCGACCAAGCCGCCGAGCTCGCATGCGGCATAAGTCGTGAACGCGGTGCGCGCCGCCCCCGTCAGAGAGAGCCGCGCAAGCAAAAACGACGACACCCCGGCAAACAGCTCCACGAGCAGCACGCGGTTCGTCCAGTCCGGCAGGAACTTGCGCCCCCGCAGCTTGATGAGATAGGCGCCGCACAGCACCGCCGCGACGAGCATCGTCGTCGCGAGCTTCGCAAGGGTCGCGAAAGCGCCCGGACCGAGCGCGAGCGAAGCGCCCGCAAGCTTTGTGTTGCACCACGCCACTGCCGCCGCGAACAGCGCAGCGAAAACGCCCGTGAAAACGAACGCCTTTTTTCCGGGGTGATACCGGGCGTGCACCGCGCCGCACACCGCAAGGGCGAACGTCGCCGCCGGCAAAAGCACGGGCGGCAGGCTTTGCATCGTGGTCATCATGTTCCAAACCTCCGTTTGATTTCCTTTTTCCATTGTAGACGACCGCAGGGCTCGTGTAAACCCGCGCGGTGCGTTTTTCCCCGCATGCAAAAAACGGACCCGCGAAAGGGTCCGTTCGTTGTTGGGTTCCGTTTTCCTGCGGCGCGGGGCTTTCCTCACCGCCGCCTGCGGTCGTGCCCGCCCGCAACGTAGTATTCGTGTTTTTGTTCGTACATCGCGGTATCCGCGCGCTTGAGGATCTCGTCGAATTCCCCGGGCGCGCCGGCGCACCATACGGTGCCGAGCGCCGCCGTGGTGCCGAGCAGCCCGCGCGCATCGTCCGCCATGCGGGTAAACGCCTCTTCCGAAAAGCCCGTGAGCACCGCGGCGAACTCGTCGCCGCCGAGGCGGTAAACGCGCTCCCTGCCGAAAACGCTGCGCAGGGTCTCCGAGGCGCGCACGATGTAGGCGTCGCCCGCGGCGTGTCCCGCATCGTCGTTGATGCGCTTGAGCCCGTTGAGGTCGCACATCGCGATGCCGATGGAGCGTTCGGGCGAAAGCTCCTTGGCGAGGGTCTCGTCCAGCGCCTTGCGGTTGCCGCAGCCGGTCAGCTGGTCGTGCGTGGCGGCGTAAGCCAAGGCGAAGGCGTTGTCGCGCATGCGCACCATGAACGAGACGGAGAATTCAATGACGCGGAGCAGCTCCGCGATGTCGTCGATCACATCGAGCGGCGGGTTGTCCACGCCGTAGAAGCCGATCATCCGCCCGTCGATGATGAGCGGACCCGTCACCAGCGTGACGATGCCCTGCGGCTTCAGCACGTCGTACATGCCTTGGCTCACGCTGCGGTATTCCTCGAGGTCGCGGATGACGACGTAGCGGTTGCTCTTGTACTGCTCGTACCACATGTCGATCACGCCATCGTACGGCAAGCCCTGCAGGTTGTCCTTTTCGGCGCTCACGCCGTCGCGGCACCACTCGTAGGTGTTGTCGAAGCTGCCCTCCGCATTCTCTTCGAACACGTAGGCGCGGTCGGCGCCGAGGGTCTTGCCGATGTAGGTCAGCAGCTGCATGAGGACCTTCTCCGGTTCCTCCGCCGAGGAGACGTAGCGCACCATGTCGGCGATGAAGGTCTCGTGGTTTTCGAGCTTCGTGCGCGCGGCGCGCTCCGTGCGTTCGAGGTTGCCGACCTCGTCGCGGTACAGCAGGCGCTGCATCTTCGCGCGCATCATCAGCGCGGTGACGGCAAGGCTCACGCAGCCGTAGGGGACGACGGAAAGCAGGTTCACGTCGAACACCGCTTCGGGCTGGGTGCGCTTCGCGAGCACGATGTAAACGACCATGCTCACGACCGAGATGGTGTTCATCACCGAGGCGCGCGCCGTGAGCACCAGCGGCACGAGCACCAGCATCACGATGTAGCTCACGGTCAGCTCGTCCGGCGCGAGCATCGTGCCGAGGATGGTGCCGAACAGCAGCAGCGCCGCGAAAAACAGATACACGGCGACCGCCTGCACGCGCTGGGGCGCGCGCTTCCACATCGCAAGCGCGAACAGCGGCACCATCAGCACCGCGTACACGGTGTACAGCCAAAAGTTGCCGCCGATGACCTCCATCTTCAGGCTCGTCAGCGCCATCCAGAAGAAGGCAAAGCAGGCGATCGCCGAAAAGATGCGGAGGTGGGTCATGTTTTCGGCCCATGCCCTGTCCTTGATGCGTTCGTAATCCGCCTTCGGGAAGCAAAAGGTCGATCGTAACATACGGAGAATGGATTTCATAAAGGGGTACCTGTCGGGCGCCCTGCGCCCGGGTTCGTTCTGTATCCTTGGGGTTTCCGGGCTTTCGCCGCCCGGGGGTGTTTGTCGCTTTGCGGGGTTTCCCGCGATGCGGTGCCGTTGGGTTCCGGGCACCGCTTCGTTCGCAGCAGGAGGGGGACGGTCGGTTCCCGCCCGTTACCGCGCTTCGAGCACCTCGGCGATCGCCGCGAAGAGCTCGTCCACGACGATGGGCTTCGCCACGTGCCCGTTCATGCCCGCCGCAACGGCCTTCTTGCGGTCCTCCTCGAAGGCGTTCGCCGTCATCGCGACGATCGGGATCCCGCGCTTGCCGGGTTCTTCGAGCGCGCGGATGCGCCGCGTGGCTTCATAGCCGTCCATCAGCGGCATCTGGATATCCATGAGGATGAGCGCGTAGGTGCCCGCGGGGGCTTCCTCCATCCGCGCGACGGCTTCGGTGCCGTCGGTCGCGGTGTCCGCGACGATGCCGCGCCCCGTGAGGATCTCGAGGGCGATCTCGCGGTTGAGCTCGTTGTCCTCGGCGAGCAGCAGGCGGAGCCCCGTGAAGTCGTGCTCACGGACCGCTTGCGCAGTACTGCGCCCCGTGCCTTCCGCCACGCGGAGGCGGAGCCGCACCGTGAACACCGAGCCCTTGCCCGGGGTGCTGTCGACGGCGATCGTGCCGCCCATCAGGTCGACGAGGCTCTTGGTGATGGCCATGCCGAGACCCGTGCCGCGGATGCCGCTGACGGTCGAGGTGCGTTCGCGCGTGAACGCCTCGAAGATGTGCTTTCGGAACTCTTCCCCGATGCCGATGCCCGTGTCCGCCACGCGGAACTCCACATCGGCACTGCCTTCCGGCGCACCGGGGAGCTCCTTCACCGTGAGGCGCACCTCGCCGCCGGGCTCGGTGAACTTGATGGCGTTCGACAGCAGGTTCATGAGGATGCGGCTCAGGCGCAGGCGGTCGCACATGAGTTCATGCGCGCCGAGGTCCGCGTCGTCGAGCGTGAAGCGCAGCCCCTTGGCTTCGATATCCGCCTGAACGATGGTCTTCAGTTCCGCGGCGATGTCTTTGAGGTCCTCGGGGTTCTCCTCGAGCTTCACCTTGCCGGACTCGATGCGGCTCATGTCCAGTACGTCGTTGATCAGGTCCATGAGGTGACCGCCCGCGGTGCGGATCTTCTTCAGGTCCTCCGCCACGCGCTCGGGTTCGTCCATGTGCTTCGCCGCCAGTTCCGCAAAGCCGATGATCGCATTCATGGGCGTGCGGATGTCGTGGCTCATGTTGTTGAGGAAGGTCGTCTTCGCCATGCTCGCGTGCTGCGCGTCGGCGAGCGCCTCCTTCAGCAGGCGCTGCCGCTCTTCCTCGGCGAGGCGCTGCTCGTCGATGTTGCGGAAGCCCGCGATGAGCAGGTACGGGTCGTCGGGCAGGGGCACGAACTTCACCTGATAGTAGTGCGGCTCCCCGGTGCCTGCCAAACGGAACTCCGCCGAGCAGGACTTACCGCCCCGCGTCGCCGCGTGCAGGGATTCCGGAGAGACGGCGGCGCGCATATGCTCCGCATCCTCCGGGGCGACGTAGCGCCCGATGTAGCTTTCCCACGTCGCATGGTAGTTGCGGCGCAGGCGTTCCCCCGCGGGCACGATGTTGCCGCGCGCCTTGATCGACAGCGCGCTGTCGTGCAGGGGGTCCATCAGGAAGATATCCGAATAATCGTTGCTGAGCGCGCCGATGAGCTTGAGGCGGTCGTTTTCCGCCTGGCTTTCGCGCACGCGGCGGATCACGCTGAACACCATCACGCCGATGCCGGAAAGCGCCATCACGAACGCCGCGATGTAGCCGATGGTGGCGCGGCGCGTCCGTTCCGCACCCTTCTCGACGATACCCGTCAGGTTGCTTTCCCGCATGAGCGTCGTGAGGATCAGGTCCGTGCCGGGCACGTTTTTGTAGTAAAAGCAGGTGGCGTCGCCCGCGCCGTTGCGGTAGGAGGTGAAGCCGGGGCGTCCCGCCGCCCAGTCCTCACGCAGCTTTTCGACGCTGTAGCCCTCGGTGAAGGTCGCCGTCCGTTCGAGGATGTCGAACAGGTTTTGCCCCGTGGGGTACTCGCCCTGCATCTTCACGAGGCTTTCGCCCGTGTGGTCGAACACGCGGCAGTAGGTCACGGTCTCCGCGTTCGCAAGCTGCTCGGAAGAAACGATCTTTTCGATGTCGAGCCCGCTGAAGCATGCCGTCACGGGGATGTTCGCGCCCGCGGGCGTCGTCACGGGCATCGCGATGATCGCCATCGTCTTCGTGCCGAAGCCGTTCACGATGTGCAGCACGGTCTCCGTCACGGGTTCCGAAAGGAAGCCGAAGCGCGACAAGCCCGAGAAGGTGCTGTCCGCCGTGTAGACCATGCCCTCCGCATCGGCAAAGGCGAAGATGTCGAGCCCGTTCAGCCGCTGCACGCCGAGCACGAAGGCGCGGAGCGACGGTTCCCCGGAGAGGATGTCCGCATCCAGCGCACGGACGGCGGACGCCATCTGCGCCTTGCGGCGCTCGACCTCCGTGGCGATCGCGCCGGTGTTGCGTTCGGCGATCTCGGCGAGGTAAAAGCGCCCGAGCTCGTCGATGGTCTTTTCCGAAGAGGCGTTGACCCGTTGGATCCACACCGAGGTCGCCCACATGAGCGTGAACAGGATCAGCACGAGGATCGCCGCGAACAGCGGCCAGCGCACATAGCGTTGCGGGGTCGCGCCCCGTTTGTCGTTGTTCATCGGCAGCTCCCTTCATGCGCATCCGCCATGTGCAGCGCGGCGGCGCCTTCCATCACGGCGGTCAGCCCCTTCGCCTTGAGGGCTTCGTAGCCTTCGAAGAACCCGTCGACGGCGATCTCCCCGCGGATGGCGGCGTCGCGCAGCTTGCAGACGCCCTCCGTGATGAGCGCGGTGCGGCGCGCCACGTATTCTTCCGACTCATGGGTCACGGGCTGGGTGTAATAATGGGGTTCGTTCACCTCGAACAGACCGCGGTACATTTCGCGCTGGGGCGCCGCAAGCTCCTCCGCGGGCTTGCCCGCGAACAGGCACTGCATGTAAGCGTCGCTGAGCCAGAGCCCGCCGAAGGGTTCGAGGTTGATGCCCGCCTTGCGCACCTCTTCGAAACCGCCCGCGACGAGCGCGGGGTCGAGCACGGGCTGCCCTTCTTCCGAACGGGTCCAGCTCACGTTTTCGATGCCGTAGTTGTACAGGTCCGCGCCCTCTTGGGTGAACATCCAGTTGAACAGGCGGACGATGTCCTCCGCCTTGCCCCGCTGCACCGCGCCCGCGGTGATGCACCACATGGGGCTCACGAGGTCGCGCTCCTGGATCATGCGGTCGCCGTGCGGACCCGCGACCGGGGGGACAGCCAGCCACAGCGCGTCCGAAGCGCCGTTCTTCCGCAGGGTCTCCGTCTGCGCGGCGGATGCCGCAAAGGTCATGACGCTGCCCGCGGTGTTGTCACCCATCGCCTTTTCGATGCCCGCGTAGGTGAAGGCGTTGTAATCTTCTTTGAGGATGCCCTCGGCGTAAAGCCCCGCCATCGCGGTGAGAAACTCACGGTAGCGCGGGTGCTCGTAAACCATGGTGTAGGTGCCGTCGTCGAGCAGGCAGAACTGCGTGTCGTTCGAGGCGGCGATGCCGAAGGCGTTCAGCAGCTGCGTGAGGCTGCGCTCCCCGTCGGGGCTGCCGACCAGCGCGATGGGGATCTCATCCGAGGGGTCGCCGTTGCCGTTCAGGTCGTTGTCGCGCACGCCGCGCCAGTAGGCGAGCCAGTCCTCCCAGGTTTGGGGTTCCGCCATGCCGAGCTTTTTCAGCCAGGGTGAATTATACTATCAAGCGCAACAGGAGAAAAAAATAAAAAGAGTTCATAC
>JAUNCT010000058.1 GCA_030526425.1 Clostridia bacterium
CCACCCATTTTGCCACCCGTTTTGCCACCGGAAGAAAAAGAAGATACCTCCCGTGTATCATATGTCAACCTTCATACCTCCGCCGTATCTTATCAATATCCTACCGCAATCATGGGTTTTTCCTTACTATATGATATATAAATCCAATTGGACTTGCGCCGCGCCCCTGTGGCAAAATAACGCCAACACGGAAGAGGACAAACCGCAAGCCATTGCGGCACGCGGGCACATGCGGCATCCGCCGCCGGAGGAAGAAGCCCCGCGCGAACGAAAGACCGGTAGACCCGACCGCATGCGGCATCCGCCGCCTTGGGGAAAGCTCCGCGCAGCGCAAAGCGGCGGGCAAGGGCGCGGTCCACCGCCACCCTTCCGAACGAACCGACACCGCAAGGAGAAAACGACCCCATGAAAAAGGCAATGACCTACGGGCTGCTCGCCTCGGCGTTCTTCGCGCTGACGTTCCTGCTCAACCGCAGCATGGATCTCGGCGGCGGATACTGGCTGTGGAGCGCTTGCCTGCGGTATCTGTTCATGCTGCCGATGCTGGGGCTGCTGCTCCTGAAGCAAGGCGGGCTTTCGCCCATCCTCAAAGAGATCCGCACCGCGCCCGTGCCGTGGCTCGTTTGGAGCACCGTGGGCTTCGGGCTGTTTTACGCGCCGCTGACGCTCGCGTCGCAATACGGCGCATCGTGGTTCGTCGCCGCGAGCTGGGAGTTCACCATCGTGGCGGGCGTGCTGCTCACCCCCCTGTTCGGGGCGCGCATCCCGAAGAAAAACCTGCTGTGCGCGGCGGTGATCCTCGCGGGGATCTTTCTGATGCAGGTGGGCAACGCGGGTGCTTCCAACGCGGGCGATGTGCCGAAGGCGCTGGGGGCGATCCTCCTCGCGGGGGTGTGTTGCCCCCTCGGCAACCGCAAGATGATGGCGCACTGCGGTGCGCGCGTAACGACCCTTGAACGCGTATTCGGCATGACGCTGTGCAGCATGCCGTTCTGGCTGGTGCTGAGCGCGGTCGCGCTCGCAAAGCACGGGCTCCCCTCCGCGGGGCAGACCCTGCAATCCCTCACGGTGGCGCTCTTTTCGGGCGTGATCGCGACGCTGCTGTTTTTCGAGGCGACGCGCCTTGTGCGGCACGACCCCAAACGCCTTGCCGCCGTGGAGGCGACCCAAGTGGGCGAGGTGCTGTTCACGCTGCTGGGCGGCGTGCTCTTTCTCGGGGACCCCGTCCCCTCCCCCGCCGCGTTTGCCGGCATCGCCGTCGTGGTGGCGGGCATGGTTTGCAACAGCGCCGTGAGCTGAGGCGCATCCCGCGCCGGTAGGACACCCCCGGGCGCACCGGAACGACACGACGGGCTTCCGCCATCCGCTTCCCGGGGGCGGCGCCGGTAACGGAGATAGCGATGGAATATTTCACCTTATCCAACGGGCTGCCGATCCCCGCGGTGGGCTACGGCACCTACAAAACGGCGGAGGGCGACCCGCGCCTTCCGGGTCCGTTTGCGGATCACAAAATACGCCAACTTCCAACTTCTTCTTTTTTCCTTTCTTCCCTCTCCCACACCTCGCCCGGGGTTTGAAGCGCCTTGGGTCAACGGGACGCGACGCGGGGCAACAGCCCTGCGGAAGCGAGGTCCGCCGCAGCATGCGGTGAGCCGTTCCCGTGAGGGGAAGCCCCGCGAAAGCGGGGCTTTTTTTGTTGTTG
>JAUNCT010000048.1 GCA_030526425.1 Clostridia bacterium
CCAGTAGGCTTTCTTGAACCACTCGTCTAACGAGTGGTTTTACTTTATACAAAAATATCCCCCCGGAACTTCCGGGGAGATATCGGTGGGAACGTGTTGTGAACGGGAACGGACGGTTTACTCCTTCGTCAGACCGAGTTCCTTCGCCATGTTCTCGCGCATGATGTACTTCTGCACCTTGCCGGCGGCGTTCATCGGGAAGGAGGTGACGAACTTGATGTAGCGCGGCACCTTGTGGCGTGCGAGGGACGCGTTGATGAATTCGCGCATTTCGGGCTCTTCGCAGGTCATACCTTCCTTGAGGATGATGCAGGCGCAGGCCTCTTCGCCGTAGCGCTTATCCGGAACACCGACGACCTGAACATCCTGTACGGCGGGATGCGTGTAGATGAACTCCTCGATCTCCTTCGGGTAGATGTTCTCACCGCCGCGGATGATCATATCCTTCAGACGACCCGTGATGCGGTAGTTGCCCTGCTCGTCTACGACGGCGAGGTCGCCCGAATGCAGCCAGCCTTCGGCGTCGACGGTGGATGCGGTCGCCTCGGGCATCTTGTAGTAACCCTTCATGGTGTTGTAACCGCGCGAGCAGAACTCACCGGGAACGTTCGGACCCAGCTCATCGCCCGTCTCCGGGTCGACGATCTTGCACTCGACATGCGGGAAGGCGTAGCCGACGGTGTCGGTGCGGACGTTGATATCGTCCGTCCAGGTGGACATGGTGCTGCCCGGAGCGGATTCCGTCTGACCGTAAACGGAGACGATACCCGTCATGTTCATTTCATCGGGCTGTGCGGCGCGGCGCATCAGTTCCGGCGGGCAGCCGGCACCCGCCATGATGCCCGTACGCATGTGGGAGAAATCCGTCTTGCGGTAATCCGGGTGGTTGAACATGGCGATGAACATCGTCGGGACGCCGTTGAAGCAGGTGATGCGCTCTGCCGTGATGCAAGCCAGCGAGGACTTTGCGGAGAAGTACGGCATCGGGCACATGGTCGCACCGTGCGTCATGGAGGCAGTCATCGACAGGACCATGCCGAAGCAGTGGAACATCGGGACCTGGATCATCATGCGGTCCGCAGTGGACAGACCCATGCGGTCGCCGATGCACTTGCCGTTGTTGACGACGTTGTAGTGCGTGAGCATGACGCCCTTGGGGAAGCCGGTCGTACCGGAGGTGTACTGCATGTTGCACACGTCGTTCGGGCGGACGCGGGCGGCGCGGCGGACGATCTCGGCATGGGGCACGAGCTCGGCGCGCTTCATGGCCTCTTCAAAGGTCAGGCAGCCCTTCTGACGGTAGCCGACGGTGATGACGTTGCGCAGGAACGGCAGACGCTTTGCGTGCAGCGGCTGACCGGGTTCGGTCGTTTCGAGTTCGGGGCAGAGCTCCGCGATGATCTCGCGGTAGTTGCTGTCACGCGAGCCTTCCTCGAGGATGAGTGTGTGCGTATCCGACTGGCGCAGCAGGTACTCCGCCTCGTGGATGCGGTATGCGGTGTTGACGGTGACGAGCACGGCGCCGATCTTCGTGGTCGCCCAGAAGGCGATGTACCAGGAAGGCAGGTTGCCCTCCCACACGGCGACCTTGGTGCCGGCGGTGACACCCATCGAAACGAGGGCGCGCGCGAAGTTGTCGACGTCGTCGCGGAACTCCGCATAGGTGCGGGTGTAGTCGAGCGTGGTGTAACGGAAGCAGGGCTGATCGGGGAACTCATGCGCGACGCGGTCGAGGACCTGCGGGAAGGTCAGCGAGACCAGCTCGTCCTTTTTCCAGATGTATTCGCCCGTACCGTCGTGGTTCGGGTACAGACGCTTCTTCGCACCGCGCGGGTCGGTGAAGCGGTGCATGTAGTTGACGAAGTGCGGGAAGACGATCTCCGGATCGTCCAGCGCTTCGACCCATTCGGGTTTCCATTCGAGGGAGATGAATCCGCCGTAGTCGACGCTGGACAAAGCGCGCATGACATCGTCGACGGGCAGGTTGCCCTCGCCGATCAGGCTGTAGCCGTTGCCGTCTTCGGAGTCGCGCAGATGGACGTGCTTGATGTAAGCGCCCAGGTGCTCGATGGTCTGTGCCGGGGTCTCCTTGCGGTCCCAGTAGGGATGGTGGACGTCCCAGATGACGGCGAGGTGGTCGGACGCGAAATCATCCATGAGGGCACGGAGCAACGCCGTATCCGAGAAGATACCGCTCGTTTTGATGAGCAAGGTGACGTTGTTCTCTTCCGCGACCGTGAGCAGCTCCGCAATGAGGGGACGGACGTTTTCGGGCGCGCCCTCCTTCACGAAACAGGCGACGTACGGCACGGACAGCGCGCGGGCGCGCTCGATCATCGCGGTGAGGATCTCCTTCGCCTCGGGGTTGCCGGACAGGTCGACGGAGGTGTCGAGGCAGGGCAGCTCCAATTTCTTTTCGCGGAGCTTGCGCACCGTGCCCGCCGCCTGATAGCGTCCGAAGGGACCTTCGGTTCCTGTCAGTTCCGCGTTCTTGTAGATATCATAGGGCTCCACGCCTTTGAAGCCCATTTCCATTGCGAGGGCAACGGCATCGTTCCACGGCACACTCTGCCAGCCGCGGGTGGAAAAACTCAGGTTCATTCCGCTACCTCCTCATAAACGATCTTGTTGACGGCGCTGATGTAGGCGTTGATCGTTGCGCCGATGATGTCGGTGGAAATACCGCGGCCGGAGTAGAGCTTGCCGTTCGCACGGAGACGGACGACCGCTTCACCCATTGCCTCGCGGCCTTCGGTGACCGCGCGCAGCTGGAAGTCATCCAGCTCGTAGTGGCAACCGATGATCTGCTCGATCGCGCGGAACGCCGCGTCGACCGGACCGTCGCCGACGGACAGTCCTTCGATATTGTTGCCGTCGCGGCTGATGATGATGTGCGCCGTTGCGGTGATGACGTTGCCGCTGTTGATCAGGTAGCTTTCCACGCGGTACGCCGGCGGCACCTGCAGCGCGGCGGAAGCGACGATGGCATCCAGCTCGCGGATACCGACCGAGCCGCCCTTCTTTTCCGCGATCTTGCGGAAGGCTTCGAAGACCTTGATCTTATCCTCCTCGGCGAGTTCGTAGCCGAGTGCGGCGACCGCCTTCGCGACGGTCTCGCAATCGTCGTTCGCGGTCAAAGTGGTCTCTTCGCTTGCTTCGGTCTCCGCGGTGTCGAACGCCGCACGGACCGATTCGTTCTCCAGCAGGTTCCGCGCCGCCTGTGCGCCGCGGGTGAGCTCCGTCGTGCGGACGACGGTGTTCGCGCCGAAGGATTCGCCGCGCGCCTTCAGGATCTTCGCGACGGTCGCGGTGTTCGCGGTGTCGCCGCCCCAAACGGCAGTCTTGACCTCGTCGGCACCGGCGGCGGTCGCCATGACGGTGCAAGCATCCGCCATGCTCAGCGCATCCGAGCAACGGACGCCGAAGCGGATGTTTTCGGGCAGCATCGCCTTGACTTCGCCCGCCCACGCGCCGAACTCGGCGGGGAGCATGACGCCCGCGGTGTCGCAAACGGTGATGATATCCGCGCCCGCGGCCGCTTCGATCGCCTTGCGCAGGTAGTCTTTATCGGCGCGGCCCGCGTCCTGGGCGATGAACTCGACCTCGGGGCACAGCGCCTTGCAGGCTGCGACGTTCTCGGCGATCATCGTCAGCATGGCGTCTTCTTTCTTATGGTAGAAGTATTCCATCTGCACCGTGCTGACCGGCAGCGCGACCTGGAGACGCGGATGTGCGGCGTCCTTCAGGGCGTTCCAAACGAACGCAGGGCTCTCGGGATCCTTCGGATCGACGGGCACTGCGACCGTGGAATGCTTCACAGCGGTCACGACCGAGCGGATGAGCAGTGCGTCGGTCTTCGGTTCCGTGATCTGAGGCAGCTCGATGACGGAAACGTTCAGTGCATCGAGGAGCTTCGCGAGCTCCAGCTTTTTGCGGAAACGGATGCTGTCACCGCGTTCCTGCGCGGTCTTCATGGTGACATCGGATACGGCTATCGTGTGCATTTTTCGATTCTTCCTTTTCTCTGGGTATTCGGCTTCCATATAAAAATCCCCGAAGCCCTTGGGACTTCGGGGACGAACAAACACAGGTGTTCGCGGTACCACCCCGCTTACCGTGCCCTTTCGGGACGCGGTCACTCTCGGGCTCGCAAGAAGCCCACAGCCTGTAACGGGGCGACCGGAACGGATTACGCGCCGAAGGTTTCGTCCGCTCTGCTCGGGAGTGAGACTGCGTACCCGCGGCTTTGCAACCGGCTTGCACCAACCGCCGGCTCTCTTCATGCGTTTCCGCGGAGCTTAACTCCGTCATCACATTGTAGAATATAATATATCATCGTGAAGCACCGGTGTCAAGCCCCGAAACGCGAAACATTCGTCCGACCTCTCCGCTCAGCGCGTTTCGCCGACGATGTTGTTCATCCAGATATCGGTGCGCACAAGCAGATACCCGACGACGCACTTGAGGCATTCGCTCGCGGTGATGATCGCAAAGAACGGGATGATCGGCATCGCCGTCTTTTGGGCGATGAGCATCGCCCCCGTCACCGTGACCGCCCACAGCCACGTGGAATCGAACAGGAACGTGATGAAGGTCTTGCCGCCGGAACGCAGGGTGAAATAGCACCCGTGCGTAAACGCGTGGAACGGCATGATCAGCGCGGTGATGCGCAGCATCTCTTCGGCAAGGAGGCGTACCTCATCGGTGGTGTTGTAGAACTTCGGGAACAGCGGCGCGAAGAAGAACATCGCCGTACCCATGACAGCGCAGCTCGCCACGGTGAAGAAGAGCATCTTCGTATCCGTTTCGCGGGCTTCCTTCATGCGGTTCGCGCCGAGCAGATTGCCGACGACGATGCCGATACTCGAACCGAGCGCCATGAACACCACGTTGAACAGCTGCGACATGACCGCATTGATGTTGACCGCGGCAACCGTCGCAAGACCGCGGGTCGAATAGCACTGGTTCAAGATCGTCATGCCACTCGACCACAGCAGCTCGTTGACCATGAGCGGCGTGCCCTTCACGGCGATATCCCGGAGCAACGGCATGGGGATGCGTTCCGGCTTCCAGAGCCCGACCGCAAAACGGTTCGTGTCACTGTGACGGTGCGTCCAGCCCGCAACGAGCCCGAACTCCACCAGACGCGAGACGATCGTCGCGATCGCGGCGCCGGATACGCCGAGCGCGGGGAACCCGCATTTGCCGAAGATAAGCAGATAGTTGAACGCGAGGTTCACGAACACCGCGACGATGCCCGCGACCATGGGCGGTTTCGTCACCGCCGTCTCGCGGAGGGTCGAAGCGTACACCTGCACCAGCGCGAAGGGCAGCAGCAACCAACGGCACCACATCAGGTATTCCATACCGTAGGCGAGTGTCGCCGCAAGGTCACCCGATTCACTGCCCTCATGCAGGAACAGGCGGATGATCGGCTCACCCCAAAACGTGAACACGACGGCGAACAGCACGCTCAGCACGACTGCGAGCACGAGCTTGACCTTTGCCGTGCGGCGGATGCCCGCATCGTCGCCCTTGCCGTAAAACTGCGCCGTGAAGATGCCGACGCCCGAAAGCGCGCCGAAGATACACAGCGAAAACACGAACACCAGCTGGTTCGCGATGGCGACGCCGCTCATCTGGTCCGTACCGACGCGACCGACCATGATGTTGTCCAGCAGGCTCACGAACTGTGTGAACGCGTTCTGCACCATCATGGGGACCGCAACTGCCAGCACCGTTCCGTAGAACGCGCGGTCGCCGATGAATTTCTTCCAAAACGGACGTTTCGTTTCCATCGTTGTCAAAAAGGCCGGGAGATCCCCGGCCGTCCTTTGTTTATTTTCTGTCCTTCTTGTCCTTGTCCTGCGATTCGCGGTAGAGCACGAAGCGTCTGCCGATGCACTGGATGACTTCCGCGTTCAGCGCGGCGGAAAGCATTTCCGCGGCGTCGCGTGCCGAGATCCCCGCGGTATCGAGCACCGAGATCTTGATGAGTTCGCGCTTTTCGAGCGCGGCGTCGATGGCGTCGACCATCGCGTCGCCGATATCGCTCTTGCCGATCTGGAAGATCGGGCTGAGGGTGTTTGCGAGCTTACGCCAGCCCGCACGTTCTTTTCCTGTCATATCTTTTTCTCCGTTGTCGTTGATTGCTGTCGGTCGTCTTGTTTGCCTCAATCGAAGAAGTCGAAGCTCCAGTCGTACAGGCAAACGGTGTCGCCCTCGCCCGCGCCCATTTCACGCAGTGCGGCGATGACGCCGAGCTTGATGAGCATCTGCTGGAAGCGGCGCATCGAAACTTCGTCGTCGGGGTTGGTGGTATCGAGCAGGCGCTTGATGTCGCCGCCGGTGACGAGGTAGCTCGCATCGTCCTGCCGTTCGATCTTGAAACCGTCGTCGTACAGCGGACCGACCACGAGGTCTTCCTCCGCATACTCGAGCACGGGCGGCAGCTCGTCGAGGAGCTTGACGATGCGGTCGAGGATGGGCTCGAAGCCTTGGACCGCAGCGGCAGAAACGGGGAAGCTTTCGTAGCCGCGCTTTTTGAGCTCCGCCTGCAGGTTTTCGAGGTTCTCCATCGCCTCGGGGATATCGGTCTTGTTCAGGGCGACGAGCTGCGGCAAGCGCATCAGCGCCGGCGAGAACTTCTCGAGCTCGTTGTTGATCTTGTCGAAATCCTCGAGCGGATCGCGTCCTTCGGAACCGGAGGCGTCGAGCACGTGCACGAGAATGCGCGTGCGCTCGATGTGGCGGAGGAAGTCGTGACCGAGACCCGCGCCTTCCGCGGCGCCCTCGATGAGACCGGGGATATCCGCCAGCACGAAGTTGCGGTCGTAGCGTTTCGCAACGCCGAGGTTCGGCGTGAGGGTCGTGAAGTGATAGGCCGCGATCTTCGGACGCGCCGCCGTCAGCACCGAGAGGATCGTGGATTTGCCCACGCTCGGCATGCCGATGAGACCGACGTCCGCAATGGTCTTGAGCTCGAGCTCCACCTCGCGCTCTTCGGTCTTCTGCCCGTCCTGCGCATAGGTCGGGCTCTGGTGCGTGGGAGTCGCGAAACGCGCATTGCCCTTGCCGCCCCTGCCGCCGCGCAGAACGATGCGCTCTTTCCCCGCCTCGTTCATATCCGCGATGATGGCGCCGGATTCGAGATCGCGCACGATGGTGCCGACCGGCACGCGCACGAGAAGTTTCTTGCCGTCCTTGCCGTGGCACAGCTCCGCTCTGCCCGGTTCGCCGTTTTCCGCACGGTAGAAGCGTTGGAATTTGAACTCGAGCAGGGTCGAGAGGCGCTCGTCCGCAACGAACGCGACATCGCCGCCACGACCGCCGTCGCCGCCGGAAGGACCGCCCTTCATTACGTATTTTTCTCTGTGGAACGCCGCTGCACCGCCGCCGCCGTTGCCGGACTTGATCACGATGCGCGCTTTATCGATAAACTGCATTATTCTTTCTTTCCTTTGCCTTTGGTTTCTTTTTTGGTGCCGCCGACGACCCCTCTTCGGAAGGCGTCGCACAGCGTGTTCAGCGGGCATGCCGCGCATTTCGGGCGCTGCGCCGAGCAGACCTGCCGCCCGTGATAGATGAGCCAGTGGTGTGCATCGCCCCAGTCGGCTTCGGGGATATGCGCCATGAGCTGCTGCTCCGTTTTCAATACATCGTCCGCGTCCGCCAGACCGATGCGGTTCGTGACGCGGTGCACATGGGTGTCGACCGCGATGGCGGGCACACCGAACGCGTTCGAAACGACGACGTTCGCGGTCTTCCGCCCGACGCCGGGCAGGGTCGTCAGCTCGTCCCTGTCGTGCGGGACTTCCCCGCCGTATCGTTCGACGAGACGCTTTGCCATCGCCACGATGTTTTTCGCCTTCGCGTGGTAGAACCCGCAGGAGTGGATCCACGGTTCGAGTTCCTCCGGTGTGAGCCAGGCCATCGCTTCGGGCGTACCGTACACGGGGTAGAGTTTCTCGGTCACGCGGTTCACCATTTTATCGGTACACTGCGCGGCGAGGATCGTGGAGACCAAAAGCTCGAACGGGTTCTTGTACTCGAGCGCGGGCTTGGCATCGGGATAAGCGGCCCTGAGGCGCGCCAGCACCTCGCGGTAATCCGCTTCGTTCAAAATCACGGTTTCACTCCCCCTTTCCGGTGTGCGGCAGTTGCGGAAAGCTCCGAAAACCGCCGTATTCCGAGCATTCTATGACACTTTATTATAAAGCACGCGTGTTGCGGAATGCAAGCGGCGCGTCATACCGCGATTCTATGAAACACGCCGATTTCATGGGACTTTTCCGGCTTTCGGGAGCAACCGACCGAAAACTTTTGCAAACTCCGGAAAAACGCATTACAATATAAATGCGGTATCATATCACCAAGCATATCCGTATCGTCCGGAACGGACGATCCCATTCCATCCGACCGGAGGGATCCCATGAAAGAAAACCCCGGCGACCGCAAACGCCTTCCGCTCCTGCTGTTCGCAACGCTTGCGCTTTCCGCCGTTGTCATCGTTGTTTCCCTGTTCAAATTCACCAAAAGCAACAGTGCGCGTGTGACCGAGATCAACCGCGAATACCTGACGGACAACGCTGTCCGCATCGCCACCGGGATCGACAAGGAGATCTCCCAAGGGTATGCGAACATCCGTCTGTTGAGCGCGCTCGTTTCCGACAACCTGTCGAGCCCCGAGTTCGACGTCGGTTCGGTCAGTCACCTCATCCGCAATTCGGTCTTCGACTTCATGGAGTTTGCCGACACCGAAGGCATGGATCACAACATCACCGGCGGCGTTTCCGATGCGCACGACCGCAAATACTACCTCGATGCGAAAGCCGGCAATTCCGGCATGGAGCTGATCCTCGTTTCCCGCGCAACGCACGAGACCCTGATGATGTTCTACGCGCCCGTCACCTTCGATGGCGCATTCGCCGGGTCCCTCGTGGGCGTGTATCAGGCATCCAACCGCCTGACCGCCGACCTGAAGACCTCGTACTTCGGCGAGCCCGCGCTTTCCTACCTCGCGGAGGAGAGCGGACGCATCATCGCATCAAGCGAAGGCTTCGAACCCGGCAAGGTCCTGTACATCCCCGACCTCGTGCCCGATGAAGCGACGAAGGCGCAGCTCAAGTCCTCCATGGTAAGCGGTGCGCCCTGCAGCTTCACCCTGCCCGGCAACGATGTCGGCGGATGCATGGTGCGCCTGCCCGAAAACGGTTACTATCTCATCCAGATCTTCCCCGCGGAAGCGAACGTGCGTATGACGGCAAGCGCGAACGCCCTCGGCTATGTGCTGGCGGTCGTACTGCTCGCCGTATACATGGTGCTCATGATCGCCCTGATCGTGTTCTACCGCAACAAGCAGCGCCAGCTGACCGAGGCCAAGCGCGCCGCGGAGATCGCGGATGAGGCGAAAACAAAGTTTTTGTTCAACATGTCGCACGACATCCGCACGCCCATGAACGCCATCATCGGCTTCACGAACATGCTCGAGAAGACGCGCGGCGATGACGATGCGTTCCGTCATTGTGTCGGCAACATCCGCACCGCGGGTGATTACTTGCTGCACCTGATCAACAACGTGCTTGACATGGCGCGCATCGAAAGCGGCAAGGCCACGTTGGACGACTCCTCCGTTTGGGACGCGAACCGCTTCAACGACAGCCTCGTGACCGTTTTCTCGCAGGAAATGGATAAGAAGCACCTGACGCTGACGCGCACGTTCGACATCGAACACCCGGACGTATATGTCGACACGACGAAGCTCGAGCAGATCTACATCAACATCCTTTCCAACGCGGTGAAGTACACGCCCGCCGGCGGTTCCATCACCATGGACGTCAAGGAGCTGCCTTCGGACCGTCCCGGCTACTGCCTCTACCGCACGGTCATCACGGACACGGGCATCGGCATGTCGCCCGAATTCCTTGCGCACGTATTCGATGAATTCGCCCGTGAAAAGACCACGACCGACAGCGGTATCCAGGGCACGGGTCTCGGCATGGGCATCGTGAAAAAGCTCGTCGATCTGATGAACGGCACGATCGAGATCGAAAGCGAACAGGGCAAGGGCACGCGGGTGACCGTCTGCCTGCCGCACCGGATCGCGGACAGCGAGGCGCTCCGCGCCGCAGAAGCGGAACGGGCGACCCCGGTCGATTTGGAAAGCTTCCGCGGGAAACGCATCCTTTTGGCTGAGGACAACGAGCTGAACGCCGAGATCGCCGAGGTGTTGCTGGAGGAGCTCGGCTTCCTCGTCGAGCATGCGGAGGACGGCATCATCTGCACCGATATGCTGAGCCGTGCCGCAGCGGGTTATTACGACCTCATTTTGATGGATATCCAGATGCCGAACATGGACGGCTACAAAGCCACGAAGTCGATCCGCTCCATGAACGACCCGGAAAAAGCGCACATCCCCGTGATCGCCATGACCGCGAACGCCTTCGAAGAGGACAAGCGGAACGCCTTCGAAGCCGGCATGGACGGACATGTTTCAAAGCCCGTCCACAAGGACGAGCTGGCGCGGACACTGGCGGGTCTTTTCGGAAACAACGACGCGGCGTGACCGCATAACCAGTCAGGACCACCCCTAAGAGGGGTGGTTTGGGAACGGCCTATAAGGCCTCGCAA
>JAUNCT010000049.1 GCA_030526425.1 Clostridia bacterium
GTGAGAGACGAATCCCCTCAGTCACCTTCGGTGACAGCTCCCCTTGCACTTCAAGTGGAGCCTTTCGGAATCGTTTTTTGAGCGGCACAATGATATTCGGTAAATCCGTCACTTCCGTGCCACTCCTTCCGTCACGCCTTCGCCTACGGCTCGGCGCGCCACATCCCTCAAGAAGGAGGCTTTTGGTGTGCAAGTTTGTTGAGGTGCGCTGTGTTGATACTGTTGTCCGTTATTGCCTTTGGCGGGTTGGGTGCGAAGGATGTTATTCGGTAAATCCGTTACTTGCGTGCCACTCCTTCCGTCTGAACTCATGACAATCCCTCAGTCCGCACTTCGTCGGCGCTGCCGACGAACAAGACTCCGTCTTAGCGGACAGCTCCCTTTGCACAAGGGAGCCCATTTTTTGCGTTTGTTGCGATGTGCTGTGTTGCTTTCGATGTCCGATACTGCCTAACGGGTTGCGTTCCGGGATGATATTCGGTGAGTCCGTTGCTTGAGTGCCACTCCTTCCGTCTCGCTGACGCTCGACACCTCCCTCTCTGAGGGAGGCTTTTGGTGTGCAAGTTTGTTGCGGTGCGCTGTGTTGATACTGTTGTCCGTTATTGCCTTTGGTGGGTTGGGTGCGAAGGATGTTATTCGGTAAATCCGTCACTTGCGTGCCACTCCTTCCGTCTGTGAGAACGCCTTCGGCGATCTCACAGCCACCTCCCTCTCTGAGGGAGGCTTTTGGTACCGAAAGTTCGGTACGTTTCCCCTTGTCGAAAACTCCGGCAAAGGACGCGCATTCCGCTGTTTTCTCCCCGTCTATCCCATTTCTCCCCTTCTCTCCCCCAACGAAAAAACCCTTTCCCGAACCGGGAAAGGGTTTTCGCATATAACGCTGTTTCGGGACAAAGTCCCGTGAGGTCGGGTGCGCTCTGCGCCCCTGTTTTCCGGCAGCCCCTTGGGTCGGGCTGTCCGCCCGTTCGGTTGGGCTTACGCCCCCTGTGTTTTCCCTCAGTCTTCCTTCGAATAGGGCACGCCGAGTTTGGCGGGCACGTTGAAGCTGCGGCGGAAGATGGTGAGGAGGATGGTGAGGATGTAGGGCAGGGCGATGATGAACTCGCGGGGGAAGTTCGCCGCCGTGCCGACCGCCTGGATGTAGATGGAGACGGAATCCGCAAGACCGAAGGCGAGCGTGCCGAGCACCGCGCCGAGGGGCGACCAGTTGCCGAGGAAACAGATCGCGAAGGCGATCCACCCGCGGCCGCCGATGATGGTCGAGGTGAACATGCCGAGGTAACCGATGGTGTAGAAGGAACCCGCGATGCCGCAAATGGCACCCGCGCCGACCACCGTGAGGAAGCGCACGCGGTTCACGTTGATGCCCGCGACATCCACCGCCTCGGGGTTTTCGCCCGTGGAGCGCAGCGTGAGACCGAGGCTCGTTTTATACAGCACGTACACCGCCACCGGGATGAGCAGGTAGCCGAAATAGGTCATGAGGTTCTGGTTGAAGAACACCGGACCGATGACCGGGATCTTCGACAGCAGGGGGATCGGCACCGGCTGCAGCGCCGTGATGCGCAGAGGCGTCGTCGGCACGCCGAAGAGCACGCGCTGGAAATACGAGCACACGCCCGCCGCGAGGATGTTCATCGCGGTACCGGTAACGACCTGCTGCTGGCGCAGCGTGACCGTGAGGAAGGCGTACAGCGCCGCCATGAGCATGCCGAGCAAGATCGCGCAGAGGATGCCGATGAGCGTGCTGCCCGAAAGGAACGCGCCCGCAAAGCCGCCCCACGCGCCGAGCAGGAAGATACCCTCGATGGCGCAGACCATCATGCCCGTGCGTTCGGCGTAGACCTCGGCGAGGGAGCCGAGCAGGAGCGGTGTGGAGACCTTGACGGCACTCGTCAACAGATTGATCAGCATAGGTCAGACACTCTCCTTTCTGGTGCGCTTCTTCTCCAAATGGACCTCATACGCATGCCGCGCCGCGTAGCTCGCGATGACGCAGGTCATGACGATGCCCTCGAGCAGGTCGATGATGCTCGCCGGGATGGAGGTGTTGGGCAGGCGCCCCATGGTCGTACCCACGACGTTGAGGAAGCCGAAGAGGATCGAGGCGAAGATACAGCCGATGGGGTTGCCGTTCGCGAGGATCGCGATGCCGATGCCGTAGGAGCCGATGGACGCGTTGAAATCGCGCAGCAGCATGTGCTGCACGCCGTTGATCTCGGTCAAGCCCGCGAGACCCGCCAAGCCGCCCGCGATCGCGAACGCGATGACGTAGACCTTACCCGTGCGGATGCCGCCGAGCTCCGCCGCATGGTGGTTCATGCCCACCGCGCGGATGCGGAAACCGAGCCCCGTTTTGTTGAGCAGGATCCAGATGAGGACCGCCGCGGCGACCGCGATGATGAAGCCCCAGTGCACGCGCGTGCCCTTGATGAGCTTGGGCAGGTACGCCGCCTTCGCGATGCCGTCGGTCTGCAGATACTCCGCCTTGGTCTCCTGCAGGGAGGTGCGGAGCAGGTAATCCATGAACGCCGAAACGACGTAGGTGGACATCATACTCACGAGGAACTCGTTCGCGCCGAAGCGGGATTTCGCAAAGCCGATGAAGCTGCCCGTTGCCGCGCCCGCCGCGAAGGATGCGACCAGCACGATGAGGATGAGAGCGAGCGTCGGGATCTTGCCGCCGAGCGCCAGCGAGATGGACACCGCCGCGATGCAGCCCATGTAGAACTGACCCTGCGCGCCGATGTTGAACAGGTTCGCCTGGTAGGTGAACGCGAACGCGAGCGATGTGAGGATGAGCGGCGTCGCCTTGACGAGCACCTCGCCCATGTTGTACTTATCGCCGATGATCTTGGACATGGTCTTGGAGATGACCGCGCCCGGGTCGACCTTCATGAAGAACAGCAGCAGCGCGCAGATGATGAGACCGATGAGCACCGCCGCCACGTTGAACGCAACGGTCGTGACCGTTTTTCTCGTTTTCATTCCGCTGCCTCCTTCACGCCCGCCATGAGCAGACCGATCTGTTCGGTCGTGATCTCACCGTTTTTGAACACGCCCATGACGCGCCCCTTGTACATGATGGCGAAGCGGTCGCAGATCTCGAAGATCTCGCTCAGCTCGGTGGAGATGAGCAGCACCGCCTTGCCGTTTTCCTTCTCTTCCATGATGACATGGTGGATGCGGTCGACCGCGCCCATGTCGAGACCGCGCGTCGGCTGGTTGAACACCAAAAGCTTCGAGCCGATGCCGACCTCACGCGCGAGAACGACCTTTTGCTGGTTGCCGCCGGAAAGGCTGCGCGCGACATCGTCCGGACCGGTCGCCTTGACGCGGTGCTTTTGAATGACCTCCGAGGTGTAATCCTTCAGCGCCTTCTTGCGGATGAAGCCGTTTTTCAGCCACTTTTCCGAGAAGCACTCCTTGAGGAGCATGTTCTCCCACAGGGTCATATCCATGACCATGCCGTCGCGGTAGCGGTCGAGCGGCGTGTAGCCGAGCCCCGCCTCGTTGTGCTTGCGGATGGAGAGATTTGTCACGTCCTCATCGCCGAAGAACACGCGCCCGGAATCGGGCTTTTTGAGCCCGCACAGCACATCGCACAGGTCGTCCTGACCGTTGCCGGAAACGCCCGCGATGCCGAAGACCTCGCCGTTGTGGACGGAAAGATCCACATGGTCGAGCAGCACGCCCGCCTTGGAGGAGAGGCACACGTCTTCGATGCGGAGACCCACGGGGTTTTCGAGGTACGCCCGGTCATCCCCGCGCTCGGGCGGGATGATATCCTCGCCGATCATCATGCGGGCGAGCTGTTTCTCATCCGTTTCGGTGCGGTTCACGGTGCCGGCGACGACGCCCGTGCGCATGACGACGATGCGGTCGGCGACCTCCATGACCTCTTTCATTTTATGGGTAATGAACACGATGCTGTTGCCCTGCTTGACGAAGTCCTTGATGAACTGCATCAGGTTGTCGCTCTCCTGCGGGGTGAGGACGGCGGTGGGCTCATCCATGATGAGGATGGAGGTGTTCAGATAAAGCGCTTTCAAAATCTCGATCTTCTGCTGCTGACCGACGGCGAGCCTGCCGACGGGCACGTCGACCGGGACGTCGAAGCCGTACTTCTTGGCGATCGCGCCGATCTTCTGTTCGTACGCCTTGATGTCGATATGTCCCTTGACGTTGCCGAGGATGATGTTCTCGGTCGCGGTGTGGGTGGGCACGAGGGAAAAGTGCTGCTGGATCATGGCGATGCCGTTCGCCACGGCGTCCGCGGGGGATTTGATCTCCTTCTTCTCGCCGCGGATCAAAATCTCGCCGGAGCTCTTTTGGTAGAGCCCGTAGAGGATCTTCATGATGGTGGATTTGCCCGCGCCGTTCTCACCGAGCAAGGCGACGACCTCGCCCGGATGCACGGTGATGGAGACATCCTTATTGGCGACGACCTTCGCGAAGTATTTGGTGATGTTGCGCAGCTCGACTGCCGGGACGCCTGCCCCGGCTGCTGTGACGGACATAGTGACCTCCTTTGAAAGAAAGCCGGCCGCAGAAGCCCGCAGCCGGCCTTTTTGTTATTCGGAATTGCCCGGCGTTGTTTGCCGGAGGGGTGCTCAGAACAGCGCCTTCAGGTCGACGGAACCGGCCTTCAGCTCTGCAACGGCCGCGTCGCAAGCGGCGACGATCTCGGGTGCGAGGTCTGCGGTGTAGACCGGGAAGTAGATGTCTTCCGGCACGCCGACTTCGACGATCTGACCGCCCTTGAGGTTACCGTTCAGCCATTCGTTGATGGCCCAGACGTACATCTTGGCGTAGTTGAAGTTGATGGAAGCGACCACGGTGCCGGGAGCGACCGCGTTCTGATCTGCGGAGTAACCGACGACCTTTGCGCCCTTGCCCGCCGCGCCGTCGATGACGCCGAGACCGAGGGAGTTCGCGTAGACGAACATGACGTCTGCGCCGTTGTCGATCATCGCTTCTGCCATCTGCTTGCCGAGAGCGACGTCATCCCAGCTGTTGGAGTACTGGAGGTTGTAGGAAGCGTCTGCGATGCCGCGGCCCTGCGCGATGGCGACAGCGGTCTTGCCGTAGACGTTCATGAGGTCCTGCATCGCCTGGTTCGGGTCGCCGCCGATGAGGCCGAACTGACCTTTTTCGGAGATGTTGCCCGCGATGACCGCCGCGAGGTAGGAAGCTTCATACTCTTTCGGGAAGAGGGGGCAGAGGTTCGGGAGCGAGCAGTCGCTGCCGTTGACGTTCATAAAGAGCGTATCCGGATATTCTTCGGCAACGGTCTTCGCCGCGACGTCGAACTGGGAACCCGCAGCCATGATGATGTCATAGCCGCGCTCCGCATACTCGCGGAAGGTGGACTCGAAGTCGGCCTCGGAAACTGCCTCGACGTATTCCATCTCGGTGCCGAGCTGCTCGTTGCAGGCGACGACGCCCGCGTAGTTCGATGCGTTCCAGCCCTGGTCGTTGATCTCACCGGGGAGCAGCAGAACGATCTTCACATCCGCAGCGGACTTGGCTTCTGCCATGCCGACGGTTGCCATGCTCAGGACCATCATGAGGACGAGAGCGAAGGATACGATCTTTTTCATTGGAAATTCCTCCTGTAGATTTGATACGGCTTGGATATGACGACGGCAGATCCGATAAAGATTTGCTATCGTTGCCGTATGAGCACATTATATATCCCGACTTGCATAGGAATCAGCTATAATTTTTTGTATTGTATAGAAATTTTTTCGGTATGGTACGGAAATGCCGAAAACACCGTGAAGCGGGCATTATTTGATGAGGTCCGGGGGAGTTTTGGCGAGGCGGGAGACATTGGGCGCGGCGAAGAGGGTTTCGTGCCGGGAGGAGCAACTGTTTTCTCGGCGGTTCGTGCGGCGGCGGTGGCGCTTGCGCCATGAGAGCGTGCCGAGCTTGCGAGGCGGAGGGATTGTCCGTTGATGCGCAAGTACCTCTGCGGCGTTGCGTGCGGCGGAGGTATTCGGCAAGGCAGTTGCTTGCATGGGACTCCTTCGGAGAAGGAGGCTTTTGGTACGCGAGCTTGTTGCGCTGTCCTTTGGTGCTTGCGTTGGAGAACGACAATCCCTCACCGCCTGCGGCGGACGCTTTCGCTGCGCAAGCGCAGCTTTCGCGCCCCGCATTGCTTCGCAACGCTCGGGCATCCCCTTGCCCGACTGCTTGAAGACGAATCCCCTCAGTCTCGCATACGCTCGACAGCTCCCCTTGCACTTCAAGGGGAGCCTATCGGGTTAGCTTCTTGAGCGGGACCGAGTAACGGACGAGTCGAGTGACTGATGACCGCTTGAATATCACTGAACGGAGTTTGCGGATATTGCTTTTTAGCGGGATCGAGTAGCTGGCGAGTCAAGTGACTTACGGCAATGTGAATCGGTTTGAATGCAGGCTCCACTTGAGGAAGCAAGGGGAGCTGGCTGCGGAGCAGACTGAGGGGATTCGACCGATGATGCGCAAGTACCTCTGCGGCGGGTCGTGCCGCGATGGTATTCGGCAAGGCAGTTGCTTGCGTGGGACTCCTTCGGAGAAGGAGGCTTTTGGTACGCGAGCTTGTTGCGCTGTCCTTTGGTGCTTGCGCCCTCACCACCTGCGTATCCTCTTCCCATATGCACGAAACAATAGGTTGTATTTATCCTACGATTTATTGTATACTCGAGCCACAGGAGGTGTTTGCATGAACATCAATACCGAAACCATCGTGCCGATCTCCGACGCGAACCGGAACTTTTCCAAGGTCGCGCGGCTGGTCGACCAATACGGCTCCGCCGTGATCATGAAAAACAACGCGCCGCGCTACATCATTTACGAATTCAGCCAAGCGGAAGCCATGCAGGCGGCTGCGGACGACGAGGTCATCGCTTCGTCGCTGAAACTCATGCAGCGCAACGCGCATGTGTATGAGGAGCTTGCGAAATGAAAACGCTCTCGAAGCGTCAGGTCCTGTTGCTGCACACGATGCTCATCGCGCAGAGCGGCGGCATGGACGGGCTCAGGGACGAAGGCTTGCTCGAGTCCTTTACAGACGAATCCCCTCAGTCTCGCATATGCTCGACAGCTCCCCTTGCACTCCAAGGGGAGCCTATCGGGTTAGCTTCTTGAGCGGGACCGAGTAACGGACGAGTCGAGTGACTGATGACCGCTTGAATATCACTGAACGGAGTTTGCGGATATTGCTTTTTAGCGGGATCGAGTAGCTGGCGAGTCAAGTGACTTACGGCAATGTGAATCGGTTTGAATGCAGGCTCCACTTGAGGAAGCAAGGGGAGCTGGCTGCGGAGCAGACTGAGGGGATTCGACCGAGGAGACGCAAGCAACTCCTATATTGGTGCGTTCCCCGATCCCATTCGGCAAGTCCGTCACTTGCGTGCCACTCCTTCCGTCACGGCACATTCCATGTGTAGCGCCACGCTTTCGCTATTGCCTACGGCAACAGCTGTCGCGCCCCGCATGCCTTCGGCACGCTCGGCCATCCCTCAGAGAAGGAGGCTTTTGGTACGCGAGCTTGTTGCGCTGTCCTTTGGTGCTTGCGAGGCGAAAGGGCTTCGACCGGGGATACGCATGTGCCGCTACGGTGGTGCGCACTCCCCCGTTCTCACAGAAAACGACCGCTCTTTGCGAGCGGTCTTTTTCTTTACTCCGCGCCCCCCCTCCCCCGACGAAAATCGGGGCCGCGCCTTGCGGCGCGACCCCGGGAGGACCGATCGAATGAAGTGGTGAGAGTTTACTTGGCGGGGGTCAGCGCCCAGACGTGGAAGCTGTCCTCGTAGATCTTGTACTCGTAGCCGACCTTGTTGGTATCGGCGGCGCCGCCGCGGCACTTGAGGGTGTAGGTGTCGCCGTTGGCGAGCTTGGTGCCGTAGGTGATGGTGGCGTCGGGGTTGACGGTGAGGTCGGGTCCGTAATAGGGCTCATCCGCGAAGAAGAGACCGTTGATGCGGGTGACGGAGTGGTCGCTCTCGCCCCAGGGGAAGAACAGGTCGGAGGTGAGACCGGTGAGGCGGATGTTCTCCGCTGCCCAGTCGGCGCCCATCTTCTCGGTCATGATCGCGGTGTACTTGGCGATGGCGTCGATGTCGTTGGTATCCTGCTCGCCGTTGAACGCCCAGACCTTGAGCTCCGTCGCGGCGACGGCTGCCCAATCCTCTTCATCGTACTGATAGCCGAGGCTGCCGTTCTGGCAGATGTACGCGTTGATGTGGAAGGGGAACTCGGTCTTGTCGAGCTTGCGGTCTTCGGGCTCGGTGCCGCCCATCGCCTGGTTCTTCGGGTTGTATGCGCAGCCCGCCAGCGCCTTGATGACCATGGCGGAAGCCATCGTACCGCGGGAGTTGCCCTGCAGCGCGAGGTTGCCGGTGATGCCGTAGGTGTCGACGAAGTACTTGATCACGCGGGCGTCGTCCACGACGAAGTCGTAGAGATCCCAGTAGCCGCCGGGGCAGGCGCTCGAACGGTCGTGGATGTTGACGACGATCGCGCCGGTGTTCGCCCAAGAGGTGGTCGCTTCATCGAACATGATGCCCGTGCCGTCGTCGTTCGTGCCGTCGGGCAGCTGCCAGTAGGAGATGCCCTGACCCTGCAGCGTGAAGATCGCGCCGTTGGCGGGGTCGTAGTTTTCGGGCACGAAGTAGTAACCGCGGACGTAAGCGTCCTGCGTGCCGTCGGTGGCGGCCGCCGCGGTGCTGGGGATCTTCAGCTCATAGAGGTTTTTGAAGCCCTGCTCGCCGAACTGACGGTCGACGGTGGGGAGCCACTTGCCGCCTGCGGCGTAGTTGCCGTTCGCATCCGCGAGGCATGCGGCGGCTTCTTCGGCTTCACCCGCGTGGCGGAGCTTCAGCTCGAGGCAGGCGCGCGCCTGGTAGCCCATCTTGGTGGTGTTGTTCTCATACGCATCGTTGTCGTCCTGTCCGTAGAAGATGGTGCCGTTGACGTCGCGGTACCACGCGCCGGTGACATACGCGCCGTAGGTGTTGCGCTGGCGCACGCCCTTTTCGGGACCGTTGCCGGTGTAGACTTCGCTGTTGAGCTCGGTGGCGTCGAAATCGCGCAGCATCTTCAGCGTGACGCTGCTGCCGTCGACCGTTGCGCTTTCGATCGCGACGGTGCCGAAATCGGGCTTGAGGGAGCCGCGGTCTTCGAGGATGTAGCTTTCCGCCGTGATGCCGGAAAGATCGGTGCCCTCTTTGTAGTCGACCTTGACTTCGACCACCGCGGTGCCGTAGGCGGTACCGTCGGTGAAGGCTTGGATGGCGGTGACGTCATCCATCGTGGGAGCGCCGGCTGCGGATGCGCCGCCGAACGCCGTGAACAGCATCGCGCCGCTCAGGACCGTTGCGAGGATCTTCTTCAGTTGCATGCGTTTTCTCCTTTTCGATGTGTGATGTGGATGTGACCTGCCGGAAGCGGATGTGTGGTTTTGGGGTCCTCCCCCGCCGTCCTTCCGGTGAAACGGCGGGAGCGCGGCGCTTGAAATGAGAGATGTGTGGCGGCGCCGCAGACCCTGTCGGATACCCCGATGATAGCGCGCGGGACGTGAACACCGCAATGAACGGTTTCTCGGAACGGTGATTTTGTTCGTTTTGGCGGGGTTTTCCGTGATTTTGTTCAGGGGGAGGGGTGCGGGAAGCAAGTTTGTTGCGCTGTCCTTTGGTGCTTGCGGGGGAGGGGACAATCCCTCCGCCGTGCAAGCTCGGCCATCCCTCTTTGAGGGAGGCCTTTGGTACCGTGAGTTCTGTGCGTTGTTTTTTGTTACAGACACAGAAAGACGAATCCCCTCAGTCCGCGTTCCGTCGTACCGACGGACAAGACTTCGTCTTGGCGGACAGCTCCCCTTGCACTTCAAGTGGAGCCTTACGGGTTTGCTTTTTGAGTGGGAATAAGCAACTGACGATTCAAGTGACTTCAGCGCCGCGAGAACAGCGCAGAACGGAGCCGTCCCTTGAGGATGCAAGGGAAGGTGTCATTGAGCCGCAAGCGAAATGACGGAAGGGATTCGACCGAGGATACGCAAGTATATTGCGGCGGGTCGTGCCGCGATGTCTGTCGGGATTCGCCTTTGAACGGTGACCACTCCCCTTTCACTTGCAAATGTGGCATACTGTTTATCATGACCGGTTTGAGAGCAAAAGCGGCACATCGTTATGTTCCGGCACAGCTTAGGAATACAACCAACCGGATGAGGCAACAATCGGCAAAGATGCGGAATTTCCACATCAGAGTCCCAACCACCGCTTCCCTATTCCCTCATGCATCATCGTGGACGCTATTACACAAACTAAGAGGTAAAAAATGGTCGATTTGATTAAACGTTTATGCAAAGAAAGAAAGATGACTTTGAGCGGCCTTGAACGTGCTTGTGGAATTGGAACACATGTCATCTACAAGTGGGACAAAAATATACCATCCTCCGATAAACTGAAGCGCGTTGCCGAT
>JAUNCT010000015.1 GCA_030526425.1 Clostridia bacterium
TGCGAGGCCTTATAGGCCGTTCCCAAACCACCCCTCTTAGGGGTGGTCCTGACTTGCGGCGAAATCCGCTTTGACAAAGTTTCCGTTTTCCCGCTATAGTATATGCGGTACGGAACACGCTTCCGTGAAAGCGGACCGTTTGTTTCGAGAAGACCGATTTATCCGAAAGTTTATGGAAAGGGGTTCGGGGGAGAACCTTTTTACAAAAAGGTTTCCCCCGTAAAAATAAAACCAATGACCGATATCCTCATCATCGGCGGCGGTACCGCGGGTCTCACCGCGGGCATCTACGCCGCGCGCGCGGGCAAAAGCGCGACCATCCTCGAAAAGGCGGCGACCGGCGGGCAGATCGTCTACTCGCCCATGGTCGAAAACTACCCCGGCATCCCCGGCATCTCGGGCGCGGAGTACTCCGAACGGCTCACCGCACAGGCAGAAGCGCTCGGCGTCGCGATCGAATACGATGAGGCGTATGCCGCCGACCGCACCGCGGACGGCTTTGCCGTCACGGGCGATATGGGCACGTATGAGGCCAAGGCGCTCATCCTCGCGACGGGTACCGTGCACCGCGACCTCGGCGCAACGGGCGAAGAGGAGCTCGTCGGCTGCGGCGTCTCCTACTGCGCGGTGTGCGACGGCGCGTTTTACAACGACCGTGCGGTCGCAGTCGTCGGCGGCGGCAATACCGCCCTGCAGGACGCGCTGTTCCTCGCGGAGACCTGTAAGTCCGTCGCGATCGTCCACCGCCGCGATACCTTCCGCGGTGAGGCGAAGCTCGTCAAACAGCTGGCGGCGCGCCCCAATGTCCGTTTCGTGCTCAACAGCACCGTCACCGCGCTGCATACCGAGGGCGGTGAGCTTTCCGCCATCACCGTGAAGGACACCGTCACCGGCAACGAGACCGAGCTGCCCGTTGCGGGCGTGTTCGTCGCCGTCGGACAGCTGCCGCAGACGGACGCCTTCCGCACGCTGACCGAAACCGACGACGCGGGCTACTTCGTCGCCGGGGAAGACTGCACGGGCACTGTGCCCGGCGTGTTCGTTGCGGGCGATTGCCGCGCCAAAGAGGTGCGCCAGCTGACCACCGCCGCGGCCGACGGCGCCATCGCCGCGCTGGCCGCCTGCCGGTACGTGGACGGGCTGTGAGGAACCGGACGAGGATAACGCATATATCAAAGGAATGAAAACGACCGGCAGACCGCCGGTCGTTCGGTCGTATCGGGGGACTTCCATGACACTGAACCAAATGTCTTATTTTTCCGCGGTTTGCCGCTGCCGCAGCATCTCGTTTGCGGCAAAATCGCTCATGATCTCGCAGCCCGCGCTGTCTGCCAGCATCGCCGAGCTCGAAGAGGAGGTGGGCGTCAAGCTGTTGGCGCGCAACGCCAAGGGCGTGCGTCCGACCGAAGAGGGCGAACGCCTGCTCGCCCATGTGGAAGGCGTGCTCTCGCGCTACCAACTGCTGCTGAACGATATCCCCGTCATCGCCGACCTGCACAATGAGATCCGCCTCGGGTTCCGCGCGGGCAGCGGCGAAAGCGAGATGATCCGCCTCAGCCGCGACTTCCGCAAGGAAAACCCGAACGTGAAGTTCGTGTACAACGAAATGCGCAACACCACGCCGCACCGCTACCTCGATGAGGAGCAGTTCGATTTTCTGGGCACGACGGCAAGGCTGCTGCCCACGGACTGGCGGGAGAAATACGCGCATCTCCAACTCGGTCTCCTGCCGCCGATCACCCTCTGTTGCCATGAGGACAACCCGCTTGCCGAAAAGGAAGCCATCGGCTTCGAGGACCTCGCGCAGCAGCGCCTCGCCATGTGGGAAGGGCATAAGGGCATGGGGGACCGCGTGCGGATCCTGTTCGAAGAACGCGGGCGCGCGCCGATGGAGATCATCCGGATGTCGCAGATCTCCGGCGTGGCGGAGCTCATCTGCGCGAACGTCGCCGTGGGGATACTGCTCGGCGACATGGCCGACCATTTGAAGGGGATCCGCCGCGTCCGCCTCAAGGAGGAACTGAACCCCATCATCCTCGGCGGCGACCGGGCGCCGTTCTACCTGTTGTGGCGGAAGGACAGCGAGCGCAACGAGCTCATGAAAAAGTTCGTGCAGTTCAGCAAAAAGTGGAAGGGCTTCGAGAACAACGACTGCGATTGACCCATGGTCTGCGGTGCTGCGGCACCGCTTTTTCTTTGCGTGCCGTTCCGTGAGACACCGATGAGGTATAACTTTTTCTTATACCCGATAAGATGCCGGTATTTGAAATCGAAGCGTTGATAAATCAAAATAAAACCAAGAGATATTTCAATGGACCGGAACGGCACATCACATCCGCGTTCCGGCAAAGCACATCAACTACCCGATCGATCGCACAGAAACCAAGGTCTATTCGCAAAGGAAGGTCAACATGAGAATTCAGAGAGATGTCATGGTGCCGATGCGCGACGGTGTGCGTTTGGCGACCAATATCTATTCGCCGGACGCCGAGGGATGCTATCCCGCCATCGCGATCCGCACGCCGTATACGAAATCGAGCTGGGAAAAGCAGCACCTCGAGGGCGACCAGTACATGAACCCCCAAAAGTTCACGGACGCGGGCTACGTCGTCGTTGTGAACGATTGCCGCGGCACCGGCAATTCCGAGGGCAGCTACGTCCCGTGGCGCGACGACGCGTGGGACGGTTACGACTTCATCGAGTGGGTCGCCGCGCAGGAGTGGTGCACCGGCAAGATCGGCGCGATGGGCTCTTCGAACCTCGGCTCCGTGCAGCTGCTCGAAGCTTCCATGTGCCCGCCGCACCTGACGACCATCTGCCCCTGCGGCACCTCGGCGCACATGCCGTTCTTCCGCCACGGCATCATGAACCTCGCGGGCGCTTCGACCTGGTACCTGCAGCAGGCGGACCGCGCGATGGTCAACCCGAACATCCCCGAGGACAAGCGCGAAAATCTCCGCGCCGTCGCCGCGGAAGCCAAGGCGGATATGAACCGCCAGTACGAATGGCTGCCGCTGAAGGACATGCCGCTCGCCCACATGAAGGACTGCGGCGTCGAGCCCTACTTCAACGAGTGGCTCGAGCACGTGGCGGACACCGCATACTGGAAGAAGATGTACATGCCCGCCAACATCCAGAACATCAACATCCCGATCCTGTTCATCACGCACTGGTACGATCATCTCGCCAAGGACACGCTCGACGCGTACCATGAGATCGTCCATTACGGTACGGAGGAAGCGCAGAAGAACGTTCACCTCTACATCGGACCGTGGCGCAAATACGCGGGCATCGAGGGCGGTGAGAACGACAACTGGAACGACGGTCGCCGCCTGAGCGACGTGCTCATCAGCTGGTTCGATCACTGGCTCTACGGCAAGGAGAACGAGATCGCGACCCTGCCGTCCGTGTTGTACCATACGATGGGCGATGTCGCCTGGAAGTATGCGGATTCCTTCCCGCTGCCCGAAACGAAGTTCACACGGTATTACTTCTCCGCCGAGCAGGGCGCGAATTCCGTGAACGGCGACGGCGTGCTGAGCACCGAAGCGCCGAAGGCGGGCGCCAAGGCGGACGAGTACGATTACGATCCCATGGATCCGACCCCGTGCCGTTCCGGCATCGTCATCTCGCCCGGCGATTCGCTGCGGCAGAGCCAGGAGGATGTCGAAAAGCGCAGCGACGTGCTCGTCTATTCGAGCGATGTGCTGACCGAAGACCTGAAGCTCGTCGGACCCGTCGAGGTCGACCTGTGGGCGGCTTCGAGCGCCGTGGACACCGACTTCACCGCAAAGCTCGTGGACGTCCGCGAGGACGGCTCCACCTACAACGTGATCGAGGGCATCGTCCGCGCGAGACTGCGCGACGGACTCGACAAGGAACAGCTGCTCGTGCCCGGTGCGGTGTACCAGTACCGCATCCCCATGAGCGCGACGGGCATCATCTTCAAGAAGGGGCACAAGCTCCGCGTGGAGATCAGCAGCAGCAACTTCCCCAAGCACGACCGCAACATGAACACCGGCAACCCCGTCGGCGAGGATGCGGTCGGCATCGTGGCGCATCAGACCGTTTATCACGACGCGGCGCATCCGTCCTGCATCGTGCTGCCCGTGATCGCGGATTGAATCACTTTTACGCACTGAGTTGACAAGGAGGCAAATCAAGTGACAGAACTCGTCGTATTCCTTTTGGCCATCGGTCTCACCGTTTGGATCTCGTCGAAAACGAAGATCAACATGGGTATCATCGCCCTGTTCTTCGCGTTCCTCATCGGCATCGTGTTCCTCGGCAAATCGCCGGCATCGATCTTCAAATCGAACTTCCCGACCTCGGTCGTCGCGACGATCATCCCGGCGTACATCTTCTTCGGCGCCGTCGGACAGACGGGCGCAACGCTCGCGCTGGCGCGCCGCGTCGGCAAGAAGATGCACTCCAACCAGCGCGTCGTCGCCGTGATCATGATCTACCTCGTTTCCATCGCGCTCACGGTCGGTACCGCGGGCGGTGAAGGCATCCGCTACGCGATGCTCGCGTTCTCCATCAGCCTCTGCCTGCAGCTGAAGATCGACCCCGCCGTCGGCGTGTTCGCGTGCTGGGCGGGCTGGCAGGGCAGCACCTGCTTGCCGTTCTCCTCGCTGGGCTCCATCGTGACCGGTATCGTCTCCAACAGCTACCCGGAGATCAACACCGTCAACGTCATCCTGCTGAACCTCGGCCTCGGTCTCGCGTTCTTCACCATCATGCTGGGCATCCAGTACCTCGTCAACGGACGTAAGCCCTACACCGCCGAGATCGAAGAGGGTGCGATGCCCATCGACACCAACGCGGAAGACAAGCCCTTCACCAAGGAACAGCGCCTCGCGACGATCGTTCTGTTCACCGTCGTTGCCGTGCTGCTCATCCCCTCGGTCATCCAGCTGTTCGCACCCAACCCCGTGACCAAGTTCATGGCTTCCCGCTTCGATGTCTCCTTCTGCTTCATCGTCGGCAGCCTGATCCTGTTCCTCACCAAGAGCGCGGATTGCGTGCGCGTTATCAAGCAGGATATCAACTGGAGCATCATCGTCCTGCTCGCCGGTATGTGCACGCTGCTCGGTGAAGCTTCCGGTCTGGGCATCATCGATACCCTCAACGCCGGTATCGCCAAGGTCCCGAGCTTCCTCGTCGTGCCGATCGTTGCGGTCGTCTGTGGATTCCTCAGCATGTTCGTCAACGGCGCGACCCTCACCCCGATGTTCGTGCCGCTCGCGCTCGGCCTTTCCCAGACGGCGGGCGTCAGCCTCCCGTTCATGCTCTTCGTCATGATCAGCGGTTTCGCGGTCACCGGCATCAGCCCCGCTTCCGGCGGCGGCGCGGGCAACCTCACCGTTGTCCCGGGTGAAAAGATGCAGGGTCACGTCGCCAAGGTCGAAGCGACCACCGCGATCTTCCAGATGTTCGCGTTCGCAGTGTTCTGCGGCGTGCTCCAGCTCTTCTTCTGAGCCCGGTTCCGCCGTGCGCGGAACGGCGATTTCCCTTTCTTTCATCCCACCACGCGCCCTGCGGGAGTTTCCCGCAGGGCGTATTTTCGTGTTGGAAAACACTATTCTCCCAAAGCTGAACATTGCGTGGAAGAGAACAATAAACTGCTTTGTTCGCATACGGGATATAATTCCGGTTTTCCGGAGCGCCGTTTTGAATAAGATTCATTTTCTTAGAACAATCTTTGGGTTATTCACATATGCAAAAGATTGTTATCGTTAAATTTCATAAAATCATTGAATTATGAAACAAAATATGAATAATAGAGAATATAACAGTGCAAATCGATCCATTTCGTGAGTAATCAACAACAGATATGTGATTTCGGAGAATGATATGTCAGGTGAATTCAAAAACTTAAAAACATTGGAAAATGTTGTAGAAGCCGATTATATGAACGATGAGAAAAAAACATTTATCAAATCGGAGCAAAAAGTCGTAAAGCGCGTCTTCGGCTCTTTGGAGAAAGAATCCGGAGAATTTCGCGATCCTGCTGAAATGTATCGGGATTTGTATCAAACTGCAAGTGATACGACAAAAGAAGAGTACGGTGAGTTACTGCAAAGAAAACATAAAGCAGAAGCTGAGATTTCCAAGTATGAAGAGGTCAGATCGTTTTGCGATGCAAAGACTTTGTATTTCGGACACTTGTGCTATGAAGGGAACAGCGATTACAAAGACTGGTTATTAATGGACAGTTGTCGCAGAACGAGACGCGTCGGCAGTTATATGATGGTCAGTTCCGATGATAAGAACTATCAGAATATTTTTCGTGAATGGCGTTCGCCGGAAGCGGGGTCACAACTGCAATTTTCACTGGGCGTATCTTTGAATTACAGAGATGTCTCGGACGTTGATGTGATTTATGACAAAATCAGCGGAAAAGATAACGCAGACGCGTTTTTGAAGGCAACATTACAGAAAAACAAAGATAACAAAGGCGTTCAAAGTATCATAAGAACAATTCAAAGTAAACAAGATAAGATAAGAACCTTTGATGTCAATCTATCCGTACTTGTACCAGGTTGCGCCGGTTCGGGCAAAACAATGGTCTTATTGCATCGGTTGAGATACTTAATTTACAACAAGATGCTCGATCAAAGTGACTTTGTTCTTTTGACACCCGCATTTGATTTCAATGAGTTTATTGGAGAAACATCAGCAGACTTTGGAATTAAGAAGGAAAACATTTTATCATTGACAGGGTATTATCAATTGATATCCGGCGCGAAGCAAACAAACAAGCAAGATTACGATGAATATGTTTATCCTTCGGACTATTTGAATACAGTGTATTCAAAAGAGTTTTTGCGTGAGTGTACCGAAAAATATTTAAACGAATTAGAGGATACCTGTCATTGGTTTTCAGATGTTTTTTTCAAAGCATTGGAAAACAGAATCACGCTTGAAATAGAACGTAAACGCAAGGAAGAAAAAAAGAAAGAACAAGTCTATGTGAGACAAGTTAAAAAATGGGCGAAAAAGGAAGGGGTCGAGGAAACAGGCAAGCTGGAAACCTTTGAAGAAATCGTGAAAGAGGTTTTGAAACAGATTGCGAGCCATTACGAAAGAATAACAAAAACTGTCAGTGATTATCCTGCGTTATTTGTATTGCAAAAAGAAATCGGACTGCTGACAAAAGAAGAACTTCAAGATGAAAAAAAAGCCATAAAAACTCTGTTTTCAGAACTGGAAGAACATTCGGATTCAGAAAATGATTTTGAGGTTTGGCTCAAGAAAGTATATCAGCAAATGCCTACCGGGGAGCAAAATGAACAAATGAGTACACCGGTTGTATTCGGGGACGAAGAGCGTGAGATATCAAACGACCTCATAAGCGAAAATTTGCGCATTTCCGAATTACGAGGTGTTCTGAAAAAGAGTGCAGAAGATAAAAAACGATTTCATGAAGATTTGGCGCAGACCGGCGAACAAGTAAAAAAAGCCGCTTCCATGGAAATCAAAGCAGCAACTGTACTCGGAAACCTGTCTGCTAAGGAAAAGTTCTCCTTGATGGGACTGAAGACCTTAGCCACGCAGATAAGAGATGTTGCCAATGAGGGAAATAGTATTTGGTTATCTGATTTGATGATAAATACAATAAGGGACATGGATGAAGAAGAACGGCAAAGACTGAAACTGTTCTGGAACTTGAAAACAGTTGAAGCTTCAGCTGAGGATCGTTTATTTCAAATTTGCAAGGATGAATTATTCCGAAAATACGCGAAAAAAACAAATTGGCGTTACAAGCATTATTGGTACCTGAAAGCATACTGCGCATACTTGATGACAACAAGAAAAACGAGGTGTTTCCCATATGTGTTTATTGACGAGGGACAGGATTTGAGCCGATCGGAATATGAACTGATCTGCAAGGTGAATACAAGTAATGCACATGTTCCGAAGACCGGTCGGCAAGGTCCGGTTCTGAATATTTTCGGTGATGAGAAACAGGTTATTGGGACACACTCCATTCGTAGGTGGGAAGAAATAGTTTCGCTATTACCGCTGAATTACCAAAAAGTATACTTGTCGGAAAACTTTCGAAACACCAATCAAATCGTTGCATATTGCAATGCAGAGTGGAAATATGAGATAAACGAAATGACACCTGTTGGCATCGATATGGGAAAAGTAGATGAGTTTGAGACGATAGGTGATATTGTGAAGGCGCGCGATACGGAAGGTTGTGTGTTTATTGTAAAAGATGAATACGCAAAATTGGATTTAAGACAAGAATTCAATCGCTTGAGAATCAAGGAACGCGCAATCAGAACCGTCAAGGAATCGAAAGGTATAGAGTATTCGGATACTGTCATCGCAGTGACACGTGGCATGACGAAAAATGAACGTTATATTGCGTATACGCGACCGTTGAAAAAGTTGTGTGTGGTCAAGGAACTCGAACGATATACCAAGCCGGAAAGAACATTGATAATTGAAGATGATGACGATGATTAATCGAAAAGGACCGGAAATACACCGGTCTTTTTTTCAAAACTGCAAATGGATGGTATGAACTGTTCGATGCATACAGAGATGCAAAAACTTCGTTGAAAAAAGAAAACCTCGCACATATAATAGAAACTGAAAAATTATGTATTGGAGACCGACAACTCTTGAAAACGAGTGATTTTTATTACGACCTGCCGAAGGAGCTGATCGCGCAGACGCCGACCCCGGACCGGGCGGACTGCCGCCTTCTGGTCGTCGACCGTGCGGCGCATACGATGCGCGACACGATGTTCCCCGAGGTGCTGGAGCTGCTGCGCCCCGGCGATGTTCTGGTGCGCAACAACACGCGCGTCATCCCCGCGAGATTGTTCGCGACGCGCACCGATACGGGCGGCAACATGGAATTTTTGCTGCTCGAGCGCAAGGAGGACGACTGCTGGACCTGCCTCGCAAAGCCCGCACGGAGGGCGCGCGTGGGGCAGACCTACCGCGTGAACGATGAGCTGTGGATCTCCGTCGAGGGCGATACCGAGACCGAGGGCGGAAAACTCATCAAAATGCATTACGACGGCATCTTCGAGGAGGTCCTCGACCGCGCGGGCAACGTGCCGCTGCCTCCGTACATCACCGAAAAGCTCGACGACAAGGAGCGCTACCAAACGGTATACGCGCGGGAACGCGGCTCCGCCGCAGCGCCGACCGCGGGTCTCCACTTCACCGAAGAGCTGCTCGAGAAGATCCGCGAAAAGGGCGTGGAGATCGTCGACGTGCTGCTGCACGTTGGTCTGGGCACCTTCCGCCCCGTGTCGGCGGAAAACCTCGAAGAGCACCACATGCATGCGGAGTATTACTCCGTCACCGAGGAAGCCGCGGAGAAGATCAACCGTGCGCGGGCGAACGGCGGGCGCATCGTCGCCGTCGGCACGACCAGCACGCGCACGCTCGAATCCGTTGCCGATGAAAACGGCATCGTGCACGCGGGCAGCGGCGAAACGAGCATCTTCATCACGCCGGGCTACAAGTTCAAGGCGACGGACGCGCTCATCACGAACTTCCATCTGCCGGAGTCCACGCTGCTCATGCTCGTGAGCGCGCTGTCGACCCGCGAGGAGATGCTCGAAGTGTACAAGCACGCCGTGGAGGAACGCTACAAGTTCTTCTCCTTCGGCGACGCCATGATGATCATTTAACAACGGACAGGAGGAACGGATATGTCTCAGCCCGTATGGTTCGAACTCATCAAAAAGGACAAACAGACCGGCGCGCGCCTCGGCGTCGTGCACACCCCGCACGGCGATATCCCGACGCCCATCTACATGCCCGTCGGCACGCAGGCAACGGTCAAGGCCATGACCCCGCGCGACCTCACCGACATCGATGCGAAGATCATCCTCGCCAACACCTACCACCTGTATCTCCGCCCGGGTCAGGAACTCGTGAAGGAGGCGGGCGGTCTGCACACCTTCATGCATTGGGATCGCCCGATCCTCACCGACAGCGGCGGATTCCAGGTCTTTTCGCTGGCGAAGATGAACGACATCCGCGAGGACGGTGTGCTCTTCCGCTCGCACCTCGACGGTTCGAAGCACCTGTTCACGCCCGAAAGCGTGATGGAGACCGAGCAGTGCCTCGGCGCGGACATCGCGATGTGCTTCGATGAGTGTGCGCCCTACCCGAGCGATTACGGCTACACCGTCAAGGCGATGAACCGTACGCACCGTTGGGCGGAGCGCTGCCTGAAGGCGCATACCCGCCCCGATCAGGCGCTGTTCGGCATCGTGCAGGGCGGTATGTTCAAGGACCTGCGCATCCAATCGGCGAAGACCCTCGCATCGATGGATTTCCCCGGCTACGGCATCGGCGGTCTGTCCGTTGGCGAGCCGAAGCACATCATGTACGAGATGCTCGAGGAGATCGCGCCGTACATGCCCGAAAACAAGCCCCGATACCTCATGGGCGTCGGCAGCCCCGACTGCTTCCTCGAGGGCGTGCTGCGCGGCGTCGATATGTTCGACTGCGTCATGCAGACGCGCATGGCGCGCACCGGCATGGCACTCACCCGCAAGGGGCGCATCAACATGCGCAACGCGAAGCACAAGCACGATTTCACCGTGCTCGAAGAGGGCTGCGATTGTTACGCCTGCCGCACCGGCTTCACCAAGGCGTATATCCATCACCTCGTCAAGGAACAGGAGATCCTCGGTTCCCAGCTGCTGTCGATGCACAACCTGCGCTTCTCGCTGCGCCTGATGGAGGACGTGCGCGCGCACATCGCGAACGACACCTTCGGCGATTTCGCGCGGGAGCTGCTTGAGGGAGGCATCTACACGCAATGACGGAACGCGTTTGGACCGTTTCCTCCGAAGAGGAGATGACCGCCTTCGGCGAACGGCTGGGCAAGCTCCTCACGGGGGGCTGCTTCACGGCACTGCACGGCGGGCTCGGCGCGGGAAAGACCGCCCTCGTCCGCGGCGTGGGCAGGGCGCTCGGGCAGGAGGACATCACCAGCCCGACCTTCACCATCGTGCAGGAATACGACACCGTGCCGCGGCTGTGCCACTTCGACGCCTACCGCCTCGCCGATGAGGACGAGCTGTACGCGATGGGCTTCGACGATTACTGCGACGACGATTCCCTCATCCTCATGGAGTGGGCGGAGCTCGTCGAAGGCGCCGTCCCCGAGGAACGGCTGGATATCACCATCGAGGGCAGCGGCGCGGACCTGCGCACGGTGCGCATCATCGCTTCCGGCGCCGCGTACGAAGCCATTTTGGAGAAACTATGAGAATACTCGCTTTGGATACGACCGCCGCGGTCGCTTCCGTCGCCCTGTGGGCGGACGGCGCCGTCGTTGCGGAAAAGACCGGGGACAGCAAGCGCAAGCACGCGGAGACGATCGTCCCGCTCGTGGACGAGCTGCTCCGGGAAAACGGGCTCACCGCAAAGGACATCGACCTGTTCGCGGCGGATATCGGCCCCGGTTCGTTCACGGGCATCCGCATCGGGGTGTCGGTGGCGAACGCGCTCGCCTATGCGGCGGGCAAACGCATCGTCGGGGTCGGGGCGCTCGAAACGCTGGCGGAACCGCTGCGTGCGGAAGGGAAGCCCGTGCTCGCCATGATCGATGCGCGCAACGGCAACGCCTACGCCGCCTGCTACGCGGGGGAGGAGACCTTGCTCGAACCCTGTGCGGAAGCGGTGACGGAGATCCTTTCCCGGGTGCCGGAAAACGCCCTGCGCGTGGGAGATACGCCCGTGGACGGCGTGCTGCCGAAAGAGGAGCTGCGCCTGCCGAAGGCGGCGTGTGTCGCGGCGATCGCCGCGCGGCGTGCGGAAACGGCGGTTGCCGCGGTCACGCCCGTGTACCTGCGCCCCTCCCAGGCGGAGCGCATGAAGAAGGAGCGCTGAGATGGAGGGCTTCGTCATCCGCCCGATGGAAAAACGGGATATCGACCGCGTGCACGAGATCGAGTGCGCGTGCTTCCGCTCGCCCTGGTCGAAGCTGTCGCTGCTCGGTGAGCTCAAAAACGACATCGCGAAGTACTATGTGCTCGAGGCGGACGGACGCGTCGAGGGCTACGGCGGCATGTGGGTGCTGTTCGAGGAAGCGCATGTGACGAACATCGCGGTCATGGCGGAACACCGCCGCAAGGGATACGCAACGGAGATCATCCTCGCGCTGATGCGCGGCGCGCTCTTCCGCGGCGCGAGCGAGATGACGCTCGAGGTGCGCGAGAACAACTTCGGCGCGCAGGCGCTGTACAAGCGCATGGGCTTCGAACAGAACGGTTACCGCCCGAAGTACTATTCCGATACGGGGGAAGGCGCCCTGCTCCTTTGGAACAGAAAAATCGCCGAAACTGTTGCGGAATACGAAAAAAAGTGCTAATCTTACTTGGTTAATGCAAAATCTTTGAATATTACGATAGGAGCAATGCGATGAAGCTTTACGAAGCATGGCAGCAGCGCGCCCAGATGTTCACCGACGAACAGCAGCGCCTCGATTACTGGAACGCGTACTTCGCCCTCGAGACCGAGCAGTACGAGAAGATCCTCGCCGAGAAGACCTGGTCCTACAAGGGCACGGTCGAAGCCCTCGCGAAGGAGTTCAACATGGATGAGACCACCTTTGCCGGTTTCATCGACGGCATCAACACCAGCCTCGAAAAGGAGGTCGATCTCGACAGCCTCGAGGAGACCAGCGAGGTCGAGCTGAACATCAAGCCCGAAGAGCTGTACCTCAACATGCTGCGCGCCAAGGCGCCCTGGCTGTACGAGCTCGAAGGCTGGAACGACATCCTCACCGCGGAGCGCCGCCACGAGCTCACCAAGCAGTACCGTGCGGAAAACGTTTTCGTGAACGAGACCGTCGTCGGCCGCAACGATCCCTGCCCCTGCGGCAGCGGCAAGAAGTACAAGAAGTGCTGCGGTAAAAACGCGTAAACCCGATGGTGCCACACGGCGCCCCGGATAAAAAGGACCCCGCCTTTGCGCGGGGTCCTTTTTTGTGTTTCCCGGGGGGATATCCCCGGAAACCATGTGCAATGCGGTGACCGCGGTGGCAAACCTTCGCACATTTTCGCGGTTCCGATACGAAAACGATTGTATTGACGATACGAAAGAGATATAATAAATTCGATTGATATCAAACGGTCGTATCAACAACGTTTGCAAACGAATTCCGTTCCGGGAGTATGGGCATATGAAACAACGCGATCATCGGGAAATGCGGTTCAACCACATCGTCGTTTCCGTCATCCTGCTGCTGTTTTTGGCGGTGGTCATCGAGGCGGCGATCACGCAGAGTCTGATCGAAAAGAGCGCGGACCGCTCCACGACGCTGCTGCTGAACCAGGTGGAGACCGTTTTGTCGGAAGACCGGAAGGGCGAGGAGGCGCACGCCGCAGAGCTGAAGGAGACCTATCTGTCCGACGCCAAGGCGATCGCTTATATCCTCGGGAAGAACCCCGAGCTGGCGCACGATGTCGCGGAGCTGAAGCACATCGCGGAGATCCAGCATGTCGACGAGATCCACATCTTCGACGCGACGGGCACGATCGTCGCCGGGTCGGAACCGAAGTATTACGGCTACAGCCTCGATTCCGGCGAGCAGATGGCGGTCTTCAAACCGATGCTGAGCGACCCGTCGCTCGAACTGTGTCAGGACATCATGCCGAACACCGCGGAAGGGAAGAGCATGATGTACGGCATGGTTCGGGGACCGGAGGGGAAGTACCTCGTCGAGGTGGGCGTGGAGCCGCTGCGGTTCCTTGCCGAGCTGAAGGAAAACGACATCGGCAACGTGCTCGGGCGCATCCCGCTGCCCGAGGGCTTCGCGCTGTATGCGGTCGACCCGGAGACGGGGGCGATCGTCGCCTCGGAGGAGAAAACGCCCTTCGGCGCGGACCCCGTGACGGGATACGGCGGTAAACTCGAAGTTGGGGAAGACGGCACCGCCGGCGGTCTCGTGTCGTACCGCGGGGAAAAATATTTCGTTAAGGCGCGGCTTGCGGAGGATACGGCCATCGCCGTCGTGTACGCGCTGCGCAACAGCGCCGCAAGCAGGTACGTGCCGCTCGCGGTGATCGCCACGTTCATGACCGTCGCGGGGATGATCATCCTCGGGCTGTTCGCGCGGCTGTACCGGGCGAACAAGGCCGCCGAAGCGGCGGACAAAGCGAAGTCGGACTTTCTGTTCAACATGTCGCACGATATCCGCACGCCGATGAACGCGATCATCGGGTTTTCGGGGCTGATCGGGAAGGAACTCGAAAAGCCGGGCGGACCGGACATGGGGAAGGTCGCCGACTACCGCGACAAGATCGAGCATTCGGGGAACCTGCTGCTGTCGATCATCAACAACGTGCTCGACATGGCGCGCATCGAAAGCGGCAAGGCGGAGCCGGACGAGACCTATGTGAACACAAACAAGGTCATTTCCGAACTGATGAGCGTGTTCGAGGCGGACGCGAAGAAAAAGAACCTCCGCATGGTTTCCGAGTGGAACGTGCGCCACAACCACCTCATGGTGGATGAAACCAAGATGAAAGAGATCTTCCTGAACCTCGTGAGCAACGCCGTGAAATACACGCCCGAGGGCGGCACGGTGACCATCCGTTCGACGGAGCTCCCCTGTGACCGGGAAGGGTACGTCCGCATCCGCACCGAGATCGCGGATACGGGCATCGGCATGAGCAAGGAGTACCTCCCGCACCTGTTCGACGCCTTCACGCGTGAGCGCAACGCCACGACGAACAAGGTCATCGGCACGGGGCTCGGCATGCCGATCGTGAAGAAGCTCGTCGAGCTGCTGGGCGGCTCGATCGCCGTCGAGAGCGAGCTCGGCAAGGGGACGAAGTTCACCATCGAAATGACACACCGCATCGCGGACGAATCGTACTATGTGCGGAAAGCCGAAAAGACCGCCGCATGCGGGGAGATCCTTCGCGGAAAGCGCGTGCTGCTGGCGGAGGACAACGACCTCAACGCGGAGATCGCGACGGTGCTGCTCGAAGAATACGGAATGACCGTGGAGCGCGCCGCGGACGGCGTGGAGTGCGTGTCGGCGGTCGAACGGGAGCCCGCGGGCACCTTCGATCTCATCCTCATGGACGTGCAGATGCCGAACATGGACGGTTATAAGGCAACGCAAACGATCCGCCGCATGGCGGATGCGGAAAAGGCGGCGATCCCCGTGTTCGCCATGACGGCCAACGCCTTCGAGGAGGACCGGAAGAACGCCCTCGCCGCGGGGATGAACGGGCACATCGCCAAGCCCGTGAACATCGACGCCCTGCTCGCGCAGCTGTCGGACGCGCTCGGGTGAGGGCGGCGACAACGGAACGGAAACGCGGGGGACACGGCGGAAGACGGCGTGCTCCCCGCTTTTTTGCGGGGCGGAGGAGGACGACTTTCCCGCCGGGAGAAGAAAAAACAAAATTTCGGAAATAAATTTCGGAATATGTGTTGACAAACAGGGGACGAGTCCATATAATAATGTCTCGGAACTTCTTGCTTGCGCCTGTAGCTCAGCAGGATAGAGCAACGGCCTTCTAAGCCGTAGGTCCAGGGTTCGAATCCCTGCGGGCGTGCCAACGATTTGCGTCAGCAGCCGGCGAGGGGCGATCTTGAGCCGGGTGCTGGGCGGTCGGACCGAGAAGGAACCGAAAAGAGAATATGGTGGTTGTAGCTCAGTTGGTTAGAGTGCCTGGTTGTGGCCCAGGAGGTCGTGGGTTCGAATCCCACCAATCACCCCATTTTTTCTCTTTCGGAACTTCATCAGGCGGAACGGTGGGGTGTAGCCAAGCGGTTAAGGCAACGGACTTTGACTCCGTCACCCGTAGGTTCAAATCCTGCCACCCCAGCCAATATGACCCGTTAGCTCAGTCGGTAGAGCACTTGACTTTTAATCAAGGTGTCCGGAGTTCGAATCTCCGACGGGTCACCACAAAAGATCCCATGCGGGCGTGGCGGAATTGGCAGACGCCCCGGATTTAGGTTCCGGTGCCGTAAGGTGTATGAGTTCAAATCTCTTCGCCCGCACCAAAAAAAGTCCTTGAAAACCGAATAGCGCAGTGCTATAATAATCAAGTCGCGCGGGAATAGCTCATTTGGTAGAGCGCAGCCTTGCCAAGGCTGAGGTGGCGGGTTCGAGCCCCGTTTCCCGCTCCATTAAGCAGGTATAGTGTAGCGGTAACACATTAGCCTTCCAAGCTGAGATCACGGGTTCGAGTCCCGTTACCTGCTCCACTTCCACATATGCACCCTTAGCTCAGTTGGTAGAGCACCTGACTCTTAATCAGGGTGTCCAGGGTTCGAGCCCCTGAGGGTGTACCATCCCATGCGGGAATAGCTCATTTGGTAGAGCGCAGCCTTGCCAAGGCTGAGGTGGCGGGTTCGAGCCCCGTTTCCCGCTCCAATATGCACCCTTAGCTCAGTTGGTAGAGCACCTGACTCTTAATCAGGGTGTCCAGGGTTCGAGCCCCTGAGGGTGTACCAGAACGACAGGCGATCCGAACGGATCGCCTGTTTTCGTATGTTTTGGGTTTGTGCGTCCGAGGTGCATGCATGGGGCACACCGAACGCGACCGAGTACGAACGCGGGCGCAAGACCGCCGTCGGTGCAAACACGGATACATGGTCGGTTCCGGTTTCGCCAACACAGGCAGCGCGGTTTTCGGACGGGGAAAACGGTACGCTCCGGAGGAAACGCGGCTTCGTGCGGGAGTCCGCACGGGGCTGCCGGAGGATCGCGGACGCAACCGTTTCCGCAGTTTCCGCGCGGGAGAAGAAACGGTGCGGGCAGCGCGAGCCGTACCCGTATCCGGCGGGATTTGCAACCGTTCCGCCGCACCGGAACTGCGCTTCGGTTTCCGATAGCGCACTGAACATTATATAGGATAACTTTATAATAAATAATTATTTTATAAAATCGGTCTATAAAATGCTTGCCAATAGACCGCCTCTATGATAATATATGATTCAGCCCGTGGGGGTCAGCGGTAATTCACTTCCCATCGAACGGCGTGCCGCCCGTTCCGTTTTTCCTCATCACCACAACTTCATATCGTCGATCATCCCCCAAGAGAGGGGATTTTGAAAGGAGTAACATCATGAAAAAACTGTTGGCTCTGGTTATGGCAGTCGCTATGACGCTTTCGTTCGCGTCCGTGGCATTTGCCGAGTATCCCGATCGCGACTTCAACGGCACCATCATGTGGGGCGCCGGCGGCGTTTGCGACATCACCTCCCGTGCGATCACCGCTTACGCCGAAAAGGCCATGGGCAAGACCGTCGTCATGACCAACCGTCCCGGTGGCGGCGGCGCGGTCTCCACTGCGTATGTCAATGAGCAGCCCGCAGACGGTTACGAACTGCTGTTCGGCGCAGAGAACCCGCAGATCGCCAAGATCATGGGCACCTCCGAGCTCGACTACGATGATTTCACCCCCATCACCATCTTCTGCACCAGCGTTGCCGTTTGCGTCGTCAACAAGGATTCCAAGTACGACACCTTCGAGCAGCTGATCGAAGACATGAAGGGCGGCGACCTGCTCCAGGGCGCTACCGGTCAGGGCGGTCTCCCCTACACCGTTGCGGCACTGGTCAAGTCCATCAACGGCTGCGAAGGCAACCAGATCGTTTACGACGGTGAAGGCCCGGCGTGCAACGCGCTGATGGGCGGCGAAGTCGACTACGTGTTCACCACCCTCGGCTCCGCGATGAAGTTCATCCAGTCCGGCGACCTCAAGTGCCTGACCGTCTTCGCGAAGGAAACCGTCCCGGGTCTCGAAGAAGTCCGGCTCGTCACCGACATCTACCCCGCTTACAACGACGTTCTGCCCTGGGGCCCGTTCTACGGCGTGTTCGTCAAGAACGGCACCGATGCGGCGCAGGTCGAATACCTGACCAAGATCTTCGCGGAAGCCGCGAGCAACGAAGAGTTCCAGCAGCTCCTGCTCGGCTACGGCTGCGTCCCGGCTTGCATGACCGGTGAAGCCGCCCGCGCTTACCTCGATTCTTACAAGGCGACCACCTCTTACCTCATCTACGATGCAGGCGGAGCGGTCAACAACCCCGCGGATCTCGGCATCGTCCGTCCGTAAGACAGGCTGAATCACCGCAACAAAAGAACGATCAGGGGACGGATGGGTTCTCCCGTCCGTCCCCGTTTTTCATCGAGGTACCGTTATGAAGAAATTTCTGAAAGGCGAGCTCGGCTTTCTTTGGTTCATGGCCGCCTTTTGCGCATTTTGGGTGTGGCAGTCGGCACTCGTGCTGAAAGCCGAGCCCGGCATGTCCGGCGGCGGCGCGTTCCCGTTCGCCTGCGCATGCGTGATGCTTTTGATGAGCCTCCTTGCCATTTGGGAGACCCGGCATTACGAAAAAGCGTTTCCGAAAACCGACAAACTGATTTCGAAAATCGGTGAAACGATCACCTGGCTGTTCCCGAAGAACGTGCTCTGCACGATGCTGTACGTGCTGATCTACGCGCTCGTGCTGAAAAAGATCGGCTTCCTGCTCGCGACGTTCTTCTTCCTCGCAGCCTGCATGATCACGGTGCGCACGAAGAAGCCTTGGAAGAGCGTGCTGATCGCGGCGGTCGCCGTCGGCGTCATCTACGTGCTGTTCCACATGATCTTCCGCGTGCGTCTGCCGGAGTTCACTTTATTCCGATAAGGGAGGAAAGACATTATGGATATCGCTGCGAATCTTTCCAACCTGTTGACCGTGTTCACCCAGCCGATCCTTCTGGTGTACATCGGCGTGGGCGTTTTCCTCGGCGTTTACATCGGCGCGATCCCGGGACTTTCGGTCACGATGGCGGCGTCGCTGCTCATCTCCTTCACCTATTCGTGGGACATCCTCCCCGCGATGGCGGCGATGATCGGCATCTACGTCGGCGGCGTGTACGGCGGTTCCCGCTCGGCGATCCTTTTGAACATCCCGGGCGCCCCGGCGGCGATCGCCACCGGTCTCGACGGCTACCCGCTGGCGCAAAAGGGTCTTGCGGGTGAGGTCATCGGCACGACGGTCATGCATTCGTTCATCGGCGGCATCATCGGTACGCTGTTCCTGCTGTTCGGCGCGCCGTGGCTGTCGAAGTTCGCCATCAAGTTCGGCTCGTTCGATTACTTCCTGCTCGCGATCATGGGCATGCTGCTCGTCGGCAGCATGTCGAAGGAGTCCACCTGGCGCGGTCTTCTGTCCGCAGCCTTCGGTCTTCTCATCGGCTCGATCGGTCTCGATACCTTCACGGGGCACCCGCGTCTGACCTTCGGCAACACCTACCTGCTCAACGGCGTTTCCTACATCGTCGTCATGATCGGTCTGTTCGGTATGTCCGAAGCGCTCGTGCAGATGCGCGACATGGATATCGTGCCCGTCAAGCAGAAGCTTGACCACATCATCCCGCGGTGGAAGGACGTTACCAAGTACATCGGTCTGTCCATCCGCTGCTCGCTGCTCGGTACCTTTGTCGGCGCACTGCCCGGCACGGGCGGCGATATCGCGGCGCTCATGGCGTACGATCACGCCAAGCGCAGCACCAAGAACCCCGAGACCCCATTCGGTGAAGGCGCGTTCGAGGGCGTCGTCGCGCCCGAGGCTGCGAACAACGCGGCGATCGGCGGCGCGATGATCCCGATGCTGACGCTGGGCATCCCGGGCGACGCGGTCACGGCGATCATCATCGGCGCGATGTACATCCACGGTCTGCAGCCCGGTCCGCGCCTCATGACGCAGTCGGCCAACATCTTCTGGTTCATGATCGGCGGCATGTTCGTCGCGAACCTGTTCCTGCTGCTGTGCGGCTTCACGGGCATCAAGCTCTTCGCGAAGATCGTCGAAGTGCCGAAGTACATCCTCGTGCCGCTCATCATCATCCTCTCGGTGCTCGGCGCGTACTGCATCACCAACAGCATCACCGACGTGTACTGGATGCTCGCGTTCGGCGTGTTCGGCTACTTCCTGAAGATGTACAAGTTCCCGATCGGTCCGTGCATCCTCGGCGTCATCCTGTCGAACCTGCTCGAGTCGAACTACCGCCGCGGCATGACCATGGCGCGCAACAACCTGTGGAAGTTCTTCCTGCGGTTCTTCAAGAGCCCGATCACGATCTTCCTGCTGTGCCTGCTCATCTTCATGGTCGTCAGCCAGAGCGCGTGGTACAAGAACCTCAAGGACAAGCTCGCCGCGAAGATCCGCGGCGCGAAAAAATAAACCGACCCGGATGCGGGACCGCTTGCCGGTCCCGCGTTCTTGTGTGAAAGGAGAAACGAAATGAGACCGATCTGTCTCGGCATCGTCGGCGCGGGCTGGGCGAGCCGCCTGCACTGCAACGCCATGAAGCAACTGGGCGGGTTCGCCGTCCGCCTCAAGACCATCGCGGATGTGTTTCCCGAAAGCGCGGCGAAGCTGCAGAAGGAATACGGCTTCGAGAACGCGACCACGCGCTTCGAGGACATCCTCGAGGATCCGGAGATCGATGCGGTGATCCTCTGCACGCCGCCGCGCTTCCATTTGGCGCAGTCCATCCAAGCGCTGAAGGCGGGCAAGAACGTGATCTGCGAAAAGCCGCTGAACGGCTATTTCGGCGAACCGGAGGATACGAAGCCCGTTGGCACGCAGGTGAAGAAGCGCGACATGTACCGCAAGGTGCTCGGGCAGCTCGATGAACTCGAGCGCGTCGTGAACGAAAGCGGCAAGGTCTTCTGCTACGCCGAAAATTACATCTACTCGCCGAACCTCCGGAAGGCGGCGGAGCTCATCGCCGCGAAGGGCAGCTCGGTCACCTACATCCGCGCGGAGGAGAGCGTGCGCGGCTCGATCTCGGCGTTCGGCAACACGTGGGAGAACATCGGCGGCGGCACGCTCATGCGCATCGGCTGCCACCCGCTCGGCGGCGCGGTGTACATCAAGCAGAAGGAAGCGGAGGCAAAGGGCGAAACGGTCGTGCCGGTGAGCCTCGTTGCCGACACGGGGCGCATGCTCGACGGGCTGACCGAAGCGGAGCGCAAGTACATCCGCCCGGAACTGCTCGACGTCGAAGACTTCGCGACGGTGACCATCACCTTCAGCGACAACTCGAAGGTCACGGTGTTCGCGAACGACAACGCGCTCGGCGGCGTGCAAAACTATGTGGATATCTTCCTCAACGACGGCACGCTGCGCTGCCGCATCACCCCGACGGACGACCTCGATTGCTACTTCGTCGACGACAAGGGGCTCGAAAACACGGTGATCTCCGAGGCGCAGCCGTTCAAGACGGGCTGGAACAAGGCGTTCGTGAGCGAGATGATCCACCGCGGGTATGTCGACCAGCTGGCGGATTTCTTCAACTGCTGCCTCGACGGCACGCAGCCGCAGTCGGGTTTCCGGCAGGCGCGGCTCATCTGCGAGCTCATCCACGCCGCGTACGTTTCCGCCGAGGAGGGCGTGCGCGTATACCCCGAGGAGCTGAAGCGGGAACTGCGGGGCTGAGGAACGGTCCGGTTGCAACCGACAAAAAACACGATCCGAGAATGCGGATCGTGTTTTTTGCTTTGTTTGCGGGTGTGTTCATTCGGCAGTCACATAGCGGACGGGCAAACGCACCGTGAAAACGCTGCCCTTGCCTTCGGCACTTTCGACGCTTGCGGTGCCGTGGTGCAACTCGGCGATCTGCTTGACGATGGCAAGCCCCAGACCGGTGCCGCTGCGGTCGCGTGCTTTATCCGAACGGTAGAAACGTTCGAATACATGCGGCAGGTCGTCCGCGGGGATCCCGGGACCGTCGTCTTCCACGGCGATCAGGAAGGTTTCGCCGAGGTTTCGGATGCGGATGCGGATGTTCCCGCCGTCGGGCGTGTACTTCACGGCGTTCTCGGTGAGGTTCAGCAACAGCCGCGAGATCATGGTCTGGTCGGCGACGATCTGCGTATCGCCCGAGAATTCCGTTTGACAGTCGAGACGCTTTTCCGTGACCTTGTCTTCGAGGGCGGACAGCACGCCTTCCGCAGCGCCTGCGAGGTCGAACGCTTCGGGGTGCAGGGTGAGCTTGCCGTTTTGCGCGCGGGAGAGGGTCAGCATCTGCTCGGTCATATGCTGCATGCGCAGGGCTTCCCCGAGAACGGTCTTCACGGAGGCGCGCTGCTCGTCCGTGAGTTCGTCGTGGGTCAACAGCTCCTCGGAATACGCGCGGATCACGGCGATCGGCGTGCGAAGCTCATGCGACGCATCGTCCGTAAACCGTTTTTCGCGGAGGAAGGAGCTCTCGACCGCCCCGATCATGCGGTTGAGGGTATCCGTCAGCTCGCCGAGCTCGTCCTTCGCCGCGGCGGGCGGGATGCGCTTGGAAAGGTCACCTTTTGCGATCTCTTCGGCGCATGCGGAGATCTCGCGGACCGGTCGCAGCACGCCCCTTGCGAGGAGGAGCCCCGTGACCGTGGCGCCCAACGCCATCACGGGGAGGAAGCAGACGAAGATCAGGCGGAGCGTTGCGAGGACCGCGGCATCCTCCGAATCGGTCGTTGCCACGCGAACGACGACATCCTCGTTTTCGACGACGAAGACCTCCGAATCGAGCACGAACCAGGTTTCATCGCCGATGCGGTGGGCGGTATAGGTTTCGGGGCGGAAGGGGATGGCGTCGAACAACGCGATGTCCCGCCCGTGTGAGGCGAGCTCGCTTCCGTTCCCTTCCATGATGAACCAGCAGAGTTCGTTTGCAACGGGCGTTTCGTCTTCGAAGATCAGCCCGTCGTTCCAAAGCTCGACCTGAGAGATGAGCTGGGAAACCGCAAGGGAGAGGTTTTCTTTGCGCCGCGTATCCAGCACACGGTCGGTGACGAGGTGGATGAGCCCGAAAAAGACCGTGCTCATGAGGATGCTCGCCAGCGTGAACGCGACGACGATCTTCGTACGCAATCGGAACCGTTTCATGGCTTTTCCTCCCGCAGAGTGTATCCGAAGCCGCGCACGGTGTGGAGATACGGCGTATCCTCGCCCTTGTCGATCTTTCCGCGGAGGTACCCGATGTATACCGGAACGAGGTTCGTGTCGTAGCTGCTTTGCCCGTTCCATACATGTTCGAACAGCTGCGCTGCGGAAAGCACGGTGTTTTGGTTGCGCAGCAGGTACTCGAGCAGCGAGAACTCTTTGCTCGTCAGGGAGATCAGGCGGCTGCCCCGGCGCACGGTCCGGAGGCTCGTGTCCATTTCGAGCTCGCCCAGCCGCAAGATGGGGGAACGGTTGTCGCTGTGCTTCCGGAGCAGGGCGCGGATACGCGCCGAGAGCTCTTCATAGGCGAACGGCTTCACAAGGTAATCGTCCGCGCCGAGGTCGAGCCCGCGTACCCGGTCGGATACGGCGTCGCGCGCGGTCAGCAGCAGGACGGGGGCGTTGTTCCCGCGGGCGCGGAGCGCGGACAGGACGGAAAGCCCGTCCATTCCCGGCAGCATGATATCCAGAATGATGCAGTCGTATTCATAGGTAATGGCAAAGTCGAGCCCGTCGGTGCCGTTGCCGCAGGCATCCACAGCGTAGCTTTCTTTGGTCAGTTGTTTTTCGAGGATCGCGCGGAGCGCGTCGTCGTCTTCGACGATCAGGCATCTCATTTCGTGTCCACCTCCCGTTGCAGAACATCATAGCATCCGAAGATAAGAATTTCATCAGAAAAGTCACCGAAATGGGGGGATAACGCTTTTATTTTCCGGTGCGATACTGACGGTGCCGCAAAACAGGGCGGCGAAAGGAGTATCCCAATGAAAAGAACATTGCTGAAGATCGCGGCCGTTGCCGCGTTGCTGTTTGCGGGGACCGCTGTTGCGGAAGAGACCGGGATCGCTTGGTTCAAGACCGTTGAAACCGAGGTGTCGGCGGTAACGCCCGTACCCACCCCGGAGCCCACGCCGGAACCCGTGCGTTCCGCGCTTTCGGAGGAACCGTGCATCGAAGGCCCGTACGATTGGTCGTATGCGGACGATACGAAGAACATCTGCATCCGGAAGTTTTCCGAAAAGGACAAAACATGGTTCGTCGCCGATATCCGTCTGGAGGATGCCTTCGCGTTCCGTGCCGCTTACAATCTCAAGGGCGTCAAGCTTTCCAAAATGATCGAAGGCATCGATGCGGTGCTGGCGATCAACGGCGATGACTTCGGCGTCCACAAGAACGGCATCATCATCCGCAACGGTAAGCTGCTGCGGGAAAAACCGACGAACCGGCATTTGCTCGTGTTGGATGAAGAGGGGGATCTGTACGGGATCAAGGGCGTGAAACGGAACGAAGAGGAAGACCTTGCCCTCAAGCTGTCGGAAACGGGCGCATGGCAGGTGTTCGATTTCGGTCCCGTGCTCGTGGAAAACGGCGAATGCGCGAGCTTCCCGGGGTCGTTCGACCTGATCTCCACCGACAAGAGCCATAAGGAACCCCGCACGGCGATCGGGATGATCTCCCCGCTGCACTACGTGCTGATCGTCGTCGACGGGCGGCAAAAGGGCTATTCGATGGGCGTTTCGCTGCAGGAACTGCAGCAGATGTTCGTGGACCTCGGTGCCGAGTTCGCCTTCAACCTCGACGGCGGCGGCTCCACCGAGCTGTGGTTCCAAGGCAAGGTGCTGAACCGCCCGAGCAGCAAGCACGAGCGGCAGATCAGCGACATCATTCTGTTCTGAGGTGCGGGTATGCGTTATTTGAAGACCGCGTTTTGCGGCGCCGCATTCGGCGTGCTGTGCAACAATCTCCTGATGCTCATGCTGTCTTATGTGATGCAGTTCGGGTATTATGCTTCGTGCCTCGCAACGTTCACCGAATACGTGGGCGGCGAGCTGAACGCGACCGCGCTGCAGACCGCCGCGGCGATGATCGCCGGCGCGGGGATCGCCCTTGCGTTCTCCCTCCGGCACCGCGTCCGCCCGGTGGTCGGGGTCGCCGTTTCCGCGGCATCGGTCGCGCCGGCGGTCTTCCTGCTCTGCCTCGGCACGGTCCTGATCTGACCGCACGAAAACCTGCCGCAACGGTTCCGAACCGTTGCGGATTTTTCTTTTTTCGAAGGCGTGCGGATGGTATGATGGAAAAAAACGGTTTGCACCCGCGCGATGAAAGGAGACCGGAACGTGAAGTATTGGGGACGCCCTGCGAAGTTGTTTTTCGACACCCCGGGCATGGTTCTGTTTTGGCTGTGGGCTGCGCTCGTGCTGAGCGTTGCCGCCGTCGCTCTGCTCGCGGCGCCGTTGTGGTCCGGCAATGCGGATTTTGCCACTGCAGACGCGCGCTATGCGGGGCTGTTCGTTACGGTGCCGCTCGGTATCCTCAGCTGGATCGGATACTTGGGCAGCCGGAAACTGCTTGCGGCAAAAAGGGCACGGGAAGAGAAACGCACACCCCGAAAGTGACGGACAGCCGGGCAACGCTTTTCAAAGCGGGTCTCCCCTCGCAAAAAACAACCCTCACAACTTGCCAAGCGCCCGCGTTTTCGGTAAAATCAGTATGAAATATTATGGGCAAACGCCCTTTGGAGGATACAGAATGGCATACCCGCGCGAGCTCATCCGCAACTTCAGCATCATTGCCCACATCGATCACGGCAAGTCGACGCTTGCGGACCGCATGATGGAGCTCACGGAAACGGTTTCCCTCCGAGATATGGAGGAACAGCTGCTCGACTCGATGGATATCGAGCGCGAGCGCGGCATCACGATCAAGGCGACCGCGGTGCGTATGTTCTATACGCATACCGACGGCAAGCGCTACATGTTCAACCTCATCGACACGCCCGGTCACGTCGACTTCACGTATGAGGTCAGCCGCGCGCTCGCCGCGTGCGAAGGCGCCGTGCTCGTCGTGGACGCGACGCAGGGCATCGAAGCGCAAACGCTCGCCAACGTGTATCTCGCGCTCGACAACGGGCTCGAGATCATGCCCGTCATCAATAAGATCGACCTGCCCAGCGCCCAGCCCGATTTCGTCGTGCATGAGATCGAAGACGTCATCGGCATCCCCGCCGAGGAAGCCCCGCAGATCTCCGCGAAGAGCGGTCTCAATGTCGACAAAGTATTGGCGCAGATCGTCGACCTCGTGCCCCCGCCCGCGGGCGACCCCGAAGCCCCGCTTTCTGCGCTGATCTTCGACTGCGTGTACGATAACTACAAGGGTGCGCTCTCGTTCGTGCGCGTCAAGGAGGGCACCGTCAAGGCGGGCGACCGCATCCGCTCGATGGCGACCGGAAACGAGTTCGACGTCACCGAGGTCGGCGTGTTCACGCCCAACATGCAGCCCACGCAGGAGCTCACCGCGGGTGAGGTCGGCTACATCTCCGCTTCCATCAAATCCGTCGCGGAGACCAAGGTCGGCGATACGATCACACTCGCAAACAACCCCTGTAAGGAGCCGCTGCCCGGTTACAAGCAGGTCAACCCCATGGTCTACTGCGGTATCTACCCCGCGGACGGCGCGCATTACGACGACCTGCGCGATGCGCTCGATAAGCTCAAGCTCAACGACGCTTCGCTCTCCTTCGAACCCGAGACTTCCATCGCCCTCGGCTACGGCTTCCGCTGCGGCTTCTTGGGCTTGCTCCACATGGAGATCATCCAGGAGCGTCTGGAGCGCGAGTTCGACCTCGACCTCGTCACGACCGCGCCGAGCGTCGTCTACCGCCTGCATATGTTCAACGGCGAAGAGATGTCCATCGACAACCCCTCGAACCTCCCGCCCGTGACGGAGATCGAGTACATGGAAGAGCCGATGGTCCGCGCCAATATCATGACCCCCTCGAACTACGTCGGTACCATCATGGAGCTGTGCCAGGATAAGCGCGGCGTGTTCATCGACATGGATTACATCGAAGAGACCCGCGTCGAGATGCATTACATCCTGCCGCTCAACGAGATCATTTACGACTTCTTCGACCAGCTCAAGAGCCGCAGCCGCGGTTACGCCAGCTTCGATTACGAGCTGAAGGATTACCAGAAGAGCGACCTCGTCAAGCTCGACTTTTTGCTCAACGGCGATGCGTGCGACGCGCTGTCCACCATCGTCCATAAGGACAAGGCCTACCAGAAGGGACGCGCCGTTGCCGAAAAGCTCAAGGAAGTCATCCCGAGACAGCAGTTCGAGATCCCGATCCAGGCGGCGATCGGCGGCAAGATCATCGCCCGCGAGACCGTGAGCGCCGTGCGCAAAGATGTTCTCGCCAAGTGCTACGGCGGCGATATCTCCCGTAAGAAGAAGCTGCTCGAAAAGCAGAAGGAGGGCAAAAAGCGCATGCGTCAGGTCGGCACCGTGTCCGTCCCGAGCGAAGCGTTCATGTCCGTGCTGCGCATCAACTGACATGCCCGGTCTTTACATCCACATCCCTTACTGCGTGCAAAAGTGCGCGTATTGCGACTTCGTCTCCGTCCCCGCCAAGGCGGGGGTGCCCGCCGCCTATGTTTCCGCCCTGCGGAACGAGGCGGAACGGGCGGCGGAGGCGTGGCAAAGCACGGTTTTCGACACCGTGTTCTTCGGCGGCGGCACGCCCACCCTTCTTTCGCCGGAACAGGTCCGCGCGGTCGGGGCGGCGTTGACGGCGCTGTTTTCGTTTGCGGACAAAACCGAATTCACCGTGGAATGCAACCCCGGCACCGTTTCCGCCGAAAAGCTCGCCGCATGGCGGGAGATCGGCGCGAACCGCCTTTCCGTCGGGCTCCAGTCCGCGTGCGACCCGCTGCTGTGCACCATCGGGCGCATCCACCGCAGGGACGATTTCACCGAGGCGGTGCGCCTCGCGAAGGAGGCGGGCTTTACGGATATCAGCGCCGACCTCATGGTCGGTCTGCCCGGGCAACGGCAGGAGGATCACCTCGCTTCCATCCGGTTCGCGGCGGAACACGGCGTCACGCATATCTCCGCTTACAGCCTCATCCTCGAGGAGGGCACACCGCTCGCACGGCGCGTCGCAACCGGGGAATGCACCCTGCCCGACCCGGATTCCGTTGCCGATGCGGAGGACGCGGGGCGCGATCTGCTGGGCGAACTCGGCTTCGAACGCTATGAGATCTCGAACTACGCGAAGCCCGGGCACCGCTGCCGCCACAACATCACCTACTGGGAAAACGGCGAATGGCTCGGTCTCGGCGCGGCGGCGCATTCCGCAAAGGGCATCGGCGGCGGGCGCGTGCGCAGCGGCAACCCCGACGATATCGAAGCTTACATCTCCGCGTGGAACGCGGGGCACGCGCCGCAAACGACCGAGGAGCGCCTGACCCCGGAAGACGAAATGTTCGAGTGCGTGATGCTCGGGCTCCGCATGACGGAGGGCTTTTCCCTCGGCGCGTTCGAACGGCGCTTCGGTATGCCGCTCGCGGCGGCGTACCCCGGACAGCTGCGGCAACTGAAGTCTTTCGGATGGCTCGATGAAGCCGCGTGGAACGCGGGGCGCTGCGCCCTGACCGAACGCGGGCTCGACTTCGAATCCGCCGCGGCGGAACTGTTTTTGTGAACCCAAAGGCGCCCGAACCGGGCGCCTTTTTCCATGCACTTAAGGCAAGAGAAATATATCATATCCGTATGATTGAAACTGTATAAAACAGTTGATTTTTCATCGGCGGATGTTTTATAATGGGAGTAACATAGGAAACACACGGCGCGACCCCGGAAATCGGGTCCTGCCGAAGACAACAGAACACTGTGGCAAAACATCCGAAAGGGTGTGACGCAAAGCCAAGGGCCTGAAATTCGAGTATGGCAGCCGGTTGCAAACAAGATCGACGGGCACGCCATATACTTTGGGCGCGCCGTTTTTTGTTGTGATGCGAAGTTTACGGATACGGCAGACCGCCGGAGAGGAACGAAACCATGGAGAAAGAAACACGTTGCACGGGCAAAGGCTTCTTCGGAAGCTGCGAACGCCTGCGGAAACGCCTGTACCGGAACTGGTGGCGTTTGGGGCTTTCCGATGAGGAATACGCCGGCATCCGTGCGGATTACGTCGCCCCGAACGCGAAGACCCTGCGCACGATGTCCCTCGGTACGGGGCTGGTGCTGCTGATCTTCACCGTACTCGCCCTGGCGGACCCCGTTTGGGCGCCGAGCCTTTGGGGCTACGCCGTGAGCAGCGCGGTGTGCTTTGCCGTTTTCATCGGGCTGCAGCTCGCCTCGCGCGCGGGGGAGCCCTCCGTGGGCACGGTGAACGCCCTGATCGCCGTGTATTCGGTGGCGCTCTATTGGATGGCGATCTACACCGGCACCGTTGCCGGAGGGGATGAGCTCGCGGTCACGTTCATGGTCGTCATCATCGTGCTGCCGATGCTGTTCAACGGCGTGCCGGCGGTGCAGCTCGGCGGGATGCTGCTCGCGACGGCGGTGTTCGTCGCCTGCGCGGTGAAGTTCGACGGACCCGTTGCCTGTCCCATCGACGTGGCGGACGCCATCGCGTTCTCGTTCCTCAGCCTGCTCGTCAACCGCAACGGCGGGCACAACAAGGCGCTGCACTGCCTCGCCATCGCGCGTGAGCGCGAAAACGCCGCAAGCCTTTCGGAGCGCATGCAGATCATCCGCACGATGGGCGAGATCTACACCTCCATCTACGATGTCGAGCTGCCCTCCGGCAACTATTCGGAGCTGACGGCCTCGGGCGATGTGAAGGCGCACATCAACGCCGGCGGCGACGCGCGCGGCAGCATGCGCTATTTCTGTCACAACCTGATGCGTTCCGATTACACCGAGGAGCTGCTCCGCTTCACGGATGTCGATACGTTGCAAGAGCGCATGGCGGACAAAAAGATCATCACCAAGCAGTATGTCAGCACGCTGGACGTGAGCCCCTATTGCGGGATGGAGCACTGGGCGGAATGCGCCTTCATCGTGCGCGACCGCGATGCGGACGGAAAGCCCGCGCACGTACTGTTCACCACCCGTGACATCCACGAAGCCAAGATGCGCGAACTCGAAGCGCAGCGCAAGCTCACCGAGGCGCAGGCGGAGACCGTGCGCGTGCAGGCAGAGCTTGAAGAGCGGGAGCGTGCCCTCGCCGCGGTGCGCGAAATGGAGGCCGTGCGCGTGCTGACGCAGGCCGCGCGCTGGACGGCGTCGTTCGGAGAGGACGGCGCGCTCCGCAACGTGCATTATTCGCAGGAACTGCGCGCGGTGCTCGGCTATACGGATGAAGAAGACTTCCCGAACGGTGTGAAGACCTGGATCTCCCGCGTGGAGCCCGCGGACGCGGAGCGCTTCCGCGAAAACTTCGCCGCCGCTTTGGCGGACCCGACGGGCAACACGCCCTTCGACGTCACGTGCCGCATCCGCAGGAAGGACGACACCGTGCTGTGGATCCGTTCCGCGGCGCGCATCTTCCGCGATGAAACCGGGCGCGCTGTCTCCTGCGCGGGCATCTTCACCGATGTGACCGACGCGGTCATGCGCCGCGAGGCGGAGCGCCAGCTCGTTTCCGTGAACGAAACGCAGAAGCGCCAGCTCGAATCCATCCGTCGCATGCACACGGAGCTTGAGGACAGCTTCCGCATCTTCCGCTCCTTCGGCGAGGTCTATTCGGCGATCTACTACTTCGAACTGGAGACGAACCGCTTCCGCAAGATCGGCGTCGGCGAGGAGCTGCGCCGCTACATTCCGGATTTCAAGAACGCCGAGGAAGGTCTGGCGTTCTTCACCGAGCACATGGTGCTGCCCGAGGACGCGGAAGAAATGCGCGCCTTCACCGACCTTTCGACCCTGCGCGAGCGCATGGCGGACAAGAAGCTGATCACCGCCGAGTTCCGCAGCAAGGTCTTTACCCCGAAGGATCCGGATCATCCGGCGGAATGGCGCCTCGTCACCTTCATCGACGCCGGGCGCGATGCGGAGGGCAGGCTGTCCCACGCCATCTTCGCGACCCGCTCCATCCACGACTCGAAGCTCAAAGAGCTCGCCGTGCAGGACGACCTGCGTTCGGCGCTCGTCCGTGCGGAGTCGGCGGACAAGGCGAAAACGAACTTCCTGTTCAACATGAGCCACGACATCCGCACGCCCATGAACGCGATCCTCGGCTTCCGCGACCTGCTCGAAAAGCATCAGGACGAACCGGAGAAGCGCGGGGATTACCTCGAAAAGATTCGCGTGTCGGGCGAGGTCCTGCTGTCGATCATCAACAACGTTCTCGAAATGACCCGCATCGAGCAGGCGAGCATCGAGCTCGACGAGGTCCCCGGCAGCGCGGTGCAGTTCGCGGACAGCATCATCTCCATGTTCACCACGATGATGCAGCAGAAGAACATCGACTTCACGACGGACATCAAGGTCGAGCACCCCTATATGTATGTGGATATCGCCAAGGTGCGCGAGATCTTCATCAACCTGCTGTCGAACGCGTACAAGTACACGAACCCCGGCGGCAAGGTGCACGTCGCCATCGAAGAGCTCCCCTGCGCCGAGGCGGGATACGCGGTGTACCGCACGACCGTGACGGACACGGGCATCGGCATGAGCGAAGAGTTTTTGCCGCACCTGTTCGACGAGTTCGCACGCGAACAGAACACCACCGACGCGAAGATCGAGGGCACCGGTCTCGGCATGCCGATCGTCAAGCGGCTGGTCGATTTCCTCGGCGGCACGATCGAGGTGCGCTCCGAAAAGGGTGTGGGTACCGAGATCGCCGTGACGATGAAGCACCGCATCGCGAGCGAGGCGGACTGCGTGCACGCGCACGATGATGAAGCCGACCCGACGCTGTTTGCGGGCAAGCGCATCCTCCTTGCGGAGGACAACGACCTCAACGCCGAGATCGCCGTGGAGATCCTCAAAGAGGCGGGCTTCACCGTTGACCGCGCGGAGGACGGCAAGGTCTGCGTCGAGATGATGGAGAACGCGCCCGCGGGCACCTACGACGCCGTGCTCATGGATATCCAGATGCCGCGCATGAACGGCTACGAGGCGGCGGTCGCCATCCGAAAACTCAACGACCCCGAAAAGGCGGACATCCCCGTCATCGCCATGACGGCGAACGCCTTCGAGGAGGACAAGCGCGAGGCGTTCCGCTGCGGTATGAACGGGCACATCGCAAAGCCCGTGAACGTGAAGGAGATCATGGCGCAGCTCGCCCGTTGCATCGGCAAGAACAACAGATAAACAACCAAGCGGAGAAACGCATGAACAATATTTTTCTCGAAGAAGAACAGCACCACGTGTTTTCGTGGAACAAACTCGGCAACATCAAGGAAGGGCGCGGCGACCTCGGCGAGGAGATGCCGGTGCTCGTGTACCGCCTGCTCGAATACAGCATGAACCACGTGCTCGCCGAGGAGTTCGGCACCGAAAAGGCGGACGAGCTGTTCCGCAAGGCGGGGCACAAGGCGGGCACGGAGTTCGCCCGCAACAAGCTCGACCTCAATGTGGACCTGAACGGGCTGCTCGCGATGCTGCAGCGCCTTTTGAAGGAGCTGAAGATCGGCATCCTGCGCGTGGAGCGCATCGAAGAGGCGGGCGACTCCATCGTGCTGACCGTCGCGGAGGACCTCGACTGCAGCGGTCTGCCGCCGACGGGCGAGGTCGTGTGCCATTTCGACGAGGGCTTCATCGCGGGGATCCTCGAGACCTACACCGAAAAGCCCTACCTCGTGCGCGAGGTCGATTGCTGGGCCGCGGGCGACCGCGTGTGCCGCTTCTGCTGCACGGCGGGGACGGAGCGTACCGATGGATAACACGCCCGAGCTGCTGTTCCGATACCTGAGGAACATCCTCTACCACCCGGACAAGGCGCAGCTGGACCCGGAAAGCCTGCCCGAAGAGTACCGGAAACTCGGCATGGGGCTCGTGACGCTCGGCGGATGGATGGCGGAATCCTCCGCCTTTTTCAACGCGATGGCGCGGGGCGAGCTTTCCGCGGAGCCCCCTTCCCGCGATAACGTGATCGCCGCGCCGATGAAGGCGCTGCAGGCGTCGCTCCGCCACCTCACGTGGCAAACGCAGCAGGTCGCCAAGGGCGACTTTTCGCAGCGGGTCGATTTCATGGGCGAGTTTTCCGAAGCCTTCAACGACATGACCGCGCAGCTCAAGGAAACGAACGAGCGCCTGACGGAGGAAAAGCGCCGCGTGGACGCCATGAACGTTGAGCTCAACAAGAGCCTCGGGCTGATGCGCGCGCTCACGAACCACACGCATTCGCTCATCTTCGTCGTCGCGGGGGACGGGAAAACGCCCGTGTACCGCAACCACACCGCGCAATGGTTCGCCGGCATGCACCCCGAGGCGGAAACGGCGCTGCTCGAAAAGCTCGCTAAAAGTGCTGCGGACGGTGCCGGGGAGCGGGAGTTCTCCCTCTCGGTCGAAGGGAACAAGGCGTGGTACAGCGCCGAGACCTACGGCGTTCTGTGGGAGGGCGCGCCCGCTGTGGCGCACATCGTCAACGACGCGACCCGCCGCGTGAACCGCGAACACCGCGTGCACGACATGGCGTACACCGATGTCATGACCGGGCTGCACAACCGCCGCCGCGCCACCGAACGCATGGAGAGCCTCATCGCCGCGGGCATGCCCTTCGTGTTCTCCATGATCGATGTGGATTACCTCAAGTACTGCAACGACACCGAGGGGCACAACGCGGGCGACGCCTACCTCAAGAACGTGGCTTCCATGCTGCAAACGGGGCTCGCGGGAGAGGTGTGCCGCATCGGCGGGGACGAGTTCTGCGTCCTCACCGAAACGGACGACGCGGAAGCGGTCGACCGCAGCCTCGAGGCGCTGCGCAACCTGCTCGTCGCACGCGGGGACGCCGCGCATCCCCGCGGGTTCAGCTTCGCTTCGACCCTCGTCAAGTCCGACCCCGGCGCCGCCGTCGACCGCATCATGGCGGAAACCGACCGGCGCATGTACCTCGACAAGCGCAACCACCGCACCGACCTGCCCGAAGGCTACGTCGACCCGCGGATGGGCAAAAGCGAATAAGCAAAACGAAAACCACGGCACCGCCGTGGTTTTTGCGTGCGCGGGGCATTCCGGAAGGACGGTTCCCATTGCCACCGCAGTGCGAACGATGGTAAAATAACAAATACATATGGGCGCTTGTCCGTATGCGACACGATAACGACACCAACGCAACCGCACGAAGGTCTTCGCGCGGGCTGTTTGCGTCCGAAAATAAAGGAGAAAACCAACCCATGTTCATCATCGTCGGGCTCGGCAATCCGGGCGTACTGTATGAAAAAAGCCGCCACAACGCGGGCTTTCAGGCCATCGACGTGCTGTCGAAACGCCTCGGCGTCACCAAGTTCAAACTCGATATGGAGGGGCTCATCGGCGAGGGGCGCGTCGGCACCGAAAAGGTACTGCTCGTGAAGCCGCAGACCTACATGAACCTTTCCGGCAACTGCGTGCAGAAGATCGCGCACTTCTACAAGGTCGAACCGAAGAACGTCGTCGTGCTGTACGACGACATCGACCTGCCCGTGGGCTCGCTGCGCATCCGCGCGAACGGTTCGGCGGGCACCCACAACGGCATGCGCTCGGTGGTGGCGTGCCTCAACAGCCAGGGCTTCCCTCGGGTGCGCATCGGCGTGGGCGCCTCGGGCGACACGGAGCTCAAGGACTTCGTGCTCGGCAAGCCTTCGAAGGCGGATCAGGAGCTGCTCGAAAAGAGCTTTGAGAACGCGGCGGACGCGGCGGAGCGCATCGTCCGCGGGGAACTCGACAAGGCACAGATGCTCTACAACAAAAAACACGAGGGGAAATGATGGAGGACACCAAGCGTTCGCCCCTGCTTTCGCTCATTCAAAAGGCGGAGGGCTACCGCACGACGGAGACCGCGCTCCAAAAGGGCGAAGGACCCGTCGCGGCCTACGGGCTGTCGGAACCGAATAAGGCGCATGTGGCGGCGGCGCTCGCGACCGGGCGGCCCGTGCTGTTTTTGTGCGCCACGGACAACGGCGCCAAGGACATGGCGCAGGCGATCGCCTGCCTGAACCCGGATGTGGCGCTGATGCTCCCGCGCGATATCCCGCTCACGAACGTGATGAACGTGAGCGCCGAGCGGGCGGGCGAACGCGTGCACGCCCTCACCGACCTCATGGCGGGTAAGCCCGGCGTCACTGTGCTTTCGATGGCGGCGTTCATGCAGCGCGTCGCGCCGAAGGAGGCGTTCCGCCAAAGCTGTGCCGAGGTGAACACCGACGACACGCTCGACCCGCGGGAGCTCGTCGACCGCTTGGTGACCGCGGGCTACGAACGCGTGGAACTCGTCGAGGGGCGCGGACAGGTCGCCGCGCGCGGCGACTTGGTGGATGTGTATCCGCCGCAGTCCCGCTGGCCCGTGCGCATCGAATTTTGGGGCGACACGGTGGACCAGATGCGCCTGTTCGACCCGGTGACGCAGGTTTCGGTGGAGCAGTGCATGCATGTTTTGCTGCCGCCCGCCTATGAGATCCCCCAGCCGAAGGAGGCGATGGCGCGCGCCCTGCGCCTGACGAAGAAGGACGCGGGCTTCGAGACCCAGCGCGAGGCGTGGACGGAGGGCGTGCCCTGCGCGGGCGCGGAGATCCTGCTGCCGCTGCTGTACGAAAAGCCGGAAACGGTGCTCGACTACCTGCCCGAAAACGGCGTGCTCATCGCCGAGGAGCCCGCGCGGCTCGAAGAGGCGGCCACCGCGGAGGAACTGTTCTTTGCCGAAGCCGTGACCGCCGTGCTCGAACGCGGCGAGGGCAACAAAAAGCAGCAACAGCTGGAGCTCACGGCGGAGAAGGCGCTTTCCGCCATCCACAGCGCGCGCACGCTGTATTTTTACACGCTCAACCGCGCGCACGGCAGGTTCCGCCCGAAGGTCACGGCGCAGTTTCTGACGCGCCCCGCCACCCAGTACATGGGCGACACCGCGGAGCTGGTGCGCGACCTTGCGCGCTGGAAAAAGGCGCGCGAAGCCGTGGTGCTGTTTGCGGGCGAACACATGGAACCCTTCGCCGAGCAGCTGCGCGGCGCGGGCGCGGATGTCGTCACCGCGGAAAGCCTGCACCGCAACCCCGTGCGCGGGGAGGCGCTCATCGTCGGGGACCCGCTCGTTTCCGGCTTCGAATACCCCGAGCTGCACCTCGTCTGCCTCGGCGCGACGGAGCTGTTCGGGAAGAAGGCGCCCGCGAAGCGCCAAACGAAAAAGCGCAACCAACTCGCGTTTTCGGACCTCACCGTCGGCGATTACGTCGTGCACGAAGCGCACGGCATCGGTCGCTTCACGGGGGTGGAATCTCTCACGGTGGACGGGAAAACGCGCGACTACCTGCTTTTGGAATACAAGGGCGGCGACCGCCTGTACATCCCGACCGACCAGCTCGACCGCGTGCAGAAGTACATCGGCGGCGGGGAGGAGGACATCGTCCCGCCGCTGTCGAAGCTCGGCGGGCAGGACTGGGCGAACCGCGTCAACAAGGCGAAGAACTCGGCGAAAAAGCTCGCGGTGGATCTTGCGGCGCTGTACGCGGAGCGCGCCTCGGTGAAGGGCTACGCCTTCCAAAAGGACACCGCGTGGCAGGTGCAGCTCGAGGAGCGCTTCCCCTACACGGAAACGCCCGATCAGCTCGAAAGCATCAAGGAGATCAAGCAGGACATGGAGTCCCCGAAGCCGATGGACCGCCTGCTGTGCGGCGACGTGGGCTACGGCAAAACGGAGGTCGCCCTGCGCGCGGCGTTCAAGGCCGTGCAGGACAGTAAGCAGGTCGCCTTCCTCGTGCCGACGACGATCCTCGCGCAGCAGCATTACCGCACGCTCGCGGCGCGGTTCACGGATTTCCCGGTCTCGGTCGCGTGCCTGTCGCGCTTCCAGACCCCGCAGGAACGGGCAAAGGTCAAAAAACAGCTGACCTCGGGTGAGGTCGACATCGTCGTCGGCACGCACGCCCTGCTTGCGAAGGACATCAAATTCAAGGACCTCGGGCTGCTCATCATCGATGAGGAGCACCGCTTCGGCGTGAACCACAAGGAGCAGATCAAGGCGCTCCGTCAGCATATCGACGTGCTGACCCTGTCGGCAACGCCCATCCCCCGCACGCTGAACCTTTCGATGAGCGGCATCCGCGACATCTCCGTCATCGAGACCCCGCCGGAGGCGCGCTACCCCGTGCAGACCTTCGTGACCGAGTATTCGGACGGGCTTCTGATGGACGCGGTGCGCCGCGAGACCGGGCGCGGCGGGCAGGTGTACATCGTATCGAACCGCGTGCAGAGCATGGAATCCATCGCGGAGCACATCCGCGAGCTCATGCCCGAGGTCTCGGTGCTCATCGGGCACGGGCAGATGAACGAGCAGCTGCTCGAGCAGACCATGCTCGACTTCATGGAGCACCGCGCGGACGTGCTGCTGTGCTCGACGATCATCGAGAGCGGGCTGGACATCCCGAACGCGAACACGATGATCATTCTGGAGGCGGACCGCCTGGGGCTGGCGCAGCTGTACCAGCTGCGCGGGCGCGTCGGCAGGGGCACGCGCCTCGGCTACGCCTACCTCACGGTGCAGCGCGGGCACGCCCTGAACGAAAAGGCGCAGAAGCGGCTCACCGCCATCCGCGAGTTCACGCAGTTCGGCGCGGGCTTCCGCCTTGCGATGCGCGACATGGAGATCCGCGGCGCGGGCAGCCTGCTCGGCGCGGAGCAGTCGGGGCACATGCTCGACGTCGGCTACGAATACTACCTCAAGATCGTGCAGCAGGCGGTGAAGGAGGCGAAGGGCGAGACCGTCGAGCCCGAATGCGATGTGACGCTGAACATCCCGCTCGACGCGCACATCCCGCAGGAATACGTGCCCGGGGAGATCCAGCGGCTCGCCGCCTACCGCCGCATCGCCGAAACGGACGGCGTGAGCGCCGCGACCGAGCTGAAGGAGGAATTCGAGGACCGCTACGGCGAAATGCCCAAGTGTGTCGAGAACCTGTTCACCCTCGCGGTGATCAAGGCCTACGCCAAGCGCGCGCGGCTCGCCTCCGTTTCCGTGAAGGACGGCGCCGCGGAGCTGAAGTTCGCCCCGGAGGCGCAGGTCGACGGCGGCAAGCTCATCCTGACCGTCGCCGAAATGCAGGGCGCGCGCCTCATCGCAACGGACCCGCCGGGGGTGCGGCTCGAGCGCGTGCGCGCCACCGCAGAGACCCTCGCCTCGGAATTGCCCCAATTTCTTTACAAGATCGCGCATTGCATCGACACCGCCGCGCGGATATAATGAACGGTACGACCATGCGGATTTCAGCTTCATTTCAGGTTCGCGTGGTAAGGTAAAAAAGATATAGCAGAGGATGGAGACTCCTTCCGTCATCTCGCTGTTGCATGCAACAGCTGTCGCGCCTACATGCCTTCGGCACGCGCTGCCATCCCTCGGGAGGGAGGCCTTTGGCACAATAAGCTATATGCGTTGCCGAAGCCGCAAAAGACAACTCAGAGGACTACCGAACGGAGTTGCCTCCCTCGTGAGGGAGGTGTCGGCGCAGCCGACGGAAGGAGTTCTCCCACAGCTTTGGAGAAAGGAAGACACATGCCGCTTTCTTACGAGCCGAAAGCCAAAGCGAATGCAAAGGTGCTACGCGCCAATGCGACTCGGCAGGAACGGCATCTGTGGTATGATTTCCTTTCCGGGTATCCCGTGCGGTTCCAACGGCAGAAGCCGATCGGTTCGCGCATCGTCGATTTTTACTGCAGCAGGGCACGCCTCGCGGTGGAGTTGGACGGCAGTCAACACTATTCCGAAGAGGGAATGACCGCCGATGCGCTTCGCACCGAGGAACTGAGTGCCTACGGCGTTCGCGTGCTGCGTTTCAGCAATGCGGATATCGATCTGCGTTTCGATGCCGTGTGTCTGTCGATCGACGATACGGTGCGAAGATACCTCGCGGAAACGGAGGAATGACTCCTTCCGTCATCTCGCTCCGCTCGATGCCACCTCCCTCAGGAGGGAGGCTTTTGGCATAATAAGCTATATGCGTTGCCGAAGCAACAAAGGCAAACGCAAAGGACTCTCGAATGTACATGCCTCCCTCAGGAGGGAGGTGTCGGCGCAACCGACGGAAGGAGTCCGCACACGCGGTTCCCCTGCCGGGAACCCAACCAACACAGTCATCCGCCCCCAAACGGGGGACGATATCAACGGAGGAACAAACCATGAAAAAGATCGTTGCGCTGATGCTGGCGACCGCCATGAGCGTGTCGATGGCGGCATGCGCCAAGAAGGAAGCACCCAAGCCCACCGAGGCGCCCGCGGCGGCACCCGTCGTGACCGAAGCACCCGCAGAGGTCGCGTCCGTGAACGCGGCGGAAGCGGCACCGGAAACCGTACAAGCACCCGCGGAGAACGAACTCATCGACTCCCTGGATGCGAAGGAAGCGGCACCCGCAGACCGCCGCGACAGCGCTGCCGCGACCGTCGGCGCCGGCAAGATCACCTGCGGTGAGCTTGAGGATTACTACAACTACATGGTGCAGATGTACCAGATGTACGGCATGGCCGCACCGACCGCCGAGGAGGACATCACCAGCATCACCGAGTCCTGCCTGGATCTGCTCATCGAGGAGAAGGTCCTGAGCGAGAAGGCGAAGGAAATGGGCGCGGACAAGCTGACCGCCGAGCAGGAGGAGCAGCTCAAGGCACAGGTCGCCGAGGAGCGCGCGGGTCTCATCGAAGCCTACGCCGAGCAGGTCACCGTTTCCGGTACCGATGCCGAGAAGGAAGCCGCGATCGTCGCGAAGATCAACGAGGACATCGCCGCATACCTCGGTGAACAGATGGACCTCGACACCTACCTCGAGACCGTCGTCGCGCCCGGTTACCGCGATCAGATCGCTTCCGAGAACCTCGAAAAGCAGGTGATGGGTTCCGTCACCGTTTCCGAGGAGGATGTGAAGGCGGCCTACGACAAGTACCTCGCAGAGGACAAGACCGCGGCCGAGAAGGATCCGCTCTCCTACGGTGAGAACCAGGAGCAGGTGGAGATCGCCGGCGGTCGCCCGGTCCTGTTCGTGCCCGAGGGATACAAGCGCATCAAGGTGCTGACCATCGCGCCCGAAACCGAGCTTTCCGCGGACTACGCGCTCAACAAGGACAAGATGACCGAGCTCGAGCGTGAGTTCGGCGTCATGATGCTCAACGGCACCGCGGACGATGTCCGTGCCGATGAGATCCGCACCGAGTACGAGAGCCTGAAGACCGCGAACGAGACCATGTACGAGGCTTACACTGCGCCCGCGCGCGAAAAGGCGCAGGCGGCTTACGCCGAGCTCACCGCCGGCACCGCGTTCATGGATGTCGCCCGCAAGTACATCGTCGACGCGGATATGAGCGTGCCCTCGCTCGACCACGCGCGCCTCATCTACATGGAAGGCGCCGACAACTGGGACGATGAGATCCGCGCGACCGTCGCGGGGATGGAGCCCGGCACCTATTCCGAGCCCATCGAGATCGAAGGCAGCTACGCGGTCGTTTACCTCGAGGGCGTCGAGCCCGCGGGCGAGAAGGAGTTCGAATCCGTGAAGGATGCCCTGACCTCCATCGTCACCGAGCAGAGCAAGGCGACCGTCTGGAACGACACGCTCGAGCAGTGGAAGAACGATGCGGGCTTCGTCGTCCGTCACCCCGAGAACTACGGCTACATCGGCCGCGCGTAAGCGAAAGACCGGACCCGAAACCCACGGGTTTCGGAAACCGAACAAAGAAAAGCACGGTTGCCGCAAGGCGCCGTGCTTTTTGCATGCCCGGGGCGCGTTTCCGTTGACACCCACACCCGTACACAGTATATTGTACCTACATCCGAAAAGGAGAGGGACCATGTTCAAAGAAACATCCGTATTCGACCTGAAGCAAAACGTTTTCGAGGAGATCCACAAGAACTGGATGCTCGTTTCGGCGGCAAAGCCCGACGGCACCGTCAACACCATGACCGCCAGCTGGGGCGCGATGGGCGAGCTGTGGAACAAGGAGACCGTTACGGTCTACATCCGCGAAAGCCGCTATACGAAGGAATTCATCGACGCGCAGGAATACTTCACCGTTTCCCTGTTCGACGGGCACCGCAAGGAGCTCACGCTGCTCGGGCGAAGATCCGGGCGCGACGGGGACAAGATCGCCGAGGCGGGCTTCCACACCGAGCTCGTCGGGGGACAGCCGGCGTTCGCCGAAAGCAAGTGCGTGCTCGTCTGCAAAAAGATCTACGAGACCCCGCTCGACCCGAAGGCGATCCCCGAAGAGTACCTCGCGGCGAACTACGCCAACGGCGACTACCACACCATGTACATCGGCGAAGTCGTTGCCTGCTATGTGAACGAATGACCCGCACCGGGGATATCACCGGTGATGACACCGCAACCGCCCGACCGCGACCGGATACCGTTCGGCGCCGAAGCGCCGGAAAGGGGGCAGCCGATGATCCGCCTGAGACCGATGGTGCGGGGCGACCTCGCCCTGTTCGAGCACTGGCTTTCGGCGCCGCACGTGCAAAAGTGGTACGGCGACCCCGCGGCGTGGCTGTACGAAGCCGCCGAGATGGACGGGCTGTACGGCTGGATCGTCCGCTTCATCGCGGAGCGGGACGGCGTGCCCGTGGGCTTTTGCCAGTACTACGCCTGCTGCGACAGCGGGGAGGACTGGGCGCATTACACGCGCCTCGGCGGCAGTTACAGCGTCGATTACCTCATCGGCGACGCGGCGGACCTGAACAAGGGGTACGGCAAACAGATGCTCGCCGCCCTCGAACGGGAGATCGGCAAGCTGCCCGGGGCGCGGCGCATCGTCGTCCGCCCGGAGCCGTTGAACACCGCCTCGCGCGCGTTGCTGCGTTCGGCGGGCTATGCGCTCGACACCGCGACGGATATCTTCGTGAAGGAACTGCGACCGAAGGAGAAAACACCATGAAAGAGATCGGCACGGAGGCTTTGGCGCTGTATCTGCAGTGCATCGCGAAAACGACCGCACTGCTGCAAACCTTCGAAGACCGGGAAAGCGCCGTTGCGTACCTTTGCAGGGAAACGGGGCTGCCCGAAGAGGAGTGTGCCCGCGCTGCCGACGTTTACCTGAGCCGCGCGAAAGCGGCGGGCGGGAAAGGCACGGAAGCGGACCACGGGGAGTCGGGCAAATAAAAAAGGACGGGAAACTCCCGTCCTTTTGCGTATCCGTTATTCTGCTGTGGTCGTTTTCGCGCGGTGCCACGGACCCTTGCGGTAAAATGCGATGGAAAGCAGCGTGCCGGTCGTCCAGCCGATGGGCCACGCGCACCAGATCCCCGTCGCGCCGAGGGCGGTGCCCGAAAGCACAAAGGCCAGCACCACGCGGAGGATGAGGTCCGTGAAGGTGGCGGTCATGAAGCGGCGCATCTGCCCCGCGCCGCGGAGGATGCCGTCGGCAACGAGCTTGACCGAAACGACGAAGTAGAACGGCGCGAGGATGCGCAGGTACGTCACGCCCGTGTGCACGGCAAGCGCCGTCGGCGCGTCGAGGAAGAGGCGGAGGCACATCTCTCCGCCGAAGAAGTACAGCAGGAAGAAGGGGAGACCGAGCGTCCAAACCATTTGCACGCCCGCGCGGAAGCCCGCGCCGATGCGCTCTTGCCTGCCAGCACCGAGGTTCTGCGCCGTGTAGTTCGAAATGCCGTTGCCGAGCGTCGTAAACGAGGTGATCACGAGGTTGTTCAGCTTGACCGCGGCGGCGTAGCCTGCGACGACCGGGGCGCCGAAGCCGTTGATGATGCCCTGAATGACGATGTTGCCGAGTGAGATGAAGCCCTGCTGCAGGGTGCTCGGCACGGCGATGGCGACGATCTGCCCGAGGATGGCGCGGTCGAACCGGGGTACCTTCGTTCCGTCGCCGAGTGCGGAAAGCCTGCGGAACACCGCGCCCATGGCGAGCAGACAGCTCACGCCCTGACAGAGGAAGGTCGCCCAAGCGACGCCCTCGACGCCCCTGCCGAACGCGGTGACGAAGAGGATATCCACGATGATGTTCGCCACCGATGAGACCGCCAGAAACAGAAAGGGCGTTTTCGAATCCCCGAGGGCGGAGAAGATGCCCGTGGCGATGTTGTAAAAGAACAGGAAGGGCAGCCCCAACGTGTAGATGTCGAGGTAGCGCTTCGAGTCGGCGAAGAGCTCCGCGGGCGTTTGGATGAGGCGGAGCAGCGGACCCGCGCCGAACAGACCGAACAGCATGAGCGCGGCGCACACCGCGGCGGAAAGGATGCACGCGGTGGAAACGGCGGTGCGCATGCGCGGGTATTCCTTTGCGCCGAACAGCCGCGAAACGACGACCGAGCAGCCCATGTTGCACCCGAAGGCGAACGCGAGGTAGATGAGCGTGATCTCGTAGCTGTTGCCGACGGCGGCGAGCGCGTTCTCGCCGATGAACTTGCCGGCAACGAGGCTGTCGGCGATGTTGTACATTTGCTGGAACAGGACGCTGCCGAACAGCGGCAGACAGAAGCGCCAAAGCACGCCCTGCGGGTTTCCCTGGGTCAGATCCCGGTTCACGGGGGTTGTCCTCCTTCGGTGGTCTTGTTTCGGATGCCGAAATGCATTATAATACCGTGATATCACATATGTAAAATGTCAATTGATGAAATGTGATATGTCGTATTGACATACCCGGAGGACGGATGAACATCAGTTACGACCACTACAAAGTATTTTATTATGTGGCGAAGTACAGAAACATCACCGCGGCGGCAAGGGCGCTGATGAGCAACCAGCCGAACGTCACCCGCATGATCAAAAAGCTCGAGGACGAACTCGGATGCACCCTGTTCGTGCGGCACCGCAACGGCGTTTCGCCGACGCCCGAGGGCGAGAAGCTGTATGCGCATGTGGCGGTCGCCTGCGAACACATCCTGCTGGCGGAACAGCAGATCGCCGGGGAACGGAGCCTCTCGGCGGGCGTCGTTTCGGTCGCCGCCAGTGAGATCGCGCTGCATTGCGCCCTGCTTCCCGTGCTGAAGGCGTACCGCAAGCGGTATCCGGGCATCCGCATCCGCATCTCGAACCACTCCACCCCGCAGGCGGTGGACGCCCTGAAAAAGGGCTTGGTCGATTTTGCGGTCGTTACCGGCCCGTTCGAACTGCCGCCCGATATCGGCGCGACGGTCCTGAGGACGATCCGCGAGGTGGCGGTGTACGGCAGCGGGCTGCCGATCCCGCCGGGGACGGTCCTCGGGCGGGAGGAGTTTGCGGCATTCCCCATCGTCGGGCTGGGCGAGGATACCGGCTCGTTTGTACGGTACACGGCGTATTTCGAGCGGATGGGGCTGTCCTACAGCGCGGACGTCGAAGCCGCGACCGCCGACCAGATCCTGCCGATGGTGCGCTCGGATCTCGGCATCGGATTCGTGCCGGAGGAATTTTTGGAAAACGAAAGAACGGAGAACCTCATCGTTCCGGAAACGGCGTATCTGCTGCCGCGGCGGGATATCTGTCTTTTGAAACGGAAGGACACCGTGCCCGGCATCGCCGCCGCCGCGCTGGTGGAGGAGCTGCTTGCGGCATCCCGCACGGGGGAGAAAGGAGACAACGCATGAAAGACATTTTCAAAAAGCTGGCACCGAAGAGCGTGCGGTATCAAAGGACCTCTCTGGTCGTGTATGTGCTGCTGCGCACGCTGGTGCTGCTCACGCTTGTGCGCGGGCTGTTCCTGCGCAACTACGAAACGGTGTTCTTCTGCGTGCTGACGCTCGTGCTCATGTTCGTGCCGAGCTTTCTCGAAAAGAAGCTGAAGGTCGAGCTGCCCGAAACGCTCGAGATCATCATCCTGCTGTTCATCTTCGCGGCGGAGATCCTCGGCGAGCTCAACAGCTTTTACGTGCGCGTGCCGCATTGGGATACGGCGCTCCACACCATCAACGGCTTCCTCTGCGCGGCGGTCGGCTTCGCGCTGGTCGACCTTTTGAACCGCAGTGACCGCTTTTCGCTGAAGCTGTCACCGCTGTACCTCGCGGTGACGGCGTTCTGCTTTTCGATGACCATCGGCGTGCTGTGGGAATTCGCCGAGTACGGCGCGGACAACCTGCTGCACACCGACATGCAGAAGGACACCGTCGTGCGGGAGATCTATTCGGTCGAGACCGACCCGACGCGCAGCAACCGCGTGATGGCTTACCGCAACATCGGCGATGTGATCCTGGTGTATGAGGACGGCACGCAGGAGGCGCTCGGCGTGGGCGGCTATCTCGACATCGGTCTCCGCGACACGATGAAGGACCTCATCGTCAACTTCATCGGCGCGGTGGTGTTCTGCTCGATCGGCTACTTCTACGCGAAACAGGGCTGGAACGACCGCTTCATGGCGCGCTTCGTGCCGCGGCGGCGCGAGGGGGACGAACTCCCGGCAGGGGCGCCGGGGGACGGAACAACGGAATAAGCGCAAACGCAACGGGCGGGGGGAGACCCCGACCCGGATGCGAACTTGTTTTCCGCGGCGGGGAAACGGTACAATGGAGATGATGAAACCGACAGGAGGAACGAACATGGAATTCCGGCGGATCGGCATCCTCGGGGCGGGCGCGGTCGGCGCGTATGCCCTGTGGGGCTTGGCGGAGGCGGAGGGGACCGAGCTCTGCCTCGTGGCGGAAGGCGCGCGGGCGGAACGGCTGCGGCGCGACGGGGTGACGATCAACGGGCGGGAATACCGCCCCACTGTGAAAACGCCCGCGGAGTCGGGCGCGCTCGACCTTTTGATCGTGGCGCTGAAGTACGGCGCGCTGCGCGAAGCCCTGCCGGGGATCCAAATGGTGACGGGACCCGACACGGCGATCATGAGCCTGATGAACGGCGTCGACAGCGAGGAGACCATCGGCGCGGCGGTCGGCATGCGGCACATGGTGCACGCGCTCATCAAAGTGCAGTCCGAACGGCGGGGCAGCGACATCCGCTTCGACCCCGAAACCACGGTGGGCATCGTTTACGGCGAGGCGGACCCGCAAGCGCCGGAGGAACGGACCGAAGCGCTCGGGCGGCTGTTCGCAAGAACGCCGCTGAGAACGCGCCTGTCGCGGAACATCGTTGCGGAGATGTGGGCGAAGTACCTGCTGAACGTGTCGAAGAACCTGCCGCAGGCGGTGCTCGGGGTGGGCGCGGGCGCGTATGACGACAGCGAACACGTGCGCTTTCTGCGCGACGGGCTGGCAGCCGAGGTGCTGGCGGTCGCCGCGGCGCGGGGCGTCGACCTTGCGGTGCTGAAGGAGCACGCGGGCACGACCTCGTTCATCCGCCCGGCGGCGCGCTTTTCGACCCTGCAGGACCTGGAAGCCGGACGTGCGACGGAGGTCGATATGCTGGCGGGCGCGCTTATGCGCATGGGCGAAGAATCGGGTGTCGCAACGCCGTTCGCGGCATATACCTACCACGCCGTCAAAGCGTTGGAGGAAAAGAACGCGGGAAAGTTCCGCTATGAATGAGGAAGCGCGGGGAAGCGCTGCGGTTTCCGGAAACGAAGGACAAAAGAAAAACGACCCCGCGGGTTGCGGGGCCGTTTTTTCAGTGCGGGAGCACGTAGCAGTAGATCGTGATGAACTGGAGGAAGCTCCCGAGGAGCACGAACAGGTGGAAGACCGAGTGCATGTAGCGGTGCTTGCCGCCGAGCCCGTAGAGCACGGCGCCGACCGTGTAGGCGATGCCGCCCGCCAGCAGGTACCAAAAGCCCGCAAGCGGCATGGCGGCGAGGCAGACCTTCATCGCCATGACGATGCACCAGCCCATGCCGATGTAGCAGACCATGGAGAGGGTCGCGTACTTGTCGAGGTCGATGGCGGTGAAGACGGTGGCGAAGACCGCGAGCCCCCACACGATGCCGAAGATCACCCAGCACCAGACGGGGGAGACGTGGCGGATGGCGGAGAAGAGGATCGGCGTGTAGGAACCGCCGATGAGCAGGTAGATCGTGCAGTGGTCGAGCACCTGCAGCACGAGCTTTGCGGTGCCGGGGCGCAGGGCGTGGTATACGCCCGACATGGTGTACAGGGCGATGAGCGACACGCCGTAAATCGCGCTGCCGACGACATCCCACGCGGTGCCGTGGAGCGCCGAGCGCACGACGCAAAGGATCAGGGCGACCACGCCGAAGGCGGCGCCGGCGATGTGGCTGATATAGTTCATGCGCTCCTCGCCGATGGTGTAATCGGGCAGGGTGCGCTGCTTCAGGGGTGTGCGTTGTTTCATCCGAACCTCCGGGAAAGTGTTGTGCGGACAAGGTTCCGCAGTATCGTATATTATAGCAGAGAACCGCGGCGGATACACCGCGCCTGTGCCGATGTTGCAATTCTTTCACTAACGAACAGAACGGGGGAAAGTGTAAGGTTTCGCGCTTTGCGGCGAATGAAACCCGATCCCCCAAAAACAAAACACGCACGTTCCACCCGGAAACGCGCGCAACTGCTTCACGCTTTATTATAAAACACCAAAAGTTTTAGGAAGGGGAGTACGAGGGGAGAACCCTTTTACAAAAGGGTTTCCCCTCGCCAAAACCTTTACGTAACTCCTCAGTTCTCGCCGACGGTCTTCTTGAACACGCTGCGGATGCCGCAGTGGCAGCAGAGGAAGTAACCGATCGCACCGCCGACGACGGCCATGAGGATCTGGTAGGGCAGCTTGACCATCGCGTACTCGAAGGTGGAGTAAACGAAGATCTTGCCGAGCGTGTAGCCGAGCACGTTGATGACCGCGCCGACCGCGACCGCGACGACGGAAGCCAGCTTCGGCTTCGACTGCAGCGCTTTGTGCGAAATGTACGAAACCAGGAACGCCTGCAGACCGCGCGTCACCAAAGAAACGAACATCGGCGCCGGATAGAACAGCAGGTCGCCGATGAAGGCACCGACGCCGCCCACCACGAACGCTTCCGCCGGGTTCAGCAGCAGCGCCGCCAAAACGATCACGATGTCGTTCACGTATACCTTGCCGCCCAGCACCGGGATCGCGAAAATACTCATGCTCAATACGATATTCAGCGCCATCAGCATCGCCGTCACACACAGACGGACCGTCGCTTTGCGCGGGTTGCTCTTGCTTACGATTCGGGTCTCCATTCTCGAAGAACCTCCTTTACTTTTGCTGGTAAAGAATATACAATCTATCTGACCACATTGTTATGGTCAGTTTTGCAATGATTTATAATACCAGTTCAAAACCGGATGAGAACCGGACCGCTTCACAAAAGGAGACCGCATATGGACAAAACGCCGCAGCGCACCGAACCCGCCTACCTCAAGCTGTACCGCCGCCTGCGCAGGGAGATCGTATCCGGCGTGTGGCCGCAGGGCGCAAGGCTTCCGGGCAAGCGCGTCATCGCCGAGGAGGAGGGCATCAGCGTCGTGACGGCGGAGCACGCGCTCGCGCTTTTGGCGGACGAGGGCTACATCGAAACGCGCCCGCGCAGCGGCAACTTCGTGAGCTTCACGGCGGCGGACGCCGGGCGGGAGGAGCCGGGCACGGGGCATGTGCCGGTGGGGGCGTTGCCAACGCGCGTGCACAAGGGCGATTTTCCCTTTTCGGTGCTGGCGAAGACGATGCGCCGCGTGCTGTTGGATTACGGGGAGCGCATCCTCGTGAAGAGCCCGAGCCGCGGGTGTCCGGAGCTGCGGCGTGAGATCGCGGCGTATCTGATGCGGAGCCGCGGCATCGCGGTCTCGGAGGAGTGCATCGTCGTCGGTGCGGGCGCGGAGTACCTGTACGGGCTGATCGCGCAGCTGATACCGCGCGGTACGGTCTTCGCGCTCGAGGACCCTTCGTATGAAACGATCCGCAACGTGTACGGGTCGATGGGCGTGCCGTGCGAGCTGCTGCCCATGCGGCGGGACGGGATCGACGCCGCGGCGCTTGCGAAAACCAAGGCGCAGGTGCTGCACTGCACGCCGTTCCACAGCTTTCCGACGGGGGTGTCTCTCACCGCGGGCAAGAAGCACGAGTATTTGCGCTGGGCGGACGCGCGCGGCGGCTGGATCGTCGAGGACAATTACGATTCGGAGCTGACCGTTTCGGAAAAGCCGGAGGACCCGCTTTTCGCGCTGAGCCGCGCCGGGAACGTGATCTACCTCAATTCGTTTTCGCGCACCGTTGCACCGAGCATGCGCACGGGCTACATGGTTTTGCCGGAACGGCTGCTGCCCGCCTTCGAGGAGCGGCTCGGGTTCTACAGCTGCACGGTGCCCGTGTTCGAGCAGTATGTGCTCGCGGAGCTGCTGCACGGCGGCGATTTCGAGCGGCACCTGAACCGCGAACGGCGCAAGCGCCGCAAGGAAGGACGGGAGTGAAAAAACCTTTGGGGGTTTCTTGTACTCCGCAGGCATGCGGCAGTTGCCGCGTCCGGGAAAACGGCGGAAAATACGGTCATATCCCGCGGAAACGCTTGCGCTTCCGCCCGCGTTCCGTGATAGAATAAAACAATACCGAAGGAGCGCGCCGGGGCTTTGCCGGGCGCGTCCGAGTCCGGTCCGAAGGAGGATATGTCATGAAACGTTCCGCACTTGTCGTCCCCGCGGTGGCGCTGGCGCTGTCCGCAGTGCCCTTTGCCGCCCTTGCCGAGGGAGAGACCCCCGTTTCCGAAACGCCCGCCCTGACGGAACCCGCGCCCGCCGCGGAAGACCCGGATGCGGGTGTGGTGCTTGCCTCCGCCGTTCCCGATAACCCCAAGGGCAGCACGACCGATGTCGCCGCGGGGGATGAGATGGCGGTCAACGACGGCACCGTCACGACGAACGAGGGCAAGATCGCAACGAACAACGGCACGGTGCAGAACAACGCCGCGGGTGCCGAGATCGAAACGAACAACGGCCGCGTGGAGCTCAGCGAGGGCATGGTGCGCACCAACGGCGCGGACGGCACGGTGGTCGACAACAACGGCGACATGGGCACCAATAACGGCACCATCGTCAACAACAACATCACGATCGGTGGGAATTACGGCGTCATCATCAACAACAAGGGCAACATGATCCAAAACGCCGAAGGCGCCGTGGTCAAAATCAACGACAGCCTCGTCAACGGCAACATGGGCACCGTTGAGGTGAACAACGACATCGTCATGACCTTCGGCGGCACCGTGGAGGAAAACAACGCAGGCGGTTATGTGGGTTTGCGCGGCGGCACCGTGGAGAACAACAGCGGTCTCGTGGAGGCGCGCGACGGAACGGTGGAGATCAACGCGGGCGAGACCCGTATTTACAGCGACAAGACCGGCGTGGTGAAGCTCAACACGGCCGAGGGCGTCGTGGGGTTCGGCGTGCTCGACAAGACCGCCGACTTGGAAGCCCTCATCGAAGGGCGCGTCGAAGACAACTGCGGCAAGATCGATTTTTACGAGGTGCGGTACGACGGTTTGAACTACATCCGGGAGAGCGACCTCGACGACTATTACGGCGTGCAGGTGAAGGACGCCGACGGCGCGAAGACCGAACGCTACCACGAAAGCAACAAGCTCGGTTTCAAGGCGGGCAGTACGCTCGGCGTCCTCCGCGAGATGTTCGCCAACGTGCGCGACGGGTACGAGCTCATCGGCTGCACGCAGAACGGGCAGGAGGTCGACCTCGATGCGGTGTACACCGTGAACGGCGCCACCCTGCTGTGGCTGAACTGGAAGGACCTCAACCCGCCGAAGCCCGAACCGAAACCGGTGTCACAGCCGCAGAAGATCTCCACCCGCAAGGTCCGTCCCGCGGACCTCGACGCCCTCACGGGCGAGGCGGCGGAGGCGCTGAAGCTGCTGTTCCGCGGGGAGCTTGCGGAAGGCAACGCGGTCGGCGTGCCGGGTTCCTTCGTGCTGGAGGTCGGGGCATCTCAGGGCAAACGGATCGCCGTGCGCTTCCTCGTCCCCGCGGACCGGCTGCCGGGCGTGACGCTCGCGCGCTTGCAGAAGCTTTCGCTGCAGCGGGTGCTCCGCATGCTCGAACCGTGGATCCCGCAGGCGTACTTCCGCACGGTCTCCCTGCCCAACCGCAAGACCGCGGCACAGCTCGGAAAATACGTTTCCTCCGTCACGGCGGAACAACAGGGCGAATGCTTCGCCTTCGAACTCGTGTTCGACACGGGCGTCGTCCCCGCGTAAATCAGGATATCACGCGCTTTGCACCCCGCGCTTTGCGGGGTGTTTTTCTTTGGGCTTTGGGGACTCGCTTTTGGGAAACGGCGGAAAACACGGGATATCCCGCGGAAACGCTTGCGCTATCCCCCGCGTTCTGTGATAAAATATTATAATAGTGAAAGAACGTGCCGAAGTTTCAGGCACGGTTCCGACTCCGTTCTGTGGGAGGATATATCATGAAACGTATCGTCGTTGCGATCCCCGCGGTCGCGCTGGCGCTGTCCGCAGTGCCCTTCAACGTGCTGGCAGAGGGCACCGTTCCGCCCGTTGCCCAGGTCAACGCGACCGTTTCGGCGGATACGCCCGCCCTTGCGGCACTGCCCCCGAACATCCCCGACAACCCCTTGGGCGGTTATGTCGATATCGGCGTCAACGAGTCCATGGGCACCAACTACGGCACCGTCGGCACCAACAACGCGTGGCTCGCCGACAACCGCGGCACCGTGAACACCAATAAGGGCAGCGTCGATGTCAACAACGGCACCGTCAAGTCGAACACGAGCATGGCCACGGTCTCCGACAACCGGATGGTCGTGGAAAACAACGATGCCATCATCGTCGACAACAACCATACCGTGGTGACCAACGAGCAAGCCGGTTGGATCACGAACAACAACAGCTTCGTGACGACGAACCGCGGCGATATCCAAAGCAACAACGCCGGCGCCCAAGTGAACATGAACACCGGCTGGGTCAAAACCAACGACGGCACCGTTTCGCTGAACGAGAACCTCGTCACGACGAACAACGGCGCGGTCAACAAGAACAACAGCAAGGTGGAGACGAACGCGGGCACCGTTACGACGAACACGGGTACGGTCACGACGAACAAGGGCACCGTTGCCTCGAACGAGAAGACCGTCACGGACAACGCGGTGGGCGGTACGGTCGCCGACAACAAGGCGACCGTGAAGGAAAACAACGGAACGGTCACGGCGAACAACGGCACGGTGGAAACGAACAAGGGCACCGTGAGAACGAATGAGAACACCTTCACGCGCAACGCCGCGGGCGGTACCGTCGGCAACAACAAGGCG
>JAUNCT010000002.1 GCA_030526425.1 Clostridia bacterium
GGCTTCCGCCTCGGCCGCGATCGACGCCGCGATCGCCGAGCTCGTCGCCGATGAGACCATGACCTTCGACGCCATCGATTACGATGAAAGCCGCACGGAGTTCCGCCTCATCCTCACCGGGAAAGACGTCAGCATCGCAGAATACGCTTCCGGCATCTCCTTCCTCACCCTCGGCGCGCTGTATTCCATGTACGCGACGGGCAATGTGTGCCCCGTGACCGCGACCTTCTACGGTGCGGACGGCACCGCACTCGAAACCATGACCTCCGCACAGTTCGGTTTCTGAACCGCACACGCAAAAAAAGGACGACCCGCAGGTCGTCCTTTTTTCATTCATCCGCTGCGCTTCCGCCCGAGATAGCGGCAAACCTCCCGTCGGTACGCTTCGTACCGGTCGCCGAATTCCCGCGCAAGGTACTTCTCCTCCTGCAATATCTGCAGGTGCAGCATCGTCACCGCGAACACCGTGGCGAGCAAAAGCCACACATTTCCGTACATCAACAGAACTCCGAGGTACATCAGGTCGAACCCGAGGAACGCGGGATTCCGGCTGATGCGGAACACGCCTTCGGAAACAAAGGGTCTGTGCTCCGATGCGGCAACGCCGGCACGCCACGAATCGCGCATGGTGTACGCCGCCGCGGCAAAAAACGCATCGCCCGCAAGTCCGGTGACAAAACCCGCAGTGCGCCAAACGTTTCCCAACAAGGAAGCCCCGCAGGCGATGCTCACCAGCTGTACCGCGGACACAAGGATCGTTGCGGCCTTCATCACAAGCTCCGTGCGGTAGCGCGCCGGGTCCGTTTTGTCCCTTGCGATCGCGTCCGTCCGGATGCCCCGGCGCCGCTGTGCGAACATCTTTCCGAAATAGGCTCCGTAAAACAAGGCCAATACCCCGCATGCGGCGATGTCGTAACGCATTTCTTTCTCCTTTCAAACACAAAAGACCCCCGGAGGGATCTTTCAGAAAAGCAAACTCACATTGCCGTACACGAGCATGCGGATGAGCCCGATGGCGGCGAGGTGTGCGGGATAGTACAAGTAGAAGAACCACTTCATCCACTTCGCCTTGCCGCGTTCGCCGTTATAGTGAGCGAGCAGCGGCCACACCATCAGCACGCCCACGAGTTCGAGCGCATAGGCCTTCGAAACGAAGAAGAACGAGACGATGCCGTACACAAGCACCCATTGGCACATGCCGAGCATCTGCTTTTTGAGGTTCCCGCGGTTGCCGTACATCGTAAGGACCGCCAGCACCGCAGGGCAGCTCCAGTCCGCGGGGAGCGCGGCGAAGATCAGCACCGCCTGCAAGGTGATACGCTGCCACCGCTTCCATGTCGGCGTATTGTCTTCGATGTACAACGCCAGCACCGCGAGGAACAGCGGCAGCATCACGCTCGTGCGGTTGAGGAAGCTTCCCGTCGTCGGGTCGAGCGGGATGCCGAACGCAAAGCAGTACGCAAAATGCGAAACGATCGCGAACAGCCCGAGCCGCAGCAAATACTTTTTGACGTTGCGCGTGTGGGCGTACCCCTCGCACACGAAAAACCACATGATGGGCGCCGTAAGCCTGCCGATGAAATGCAGCGCCAGCGGCACGGGCTCCGCAGGGAAGCCCGGAAAAAACAGATCCGTCGCGTGGTCGACCGTCATCGCGAGGATCGCGATCAGCTTGAGGTGGTTCGCGTTCAGGCGAAACCCCGGTTTCGTTTCCATCCTCTGTGCCCCTTGCCCCGCGCATGGCAGAGCCGGTCCGTTCCTTACCGCCCGGTCCCGTAGACCTCGGCGAAATGGCGCATGTGCCGTTCCGCCATCGCGAGGAATTCCGCTTCGCGCTCGGGCTCGCGGTCGTTGTGCTGAATGAGCAGGCTCACCGGTGCAGTGTATTCGAGCGCCATCATTTCGGAACCGAGGTCCTTCAGCTGCCCGCAGGCGATCAGGTGTTCGATGCACACGCGGTTCAAACGCATCACGCCCTCGAGCTGGTGCGCGCTCGTCAGAGCGGCGATCTTCCGGTTGCGGAACTGCTCCATCGCCATCATTCTGCGGACGTTGCGGATGCGCTCATCGTGCAGGGTGAACTGCAGGCGCTTTTGGGAAGCCGCGATGAACTCCTCCATCGTTTCGGGGAGCCGCCCCATCTTCTCCGCAGTGCCGAAGTTTTCGCAATAATACGCTTCGATTTGGTCGATCAGCGTATCGAGCAGAGCTTCCTTGCCCTTGAAATAATGGTACAGCGCCGGCCCTTTGATGCCGACCGAATCGGCGATCTCATCCACGCCGACACCGTCGTAGCCCCGGTCCGCAAACAGCTTCAGCGCCGCATCCAGGATCTGTTCTTTTTTCGAGAGTTTCGTTTCCATCGCATCCTCCGTGTTTAACGGTCATTAAACATATTCTAATACTGTATCGCGCCCCCGTCAAGCCGATGCCGTCACGGCGCAAAAAAAGAGCGCCGCGCGGGCGCTCTTTTTATTATGCGGGATATCGCTTTATTTTGCAATAGCTTGCGGCGGTGTTCACTCTTCCGTACACTCGCCTGCGCGGAGACCGGGACCGGGGTCGCCCAGCATCCAGTGCTTGCGGCACAGCCCGATGTATTTGTCGTTCGCGCCGAGCACGACCTGTTCGCCCTCGCGCGTGACGCCGCCCTTGCCGTCGAGGCGGGCGTTGTTCGTTGCCTTGCGTCCGCACCAGCAGATGGTCTTGACCTCTTCGATGGTGTCGGCACGCGCCAGAAGCCAGTGGCTCCCGGGGAAGAAATCCCCCTTGAAATCGGTGCGAAGACCGTAGCAGATGACCGGAACATCGAGCGTGTCCACGATGGTAACGAGGTTGTCGACCTGTTCCTTCGTCATGAACTGCGCCTCGTCGATGATGAGGCAGTCGTACTCGTGCGCGCGGACCTTGTCCATGTCGAGCTCGTCGAGCCAGATGCACTCCGCCTCGAGACCGCAGCGTGACCAGACCTTGCGCGCACCGTTGCGCGTGTCGACCGCGGGTTTGAGCAGAATGGCGTTCTTGCCGCGTTCGCGGTAGTTATACCACACCATGATCGCATTCGCCGTTTTCGAGGAGCCCATCGCTCCGTAACGGAAGTACAGTTTCGCCATTTGTTTCCTCCCCCCGTCCGCGCCTTGCGCCGGACACTGCCGCCTATTATATCAAAGACCGCACGGGTCCGCCACATCGTTTTTCAGAAGGCGTACTTTTCGGTGTAGTTCGCGTCGTCGTTCAAAAACGATTCCGGTACGCCCGCGTCCGCAAAGGTCGGATCCATGCGCCGCCAGCTCTTTCCGTCGAAGTACACGACGTTCTCGAGCCACCCGGCTTCCTCCGTCCACACGCCGATCCACGCGTGGTACTGCGTGCCGGCGTATCCCATGATGAGCTTCGTCGGGATCCCGACGGAGCGGAGCATCCCCGCCATGAGCGCCGCGTAATCGAAGCAGATGCCCTTTTTGTTGCGGAGCGCCGCATCGAGGTCGGGCACGTAGCCCGACTGCACGTTGCTCGCGAGCGCCTCGTCGTAGCGGAGCTCTCCGAGAACGAAGTCGTACACGCGCGCCACGCAGGTCAGCGTGTCGTTCGCGCCCCGCGTGAGTTCCGCGGCTTTTTTCACGGTCTCCGGCGCGTCCTGCCAGTTCACATAACGGTTCGGGTGCAGGAAGGGTGCGAACGCGTCGCGCAGCGCGACTTCCGCATCCGCCGAAACCAGCACGGCGTAGCGGTCGTCCGCCACGTTCACGAGCACAGTCACGCGGTAGTTCCCGTCCCCTTCCGTAAGCGGCAGCGCCGCCCATGCTCCGTTATCGATGGGGTAGGTCATCGTCGAAGCGGGTCCCTTGACCTGCGCCTTCAGCTTGCGCCCCGCCGCGTCCTCGCCGCGCACCATGACATAGCCCTCCGAAACGTTCGAGGTGTCGACCTCCGCAAACTCCGTCCGCTTGCCCGAAAGCCCCGGCGCCGTGTTGAACAGCGCCTCCGTCATCACCTTCGGACGGACGCCGACCGACTCGAGCCGCACCGCCGTCTGCCGCGAACAGGCACAGCAAACAAGCCCGCAGAGCATGCAGGCGCAGAGCAGTCGTATGCGGTTGCGGCGTCGGTTCGTCATCCGCTCAGTCTCCTTTTGCGAGTTCCGTCAGTTTTCCGAGGATACGCACCATCGCGTAGGTGTCCAACCCGCAGTACTCCAGCAGCTGTCTGCGGATCCGTTCCCGCGGTTCTCCCGCGGTGAGTGCCATGCGTATGAACGCGTCCGGCGCCTCGGCGCCGTTGTGCACGCCCTCCAGCGCCCCGTAATCGAGTGCGGGATCGTCCGGAAACAGGGCGGGCAGCACCTTTTTCAGTGAGCACGAGCCGTGCGTTGCCGCCGGGACCACCATGCGCTTGCGGAACGGCAGCATGAGGTCCGTGAGGTTCCCCGCGATGGCGTTCAGGTGCGGCGCAAGGTCGGCGTACCGTTCGCCGAGCCCCGTCAGCACGCCCTGTTCGAAGCCGCTGCACCAGGCGAGCACGCAGGCGTCGCGCGGGATCTCGCGGCAAAGCCGCTCCGCGATCTCGCGCTGCGGGTCGGCTTCCCGCTCATCGGGCAGGGGCGCGAGGTATTCGGTATGTCCGGGTTCCGCGCCGGGCGCTTCCTGCACATGCAGAGAATACTGAAAGGGCATGAACTCATACGGTCGCATCCCGGGGTACAGCGGCACGGGCGCGTTCAGCGTTTCGAAATCCAGATGATACAGCGGGTAATGCAGCGTGCCGAGGAATCCCGCCAGCGCCTCGCGGTCCACCGCGATCCCCGTTTCGGGTCCCTGTTCCGCGGCATCGAGCTGCATCCGCGCCGTCGCGCACAGGCGTTTCACCGTTCTGAGCTGTTCGAAGGAGACCTTGCCCTCGCCGTACAGGCGCAGCTTCGTCGTCAGCTGCATCCCGCCGAGGTCGAACACGTTCGGGCTCGGCAGCCCGGCATCCTCCGCGCAGCGCCCGAAGTACGGGCACCGTTCCGGCTTGAAGCAATGCGCGCCGAAGTCCACCCCGGGTGGCGTCCGCCGTGCGACCGTATCGCTTGCCTCCGACAGGCGCTGTGCCGCGAACCCCGCGCGGTTTTGCACGCGGCAGGTGATATCCTCGGTGATCAGCAGTTCCTCCGGCACGAGCGTCCCGCCGTGCACGTAGTTCGGGTCGGGGCGCAGCACCCGCACGCCCGCGGGCGTGTACCCGAGCGTCTGCAGCGTCACACAGAAGCACGCCGCGCGTTCCGTCAGGCTGTCGGGGATGCGGAACCCGTCGCACACGTATACCACGCCGATGCGCCCGCCGGCACAACGCACCAGGGCGTCCGCCTCCGCAAGGCGCCCTTCACAGGTCAGTGCCGCGCCGAAGACCCGCCGCGCGCCGTTTGCCAGCGCACGCTCGGTCGCAAAGCAACGCTCTTCAGCGTCCGCCTCCGGGGCGATCGCAACGTTGCCTTCCCGCATGCCGCCCATCCGCAGCCGCGCCGCGCGGAGCAGCTGCTCGCGCCCCGCCGAGGGGGACACCTCCGGACAGGCACCGTCGCGGTAGGCGAACCAAAGCCGTTTCGGGCAGGAGAGCCCCGAAAGATACTGCGCTTCCGTCAAATACGCCGTGTGCACCGGTACTCCCCCCTTCCGAAGCCTTTGCATCCGTATTTATCATACTCCTATCCGCTCCAAAAAGAAACAGAGCGCCGTTCCGGCGCCCTGCATCGGGTATCCTGTGTTATTGTTCTTTCCGCATCAGGTCGGCGAGCGTGACGCCGTCGAGATAATCGTTCACGGTTTCCGTCAACCCGCTCCAAAGCGTGTGGGTGCGGCAGTCGCACTCGTGCGTGCAGCGTTCCGCGCCGTTCGCCATGCAGGCCACGGGCACGAGGTCGCCCTCCGTCAACCGCAGGATCTCTCCGATGCGGTATTCCTCGGGTTTCCGCAACAGGCGGTATCCGCCGCCCTTGCCCGTCACGCCTTCGATGAGCCCGTTCGCGACCAGTACCGGAAGGATCTTTTCGAGGTATTTCAGCGAGATGCCGTGCTTTTCCGCCACGTCCTTCATGGCGACGTATCCGTCGGGACCGTGCTCGGCAAGCTCGACCATCACACGGAGGGCGTATCTGCCCCGCGTGGAGACCATCATACCGCTTCCTCCCTTCGCGCGGTGCTCAATGGCAGCCGCAGTGATCGCAATCGCAGCCCTCCGGGAACATCGCGGGGTCGTACGCGATGCCGTTCTTGTCGTAGTAGTCCTTGACCGCCGCCTTGATCGCCTCCTCCGCGAGAACGGAGCAGTGCAGCTTGTGCGCCGGCAGACCGCCGAGCGCCTCGGTGACCGCCTTGTTCGTGAGCTCCAGCGCCTCGGAAAGCGGCTTGCCCTTGATGAGCTCCGTTGCCATGCTGCTCGAAGCGATCGCGCTGCCGCAGCCGAAGGTCTCGAACTTGACGTCGGTGATGACGTCGTTCTCGATCTTCAGGTAGATCTTCATGATGTCGCCGCAAACGGGGTTGCCGACCTCACCGACGCCGGAGGGATCCTCCATCACGCCGACATTGCGCGGGTTGCGGAAGTGGTCCATGACCTTTTCACTGTATAATGCCATAACGGTTTCTCCTTATTTCGCAAAAATGTGGGGGCGCTTTCCGCTCTCGAGGTCGCGCCAGAAGGGGGACATGCCGCGGAGGTACGCAACGACCTCCTTGACGGCTTCGATCGTGTAGTCGATCTCTTCCACGGTCACGTCCTCGCCGAAGGAGAGACGCAGGGAACCGTGTGCGACTTCGTGCGGGCGGCCGATGGCCAGCAGCACGTGGCTCGGGTCGAGCGAACCGGAGGTGCAGGCGGAGCCGGAGCTCGCCGAAACGCCCTTGTCGTCGAGCAGCAGCAGCAGGGATTCACCCTCGATGCCCTCGAAGCAGAAGTTCACCGTGCCGGGCAGGCGGTGTTCGCGGTCGCCGTTCAGTTCGCCGTAGGGGATCTCCGAAAGCCCCGCGATCAAACGGTCGCGCAGGGGGATCATCTTCGCTTCATACGCGGCGATGTTCGCGGTCGCTTCCTCGAGCGCCGCCGCAAGACCCATGATCGCCGGAACGTTTTCCGTACCCGCGCGCTTGCCGCGCTCCTGCGCGCCGCCCTCGATGAGGTTCACGAGCGGGATGCCCTTTTTCGCATACAGAACGCCGGCGCCCTTCGGACCGTGGAACTTATGCGCCGAGATCGACAGCATGTCGATGTTCTGCGCCTTGACGTCGATGGTCGTGTGACCCGCCGCCTGCACGGCGTCGGTGTGGAACAGCACGCCCTTTTCGCGGCAGACCGCGCCGATCTCGGCGATGGGCTGCACGGTGCCGATCTCGTTGTTGGCGAACATGACGGTCACAAGGCAGGTATCCTCGCGGATGGCGTTCGCGACCTCTTCCGCGGTGACGATGCCGTTGGCGTGCACATCGAGCAGGGTGACTTCGAAGCCCTGTTCCTTCTCGAGCTTTTTCAGCGTGTGCAGCACGGCGTGGTGTTCGAACGCGGTCGAGATGATGTGCTTCTTGCCGCGGCGCTCACCGCTCTTTGCCGCCGAGACGATCGCCTGGTTGTCGGCTTCGCTGCCGCCGGAGGTGAAGATGATCTCCCGCGGTTCCGCGCCGATGCACTTTGCGACGCGTGCGCGCGCATTTTCCAGTGCTTCCTTCGCCTCCTGCCCGATGGTGTACAGGCTCGAGGGGTTGCCGTAGATCTCCGCCATGTAAGGAAGCATCGCTTGGATGGCGGTGTTGCTCATTTTCGTGGTCGCGGCGTTGTCCGCGTAGATCCTCATCATTGTCTTCTCCTGTCTTCCGGCACGTTGCCGGGTCCGTTTTCGTATCTTGTGCCGCAGGCTCCGGAGGCTTTCGCGCCCGAAGATCCCGGCGGACGATTCTCCTACCTTTTCGGTCGGTATCATGATACCCTCTTTTACCTACCTCGTCAAGGGGTAATACCAAAAGAAAACGGGACCTCCGGAGAGATCCCGTCCGCGCGCAAAACGCGTTTTCTTATTTGACGAACGCAGCGGCGTTTTCGCCCGCGAGCGTACCGAACACGACGTTGACCGTCAGCGGCGCGTCGCCCATGGTGCCTTCGTCCGCGCACTCACCCGCAGCGTACATGCCGGGGATGACGTTGCCGGCCTCATCGAGGACCTCGGCCGCCGCATTCACGGTGATACCGCCGAAGGTACCCTGCACAGCGGGCTTGGTCAGCAGCGCATAGTAGGGAGCGTTGGTCAGGTCGGTGGTGAAGTTCTTCTTGCCGAAGTCCGGGTCGCTGCCGTTCTTGGCGTAGGTCGTGAAGTCCGCGCAGGTCTTCAGGAAGGCTTCCTTGTCGACGTCGATCTTGTCGGCGAGCTCTTCGAGGGTGTCTGCCTTGACGAACCACTGCTCATAGGTCTTCGAAGCGGCGACCTTGTCGACGAGGGTCTGGTCGAAGATCATGTAGGTCTCGCCGCCCGCATTGACGATGGCTTCGGAGTTCGGCGTGTAAGCGCCTTCCTCGTTGACGACGCGCACGCCCGCGTGGCTGACCTGGATGCAGCCGTTGATGCGGAAGGGTGCCGCGGAGATGCAGTTCTTCTCATCGAGGTAGTAAGCGGTCGGGTTGACCTTGACGTTGGTCATATGGGAGACCGCAGCGCCCGCTTCCATCGCAACGACGGTGCCTTCACCGGTCGCGCTGGCGGAGCAGGAGAAGCTGAGACCTTCCCAACGGGGGTCGAACTTCGTGACGAGCTCGTTGTTGGCCGCGAAACCGCCGGAGGTCACGACGACCGCCTTGCAGGCGATGGTGTACTCGCCGTTGACTTCGACGCCGCAGACCGCGCCTGCTTCATCGCGCAGGATCTTGGTCGCTTCCGCGTTGACGCGGTAGTCGATGCTGCGGTTCTTCAGCTCGTTCTCCATCGCGACGACCATCGGGTAGCCGGGGGCGCTGCCGTCCGCCGGACCGTGACCGAAGGTGTTGAACAGACGGGTCAGGTCCATGCCGATGCTGCAGAGCCAGTCGGCGGAAGCGCCGCTGTTCTCGGCGAGGAAGGTGATCGCGGAGATCTCGTTCGCCGGGTTGCCCTTGTGGAGCTTCGCGACCCACGCATCGACGGTCGCGCCTTCGATGCCGGCTTCGATCTGCAGCTTGGAACCGACCGCGTTGTACACGGAGGAACCGAGCTTGGTGTTGCCGCCGACGGAAGCTTCCTTCTCGAGAAGGACGACCTTCGCGCCCGCGTTGTCCGCCTTGATGGCGGCGGTCATGCCCGCGCCGCCGGCGCCGATGACGACGACATCGCAAGTCGTTTCCGCTTCCGCGAAAGCGACCGTCATGCTCATGAGCATCATGAGCGTCAGTACGACCGAAACGATCTTTTTCATTGTTTGACTCCCTTTGTGTGTGATTTCACGATACTTTATTATCGCACAAAAAAATTATAAATATACAAATACAGATTGTCAACGCACAGGACGAATCGGTCAAAAAAAGCCCCGGTCCGTTTTGGAACGAGGCATATTATGCATTTTGTGCATATTTATTATTCACTCAGGATGCTCAGCGCCTTCGAAACGTTGATGTGCTTCTGCAGGGTCTGCGCCGCCGCCTGCGGGTTGCCGCCGATGAGCGCATCGAGGATCTTCAGGTGTTCCTCGCGCACGGCTTCCATGTTGTTGTTGAACAGCGCCATGTACCAGAACCGCTGCGACTGGAAGATGAGCTCCTGGCAATAACGCACAAGGTGGCGGTTCGGATACAGACGGATGAGCGTCTGGTGGAAGTTGAGGTCCGCCTGCAAAAAGCCGAGGTAGGTCTCGCGGCTGCCGTCCGTCAGGTCCATGTGCTGCCAGCGGTCGTGCAGGATGCGCAGCGTGTCGAGGTTCGAGCCGATCTCGTCGCCGAGCGTGCGCAAAATGTGCGTTTCGACGAGGCTCCGCGCGTCGTAGATGTCCTTCAGATCCTGCAGGGAGATCTTCGACACGGTCGTGCTCTTGCGCGGGTTGACGGTCACATACCCGTCGTAGGCGAGTTCGAGCAGCGCCTCGCGCACGGGCGTTTTCGAAATGCCGAGCAGCTCCGCCACCTCGTTGACGTTGATGGCGCTGCCGGGCGCCATGTCGCAGGTCACGATGCGGTCTTTGATGTAACTGAGCGCGAGTTCCTTCGAGTCGGTCTTTCCGTCCATGGGCGTCCCCTCCTTGTTGTTTTCAGTTTAGAGGGTATCGTTATATTTGTCAAACGGAAAATCCCGACCCGTGATATATCAGAACTGTGGGAGTTGCGGCGGATACCGCCAAGATATATCCTCCCGAATCCGCGAAAACCGATTGACATCAAGCGAAAACCGTGCTATATATAGGGCAAAGCTGTGATATATCACAGAATCCCGTTCGCAAATCACATCAAATATCTGTTTTCAGGAGGGAAAGACCCATATGCCGATCCAAAAACTCGATTTTGCGGAGCCGTTCTATTCGCTCGACTACGTTACGAACGAACCCGTGTACCACGCCGCCGGCAAGTGCATGATCATCAACCTCGCCGAGCACGAGCATGAGAACCTGTACATCAAGGGTGTCGTCACCCTGCCGCTGAAAGCCTCCGTCGTCAAGGACGTCGATGCGGAAAACGTCGTCCGCGCGCTGATCGTGAAGGATATCGACAAGGTCGACCTCAACGACATCGCCACCATCAAGAAGATCAAGTCCACCTGGAAGACCCTCTACGAGATGAGCGGCATGGAGCGCCACAAGGGTCTGCCCTATTACAAGAGCCCGAAGTTCCGCATCGGCGACGGACGCGACCGCATGGAGCTGAACTTCTGCTTCGTTTCCGAACCGTTCGCGCCCTCGGGCCCGCACCAGACGCACGACCGCAACTTCGACGAGGTCCACGCGCAGATCGCGGGCTACGGCAAGATGCGCGTGTTCGAGACCCCCGATTACGACACCTTCTACAAGGAGCTCCCCATGTCGCCCGGCACCGTGCACGACAAGATGTACGCGGAAGACGGCAGCTACCCCTGGCATGAGTATCAGAGCGTGACGCCCTGCATCTACTGCCCCATCGAACTCGACAGAGAATAAGGAGGAACACCCATGAACAAGGACATCAAACCCATCGTCGTCGGCAGCGTCGGTACCGGTTACGGCGGATACCTGCATGTGCACGGTTACCAGCATGTCACGGGCATCCCGATCCGCCTCAAGTCCATCTGCGGACGCGACCCCGAAAAGACCGAAGCCTTCCGCGTGAAATACGGCTACGAACAGTGCGTGTTCGACTTCGAAGACCTCATCAACGACCCCGAGATCGACGTCATCGACCTTTCCGTTCCCCCGGCGCTGCACATCCCCATGAGCATCAAGGCGCTCGAGGCGGGCAAACACATCATCTGTGAAAAGCCCCTGTCCGGCTACTTCGGGCGCGAGGGCGAGACCGAGATCGGCCGCACCGTCAAAAAGGCGGATATGTGGGCGCGCATGAGCGAGGACCTCGATAAGCTCAAGGCGGTCATCGACAAGTCCAAGGCGAAGTTCCTCTACGCCGAAAACTTCATCTACTCCACCCCCGTGCAGAAGGCGGCGGAGATCATCCGCGCCAAAAAGAGCAAGATCGTCATGATGAACGGCGAGGAGCTCATCATCGGCTCCACCTCCCCGCTCGCGGGTCAGTGGAAGAACTTCGGCGGCGGCACCACGATGCGCAACGGCATCCACATCCTCTCGAGCATGATCTACCTGAAGATGTGCGAAGCGAAGGCACGCGGCGAGGAGTTCAAGATCGTCAGCGTCACGGCGGAGAACGCCCAGCAGACCAAGGCGCTGAAGGAGGACGAGAAGGCGTACATCCGCGCCCGTCCGGACGATGTCGAGGATATGACCTGCATCATCGTCACCTTCTGGGACGGCACCAAGGCGGTCGTCGTCGCTTCCGACGCGACGCTCGGCGGTTCGCAGAACCATATCGACGTCTACACGAACGATTCCACCCTGCGCTGCACGCTCACCAACAACAACCTGCTCGAAGCCTACACCGCCGACACCAACGGTCTCGACAACGTCGAGTGGGGCGAGCTCGTCCGCCCGCAGGACAAGATCGGCTGGAACAACGTTTACGTTTCCGACCCGATCATCCGCGGCTACGTCGGCGAGATGCAGTCCTTCTGCGAGTCCATCGCCTACGACCGCGCGCCCGAAACGGGCTTCGACATCGCCTACGAGATCATCCGCGTGGTCTACGCCTCCTTCCGTTCCGCGGAAGAAGGGCGCCGCATCATGCTGTAAGGGCGGAGGTCTCCGTTTATGAAATTCAGCGTTTGCGCCGTCGACCGGGACCTTCCGGTCGACCGCCCGTTCCCGCTCCGCGCGCCGACCTACGCCGAGTGCGCGCGCATCGCCCGTGAGATCGGCTTCGACGGCATCGAGCTGCAGGTGCAGGATCCTTCCCTGTACGACGGCAAGCTCCTCAAGCGCCAGCTCGACGATCAGGGCATCGCCTGCTCCGCCGTCACGACGGGTCTCGCCTACGTGTACGAGGGGCTGAACATGGCCGACCCCGACCCCGCCATCCGCAAAAAGACGGTGGAGCGTCTGCACCGCCAGCTCGACCTCGCCAAGGAACTCGACTCCGCCATCCTCGTCGGCTTCATCCGCGGGCGTCAGGGCGACCGTTCCGCCATCGAGTTCGAGAAGTGCCTCAGCGAGAGCGTCCGCGCGGTGCTCGACTACGCCGAGGAGCTCAACACCCCCTTCATCATGGAACAGGTGAACCACCACGACGGCGACATCTACTGCAACACCGAGCGCACGATGCAGTTCCTCGAAAGCTTCCACTCCGACCTGCTGCAGTACAACGGCGACACCTACCACATGTGGATCGACGACACGACCATCACCGAAGCGATCGAACGCAGCCTCGGAAAGCTCGTGCTGTTCCACGTTTCGGATGTCGGACGCAACCTGCCCGACGACAAGCACTTCGACTTTTACGAAGCCGCCGCCGCGCTGAAGAAGTTCGGCTACAACGGCTGGACGAGCATCGAGTGCAAGCCCCTGCCCGACAGCTACACCTGCTGCAAGCAGGGTCTCGCATACCTCAAGCGCGTGTTCGGCTGACACCGCGTTCTGCCGCAGGCGTCCCCTCCGGGATGCCCGCGGCTTTTTGTTTACGGCGCACCGGGCGTATGATATGATGGATGCAAACCACGAGAGGAGACGGGACCGTGTACGGATTGAAAGACCGCTTGGTCGGCGAACTCACGGCGCTCGCCGCATACCACGACCTGGACAGGCTGATCCTCTTCGGCTCCCGCGCGCGGGGCGATCACCGCGAGCGCAGCGACATCGACCTTGCCGTTCTCGGCGGCGACACCGCACGCTTCGCCTTGGATGCCGATGAAGAGACCTCGACCCTGTTGCGGTTCGACATCGTGGACCTCGGCGGTGCCGTTCAGCCCGAGCTGCTCGAAAGCATCCGCCGCGACGGAAAGGTATTGTATGCAAAAGTTCGATAACTTCTGCCGGGCGTTGGAAAACCTCGGCGAGATCGGGCGCTATTCCGCCCCTTACGGCACCGTGGAGCTGACCGGGATGGTCGCCCTGTTCGAAATCTGCTTCGAGCAAGCGTGGAAGGCGATGAAGGAAGCCCTCGAGCTTTCCGGCTTTTCCGAAGGGAAGACCGGCTCGCCGAAGCTCATTCTCAAAACCGCTTACGCCGCCGGAATGATCGGCAACGAAGACCTGTGGCTTTCCGCCCTCGAGGCGCGCAACAGCGCCGCGCACGCCTACAACGCCGCCGTTGCCGAAGACATCGTGCAAAAAACCAAGGCGGAATTTCTCCCCATGTTCCGCGCGCTGAAAGAGGAGATCGCCCGCAATTGGGCGGTTTGACCGCATACCGACGCAGAGCCCCTTTGCGGGGGCTCTTTTTTCGTTTGCAACCGGGCGCTTGATTTTTTGAAAGCGAATCTTTGAAAACCCATTGACAAACCGCGGGAAAGCGATAAACTTTTACTTGTACAAAAAAATATTTTTCTTTTCTGCAAATCTTTTCGTTATTTCACCGAACGTCTCAGTATCTCAAAAGTCCACAACGTATCCAGTCAATTCATTCAAAGGAGACAACCGACATGACCGAGAAACAAGAGAATACCTGTTGCGTGGAAAACATTTACAAGCTGAACGGCAAAGTACCGATCGGCAAGGCGATCCCCTTCGGTTTGCAGCACGTGCTGGCGATGTTCGTTTCGAACGTCACCCCCGTCATGATCATCGCAGGGCTCGCGCAGTACAACGGCGTTGCGTTCTCGGGCGTCGACACCGCGCTGCTCGTGCAGGCGGCAATGCTCGTTGCCGGTCTCGGCACGCTCATCCAGCTGTTCCCCGTGTGGCGCATCGGCGCGAAGCTGCCGGTCGTCATGGGTCTTTCCTTCACCTTCCTCGCGGCGATGATCAACCTCGCCGTGCAAGATTACGGATTGATGATCGGCGCCGTCATCGTCGGCGGCTGCATCGAAGGTCTGCTCGGTCTCACCGCCAAATACTGGCGGCGCTTCATCACCCCGGTCGTCTCGGCGTGCGTCGTCACGGCGATCGGCTTCAGCCTCCTTTCCGTGGGCATCACCTCCTACGGCGGCGGCGACGCGTCGGCAGCGGATTTCGGTTCCTGGCAGAACCTCACCGTCGCAACGATCACCCTGCTTTCCTGCCTCATCTTCAATAACCGCGTCAAGGGCTTCTGGCGGCAGCTGTACGTGCTGTTCGGTCTCGGCGTGGGCTACCTCGTCGCTGTGATCTTCACCGTGACGAACCTCGCCCCCGGCATGGTCAACTTCGCGCAGATGAAATCCACCGTCGCGGAACTCGGCTTCATCGCCCTGCCCCGCATCTTCCACTTCACGCCCAAGTTCGAAATCGGCGCGATCATCTCCGTCACGCTGGTGTTCCTCGTTTCCGCTGCGGAAACCATCGGCGACACCACGGCGGTCTGCACCGGCGGTCTCGGCCGCGACATCACCGAAAAGGAAGTCTCCGGCTCCCTCGCCTGCGACGGTTTCATGAGCGCCGTGAGCGGCGGCGTGTTCGGTTGCCCGCCGATCACCAGCTTCTCCCAGAACGTCGGTCTCGTGGCGATGACCAAGGTCGTCAACCGTTACACCATCATGTTCGGCGCGCTGACCCTCGTGCTCGCGGGTCTCTTCCCGCCGATCGGCGCGTTCTTCTCCACCCTGCCCGCCTGCGTGCTCGGCGGCTGCACGGTCATGATGTTCGGTACGATCATCATCTCCGGCGTCAACATGCTTTCCTCCTGCGGTATGGATGAGCGCAACACCATCATCGCCGCAACGAGCTTCTGCGTCGGCATCGGCGTCACGACCAACCCCACGATCTTCCAGCACATGCCGAAGATCGTCGGCGATATCTTCGCCGGCAACTCCGTCGCGGGCGTGTTCGTGGTCGCGATGATCATGTCGCTGCTGCTCAAGAAGAAGCCCGAAGCGAAGTAACCCCCGTTCCCACCCGCCGGAAACCTGTCCTCCTATTCAAAACGATTCTTTCCTTGGATTTTCCACTCGTTCCCGGCGGTTCCCCCGCAGCGCCCTTTTTGATTGGTGAAGGCACGCTGCGGGGGCTTTTTGTTTGCGATGTACAAAAAACGGAGCCCCCGAAAGGGCTCCGTTTCGTTGTGGTACTGATATTCGGAAAAGCATCGGCCCTCCGCAGGAGGCTCCACTTGGGAATGTGCTGCAAAACGCTCACCGTTCTCAAGCGCCTTTGGCGCTTGGCTCCACTTGAGGAAGCAAGGGGATGCCCGAGCGTGCCGAAGGCGTGCGGGGCGCGACAGCTGTTGCCGAAGGCAATAGCGAAAGCGTGGCGAGCGCAAGCGAGACTGAGGGGTTTCGATGCAAGTAGGGTTCCTTTGGATTTCAACCCGCAAGCATTTCCGATAGTGGCAAGCGTTGACCTCGCACAGAACCGATAGCCGCTCCCAACGCGATATGCCTCCCTCTGGAGGGAGGCCGAGTGTTGCGAAGCAATACGGGGCGCGGCAGTGGTGCTTGCACCACGAGAGCGGGGCACGCCGTGCAGTAGGCGCATCGGGACGGAAGGAGTTCTCTCCCACGCGACACACAAAAACGGAGCCCTTTTACGGGGCTCCGTTTTGTGCCTTTCCGCCCGCCTGCGGCGGGAAGGGCGCCTGCGGCGCAGCGGCATAATAACCGCCACACCGCACCGTCATTTTCGTTTCCCGTTACCTTCGGATTGATTTCAGATCAGAAGATATCGGATTCAAGATTCATCCAAAAAGCGGGGCGAACACAGCCACCGTCGTCGTTGACATAGTTGAGGAGGGAGCCGTAGGGGTACACGCGAGCGGCACAGTCCTGATTGAGGCCGGGGGAGCGCAGCCACCAACACCCGGCGGCAGCCCCTTCCGCGGTCTTATAGTCCTCGTTCGTCCAAGCACCTTGCTCTTTTGCGTACGCCGTCGGCTGCACGCGGGATTTCGTGTTCTTATCCGCGCCACTCTTCTGCCAATACTCGACGCCGAAATACTTGTTCGCCTCGGCGTAGCTCAAAAGGAACACCTTGTCCTTCGTGTCGTTGCCGCCGTTGGTGCTCCACTTGCTGTACCCCTGACTCTTGCCGTTGTCCACTTCCGTCGTCAGGATAGCCTTCTGTTCTTCCGCCGTGAACGCCTTGTTCAAAAACTCGCCGTTCAGCCAGGTGCGCAGCGTGCACTTTTCCCACGTGACGCTCGTGTCTTTCGTGTTGTATGGTTTTGCATCCAAACCGTATTTTGCTATCAGCAGCGACTTGTCGCCTTTTACATCCAGCACGATCCATTCGATCGGTTCCGCGCCGTTCGATGTGTTGTTGTCCTGCTCGTAGCTGCCGAAGGTCACGACGCTGCCCACCGTGCGGTAAAGCTTGCGCTTCGCTTCGCGCGCCGCCGCCGCCGCCGCCAGATTGTCGTCCGTTTTCAGCAGCGTGTCAACATCCTTGTAACCTTTCAGCGGCAAAAACACATCATACGCTTTATCATAATTCTTTGCCGCAAGCAGTGCCTTGCCCTGTTGGTACTTCGTTTCGGAAACCTGCGTCGCGGCGTCCTTGTAGCCGCCGAGCTCTTCGAACGCCAGCACGGCGCCCGCGTAATTTCCCGCTTCCCGCAGGGCGACCGCCTTGTTGTAGTTGCCGCTCGGGATGATGACCTTCGTCACCACGAGAAACACGGCAACGCACAGCGCCGCCGCGGCGGTGGCGATGGTGATGAGCCGCCTGCGCTTTGCGGCGGCTTCCTCCGCGGCGATCCTTTCGCGTTCCTCCGCTTGTCTCCGGCGCTCTTCCTCTTGGCGGCGGCGTTCCTCTTCGGCGCGCCGTTCTTCCGTCTCGATGCGCCCGATCTCCGCGGCGCACCGGCGCGCAAGTTCCGCACTGTCCTTGTAACCGTGCATGGCTTCGAGCGCGGTCTTCGCGTTTGCAAAGCCCTGCTTGTCGCGCGCGGCGTTCATGGTGCCGGCAGCCTTCTCGTAATCGGCTTCGCGCTTCTTCACGGCACCATCATGCAGCTTGGCGACCTTGGCGTCCGCCGCCGCAAGGTGCGCCTTGTAAGCGTTGCACACCCTTTCGGTGCTCGCTTTGTCCTGCGCTTCGGCTTGGGCAACGCGCGCATCCAACGCGGCGTTGATTTCCGCTACCGCGGCTTCGGTCTGCTGCTTGGTTTCGCCCTTGGCGTACTGCCGCGCGCGGTTCAGCAGGCGGTCGTTCGCAAGCGCCCTTTTCTGCTGTTCCCGCTGGCTGCGCCTGCCCGCAAGCACGCTGTCATAGCCCCGGTCGAACGCGTACGGTAACCGGATCTCCTTTTCCGCAAGGTAGTGCGCAACGGTGTTTTCCTTCACCGCCCGTGCGATGTGCATCGTATCCTCGGGGCACGCGGTCAGCCGCTCCGCCGGAGGTTGCTTTTCGTTGCGCCCGCATTCCGCCTTCACCCACGAAGCGAGAGAGGGCTTCTTTTCCCGCGCGAGCAGCTTGCCGATGAACGCCTCCGCGCACTCGGGCTCGAGGTTCAGCGCCTCCTCGAAAAAGCCGTCCGCCTTTTCCCACTCGTGGTCTTCGAGCGCCATGTTGCCGCGCTTCACCTGTGCGGCGGTGGTCGTTCCGCCCACGGTCGCTTGCGTTACGACGGTCTGCACCTTGGGCGCTTCCGGCTTCTTGCCGGCATCCAGCACCTTTTTCACGCCGCGCAGCAGGTCCTGCATGAAGCCGATCTTGCCCATATCCTGGCTTTGCAGGTTGCTCAGCTCCTCCGGCAGGTCGTAGGGGTCCATCCCCCGGTAGCAGGGGATGAGCAGGCGCTTTCGGTCGTTCGCCATCAGGGCGAGGTAGCGGCTCCACTCGTTTTTGACCCACACGGCGTTGAAGTATTCGGGCTTGCTGCCGACCGCCACCATGACCTTGGCGGAATTCAGCGCCGCGAAGATATACGGTTCGTACTGCTGCCCCAGCTTGTCTTCGAGCGTGATGCGGCTGAAGAACACCTTGTAGCCCTGTTCGGCAAGCCCGTAATAGATCTCCTGCGCCCACTGCGAGTCGCGCGTGCGCTGCCCGTTCTCATCCGTTTCCTTGTAGCAGATGAACACATCGTAGGGCTTTTCGTTCGCCGAAATCGCGAGGATGCCCTTTTGGATCTCGGCGATGCGCTGCGCCTCCGCCTTGTAGATGTTCGCGCTCTCCGCATCCGGCGCATGTTCAACGGCGGCAAGGTAATCCGCATCCGCGAGGATGCTCGCCACCTGCACGCGGTGGCAGGTCGGGATGCGCTGCTTGGTTTTCGGGTCTTCGACGTATTCGATGCCGTAACGGCTCAGCACAGCGCCCCAATGCGCCTCGGCGTCCGTGTCGTCCTGCTCGAGCAGCTTTTCATACGCCGCGACCGCCTTGTCGAATTCGCACTGCCGGCGGAAGTGGTTCGCCCGGTTGTAGCGGTTGAGCTGCTGCTCGTCTTCCGCCTTCGGGATGGTCGAAACGCTCCCGCAGTATTCGCACGTGCCGTAGGTATCCCCCGGCGTGAACGCGATGTCCCCACCGCACATTTTGCATTTGATGATCATGATTTATTTCTCCGCTGTTTCAAATCTCTTAAATCTGTTTTCGACTATTTCTTCAATGTTTTTTACGAGCAGTTCGATTTTCTTTATGTTTTCCGCGTCCTTTACGCTTATTGACTTTATCTCGTTCTTTTTATAATCCCCTTTATGCACTATCGCATTTCTTCTATCCACGAGTTTCTCAACATCTTTAAGCAATGCTTCGTCTTGTGACTTTCCCTGTGCATTTTCGGTTATCTTCGGCAAACCGTACAACGCAAACAGTTCATCAATTACTTTCATCCTTTGTGTCGTATAGTGTTCATAGTACTGATAAACCTTATCTTGGATGCCGGAAAGAGATTGATTATCCCGATACATCTCGATTACCGTACCTATTGTCACACCATAATCCAACAGGCGTTTCTCGATATTCTCGTTGATTTCCTCATTATTGATAAAGGTATAGAAATGTTCAGCAAAACAGTTCGTCATATATGCATCCATCGCCGCAACACTCAAAACGACAGCCGCACGTAACAAATCACAATTACCTTTGGGGTCTGTACCTGCTTTCTGATTGTTGTACAAAGCTACCAATTTGTTGCAACGATCTATCGTCTTCCGAAAAATCGTATATGCATTAGACATACTACCCGCTTACTTCTTCTCCGCCTTCGCGACCGTCTTCCGCTCTTCCACCATCCGCAGCGCTTCGGCGACATCGCCCTTTTCCACCGCTTCGGCGATCCTTCCGTCCATGCTCGTCGGGGTCGGGTCGGCACAGCGCACGGCTTCCGCCAGCCGCTTCGCCGCGGGGTCTTTCGTTTTCGCCGCAAGGGCGTTGACCGCGGTGCGGATGGCTTTCCATCCGGCGGTCGTGTCCTTCACGCGTTGTTCGCTCTTTTCCACCGCTTCGCGCACGGCTTGCTTTACGCTCAGCGCCATCAGCGTGCCGAGCACCAAAGCGATCTCGATAATGAGCGCGAGCCACAGCGGGCACAGCTTCGAAAACGCCATCAGCAGCAGACCGGCGACGAGCTGCGCCGCCAGCGCCGCACAGCCCACCCGGTACAGGGGCCAGCCGATCAGCTTGCTCTGCAAGCCTTGCGCCTTGCCGAACGCCAAATAAAACGCAACAGCGCACAGGGCGAACATCACCGCATCCGCGCCGAGCGCGACATAAAACACCGCCGTCCGCGCGAAGGGGAACAGCAGCGCCACCGCCGCAACGAGCAGCAGCGCCAACAGCCAAACCTTGATTGCCTGCTTCGATTCTTTCATCGTTTCCACCTCACTCGGGTCGTTTGCCGCCGCACTCGGGGCAGAACTTCGCCGTTACGCCCTTGTTGCCGCAGGCGCAATCCCACACGGCGGGGGCTTCGGGCTTTTTCGCCCCGCACTCGGGGCAAAACTTGCTTGTGATGCCCGTTGCGCCGCACGCGCAGCTCCACGCCGCCGGGGCTTCGGGCTTTTTCGCCCCGCACTCGGGGCAGAACCTGCTGGTAATGCCCTTGGCACCGCAGGCGCAGTCCCAAGCATCCGCCGCAGCGGGCGCGGGCTTCTTCGCGCCGCATTCGGGGCAGAAGTTCGAGGTGATGTTCTTTGCGCCGCACGCGCAGGTCCATCCGCCCATGCCGGCCGCCTGCCCGAGCACGCCGCCCGCCTGTTGGGTCAGGGGCGAAACGGCTTCCTTCGTCATGCCGATCACGCCGCCCATCACGCCGAGCCCGATGCCCAGCTGCATCGCATCCCCGGCGATGGTGCCGAGTCCGCCCGCGCCGCCGTTCCGCACGGCTTCCGTGCCCACCTGCCGCGCGGTCTCCTGCTGGTAGGTGTAGCCCTTCATCTTCATTTCCATGGCTTCCGCCTCCGCCTGCATGCGGTAAGCGTCCGCCTCTGCCTGCGCTTGGATGCGCAGCGCGTCCGCATCGCCCTGCGCGCCGATGACCTTCATGCGCGCGGCGGTCTGCGCCTCCACGGCCTTGCGTTCGAACGCCGCCTCCGCCTCCGCTTTTTTGATCGCCTCTTCCTTCGTTTTCAGGTACAGGTCGGCGTGCTGCTGCTTCATGCGGCGGAAGTTCGGGTCGTCGTCGGGCGTGACGATGTTCGCCACGTAGAACTCCGGCATTTCGAGACCGTATTCCGAAAGCTCGGGGTCGATCGCCGCCTTCATCGCCGCGGCGATGGCGTCGAGATGCATATCGAGCTCGAGCACGCTGATGCTGTTTTGCTTGATGACCCGCGCGAGGTTCGCCTTGACCTTGGCGGCGATCATCGTGCGGAAATATCCGCCGATGGCGCGCGCGCCGATCGCCCCGCCTTCGCCGAACAGGTCGCCCTGCGTCAGCCCGCCCGCGGTGCCCACCAGCTTGATGAGCAGCTTCCGCGCATCCGTCACGCGCATGTTGAACGCACCCGATGCGCCGAGCTCCACGTGCATGCCCGTCGCGGGGTCGAACAAACCGACCTTACTCGGCGTGCCCCACTTGATGCCCGCCTGCGTGGTGAGGTTCACGAAGTAGACCTCCGCATGGAAGGGCTGCCCGTCGACGGGCAGGCGGTACAGGGCTTCCGTCTTCGGCATCACGCCGGTTTCGAGCGTGTAGCCGCCCGGTCCGAAGGAGTCGAGCGCCTCGCCGTTGCGGAAGAACACCGCCTCCTGACTTTCGTGCACGATGAGGCGGCTGCCCGTCGTAAAGTCGGTGAGCGGGTGCTTCCACACGAAGGTGTCGTTCGCCCCTTCGTAGCGGATCACCGCGGGCACGCCCTTGTCGCGCACCTCCGCGCGTTTGATCTCCTTTTGCACATCCGCCACGGTGTCGCACACGGGGCAGGTGATGTGCGCCGCGCCCTTCGAAGCCTGCAGCTCGCAGCCGCAGGTCTCACAGCGGAAGTGCACGAGGTTGCCGTAATCGGCTTCCGTCACGAGCTGCTGCCTGCACACGGGGCACTTCGCATCCGTGCCCTCCGCCTGGTCGTAAACGACGTTGTTCCCGCAGGAGGGGCAGGTCTTCGTGGTCATGCGGTCCGTCTTCACGTGGATGACGTTGCCGCAGCTGCATTGGATGTGCTTGGATGCGAAAAAGCCCGTGCTTGCCTGCACATAGCTGTGGCAAACCGGGCATGCGATGATGAATTTTCCCATGTGTGTGCTCTCCCGTGTCGTTGTTTTATCGGTAAACCTGTGGTGTGAACTGCATTTTCGGTACCATTATACACCCCCCCCCGATTTTGCTTTTCAACCGTTGTTTCACAATATAAGAAACGGATGTAAACGGAGTTTTGAAAGCCGCGCATGCTTCGGGGCACAGAAAAAAGCACCGCCGGAGCGGTGCTTTCGTTGCTTGGTATGCGCTTATCTTGCGGTCTCGACCTTGATGATGTTGGTGTTGCCGCTGCTGCCCGTGGTGCCGCCGGTGATGACGACGTTCTCGCCGGGCTTCAGGTCCATGATGCGCTTGGCCTCCTTCATGCCCTGATAGAACATGACGTCGATGGAGGTGTAGTGCTCGCTCATCACGGGGATGACGCCCCAGCTCAGGTTCAGCTGGCGCCACGCCTTGGGCGTGGTCGTCACGCCGATGATATCCACCGGGCTGCGGAAGCGGCTGACCATGCGCGCGGTCTTTCCCGTGATGGAGTTGACCACGATGCAGCGCGCGTCCACGTCGATGGCCATCGCGCAGGTCGCGTGGGAAATGGCGTCGATGGTGTTTCCGATGGGGAACTCGGTCTTCAGGAAACGGCGCTTGTAGTTGATGCTCTTTTCGGTGAACAGGGCGATCTCCGCCATGTTGCGCACGGCTTCGGCGGGGTATTTGCCCGCGGCGGTCTCGCCGGAAAGCATGATCGCCGAGCTGCCGTCGTACACGGCGTTCGCCACGTCCGAGATCTCCGCACGGGTCGGGCGCGGGTTCGTGACCATGGATTCGAGCATCTCCGTCGCGGTGATGACGCGCTTGCCGAGCATGCGGCACTTTTCGATGAGCTTCTTTTGGATGACGGGCACCTCCACGAAGGGGATCTCCACGCCGAGGTCGCCGCGCGCAACCATGATGCCGTCGGCGATCTCGCAGATCTCTTCGATGTTGTCGACGCCGGCGCGGTTCTCGATCTTCGCGATGATGCTGATGTCCTCACCGCCGTTCTCCACGAGGAAGTCGCGCAGGACCTTCATGTCGCTCTTGTTCGAAACGAACGAAGCCGCGACGAAGTCCACATCGTTTTCGATGCCGAACAGCAGGTCGGCCTTGTCCTGCTCGCTGAGGTAATCCTGCTTGAGCACCTTGTTCGGGAAGGACATGCTCTTGCGGTCGGAAAGAACGCCGCCGTTGACGACGCGGCAGTTCACATCGTTGCCCTCGACGCTTTCGACGGTCAGCTTCACCATGCCGTTGTTGATCGTCACGGTGTCGCCCGCCTTCAGCTCCTCGTGCAGGTGCTTGTAGCTCACGGAAACGCGCTGCTCGTTGCCCGCGACATCCGCGGTCGTCAGGGTGAACAGGTCGCCGTCGTTCAGAACGATCTTCTTGTTTTCGAAGGTGCCGATGCGGTATTCCGGTCCCTTCGTGTCGAGCATGATGGCGATGGGCTTGCCCAGCTCCTCGCGGATCTTCTTGATGCGGTCGATGCGCGCCTGATGCTCGGAGTGATCCCCGTGGGAGAAGTTGAGGCGCGCCACGTTCATGCCTTCCTGCATGAGGTTGCGCAGCATCTCCTCGCTTTCGCACGCGGGGCCGATGGTGCAGATGATCTTCGTTTTTCTCATATCTGAAATCCTCCTTGGGACAGAATGTCGCGGGTTTCGGTCTATTATAAAACAAAGCGCGCGGCATTCCAACAAAAACCGCGAAGTTTGTTTTTGGGGGTATGGAAAAACGCCCGTGCGGAAACGGGCGTTGCGTGCGGCTCAGCCGAGGGTGAAGCCCTCCGTGCCGTCGAGACGGTACATCAGAAAGCGCGCGGCATCGTAGAAGCCCGCGTCGGCGACGGAAGCGGTGTTGCTCTTGAGGCGCGAATCGTACAGCACCGAAACGATGCCGTCGAAGCCCTCGGGCACGAGGTAGGACATCACGACGGAGCAGCGGGTCTCCTTGCGGTCGTGCTTGCGGATGAACTCCGTTTCGCCCCAGCTGAAGCGCACCTTCACGCGGCAGTCCGTCCAAGTCTTCCCGTCCCAATCGACGGAGAACACGCCGTCGCGGTAGTTGCCCGTTTCGTCGTAGCGGGTCTCCTCGTCGAACACGGTGTTCGGGTAGGTCGCGGCGTCGTAGGCGTTTTCGAAGCGGTAGGCGGTGGTCACGCCGTAGCGGTTCGCCTTCGCGTCGAAGAAGTTCAGGTCCCAAACGACGGTGCGCCATTCGTAACCCTCCTGCGGTTCGAGCCCGCGTTCGGCGTTTTCCTTCGCGATCTCATACGCGGAAACGGCGGCGGTGCCCTTGGTCACGCACTTTTCGGCGAACTTCGCCGTGGCGGTCTTGTAATCCGCCGTTTTGCCGGGTTCGAGGTAAACGGGGGCGCACGCCTCTTCGAGGGTCACGGGCGCGGCAAGCGCGCCGGCGGCAAATGCGAACGTCAACGCGCACGCAAGAACGCGCGCGGTCCAACGGTTGGTCTTCATACGGTCTCTCCTTTGAAAGCGGGATCCCGTAGATTATACCACAGCCCGCGCTTTGCCGCCACCCGCCGCTATTCCGCCGCGGGCGCGGGTTTTGCCGCACCCAATTCGCCGCGCGGGCGGTTCCCACCATGCGTTTTGCGGGGTATAATGGGGACATCCCCCAAGGGAAAAAGCAACAAAGGAGAATGGATCTCATGTTCAAAAAAGCAGACGGGACCCGCGCCTACGGACGCATCGTCGCGTTCGCGCTCGTCGCCATCATCGTGCTCGGCGTCGCGCTGGGCTGCTACACCACCGTACCCGCAGGTCACACGGGCGTCGTGCTCAACTTCGGCCGCGTGCAGGAGACCGTCCTCGGCGAAGGTCTCAACTTCAAGATCCCCTTCGTGCAGAACGTCATGCTCATCGACAACCGCATCGTCAAGCTCGACGTCCGCACCGAATCCTTCTCGAAGGACCTGCAGTCCGTCGAAGTCGACGTGGCGGTCAACTACAACATCCGCAAGGACGCCGGCTCCGCCCTCTACCGCGACATCGGCATGAACTACGAAGACGTGCTCATCACCCCCGCCGTGAACGAGGTGCTCAAGGCGGTCACCGCCCGCTACACCGCGGTCGAGCTCGTTGCCAACCGCTCCGAGGTCTCGGTGCTGCTCACGCAGGGGCTCGTCGAAAAACTCAGCCCCTACGGCATCTCCATCCGCGAGCTCAACATCATCAACTGGGACTTCTCGGCGGAATACATCTCCGCGGTCGAAGCCAAGCAGGTCGCCGAGCAGAACCTGATCAAGACCCGCACCGAGCAGGAGCAGGCGCTCGTCATCGCCAACACCGAGGCGCAGAAGCGCGTGATCGCCGCCGAGGCGCAGGCGAACGAGATCAAGATGCTCGCCGAAGCGACCGCCGAAAGCAACCGCACCATCGCAGAATCCCTGTCCGACGAGCTGATCCGCTACCGCACCGTCGACAAGTGGGACGGCATGCTGCCCTCCGTTGTCGGCAGCGGCACCACCCCGATGATCGACATCTCCGGGCTCACGGGCATCGGAACGAACCCCAACGAGTAACCCTTTCGGGGGAGCACACCGCTTCCCCCGCACCCGCACCGTGCCGCGGCATCCCCGCGGCGCGGTTTTCTTTTGGGCGCGCCGCTCTCCCCTTGAATCCGCGCTTGCGTTTCTATATAATAGGCGGGTAAAAACCGAAAAGGAGAGCCCGCAGCCCGTTCTGCGGCACGACCGAACATGGCAAAAGAGACCCCGGTCGCCGTGCGCGACCTGATCGTCTATTCCGTTTACATCCGCAACCACACCGAGGAGGGCACCTTCCGCGCGCTCATCCCCGACCTCGACCGCATCAAAGCCCTCGGCACCGATGTCGTGTGGCTCATGCCCATCCATCCCATCGGCGAGAAGGGCAAGAAGGGGAGCCTCGGCTGCCCCTACGCCAACCGCGACTACCGCACGACGAACCCCGCCTACGGCACGATGGAAGACTTCCGCGCCCTGTGCGACGCCGTGCACGAACGCGGCATGAAGATCATGATCGACGTCGTGTACAACCACACCTCGCCCGACGCGACCCTCGTCACCGAGCACCCCGAGTTCTACTACCGCAAGCCCGACGGCAGCTTCGGCAACAAGACCGCCGACTGGACGGACGTCATCGACCTCGATTACGACAACCGCGCCCTGTGGGATTACCAGATCGAAAGCCTGAAGCAGTGGGCTTCGATGGTGGACGGCTTCCGCTGCGACGTGGCGAGCCTCGTCCCCACCGGGTTCTGGTGCGCCGCCCGCGCCGCCGTGAAGGAGGTCAACCCCGATTGCTTGTGGCTCGCCGAAAGCGTGCACGCCTCCTTCGTTGCCTTCAACCGCAGCACCGGCAACTACGCCGCGAGCGACGCCGAGCTCTACGAGGCCTTCGATATCGAATACGAGTACGACATCCGCGAGATCTTCGACGAGTACACCGAGGGCAAGCGCCCGCTCAAGGACTGGCTCGAGGCGCTGAACCGTCAGGAGATCGCCTACCCCGCGAATTATTCGAAGCTCCGCTGCCTCGAAAACCACGACATGCCCCGTGCGGCGAAGCTCTTCCCCGAGCGGGAGCGCCTCGTCAACCACACCGCGATGCTGTACTTCATGAAGGGCACGACGCTCCTCTACGGCGGGCAGGAATACGCGAACAGCCACCTGCCGAGCCTGTTCGAGAAGGATGTCTTCTCCCGCGAGACCGGCTGCGACCTGTCTTCGTATCTGACCCGCCTCGGTCGCATCAAGAAGACCGTGCTCGAAGCGGACGATTGCTTCCGCGCCGTCGAAGAGAACGGCGCCGCCGTCTGCACCCGCGTGAACCCGCGCAGCGGCAAAACGAAGCTCGGCGTGTTCTGCCTTGCGGGCAAGCCCGCCGAAGTCACCGTCGACCTTGCCGACGGCACCTATGAGAACGTGCTCGGCGGCACCGTGACCGTCGCGGGCGGCAAGCTCAGCACCGCCTTCCCCGTCATCCTCGCTTACTGATCGTGCGGCAAACGAAAGCCGCGGAACGCACTCGCGCTCCGCGGCTTTTTCTTTATGTGCTTTTCCGTCGCCGCTTCACTCCGCGGCGTCCTTCTTTTTCAAAAACGCGAGCACGCACTCCTTCAACACGCGCACGCTCTCGGGGATGCTCTCCCCCCGGCGCGTACCCATGCCGAGCTCGCGGTACGCCGGCGGGTCGAGCGGCACGCAGCGGACGTCGTCCGTCCGCCCGCGGATCATCAGCTCCGCCATCAGCGAAACGCCGAGCCCGCTGCCGACCATGCGGATGACCGTTTCGTCGTCCACGCGCGACTCGCGGATCTCGGGCGAAACGCCCGCGTGTTCGAACACCTCCCGCACGAGCTGATCGAACCGCCCGTAGGGCATCAGAAATTCGCACCCCGCGAACGCCGCCACCGGGAATCGCTCCGCCCCGCTCAGCGGGTGACGCTTCGGGAGGATCGCATAGAGCGGCTCGTCGTACAGGGGCGTCCAATTGCACGGGCGGTCGTCCTGCTTCGCGGCGAAAATGACGTCCGTCCCGCCCGATTCCAGCAGTTCGAAGGGTTCGAGCGCGTGGTCGACCATGCGCAGGTCCACCGTGACGTCGGGGCGTTCGCGGCGGAAACGGTACAATATCTCGGGCATCCACTGCATCGCCATGCTCGAATACGCCGCGATGCGGATGCTGCCGCGCTCCCGCGCCGTGCACGCGCGCATCTCCGCCGCAAGGCGCTCGTCCGCCCGCAGCAGTTCTTTGATGTAGGGCAGCAGCTGTTTGCCCGCAGGGGTCAGCCGCACGCCGCCGTGCCCGCGTTCGAGCACCGCGAAACCGATCTCCCGCTCAAGCCCGTCCATCATGTGCGTCAAGCCGGACTGGGTGTATTCCGTCGCTTCCGCCGCCTTGGTGAAGCTGCCGCATTCCGCGCAGGTCAGCAGCACCGACCACTTCTTCGTATCCATATCCGTTCCTCGTTATCTATTACGGTTTGTCATACTTCTATTCTAATCCCGCGTTTCCTATTCCGCAAGATACATGATAAACTCATGGTATTCCACAAAGGGGTTCCATTATGAAAACGAATAAACTCACACGCGCACAGAGTCTTTTGACGGCATTCACGCTGTTCGGTATGTTCTTCGGGGCGGGCAACATGATCTTCCCCGTGCACCTCGGTCAGCTCGCGGGCAGCCACACTTGGTTGGCGATCCTCGGCTTCTGCGTCACCGCCGTCACCATCCCGATCCTCGGCGTCGCCGCCATCGGCTGCACGCATGCGGACGGTCTGCACGCGTTGTCCCAGCGCATCGGCAAGCGCTACGGCACGGTCTTCACCTGCCTTCTGTACCTCACCATCGGACCCTTCTTCGCCATCCCGCGCTGCGCGACCGTTTCGTTCACCACGGGCATCGTGCCGATGCTCGGCGAAGGTTCCTCCCACGCCATCCCGCAGCTGATCTTCTCGCTCGTCTTCTTCGCGATCGTGCTGTATTGCTCGCTGCGCCCCGCGAAGATCACCGTGTGGATCGGCAAGATCATCAACCCGCTGTTCCTCCTGTTCCTCGCGGTGCTGATCGTTGCGGCGCTGCGTGCGCCGGGCGCGGCGATTTCCGCCGTCGAACCCGCCGCGGGCTATGAGAACGGCGCGTTCTTCAACGCGCTCATCGAAGGCTACGGCACGATGGACGCCATCGCCGGTCTCGCCTTCGGCATCATCGTGGTGGATATCATCCGCGGCATGGGTGTGCAAGAAGACGGCGCGGTCGCCAAAGAGGTGCTGCGTTCGGGTCTTCTGACCGGCGCGCTGATGGCGCTCATCTACTGCCTCACGACCGTGATCGGCGCCCAGTCCCGCGGGCTGTTCGAGCTTTCCGCAAACGGCGGCATCGCCTTCGTGCAGATCGCCCGCCACTACCTCGGCACGCCCGGTCTCGCGATCCTCGCGGTCACGTTCTTCTTCGCCTGCCTCAAAACGGCGCTCGGTCTCGTGACCAGCTGTTCGGAAGCGTTCGTGCGTATGTTCCCGAACTTCATCTCCTACCGCGCTTGGGCAGTCTTTTTCACGATCTTCTCGTTCGCGGTCTCGAATATCGGTCTTTCGGCGATCATCAACTACAGTCTCCCGATGCTGATGTTCCTCTACCCGCTGTCGATCACGCTGATTTTGCTGGCGCTCTGCGGCAAGTTCTTCGGTCACGACCGCCGCGTCTACATCTCCGTCACGGCGTGCACGCTGTTCGCCGCCCTGTTCGACCTCGTCAAGACCCTGCCCGCTTCCGTCGTTTCCTCCCTGCGCCTCGGCGGCATGGTCGGCTTTGCGGAGCGTTTCCTTCCCTGGTTCGACCTGAACCTCGGCTGGGTCGTACCGGCGCTCATCGGTCTCGCGGTCGGTCTCATCCTCCGCGCGGCAAAGAAAACCGCCTGAACGCATCCCGTTTCACAAAGCACCGTTCTCTCGGGGACGGTGCTTTTTTCATACCGTCCGCCCGCACTCCTTGCGCGGCTCCGCCCGCCTTGGTATGATGGAAAGAAAACGCGTCCCCTCCGCGGGACCCGTTTCCGAAGGAGACCCAACGTATGGAATGGACAACCATCACCCTGCTGGCGCTCGGCGCCGTCAACGCGGGGCTTCTGATCGCAGCGGTCGTGCTGCTCGCCAAACCGCGGGACAAACGCACCCGCAAGGACATCGCCCGCGGCGTCGCTTTGATGAAGGAAGCGCTCGGCGAGGAGCTCGGCGCCGTCCGCAAGGAGCTCACGAGTTCCCAGTCCGACCTCCGTCAGGAGGTCACCGCCGGCGTTTCGAACCTCGGCAACATGCTGACCGAACAGCAGCGCGCCGCCGCCGCGCAGCAGGAGGAGCGCCTGCGTTCCTTCGAGCAGCAGAACATCCGCTCGCTCGAGCTCGTCCGGCAGATGACGGAGCACCGCCTCACCAAGCTGCAGGAGGACAACAACAAGCGCCTCGACGAGATCCACGGCATCGTCGACGAAAAGCTGCAGAAGACCCTCGAGGAGCGCATGGACCGCTCCTTCCGCCTCGTGAGCGAACGGCTCGAGCAGGTGTACAAGGGGCTCGGTGAGATGCAGACCCTCGCCAACGGCGTCGGCGACCTCAAAAAGGTGCTGTCGAACGTGAAGACGCGCGGCATCCTCGGGGAGATCCAGCTCGGCGCGATCCTGCGCGAGGTCCTCTCCCCCGCGCAGTACCTCGAAAACGCCGTCACCAAGCGCGACGCGACCGAGCGCGTGGAGTTCGCCATCAAGCTGCCCACCGAAGACGGCGGCACGGTGCTGCTCCCGGTCGATTCGAAGTTCCCCGGCGACACCTACCGCGCCTTGCTCGACGCGCGGGACACCTGCGATAAGGATGCCATCCAGAAGGCCGGCGAAGAATTCGAACGCCGCCTGCGCCGCGAGGCGAAGGACATCCGCGAGAAGTACGTCGATCCGCCGCAGACGACCGAGTTCGGCGTGATGTTCCTGCCCTTCGAAGGGCTCTACGCCGAGGCCGTCAACCGCGGCATGGTCGAAGAGCTGCAGAACACCTACCGCATCAGCATCGCGGGGCCGTCGACGATGGCGGCACTGCTGAACACGCTGCAGATGGGCTTCCGCACGGTGGCGCTGCAAAAGCGTTCCGGCGAGGTCTGGAAGGTGCTCGGCGCCGTCCGCACGGAGTTCTCGAACTTCGAAGACGTACTCCGCACCTCGCAGCGGCAGATCTCGCAGGTGAGCGAAAACCTCGACAAGCTCGTCGGCGTGCGCACGCGGCGCATCCTGAAAACGCTGAACTCCGTTGAGGAGCTCGAACCCGACAGCGCCGAGCAGCTGCTCGTCGGTGCGGACGACGAATGACCTGTCCGTTTTATCGGATACCCTTTGCGGTACACTGACCCATGACCACACGGCGCCCGACCGTCCCCGGCGGCGCCTTTTTATTCGGAGGCAACGATGTCGGAACTGTTCCAAGATCTCAACCCGTCCCAGCTCGAGGCGGTCACCGCGACGGAAGGCTTCGTCCGCGTCATCGCGGGCGCGGGCTCGGGCAAAACGCGCGCCCTGTCGCACCGGTTCGCTTACCTCGTCAACGAGCTGGGCATCCTGCCGGGCAACATCCTGTGCGTGACCTTCACGAACAAATCGGCGAACGAGATGCGCCAGCGCATCCACACCCTCACGGGGGACAACGACACCGGCTACATCAACACCTTCCACGGGTTCTGCGTTTCCGTCCTGCAGGAGGACATCCACGCCGTGCAGTACCCGAAGAGCTTCCTCGTGCTCGACAATTCGGATATCGACGCGATGCTTCAGATCATCTACGAGGAGCGGAAGCTGAGCCTCCGCGACATGACCTTTTCCAACGCGCGCGACCGCATCGAGATCCGCAAGCTCCTCAAGGAGCCGGAGTACTACCGCGATCTCATCGCCATGTCGCCCGAGACCCTGAAGGAAAAGTACGATGCCGCCGTGCACCCCGAGGACATCATCTTCTACGGTTACCTGTACCAGCAGAAGAAATGCTTCGGGCTCGATTACAACGACCTCATCAAGTTCACGCTCGCGATCTTCGAGCAAAGCGAAGAGATCCGCCTCAAGTGGCAGCAGCGGCTCGAATACATCATGATCGACGAGTTTCAGGATATCGACGAGCTGCAGTACGAGCTCATGCGCGTGCTGTGCGGCTACCACAAAAACCTGTTCATCGTCGGCGACCCGGATCAGACGATCTACACCTGGCGCGGCGCGAACGTGAAGTTCCTGCTCGATTTCGATCAGGCGTTCCCCGGCACCCGCACGATCCGCATGCTCGAGAACTACCGCTCGACACCCGAGATCCTCACCGCCGCCAACGCGCTCATCGACAAAAACACGACCCGCATCAAAAAGGACCTCGTGCCCGTTCTGCCGCACGGCGCGCCGGTCACCTGCTGTTTTTCCGAAAACCAGACCGCCGAGGCGCTGTGGATCGCCGCCGAAATGAAGCACCTGCACGCCGAAGGCGTCCCCTTCCGCGATATGACGGTGCTGTACCGCGCCCACTACGTGACCCGCGCCGTGGAGGAGGTCTTCCTCAAGGAGCAGCTGCCCTACACCATCTACAGCGGCGTACCCTTCTTCGGGCGCATGGAGATCAAGGACGCGCTCTCCTACCTCCGCATGATCGTCTACCGCGACGACCTGTCCTTCAAACGCATCGCGAACACCCCGAAACGCAACCTCGGCAACCGCCGCATGGCGTTCCTGCGGGAGCTTGCGGAAAAGGAGCGCTGCACCCTGTACGAGGCACTGAAGCTGAGCCTCGGCGACCCGCTCTTCAAAGGCACGAAGGCGAACGCCTTCGTCAAGCTGATCGAGCGCTTCGGCGCGGAGTGTCACGACCGCCCGGTCTCGGAGGTCCTGACGGCGCTCATCCACGAAAGCGGTTACGAAGAGATGCTCCGCACGGAGGGCGCGCAGGACCGGCTGGACAACCTCGCCGAGCTGAAGCAATCCGTGTACGATTACGAAACGACCTGCGGCGAGGAATGCACGCTCGAGCACTACCTCAGCCACGTGGCGCTGTTCACCAACGTTGACGCCGCCGACCGCGCCGACAAGGTGAAGCTCATGACCGTGCACGCCGCGAAGGGTCTGGAGTTCCCCTATGTGTGGCTCATCGGCATGAACGAGGGCATCTTTCCCTCGCGCAAGGTGCGCACCGCGCCCGCCATGGAAGAGGAGCGCCGCCTCTGCTTCGTCGCCCTGACCCGCGCCGAAAAGCGCCTGTACCTTTCCGAGGCCGAGGGGCGGAACATCGACGGCACGCCGCGCTACCCCTCGCGCTTCCTGCTGGATATCGGCAAGGAAAACATGGTCTTCCCCATCCCCCCGCGGGATGGTTTGATCCCCAAGGCGGAAGCCTTCATCCGGATGCGGAGCTTCGCGATCCTGCCGGATGAGGAAACGGGCGTCTTCGCCGAAGGGAGCCGCGTGCGCCACGCGGTCTTCGGTCCCGGCACGGTCCTCGGCTGCGACCGGGACAAGGGCGTGCACGTCGTTCTGTTCGACGGCATGGAGACCCCGCGCCAAATCTCCTTCCGCGCCAAGCTCGAGCGGGAATGATCCCCCGTTCGGCACGATATCGGTTTATATGAAAAACGCACGGACGTCTTCGGACATCCGTGCGTTTTCTTCTTGGGTTCGTTACGGTTTCACCGGTGCGCCGCAGTGCGAGCAAGTCACGTCGCTCTCGCTCACCTTGCAGTCGCAATAGGGGCACACGCCGGGCGCCGCAGGCTGCGCTTCCGCAAAACGTTTCCGCCGCGCGTGCGAACGGAGGATGAGCACCGCCAGCAGCACATACACCCCGAACAGGATGCAGGCGATGACGATCGCCGCGGGGAAGGTGAACTTCACATCCATCACCGTCTCGCCGAGCTCGTCGAACGCCTTCGCGACCGCCTCGCCGACCTCCTCGGGGTCCGCGCGCAGCAGGCGCCGCTGCAGCAGTTCGCCGAACTTCCACCGCGCCTCGAGGTCGATGGTCTCCGGCGTATCCTCACCGATCATGCCCTGCCATTTCCAGTCGATCAGCCCCGTCACTTCATCTGCGGCGGGATACGAAACGACGATCAGCCAATGCTTCTCATCGTCGAACAGGCGCAGGTACTCGTGGTAAGCGAAGGTCTCGCAGTCCTGATAGAAGCCGACCCAGCTCTCCTCGTCCACCACGACGAGCGATGGCGTGACGCCCGTTTTTTCGCGGAAGTCCGCAAAGGAGCTTTCCACCGGCGCGGTATCCGCGATGAGGTCCGCCCGGTCCTCGATGACGATGCGGCTGTCGTAGCTCGCGGGGTCGATCCGCTTCGGCACCGAAACGCCGAAGCTCCACAGCACGATCACGAACGGCAGGAAGAACGCCGCGATCAGCATCAAAATCGCAAACACGCCGAACTTCGACGGTTCGGACCGCTCGCCCGACTGCCAGAAGACCTCGCGCTTGCCGTTGCGCATGAACACGTAAGGGCGGGCGTTGCCGTAAGGCTTCCCGGAGATCGGACCGGAGGTGCTGCCCCCGTGCGCGTACCCGTGGGATGTGCTGCGCGTGGACCCGCGCGATGAACTGTGTGATGTACTGTGCGATGAGCCACCCGAGCGGTGCCCGCCGGAATGCGAACCGCCGCCTGAAGATACCGGCATATCGTTTTCCTCTTTTCCCTGTTGTCGGCTTTTCCGCGTATGCGGGAGGCAGCCGCCGCCTCGATCTCTACTTGCGTGATTATAGCACAAACAGCACGCGCTTCTCAATGCCGTGCCACAGTTCCCCAAAACAAAACGCCCCTTTTCCACCGGGTCGCGGAAAAGAGGCGATGCGATTCAAGCGCGGAGGAACCGCGGGTCGAGCGTGCAGCGTCCGTCCTCCGTTTCCGTCACGGGGATCGGCACCGCACAGCGGATATCGTACAGGCTCCGCGTGCCGGGCGCGGGCTTTCTCAAACAATCGAGCAGGATGCGGATGAGCCCGCCGTGGCTCACGACGGCGATGTTTCCCGAACTCTTGCGGATGACGGAGAGCGCCGCTTGCGCGCGGAGCATCCCCGCCGCATCCGTCTCACCGCCGGGCGGCGGAAAGCACAGGCCCTTTTCGAACGCCTCCCCGTATTCCTCGCGGACGGAACGCACCGTGCGCCCTTCCCAAAGACCGGGGTCGAGCTCGGTCAGGTCCTCCAGTACGGCGGGCGTACAGCCCACGCGGCGGGCAATGGCGTCGGCGGTCTCCCTGCAGCGGGTCAGCGGGCTTGTGAACACAGCGGTCACGCCGGCAGCCGCCAAGGTCTCCGCCACAGCCTCCGCCTGCCGCTTCCCCTCAGCGCACAGCGGATAATCCAGCCTGCGCCCGAGGTAGACGCGCTCCCCGTCCGGAAACAGCGGCTCCGCATGGCGCACGAAATACAGCGTGCGCGCCTTCCGGGACTCAGGCATAGGAATGCAGACCCGCCAGCAGCTTGTTGACGCCCGCGAACGTGAACAGCACGCACACGAAGGCGATCGCGCAGAACCACGCCATCTTCTTGCCGCGCCAGTTCTTGCGGATGCGGTTATGCAGCAGCACAGAGTAGATGAGCCAAGTGATCAGCGCCCAGGTCTCCTTCGGGTCCCAGGTCCAGAACGAACCCCACGCCTGTTCCGCCCAGACGCAGCCGGAGAGGATGACGACCGTCAGCAGCAAAAAGCCGAAGCAGACGAGCTTGTAGCTGAGCGTATCGAGCTTTTCGAGGTGCGCCTCCTCTTCCGCGCGCGCATTTGCGGAAAGCGTTCCGAGCTTTTTCTCCTTCATCAGGTAGCGCACGGAAAAACCCGCCGCCAGCGCGAAGCCGGAGTAGGAGAACACCGCCGCGCCGATGTGCAGCGCGAACCAGGAGGAGCGCAGCGAGGGCATGAGTTCCGCCGCGATCTGGTCGGGCTTCGCCTGGAACGCCGCATACGAAAGGATGAGGAACGCCAGCGGCAGACCCGCCGTCACGACCCAATCCATCCCGCGTTTCCCCGCGATGCGGAGGACGACCGCCATCAGCGCGATGCCCCACGCGAACGCCGTCGCGAACTCGAACTGGTTGGAAAGCGGGAGCCGTCCGCCCTTGACGCCGCGCACGACGAGGTACGCCGTGTGGAGCGCGAGCGATACGAGCAAGCCGTACCAAGCGGCCTGCTTCAGCCCTTCCTTCCGGAAGGCGGTCCCGAGGAACTGCAGCAACGTCGCGATGAAGTACAGCGCGATCGGCGCGAAGAACAGAAAATTCAGCATGGTTTCTCCTTTCGTTATGGGGTCATTTCAGGGTCGTCACGGTCATCTTGTTCCCGCGGACGGTCACGACCTTCGGCACCGCGAAGAAGCACAGGTACAGACCGAAGGTCAGCATCAAAAACGATGCGTACATCAGGGGCATCACAAAGCGCGGCAGGTATTTCACATTGAACACCGGGTAGATCGATGGGAATCGCACGTAAACGCCGCCTGCCGTCAGCACCGTGCCGGGCAGAACGACGCCCATCTTCTCCTCGCCGTTCTCAATGGTCGCCGCGAGGTAGCAAGGGTTTTTGAGCGCGCCGTTCGCCGTGGACATCGGCACGATCTGCCCGTCTTCTGCGGTCATGTGGTCGGGATAAATGGCGTCGATCCGCACGCCGTCCTCCCCGCCGAGGCTCAAAAACGCGGGTCCTTCGAGTTCGAGCGGCATCGGCTGATCGTTCTCCTCCGTCCACAGTTCGACCTCCGCCGCGTTCATGGTGTACGACTGCTGGTAAACGGTGTAGTTGCCGAAGCGCACCGGTTCGTTGACGCGGATGACCTTGTCCTCCGCCGCCTGCCCGGGGTGCGTCAGCGTGACGTTCGAAATGTAATCGGTCTCGCCGGAAACGTTCTTCATGTCGAAGGACTTCACGACGATCTCCGTCCCGTCGGGCAGCGTCGCCGATTGACCGATCTTCACGCCGACCTCCTGCGCGCTCTGCAGGCTGAACACCAACGCCGCCGAAACAAACAGCAGCAACAGCCCGAGGTGCGTCAGGAACGAGCCGTAAAAACCCGCGCCGTTGACGAGATGCGTCCCCGGCTTGACCTCTTTCTTGCCGAGCCCGCGCAGCGCCCCCTCTGAAAACGCGGTGCTTTCGCCGTTGTTCTCCGCCTTTTTGAGCAGGGCTTCCTTGCGGTTGCCGACCTTACCGAAGCGCACCACCGAGCACAGCGTGAGGTTCAGACACAACAGCGCGAACAGCGCCACGAAGTACCACATCGAAAAGATGCGGTTGAACCCGAGCGTATCGATGATCCCACCCCAGGTCTCGCCGTACCGTACGATGACCGACGCGCGGTCGACACCCTGCGGGACGACCGTGCCCGGCAGGCTCAGCACCGCGATGAGGATCAGCAACAAGATGCCGAAGCGCATCGAGCGCAGGTAGTTCAAAACCTTCTTCATACTTCTTTCCTTTCCAGACATACCATTTGCCCGCACGCGAACACGGGACCGTCCCCGTTGAGCGCCGCGCGCATTTTTTCATCGTCCGTCACACAGAAGCCGCACAGCGCGTCCGCACCGTAACCGAACAGCACGGGGTCCATCGGCGTCGAAGGACCCGAGATCACCGTGAAGGCGTTTTCGCACAGTTTCAGCAAACGCGGCATCGTCTTGTTTGCGAACGCCGACCCCGTGATGAACACGGCGTCCATCTCCGGCAGCAGGTATTCGCAGGCGGTGTCGGGGTAATCGTTCCCCTCCGGCTTCCGTTCGAGCACAAACAGGTCGCACAGCCCTTCCAGCCGCCTTTCGAGGTAGGCAAAGTGCCCCACACACGCGACCTTCTTGCCGAGAAGCCGGTCGCGGTAGCGCAAAAACGCATCCTGCTCGCCCTCGGGGCGGAAAAACTCCGTTTGGTTGCGTGCGGCGTTGATCGCGGCGATGCCCGCCGCCGCCTCGTTGAAGCACCAGCTCTTCGCAAGCGCCGCGACTTCCCGCAGGGGTCTGCCGACGACCTTCCGGGGGTCCACCGCCGTCCCGGGCTGCACGGCGTTCAATCCGTACCGTCCCCGTTCCGTCACGATGCACATCCAGTTCGTGCCCTGCAGGCATTCCCGCACGGTATCGTCCGTTGGAACACCGGCGATCACTTTATCGTACAATTCCCATGCGTTCATGGCGTTTCGTTCTCCGTTTTTTCACCCGTTCCGGTTTCCCCGGCGGTCTCCGGCATCGAACCGATCCTGCGGTCGAGTTCCTCGCGGACCCCGGCGAAGATCTCGTCGAACAGGCGGGTGATGTCCTTTTGAAAGCTTCTTTTGGCGTCGTGCCCCGTCATGGACACCGCGCCGCAGTTCTGTTTGAGGCGGTTCGCCTCGCCCAAAAAATCCGACCAGCCGCCGTCCATCGCGGAAAGCACGGTCTCCCGCACGAGCGCTTGCGGCTTCGTCCGGTACCGTTCGGGGACTTCCCCGTTCAGCACGTTCCGCCGTTCGGCGTAGAACCCGTCGCGGCAGGCGGCGATCGCCTCGTCGAGCTTCGCCGTACCCTCGCGCTGCGCCTGCGCGTTGCCCTCCGCAAGGCGCTGTGCCAAGCGGATGCGCTTTTTGCACTCCTTCTCCGTTTCCGGAGGGTCGCCTTCCGTAAAGCGGCGGATCAGTTCGTCCCCGGCGCATACGAGAAAGCGCGTGCTGCCCGGTTCGCCCTGCCGCCCCGCTCTGCCGCGCAGCTGGCGGTCGCCCCGGCGCGTATCCTGGTGCGAAAGCCCGAGCACGAACAGACCTCCGGCTTCGAGCGCCTCCCGGTCCAAACGGATATCCGTGCCGCGCCCCGCCATCGCCGTCGCGACGGTCACGTTGCCGTGAGTTCCTGCTTCGCGGATGATCTCCGCTTCCTCCGCGGGCTTTTTCGCGTTGAGCACCCTGCAGGGGATGCCCGCTTCGGTGAGCAACGCTCCGAACCGTTCGCTGTCTTCAACGCTGCGCGCCGCCACGAGGCACGGACGCCCCGCCGCGCGGTTGCTTTCGATCTCGCGGACGGCGAGCTCCGCCGCTTCCTCCGCGGTCTTCGCGAACAGGTCGGGCAGGTCCTTCCGCCGCGAGCGCTTATGCGGGCGGATGCGTTTGACGGAAAGCCCGTACACGGAGGAAAACTCCGCGCGGTCTTCCCACGCGGTGCCCGTCATGCCGCACAGCAGCGGATACCTGCGGAAGAACTGTTGGTAGGAGATCGCCGCGAGCGTGCGGCTCTCCTCGTTGAGTTCGAGCCCTTCCTTGACCTGCAACGCCTGCCACAAACCGTCGCAGAAGCGCCGCCCTGCGGCGATGCGCCCCGTGTTGCGGTCGACGATCTTCAGCTTGCCTTCCGAAACGATGTAATCCACATCCCGCTTGAGCGTTCCGTGCGCCTGCAACGCCTGATACAAAAGATGCTGCAGCGCCACGTCCGTGTCGAAATCCTCCTTCGGGAAGAACTGCGCGGCATGCTTCGCCCCCAGCGACGTGAGGATCGCCACGCGTTCCTTCTGCAGCACGATATAGTCGTACGCGGCGTCGAGTTCCGCGTAATTCTCTTCATCGAGAGTCTGCACCGAGGTGCTTTTCAGCCACGGGATCAGCCGATCCACGGGATAGATGCGCGGGTCCTGCCGCACGCCCTGCCCCGACAGCAGCATCGGCGTGACCGCCTCGTCGAGCAGGATGCTGTCCGCCTCGTCGACCAGCATGAAATACGGTTCGCGCTGCACGGTCTCCGAAGGGTCCCGCACGAGGTTGTCCCGCAGGTAGTCGAAGCCGAATTCCGAATGCGTGCCGTAGGTGATATCCGCCGCATACGCCGTGCGCTTCTCCTCACGCTCCTGCCCCGCGGCGACGAGCCCCGTCGAAAACCCGAGCATGGCGTACACCGGTTCGAGCCATTCGCGGTCGCGCGCGGCGAGGTAGGGGTTCACCGTCGCGATGCATACGCTACTGCCCGTCAGCGCGTACAGGCAGGCGGGGAACGCCGCCGTGAAGGTCTTGCCTTCGCCGGTCTCCAGCCGCGCGATCTTGCCCTTGGCCATCGCAGCCGCGCCTTCGAGCTGTTCGGGGTGGATCGCAATGCCCATCACGCGGCGGAACGCCTCGGCAACGAGCGCGAACGCTTCCGCAACGGGCTTCCCCGCGGGTGCGCCGCGCAGCGCCTGCATCCGTTCGCGCAAGGCGGCGTCGTCCAACAGCGCCGCTTCCGCCGCCAACCGCCCGATCCGACGGATCAGCATGCTCCGCATTCGTCCTCCTCCGCGGAAAGCCGTCCGTTTTTCCGTTTCCCGTTCCGCACTGCACCCTCCGCTTTTCCGAAACCCCATCGTATGGGCATACTATTGTTTATTATATCATTTTATTTTAAAATCTCCGCGCGCCCGGTGTCAAGCGACGGCAAGCCTTCCGCGTCCCCGTTTCCCCCATCCGACCCCGCACAAACAGCCCCGCAACACAAGACCCCGTCCGGGATGCTTCCGGGCGGGGTCCGTTCTTTTTCTTTTCAATACGGTGCGCACGTCATTCGGCGAGTCCGAACAGGCGGCACGCGTTCTCATGGCATTGTTCCGCAAGCGCGTCGGCGTCCATGCCGATCAGGTCCGCGATGTGGTGGCAGGTGACCGCCGTGAGCGAGGGGTCGTTGCGTTCCCCGCGGAAAGGCTCCGGCGTCATGTAGGGGCAATCCGTTTCGAGCACGATGCGCTCAGGCGGCAGCTTCGGCAGCATCTCCTTCATGCGGCGGTTGTTCTTGAAGGTCGCGCTCCCGCCGATGCCGATGTGGTAACCGAGGTCGATCAATTCCTTCGCCATCTCGTAGCTGCCCGAGAAGCAGTGCATGATGCCGAAGCCGCGTCCCTTCAGCGCTTTCAGCACATCCATCGTGTCCCCGTGCGCTTCGCGGTCGTGGATGAGCAGCGGCAGCCGCTTTTCCGCGGCGAGCTCCGCCTGCGCGGCGAACAGTTCCCGTTGCACGTCCCGCGGGGCGAAATCGTAATGGTAATCGAGCCCGACCTCACCGACGGCAAGAATGCCCTCGTTTCCGAGCGCCGCTTCCACGAGCGTCACCTTCGCCGCGGGGAATTCCGCCGCATAGTGCGGATGCACGCCGACGGCACCGGAAATGTAACCGGGATATCGTTTGACCAGCTCCGGCACGCGGACAAGGTCCTTTTCCATGCAGGCGCATTCCATGATGTGCGCAACGCCCTTGTCGGGAAGCGATGCGATCAGCTTTTCGCGGTCTTCATCGAAGCGCTCGTCGAGCAGGTGCGCGTGGGTATCGAACAGTTTCATGGTTCCTTCCTTCCGAAAAACAGGGGCAGACCGCCGGTCCGCCCCGTTGCCGTGTTTGGTTGTGTCAGCGCACCTTCAGACCGCTCTCCATCTCGGAAAGGGTCGTCAGCGCGGAAAGCTTCTCGTCCGCCGCGTCGGATGCGCAGAGGATCATACCGCGGCTTTCGATGCCGCAGAGCTTCACGGGCTTGAGGTTCGCCACGAGAACGACCGTCTTGCCGATGAGATCCTCGGGGGCGTACCACTTTTTGATGCCCGAAACGACGGTGCGCTCCTCGCCGCCGACGTCCACCGTCAGCTTCAGGAGTTTCTTCGCCTTCTTCACTTCTTCGCAGGCGATGACCTTCGCGAGGCGCAGGTCGATCTTCTCGAAGTCCTCGTACTCGATTTCGGGAATGGGCTCCTCCGCGGGCTCCTCCGCCTTCTTCGCGGCGGCTTCCGCGGCTGCCTTCTGCGCTTCCATCTCGGCATCGAGCGCCGCAAGCTCCTTCTCGACGTCGATCCGCGGGAAGAGCGCGTCGCCCTTCACCACCGCCGTGCCGGCGACGGTGCCGCCGAATGCCACGGTGTCGATCGAACGCAGGTTTTCGGGCGTGCCGAGCTGTTCGAACATCTTCGCGGGCGTGGAGGTCAGGTACGGCACGAGCAGCACGCCGACGATGCGCAGGCACTCCGCCAGGTTGTACATGACGGTCGCAAGGCGCGCCTTGCCCTCTTCGGTCTTCGCCAGAACCCAGGGAGCGGTGACGTCGATGTATTTGTTGCACGCGCGGACGAGGTTGAATATCTCGTTCAGCGCGTCGGGAATGTGCCATTCGGACATCTGCTTGTCGACGTTCGCGGGCGTCGCGTTCGCCAGGGCGATCAGCGCGTCGTCCTCTTCCGCAACGGTCACGCCGGGTGCGGGAATGACGCCGTCGAAATATTTGCCGATCATCGCGACCGTGCGGGACAGGAGGTTGCCGAGGTCGTTCGCCAAGTCGGTGTTGATGCGCTTGATGAGCGCTTCGTTGCTGAACACGCCATCGGAGCCGAAGGGCACCTCACGCAGCAGGAAGTAGCGGATGGCGTCCACGCCGTAGCGGTCGCAGAGCTTCACGGGGTCGACCACGTTGCCCTTGGACTTGGACATCTTGCCGCCGTCCAGCACGAGCCAGCCGTGACCGTAGACCTGCTTCGGCAGCGGCAGACCCAGCGCCATGAGCATGATGGGCCAGATGATGGTGTGGAAGCGGACGATCTCCTTGCCGACGATGTGCACGTCTGCCGGCCAGAACTTTTTGAAGTTCGCGTCGTTGTCGCTGCCCCAGCCGAGCGCGGTGATGTAGTTCGAGAGCGCGTCGAGCCAGACGTAGACGACGTGCTTCTCATCGAACGTGACGGGGATGCCCCACTTGAAGCTCGTGCGGGAAACGCACAGGTCTTCGAGACCCGGCAGCAGGAAGTTCTGCAGCATCTCGTTCGCGCGGGAAGCGGGCTGGATGAAATCGGGGTGCGTTTTGATGTGCTCGATGAGCGCGGGCGCGTACTTCGAGACCTTGAAGAAGTAGCTCTCCTCCTCGACGATCTCGGTCGGACGTCCGCAATCCGGGCACTTGCCGTCGACGAGCTGGCGCTCGAGCCAGAAGCTCTCGCACGGTGTGCAGTAATGACCGGTGTAGCTCGCCTTGTAGATATCGCCCTGATCGTAGAGCTGTTTGAAGATCTTCTGCACCGCGGCGACATGGTAGTCGTCGGTCGTGCGGATGAAGTGATCGTAGCTGATGTCGAGCAGCTTCCACAGGTCCTTGAACGTGGCGACGATGCGGTCGACGTACTGTTGCGGCGTCACGCCTTCGGCCTTTGCCTTGCGCTCGATCTTCTGACCGTGCTCGTCCGCGCCGGTCAGGAAAAACACCTCATGACCGCGCTGGCGCTTGTAGCGGGCGATGGCGTCGGTCGCGACGGTGCTGTATGCGTGGCCGATGTGCAGCTTATCCGAAGGATAATAGATCGGCGTGGTGATGTAAAAGGGCTTCTTTTCACACATGGTCGTTATACCTCGTTGTTTGATCGGTGACCGCGGCAACGGTGCCGCGGAAGGTTTCTTTTTTCGTTATTTGCGTTCCAGTACGAAGAACAGATGCCACGGCTTTTCCGGCACGCGGAATTCCTTTCCGATCCGGTACACGGAGGCGATGTCTCCGCGGACCTTCGCGAGCGGATAATTCTTCGTTCCCGCTTCCCAGTAGTGTTCGCCGTTGAAAGTGAAATGTTCTTTTTTGAGTTCGAGATACTTCACCTTGTCGGTATGGATCTTCGGCAGATCCACCTTGAAATGCAGTTCGCGGTATTGGCAGGGGATGCTCAGCACGAGCCTCGGCGCGATCCTCGAAAACGCCCGGAGGATGGGAACGAAATTCTCATACGGCAGGTGTTCGAGCACCTGACTGCAAAGGATGCACCCGAACGAATCGTTTCCGGCATAGGAGGCGATCTCCCGCACGTCTCCGGTGATCGTCGGCTTCAGCTCCGGGTCGAAGTCGAAGGTCTCCACCCGCATGGCGGGCATCATATGCTTCAGCAGAAGCGGCACGATCCCGTCCCCGACACCGACGACCAGCAGGCTTTCCGGCGCGATCGCCGACACCTCGTCGAGCTGGTGCCAATAGGAGCAAAACCGGGGCTTTGCCGCATAGCTGCCAAAGCGGTAATGGCTTGCTTCTTTTTGCAGTTCCGGGGGCTTTTTCTGTTCCATACGGTCATACTCTCCTGAATTGTAATAATACTATCGCAAGCCCCGGAATGTCAAGAAAACGGGGCACGGGAACACGTCCCGCGCCCCTGCCCCGTTCATTTGTTTTCGTGTCGTTCCGCAGTGCCCCTTACATGCGGATGAGTTCGTATGCGCGGCTGCCGAGACCGATCTTCTCCGCGTGCGCCATACCGGCCTTCCAGTCGGACTCCGCGCCGCAGTTGTCGAAGTGGTCGTGCTTGTCGACGAAATCCGGCTTCGCCATGATGTCGGAAAGCTGTGCGTTCGGCAGCGGTTCCGCCGCAAGGCACGCGTCGGCGCAGGCCTGATCGATCGCCACCGGGTCGAAGGATGCGAACATGCCGATATCCGGCAGGATCGGCGCGTCGTTTTCGGCGTGGCAGTCGCAGTTGGGCGAAATATCCATCACGAGCGACAGGTGGAAGCTCGGCATCGCGTCCGTCACCGCCTTCGTGTACTCGGCGATGCGGCAGCACAGGACCTCCGCCGCGTCGTAGTTGCGGAACGATATCGCGTCGAAGTTGCACGCGCCGATGCAGCGTCCGCAGCCGAGGCAGTTCTCATTGACGGACATCTTCTTCGTTTCGGGGTCGAAGGTCAGTCCGTTGTTGGCGCACTGGCGCTGGCAAAGCTTGCAGCCGCGGCAGGCTTCCGCTTCGATGGTCGGGTGACCGGAGCAATGCATCTCCTTCTTGCCGCGGCGGGAACCGCAGCCCATGCCGATGTTCTTCATCGTGCCGCCGAAGCCGGTGTTCTCATGCCCCTTGAAGTGCGTGAGCGAAATGAGCACGTCCGCATCCGCGACCGCGCGTCCGATGTACGCTTCCTTGCAGTATTCGCCGCCTGCGATGGGCAACGCCGCTTCATCCGTTCCCTTCAGACCGTCGCCGATGAGGATCGGCGCGTTCACCGTCATGGGCGTGAAGCCGTTCTCCCATGCGCAGTACAGGTGCTCGACCGCATTCTTGCGGCTGCCCGGGTACAGGGTGTTGCAGTCGGTCAGGTAGGGCGTGCCGCCCATTTCGCGCACCAAATCGACGATGGCGCGCGCATAGTTCGGGCGCAGGAAGCTCAGGTTGCCGAGCTCGCCGAAATGCATCTTGATGGCAACGAACTTGCCCTTCATGTCGATATTGCCGATCCCCGCCTTGACGGCAAGGTCCTTCAGCTTTTTGGTCAGCGGATCGCCGAAGCCGCGTACGCGGAAATCCGTAAAGTATACTTTCGATTTTTCCATATCGTCCTCCGTATCCGGGCGGCGTCCGCCCCCGTAAAGATGGTATTCAGTTTACCAAAACGCGGGGGCCCTTGCAATGAAAACCTTTCATGTGCCCACCCGCCGTCCGCCAAAGAAAAAAGCCCGGCGGGAAAGCCGGGCTTGCATTGGTTTCGTTACTTGCTGATGATCGTGCCGGTGATGCCGTGCAGGGCGTCGACCGCGCGCTCGAGGCTCGTGATGATCGCCTTGCGGCCGGGCTTGGACTCGGCAAAGCGGGTCGCCGCTTCGACCTTCGGCAGCATGGAGCCGGGTGCGAACTGACCCTGCGCCGCGTACATCTTCGCTTCCTCGGGGGTGAGGTTGTCGAGCGCCTTCTGATCGGGCTTGTTGAAGTTGACGCAGACCTTTTCGACCGCCGTCAGAATGATGAGCTGGTCGGCGTCGAGACGCTCCGCGAGGAGCTCCGCGCAGTGATCCTTGTCGATGACCGCCGCAGCGCCCTTGAAGTGGTGACCGCCGCCGATGGGGTACACGGGGATACCGCCGCCGCCGCAGCAAACGACGAGGTGACCGGTGTCCGCAAGGCTGCGGATCGCCTTGAGCTCGAGGATCTCCTTCGGCATCGGGGAGGCGACGTAACGGCGCCAGCCGCGGCCCGCATCCTCATGCACGGGGTTGCCGGTCTTCTCGCTGAAAGCGCGGGCTTCTTCCTCGGTCATGAACTTGCCGATGGGCTTGGAGGGGTTTTGGAACGCCGGATCTTCCGGGTCGACCATGACGCGCGTGACGATGGTGCAAACCGGCACGTTTTCCATGCCGCGGTCTTCCATTTCCTCGAGGAACGCGGACTGCAGATCGTAACCGATGTACGCCTGGCTCATCGCGCCGCAGACGGAGAGGGGCGTGAAGCCCTGCTTCGGGTCGGTCTTTTCCAGTGCCGCCATCGCGTTGTTGATGATGCCGACCTGCGGACCGTTGCCGTGCACGACGATGATCTCGTTGCCGTCGGCCAACAGATCGATAACGGATTTCGCAGTGACCTTTACGGCGACCGCCTGTTCGGGAAGCGTTGCGCCGAGTGCGTTTCCGCCCAGCGCGATAACGATCTTGGACATATGCATATTCTCCTTTTGATTTCGGGTCGAATGAAAGAAATGACAACAGATACGGTATGATGCATACCTATAAACTTATTCTATGATTATGCTTCCCTGTAGTCAAGCGGTTTCCGAAAATTCTTTTGGGATACCGAAAAATATTTTGCCCATCTTTCCGGAACGACCGGAAAACCGCGAAAAAAGGGGACCGATCCCATAGGACCGGTCCCTTTTCCGGAGAGGACCCGACACCCCTTGCGGGGAATGGATCAGCCGGCGATCTCGAGGCGGTGCTTCTGCGGCAGGGCCTCCTGCTGCTTCGGCAGTTCGATCTTCAGCACGCCGTCCGTGTAGCTCGCCTTGATGCCCTCGGTGTCGATGCCCGACAGGTCGAAGGAACGGCTGAACGAACCGAAGGAACGCTCGATGTGGCGGTAGCCCTTCTTCTCGTCCTCCTTCGTCTCCTCGCGCTTGCGTTCGGCGGTGATGGTCAGGCAATCGCGCTCGATGTCGATGGCGATGTCCTCCTTCTTGTAACCGGGCAGATCCGCCTCGAGCTCATAGCCGGTCTCCGTCTCGCGGATATCGGTCTTGAACATCGCCGGGCGCTCACCGCGGAAGGCGGGTTCGAACGCGCCGAACATGCGGAAGGGGTCGTAAAACAGGGAATCGTTCTGAACGGAATACGGTTTCATATGCAGCATAGTCATAAACCTCCTTTGGGTTTTCGCTTTTCTTTTTCTTGTTCATCGATCGGTCTCCCTTTCGATGCTTGTATGATACCACCCGGTTGTGATGGAAAAAGAGCCGCATTGTGATGCAATTGTGAAACTTAGCACTCTACGCATAAGAGTGCTAATATTTTCTTTCATTATTATGAATCCGTTCTCCATTCTTCAGTTTATACGCCATATCATATGTTTTTTTCGTGTTCCTATCACATCGTCTCCCGGAAACTTTCCCCGCATTCCCCCACGTGGCATACAAAAAACGGACTCCCGCATGCGGGAATCCGTTTTGAAGTCCGGTCGTGAAGAAAGCGCCTCAGCCCTCGTAGCGCAGCGCTTCGATGGCGTTCTTGCGCGCCGCCTTGTTCGCGGGGTAGAGACCGAAGATCAGACCGATGAACGTCGAGAACCCGACGGAGACCAGTACGACCCCGGCTTCCATTTTGAACACGATGTTGTCCGCAATGCTCGTTGCCACGGCGAGGATACCGCCCGAAAGCACGAGCCCGATGAAGCAGCCGCACAGGCTCAGCAGCAGCGCCTCGATGAGGAACTGCGACATGATGCTGCGGTACCCGGCGCCGATGGCCTTGCGGATGCCGATCTCACGCGTGCGCTCCGTCACGGAAACGAGCATGATGTTCATGATGCCGATACCGCCGACCAACAGTGAGATCGCCGCGATGCTGCCGAGCAGCAGCGAGAGCGTGCCGTTGATCTCATCCATTGCGGAAGCGATGCTCGACATGTTGATGATCGAGAACGCATCGTCGTCCTGCTGAAAGCGGTCGAGCAGCAGCGTATTCACCGCCTTTTCCGCCGCATCCGTGCTGCCCGTTGCCGAAAAGCACAGTTGGGTGATGTAGGGGTGCTTCGCCATGCGCAGCTCCACCGTCGCGGGGATGAAGATCGCGTAACCGCTCATCATGCTCTGCAGCATGTTGTCCGTTTTTTCGAGCAGACCGACGACCTCGAAGCCGCGGCCGTCGATGGTCACGGTCTTGCCGATGGGGTCCGCCTCGTCGAACAGCTGCTCCGCCGCATCGTGCGAGAGCACCGCCGCATAGGTGCGGTTCGCCACATCCGCGGTTTTCAGGTAGCGCCCGTCCTCGAGCGTTTGCCCCTGAATGTTGTAATACGCGGGCGTCACGCCGTAGACCGTCGCGGTGATCTCGGAGGAGCCAACCTTTGCGGGCACGGAGACCGAACCCGCCGGCGAGACCTCGCGGATCTCCTCCGGCGCCATCAGGGAGACCAGGTCCTCGGTGCGGATGGGTCTGCCCTTGTCGTCCTTCACGACGACGTTGATCAGGTCACTGCCGAGCGCCGTCACCTGGTCGGTGATCGACCCCGTCGCGCCGTTCACGAGCGAAACGAGCACCACCAGCGCCATCACGCCGATGATGATACCGAGCATCGTCAGAAAGGAGCGCAGCTTGTTCGAGCGGACGGACTCGAACGCCATCTTGATGGATTGTCCGAGCATCATACGATATCCGCCTCCTTCGCCGAGATCCCGCCCTTGCCGTCGCTGCGGTCTTCCACGTGACCGTCGAGGATGCAGATGCGGCGTTCCGCCTGCGCCGCGACGGCTTCGGAGTGCGTGATCAGCACGATGGTCTTGCCGCTTTTATGCAGGTCGCAGAACAGGTTCATGATATCCGCGCCCGTTTTCGAGTCGAGGTTGCCCGTCGGCTCGTCCGCGAGGATCAGCGACGGAGAGCCCGCCAGTGCGCGCGCCACGGCGACGCGCTGCTGCTGACCGCCCGAAAGCTCGGAGGGCTTGTGCTTTGCGCGGTCCGCAAGACCCACGCGTTCGAGCGCTTCCATCGCGCGGCGCTTGCGCTCGCTGCCGGAAACGCCCTGATACACGAGCGGGAGCGCCACGTTCTCGAGCGCCGTCATTTTGGATAAGAGGTTGAAGGACTGGAACACGAAGCCGATCTTCCGGTTGCGGATCTTCGCCAGTTCTTCGTTCGAGTACTTTTCGATGTGCTGCCCGTCGAGCAGGTATTCGCCGCTGTCGGCGGAATCGAGGCAGCCGATGATGTTCATCATCGTCGATTTGCCGCTGCCGCTCGGACCGATGATCGCCACGAACTCGCCTTCGCGGATGGTCAGGCTCGCATGGTCGAGCGCGCGCACTTCTTCCCCGCCGACATGGTACACGCGGGAGATGTCCCGCATTTCGATGACGGGACGCGCGGTCATTTCACTCAATTGCGTCCACCACCCATCATGGCGGTGCTGCGCTGCATCATCGCGTTCATCATCATCGCGCGGTTGCTCGCCTTGTATTCGATGCGGTCGCCTTCGTTCAGACCCGAAAGCACCTCCGCGAAGTTCGCGTTCGCAAGCCCCGTCACGATCGTTTGGCGGCTCGGGGTCCCGTCTGCCGCGACGACGCGCACATAACTGCCCTCCGCATCCTCACGGACGGCGCCGAGCGGCACGAGCACCGCATTCTCCGCTTTCTCCGCGAGGATCTCCGCGCTGCCGTTCATGCCGTCGATCAGGCGGTCGTCCGCTTCGAGCGCGAGCTCCGTTTCATACACGGTGATGCTGCCCGAAAGCTTGCCGATGCGGGAGATGCGCTTGACCGTCGCCGGGAAGCGTTCCCCGCTGTAGGCGTCGAGCGTGACCTCGGCGCTCTGTCCCGGATAGACCTTGGCGATGTCGAGTTCATCGACCTCGACGACGAGCTTCGTCGCGCCTCCGGTCGCGAGAACGAAGGCCTTGGCTTCGGTACCGTTCGCTTCCGAAGCGGCGGTCTTCTTGCCCTCTTGGAGCGTAGCTTCCGAAACGACGCCGTCGCACGGGGCGACCACGTTCGGGCACCGCAGGTACGCGAGGATCTCCGTCAGGGTCTTCGCCTTCTCCCCGCGGTCCGCCAGACGGACGCGGTAGGTGTCGGTCGCGGGCGTGTTTTCGAGGTTGAACAGCGCCGCGCTCGCCATGACGAAATCGTTCACCTTGTAAACGACCTTTTCGATGATGCCGCCGTTGCCGTAGACCTCCACGGGCGCATGCAGCATCAGCACGCCGCTGCCGAGGACCGCACCGTCGAGCAGGACCTCCGCCTCGCCGAGGTACGGCGCCTTCTTGTCGGGCAGGGTGACGAGGCAGCCCTTTTCCGTGATGGCGGCGACCTTGCCGGTCTCCTTGCCGCCCTCGAAGCGCACCGTCACTTCGGTGCCGGGCTTCGGCGGCTCTGCAAGCGTGAGCTCGACCTGCATCAGGTCGTCGGTATTGATCAGGCACAGATAGCCGTGGGCGTTGATGGCGTCGATGACGTCCTCGCCCTCCTGTGCCGGAATGTATTTGATGCGTCCGCGCACGGGCGCCTTCACGGTCGTCACGTTGTTTCCGCGGAACGCGATCTGCATGTCGAGCTGCGCGAGTTCACCCGAAAGCTCCGCCGCGCGGCGTTCGAGCGAAGCGGTATCGAGCACCGCAAGCACATCGCCCGCTTTCACGGCGTCGCCCGTTTCGGCGAGCACCGCGTCCACTTCGATGCCCGCGGGGATGCGGAGCTCTTCCTCATCCTCCGCCTTGAGGCGACCGCTGCCGGTGATCGTCACCGCAAGGTCTCCGCGGCCGATGGTGTAGGTGTTCTGTTCCGCGACGACCTCCGCCGCCGGTTTCTTTTCGGCGCATCCCGTGAACAGACCCGCCGTCAGGACGGCTGCCAGCGCCATCCCCAATATTCTCTTGTGCTTCAAATCCATACCTCCGGACTGTTTGTTTTTAAACTTACTTCAGTATATAGATGCGCACACTTTTCCGCAAGGGGTGCTGTGTGGCGATATTGTGAACAATCGTGCCGGTTCCGGGGCTTGTGCGCGCCGCTCCGCTCTTGCCCGCCGGCGCGTTTTCCGCTATGATATACGCGAACAAACCCACGGGAGGAACGCCATGCAGCTCAATGAGGATGCCATCCGCGCGATCGTGACGGAAGTCGTCAAAACGATCGTGAACAACGAACCCGTCCGCGAGGTCGACCCGAGCGGCGTCATCACCATCCGCACGGATACCGTCCGCTGCGAACCCTTCATGCAGGAGGGCGTGCGCCTCAAGGACGTCGTCTCCCTCGAGGAAGCGCCGCGCATGGGCGCGGGCATCATGGAGCTCGACCACACGAGCTTCCCCTGGACACTCACCTACGACGAATACGACCTCGTGCTCGACGGCGTCCTCGAGATCGAGATCGGCGGGCGCGTGCACACGGGACATCCCGGCGATATCATCTATATCCCCAAGGGCTCGAGCATCCGCTTCCAAACGCCCTCGACGGCGCGCTACGCATACTTCGTCACCCCCGCGAACTGGCAGGAAAACGCATGACGGAACAACAACGAACGCCGGCGCGCATCGCGATCGTCGACGATGAACCCATCACGAGGATGGACCTCCGCTGTATGCTCGAAGACCTGGGCTATACCGTCACCGGCGAAGCGGGCGACGGCTTCGACGCCGTGCAGCTGTGCAAGCAGGACCCGCCCGACCTTGTGCTGATGGATGTGAAGATGCCCGTGTTCGACGGGCTGACCGCCGCGGAGCGCATCCTGTCGGAACGGCTCGCGGGCTGCGTCGTGCTGCTCACCGCCTTCAACGACACCGAGATCATCGAAGCCGCAAAGCGCATCGGCGTCACGGGGTACCTCGTCAAGCCGGTCGAACAGCGCCTGCTGCGCCCCACCGTGGAAATGGCGCTCGCGCAGGCGGAGCGGCTCCGCAGCAGTGAACGCGAAACGGAGACCGTGAAAAAGCAGCTGTCCGACGCGAAAACCATCGCCCGCGCGCAGGCTGTGCTCGCCAAGCGCGAGGGCATCACCGAAACCGAAGCCTATACGCTGCTCCGCAAGCTTTCCATGGACAAGCGCCTGCCGATGGCGGCGCTCGCCGAAGCGGTCCTCCGCACGGAAAAGTAAGTATCCCTCCCGCCCCGGTCCGCGTTGCCGGTCCTTTGAACGACGCGACAGTATGGAAAACCTCTCCGACGAACTGCTCTTTCGGCACACCGGCATCTCCCCCGAAGACCTTGCGACCCTCCGCGCGGTCGAACGGCAGCTGCCGCTCATCGCCGCGCTCGAAAACGCGGATATCTTTCTCGACATCCCCGTCGAAGAGGACACCGCGCTCGTCGCCGCGCACGAACGCCCCTCCGAACGGATGAGCATGTACGAAAAGCGCATCGTCGGCGAATACGCCTACCGCGAGAACGAGCCCGCGGTCTTCCATGCGGCGCACATGGGCGTGCCCGTCTGCGATATCAAGGCGCTCACGCAGGAACGGCGCACCGTGCGCCAGAACGCCGCGCCCGTGTTCAACGATGCGGGGCGCGTCATCGCGGTGCTCATCCGCGAAAAGGACATCTCGGGCGACCTTGCGAAGGAACGCAAGTACGAAGAGCTCGCCAAGGCGGCGGGCGAGAACGTGCCCATGTACGGCGGAGTCCGCGAGCAGGAGGATGCCGGCAGCACCGCCCTGCGGGAAATGCACCACCGCATCAAAAACAGCCTGCAGCTCATCGCCAGCATGCTCAACCTCGCCGCGCGCACCAAGGACGACCCGGAGACCCGCGCCGTGCTGAAGGAAAGCGTCGCGCGGGTGTTGTCAATCGCCTCCATCCATGATATATTATGCAATGGAAAGGGAGCCTTGACGAACGTCTCCGCCACCGCCCTGTTCGAGCAGCTGCGCCGCAACCTCGCCGCGCTGACGCCCCCGGGGAAGCACATCGTCCTCACGGTCTCCGCCGAGGACGCCGCCCTGGACGCGGACACCGCAACGGCGGTCGCCGTCGTCGTGACGGAGCTTGTGACGAACGCCCTGCTGCACGCCTTCGAAGGGCGCGACGGCGGTACCGTTTCCGTCGGATTCACCAAGGGGCTCCTGTACCACACCGTGCGCGTCACCGACGACGGCACGGGCTTCGAGCCGGAAACCGCAGGGCAAGAGCGCCTCGGTCTCAACATCGTCCGTTCCACCATCCACGACAAGCTGAAGGGGCGGATGCACATCGTTTCCGGTCCCAACGGAACCAAAGTATCCTTCGATTTCAAAACCGAATAATCCGAATCCCGCGTACAACAGCGTGCGCGGTTCCGCCGACAAAGCCGGGGCGATTCCGAGATCGTCTTGGTTTTTTGTATTCAAAAACGGCTTTTTTCACCGAAAGGGGGTGCCGGTATGGCGGAGATCCTCAGTGTCGGGATCGATATCGGCACATCCACGACCCAGGTCATCTTCTCGAAGATCTCGGTCGACAACACCGCAAGCTACTTCTCCGCGCCGCGCATCGCGATCGTCGGCAAGGAGATCCTGTACAAGAGCGCCGTGCATTTCACGCCGCTCAAGTCCCTCACCGCACTCGACGGCGACGGCGTCCGCGCCATCGTCGCGGAGGAGTTCCGCAACGCCGGCTGCCGCCCGGAGGATGTGGACACCGGCGCGGTCATCATCACGGGGGAATCCGCCCGCAAGGAAAACGCCGCGCTCGTGACCGAAAAGCTTTCGGCCTTCGCGGGGGAATTCGTCGTCTCCACCGCGGGACCGGACCTCGAGTCCGTCGTCGCGGGCAAGGGCAGCGGCGCCTTCGCCTACAGCAGCGAAAACGAGTGCTCCGTCGTCAACCTCGACATCGGCGGCGGCACGACGAACATCTGCCTCTTCGACAACGGCGAAACGCGCGGCAAGTGCTGCTTCGACATCGGCGGCAGGCTCATCAAGCTCGGTGCCGACGGGCGCATCGCCTACATCGCCCCCGCCGCGAAGCGCGTGGCGGACAGCATCGGCGTTTCCCTTGCCGTGGGCGACCCCGCGGAGGAGCGCACGCTCTCCCGCATCACCGACAAAATGGCGGAGCTTCTGGCCGCAGCCGTGGACCGCGCCACCCCGGAGCCCCTGCTCGAACGGGTGCGCACCGAAAAGAGCACACGCATGCCGAAGGTCCCCCAAAGCGCGAAGCTGTGCTTCTCGGGCGGCGTTGCGGAATGCTTCTACCGTCCGGAACCGGCGGATCCCTTCCGCTACGGCGACATCGGCGTCCTGCTCGCAAGGTCGCTCAAAAAACACCCCGCGTTCTCGGGCAGCGACGTCATCCCCGCGCAGGAGACCATCCGCGCGACGGTCGTCGGCGCCGGCACCTACACGACTTCGCTTTCCGGCAGCACCATCGATTACTCGCCCGGGGTCTTCCCCGTCAAAAACGTGCCCGCCCTCACCCTGACCGCCGAAGAGCAGGCGCAATGCCTTGCGGACGGCGGCGCCGCATTGGCGGGAACGGTGCGCTGGTTCCGCGAGCAGAGCGATTCGGAGCTCCTCATCCTCGCCCTGCCCGGTCTCAAAGACCCGACCTACGGTGAGATCCGCGCGCTCGCGCACGCCGTTGCCGCCGCGACGGAGCACACCCTGCCGAAGGACGTCCCCGTCCTCGCCGTGGTGGAGGAGGACATCGCAAAGGCGCTGGGCATCGCCCTGAAGCCCTTACTGAACGGACGCCGCTACGCCGTGATCGACAGCGTGAAGGTCGAGGCGGGCGACTATGTGGATATCGGGAGACCGCTCATGGACGGGCTGGTCGTCCCCGTGATCGTCAAAACTTTGCTGTTCGGCTGAGCCGATCGGCACCGGAGGAACGAGATGAAACTTTCAACGACATTGGGCGGCAAGACCTTTCACTTCCGCTCCGTAAAAGAAGTCCTCGCCAAAGCGAACGAAGAAAAGTCCGGCGACATCCTCGCGGGCGTCGCGGCGGAGTCCGCGCTCGAGCGCGTCGCCGCCAAGGAGGTCCTCGCGAACCTTTTGGTCTCCGACCTGCGCGAGAACCCCGTCGTCCCCTATGAAGACGACGAAGTCACCCGCATGAATCAGGATTCGCTGGATATGACCGTCTACAACGAGATCAAGGGTTGGACGATGGCGGAGCTCCGCGAATACATCCTCGGCTACGGCGCCACCGAAGAGGACATCAAGCGCCTCGGCAAGGGGCTCACCGCCGAAGTCGTCGCGGGCGTCTGCAAGCTGATGTCGAACCTCGACCTCATCTACGCGGCGAACAAGGTCCGCATCACGGCGACCTGCAACACCACCGTCGGCAAGCGCGGCACGCTGTCCACGCGTCTGCAGCCGAACCACCCCACCGACAACGTCGAGGGCATCACCGCCTCGCTGTTCGAAGGGCTCAGCTACGGTTGCGGCGATGTGCTCATCGGTCTCAACCCCGTGAACGACACCGTCGCGAGCCTCGCGGAGGTGCTCAAGCGCTTCGACGAGATCAAGAACCGCTTCGAGATCCCCACGCAGATCTGCGTGCTCGGTCACATCACGACGCAGATCGAAGCGGTCCGCCGCGGCGCCCCCTGCGACATGATCTTCCAGTCCATCGCCGGCAGTCAAAAGGGCAACACCGCCTTCGGCTTCTCGGCGGATACCGTCCGCGAGGCGTGGCAGCTGCTGAAGGAACGCGGCACCGCCAAGGGTCCGAACGTCCTGTACTTCGAAACGGGTCAGGGCAGCGAGCTTTCGAGCGACGCGCACTACGGTGCCGACCAGGTCACCATGGAATCGCGCTGCTACGCCTTCGCCCGCGAATTCGACCCCTTCATGGTCAACACGGTCGTCGGCTTCATCGGTCCCGAATACCTGTACGATTCGAAGCAGGTCATCCGCGCGGGTCTCGAGGACCATTTCATGGGCAAGCTTTCCGGCATCCCGATGGGCTGCGACTGCTGCTACACCAACCACATGATGGCCGACCAGAACGACATCGAAAACCTCACCGTCCTGCTCGCCGCCGCCGGCGTGAACTACGTCATCGGCGTACCGACGAGCGACGACGTCATGCTCAACTACCAGACCAACGCCTATCACGACGCGAACACCGTCCGCGAGATCCTCGGTCTGCGGCCGATCGCCGAATTCGAGCGGTGGCTCGAACGGATGGGCATCATGGAAAACGGGCGCCTGACCAAGCGCGCCGGCGACCCGACCGTCTTCACCAAGAGGAGGTAAGCCCGTGATCGACGAAAAACTCGTACAGCTGATCACCGAAGAGGTGATCCGTCAGCTCGCGGCGACCGGCAGGGTCCGGTTGCCCGGCAAGGAAGGCTCCTTCGTTCCGCAGCTCGTTGAGGACGAAGACCTCGCCTCCCCCGCCGCGAAAGCGAAGACGCTCGTCGAAGACCCCGAGGATCCGGAAGCCCTCGCCCGCATGAAAAAGCGCACCACCGCGCGCATCGGCGTCGGCAATTGCGGTCCGCGGCTCAACACCCGCACGCTCCTGACGCTCCGCGCGGATCACGCCGCCGCACGCGACGCCGTGTTCAAGGATGTCGACCCCGCGCTCATCGAGCGGCTCGGTCTGGTGTCCGTCGAAACGCAGTGCGACTGCAAGAACACCTATGTGACGCGCCCCGATCTCGGCAGAAAGCTTTCGGAGGAGGCGGTCGAAACGCTCCGCGCCCGCTGCACCGCGGCGCCGGATGTGCAGATCTTCGCGGCGGACGGACTGAGCTCCACCGCCATCGAGTCGAACCTCGAGCGCATCCTGCCCGTGCTCACGGACGGGCTCAAAGCCAAGGGGCTCAAGGTCGGCACGCCCTTCTACCTCCGCTACGGCAGGGTCGCTTCCGAAGACCATGTCTCCGAGGTGCTCGGCGCGAAGGTCGTTTGCGTGCTCATCGGCGAGCGTCCCGGTCTCGCGACCGCGGAAAGCATGAGCGCCTACATCGTCTACAACGCCTACGTCGGCATGCCCGAGTCGAAGCGCACCGTCGTTTCGAACATCCACCGCAACGGTCTCACCGCCGTCGAAGCGGGCGCCTACATCGTCGAGGTCATCGGACAGATCCTCGAAAAGAAGGCGAGCGGCGTGGACCTCGTCAAATAACGGAGGTCCCGTATGACAGGCGATAAAATGAAAACCACCGTTCTGAGCATCCGGATGCTCGCGAATGCTGACCCGATGCTTCTCGAACGGCTCGACCTTCCCCCGGGGCACCGCAGCCTCGGCTTCCTCACGAGCGACTGCGACGATGTTTCCTACGCGGCGCTCGACGAAGCGACGAAAAAGGCGAACGTTTCCGTGGCCTACGCGCGCAGCATGTACGCCGGCGCGGCGAACGCTTCGACGAAGCTCGCGGGCGAATTCATCGGCGTGCTCTCCGGGGAAGACCCGGCGGAGGTGCGCAGCGGGCTCGAAGCCGCGGTGCGCTTTACCGAAAACGACGCGAGCTTCATCAGCGCGAACGAGGACGACTCCATCGTCTACTTCGCGCACTGCATCTCGAAGACCGGCTCGTACCTTTCCAAACAGGCGGGCGTTCCCGAAGGGACGGCGATGGCGTACCTCATCGCCCCGCCCGTCGAAGCGATGATCGGTCTCGACGCCGCGCTGAAGGCCGCGGATGTGGAACTCAAAGTATTTTACGGTCCGCCGAGCGAAACGAACTTCGCAGGCGGTCTGCTCACCGGGGACCGCCCCTCGTGCGAGGCGGCGTGCGACGCGTTTGCGGATGCCGTCCGCAAGGTCGCGGCGCGACCCGTTCTGTATGAATCATAAGGAGGAACGGATATGGAATTCGACAAAGACCTGTACTCCATCCAGGAGGTGCGGGATCTCGTACGCAAGGCGAAGGCCGCGCAGGAGGAATACGCTTCCTTCCCGCAGGAAAAGGTCGACGCCATCGTCAAAGCCGTTGCGGAAGCCTGCGCGGCGCAGGCGGAACCGCTGGCGAAAATGGCGGTGGAGGAAACGGGCTTCGGCGTTTGGCAGGACAAGATCCTGAAGAACCTGCTCGGCAGCACCATGACCTACGAGTCCGTCAAAAACATGCGCACCGTCGGCATCCTCCGCGAGGACAAGGCGAACGGGCTCATGGAAGTCGGCGTGCCGATGGGCGTGGTCGCGGCGCTCATCCCCTCCACGAACCCGACGAGCACGGTGATGTACAAGTGCATCATCTCGCTCAAGGCGGGCAACGCCATCGTCATCAGCCCCCACCCGAACGCGAAGAACTGCATTTACGAAACGTATAAGATCGTGTGCCGCGCGGCAAAATCCGCCGGAGCGCCGGACGGGCTCGTGCAGTGCATCACCACCCCGACCATCGAGGCGACGAACGCGCTGCTGAAGCACCGCGACATCGGCATCATCCTCGCCACCGGCGGCGAAGCGATGGTCCGCGCGGCGTACAGCTCCGGCAACCCCGCCCTCGGCGTCGGTCCCGGCAACGGTCCCTCCTACATCGAAAAGAGCGCGGATATCCCCAACGCCATCCGCCGCATCTTCGACAGCAAGACCTTCGACAACGGCACGATCTGCGCCAGCGAGCAAAGCATCGTCACCGAGCGCTGCATCAAAAACCGCGTGGTCGAAGAAGCCAAGCGGCAGGGCGGTTACTTCCTTTCCGCCGATGAGACCGAAAAGGTCGGGCGCTTCATCATGCGGGCGAACGGCACCATGAACCCGAAGATCGTCGGCAAGTCCGCAAAGGTCATCGCCGAAATGGCGGGCATCACCATCCCCGCGGGCACGCGCGTGCTCATTTCCAAGCAGACCACCGTTGGCAAGGACAACCCCTACTCACGCGAAAAGCTGTGCCCGATCCTCGCGTTCTACACCGAGGAGAACTGGGAATCCGCCTGCAGACGCTGCATCGAGATCCTCAACAACGAGGGGCGCGGTCACACGATGACCATCCACTCCGAGGATCAAAGCGTCATCCGCGAGTTCGCGCTCAAAAAGCCGGTCTCCCGCCTGCTCGTCAACACGCCCGGCGCGCTCGGCGGTGTCGGCGCGACGACGGCGCTTGCCCCCGCGCTCACCCTCGGCTGCGGCGCAGTCGGCGGCAGCGCGACGAGCGACAACATCACCCCGCTGAACCTCATCAACATCCGCCGCGTCGCCTTCGGGCAAAAGGAACTCAAAGACCTGCGCGGCAATAACCCGGCGCCCGGCGCACAAAGCGGCTGCGCCTGCTCCGCCCCCTGCGGCGGGGAGACCGCGGCGAGCATGCTCAGCCGCGAAGACATCGAACGCATCACCAGAGCGGTCCTTTCCCGCCTGGCTCAGTAACACCCACAATACATTGAATCAGGAGGAAAACAACAATGGCATCTCTTCAGGCTCTCGGTATGGTTGAAACCAAAGGTCTCGTCGGCTCCGTGGAAGCGGCCGACGCCATGGTCAAAGCGGCGAACGTCCATCTCATCGGCAAGGTCCACGTCGGCGGCGGTCTCGTGACCGTCATGGTCCGTGGCGACGTCGGTGCCGTCAAAGCGGCGACCGATGCGGGCGCCGCAGCTGCCACCCGTGTGGGCGAGCTCGTTTCCGTCCACGTCATCCCGCGTCCGCATGAGGAAGTGGAGAGCATCCTCCCCACCCTCGACAACTGCGACCGCTGAACACGAACCCCAACAACATTTACGGAGGATAAAATTATGGCATCTCTTCAGGCTCTCGGCATGATCGAAACCAAAGGTCTCGTCGGCTCCATCGAGGCGGCCGACGCCATGGTCAAGGCGGCGAACGTCCACCTCATCGGCAAGGTCCACGTCGGCGGCGGTCTCGTGACCGTCATGGTCCGCGGCGACGTCGGCGCCGTCAAAGCGGCGACCGATGCGGGCGCCGCTGCCGCAACCCGCGTGGGCGAGCTCGTCTCCGTCCACGTCATCCCGCGTCCGCACGACGAGGTGGAAAGCATCCTGCCCACCCTCGGCAACTGCGACCGCTGAACCCGGAACCCGACAACATTCACGGAGGATAACATTATGGCATCTCTTCAGGCTCTCGGCATGATCGAAACCAAAGGTCTCGTCGGCTCCATCGAGGCGGCCGACGCCATGGTCAAGGCGGCGAACGTCCACCTCATCGGCAAGGTCCACGTCGGCGGCGGTCTCGTGACCGTCATGGTCCGCGGCGACGTCGGCGCCGTCAAAGCGGCGACCGATGCGGGCGCCGCTGCCGCCACCCGCGTGGGCGAGCTCGTCTCCGTCCACGTCATCCCGCGTCCGCACGAGGAGGTGGAGAGCATTCTCCCCACCCTCGGCAACTGCGACCGCTGAACCGCGTGCGGCTTTGGAAGGAGACCGCGTAAATGGCTCCGAAAGTCCTCACCGACATTGAGCTCCGCGCCCGCGGCAACGGGCTGAAGGACGAGCCGCTCGTTCTCGAGCCCGGCACCATCCTCACGCCCGCGGCGAAGGATTACATCAAAGAGCACGGCATCCGCGTCACGGAACAGCCGGCGGCAGTGCATGCGCCCTTCCGCGAAATGCCGCGTACCGCCGTCCCCACCGAAAACGGCAAGCCCGTCTACCGCGTCGCCGCAACGGGCGAAACGCGCAATGAAAAGGGCGAGTTCCTCACCCAGCTGAACGGCAACACGCTCGTGCCGAAAACGGATCCGCGCATCGCCTTCCGCGGGAAGCTCGACACCCTCATGGCGGAGTTCCTGCTCCTGCAGCTGACCGCGACCGAGCGCGCCCTGCCCGGGCTTGCAAACGACCTCGGCGAACTGCTGGACTTCACCCGCGCGATGCTCGCGGCGGAAGTCAACGAACAGCCCCTGCCGCCCGTGCGCCTTTTGGGCATGGACAGCGAAGGCATCCGCGCCGCTTCGCACAAGCCGGAGCGGTATTTCGGCATCCCGCACCCGGTGCCCGATGTCTCCATGGGCAGCGTTGCCCTGCGGCTGAACCTGCTCCGCACGATGGTGCGCGAGACGGAGCTCGTCTGCGCCGGCGCCTACCCCGCCCGCACGGATCTCATCGAAGGGCTCAACCGCCTTTCGAGCTGCGTGTACATCCTGTTCCTCAAACTGCTTTCGGGCAGGTACGACTGACCCGTTCCGCACCCCTTCCCGGGGTCGCGGCGATCCACCGACAAGCACATGAATTACTATTCCGAAAAAGATATCCGCGATATCGTCGCGGATGTACTGCGGCAGGCGGGGCACGCCTCCGCCGCCCCCGGCGCAGCGCCACAGCAGGAGCATACCGTTCCCGTCGAAGTCTCCGCACGCCACGTGCACCTCACGCAGGAGGCCGTGGAGGCGCTGTTCGGCAAGGGCGCGGCGCTCACCAAGAAGCGCGACCTTTCCCAGCCCGGCGAGTTCCTCTCCGGCGAACGCGTGAAGCTCGTGACCCAAAAGGGCGAGTTCTCCGGCGTTGCCGTGCTCGGTCCCGTCCGCAAGGCGGTGCAGGTCGAGCTTTCCGCCACCGATGCGCGCGCCCTCGGCGTGACCGCGCCCGTGAACCTTTCCGGCGACCTGACCGGCGCGGGCGACGTGCTGATCATCGGTCCCGCGGGCTGCATTCTGCAAAAGCAGTGCTGCATCGTCGCGAAGGCGCACATCCACATGACGCCGGAGGATGCGAAGCGCGCCGGCGTGACCGACGGACAAAGCGTCCGCGTGCGGCTGAACACCGCGCGCCCCGTCACGCTCGAAGACGTGCTCATCCGCGTGAAGCCGAACTTCTCCCTCGCGATGCACGTCGATTTCGACGAAGCGAACGCCGCCCTCGTGGCGAACGACACCACCGGAACGATTCTGTTCCGCTGACCCGGAAGGAAGGAAACGCCCATGAACGAAAAAGAGCTTTCGGCGCTCATCGAACAGATCGTCGCGAACGTCCTCGCGGAGAAAACGCCCTGCCCCGGCGCGGCAAGCGAAGAGGGACGGGATAAGATCCTCGTCGTCGGCGACACCGCCGCCGTGCCCGATGCGCTTTCCTGCGGGGCCGTGCTGTGCCCCCTTGCCGATTACGAGCAAAACGGCAACATCCGCCGTTACAAAAAGGTCGTGCTCGCGAAGCTGACGCTGCTCGAACTGGCGGATCTCGCGCTCGGGCGCGCCTCCTGCCCCGCGGTGCAGGCCGCGATGGAAGCCCTGCTGAACGGCATGGAGGTCCTGCTCATCGAAGAGGGTCTGCCGCACCGCGGTTACAGCGGCAAGGGCAGCACCCGCCTGTACGCGCTGCTCGAAGAGTATGTGCGCACCCTGCAGAGCTTCGGCGTCAAAAGCTACGCCGCGAGCCGCATCGTCACGCCGGCACCCGCGCCCCTCGCCGCGCCGAAGTTCGAGGCGCCGAAAACCGCGACGCCCACCGGCACGGGCATCAAGAACCCCGAGCGCCTCATCACCGAGTCGCTTGCGAAAAACCTCGCCGCCGCAGCGAACGGCGGCACCGTCCACCTGATGAAGAACGCCATCGTCACGCCGAGCGCGCTGGACCTGTTCCGCTCCCTCGGGCTGACGGTCGAAAAGGACCTGTAAAGGAGACCCCCTATGATCGTTTGCAAAGTCATCGGCCACGTCTGGGCGACCAAGAAGGACCCGAACCTCGAAGGGCTCAAGCTCATGGTCGTCCAAGAGGAGGACCCGGTTTCGAAAAAGCCGCAGACCTACGTTGCGGCGGATATCGTCGGCGCGGGCATCGGCGAGCAGGTGCTCGTCGTTTCCGGCAGCACGGCACGCAGAGCCTTCGGGCGGGATGACGTGCCCGCCGATATGGCGATCGTCGGCATCATCGACACCATCGAGGTCGAACGCGCCGCCAAGGAAAAGTCCGCGAAATAACGTTCGCCGGGCGCGCACGCCCCGGCGGTGACCACCGAAAGGCATCCTCATGAATCTGACCGAACTCATTTACGAAGCCGGCATCGTCGGCTTGGGCGGCGCGGGCTTCCCCACCCACATCAAGCTGAAGGGCAGCTACGAGACCCTCATCGTCAACGGTGCGGAATGCGAGCCCATGCTGCGCAACGACCGCTGGCTCATGCGGAACAAGGCGGCGGAGATCGTTTCCGCCACGGCGGCGATCGCAAAGGAGCTTTCCATCCCGAACGCCGTCATCTGCCTGAAGCACCACTACGAAAAGGAAACGGAAGCGCTGCGCGCCGCGATCGCCGCACAGAACGCGCCCGTCACCCTCCACCTCATGGAAAGCTTTTACCCCGCGGGCGACGAGCAGACCATGGTGTACGAGGTCACGGGGCGCGTGGTCCCGCCGGCGGGTCTGCCGGGTGCCGTCGGCGCCGTGGTCGACAACGTTGCGACCGTGTACGCCGTTTACGAGGCGATGCAAGGCAAGCCTCTCACCGCGCGCCACCTCACCGTCACGGGCGAGGTCAAAACGCCCTCCGTCCTGTACGTGCCCATCGGCACGCCGCTGCTCCGCTGCATCGAGCTGGCGGGCGGCGCCCTGCACAAAGATTATTACGTGCTTTCGGGCGGACCCATGATGGGCAAGCCCGTCACGAACCTTTCGACCGCCGTCGTCACGAAAACGACCTCGGGCATTCTCGTGCTGAAGAAGGATTGTTACCACGAGGGCGCGAACGCCATCCCCGTGAAGACGATGCTCAACCGCGCGCGCGCCGCGTGCATCCAGTGCTCACGCTGCACCGACCTGTGCCCGCGCCATCTGCTGGGACACCCGCTCGAGCCGCACAAGATCATGCGGAAAATGGCGGTCGCAGCGGATATCCAATCCGTACTCGACGACCCCGCCGTGCGCAACGCCGCCCTGTGCTGCGAGTGCGGCATTTGTGAGACCTTCGCCTGCCCCATGAGCCTGCAGCCCCGCCGCATCAACGCCGCCGTCAAGCAGGCGCTCGGCGCCGCGGGCATCCGTTACCAAGCGGAGCAGAAGGAGTGGCGTCCCCACCCGCAGCGCGAGCTGCGCAAGGCGCCCACGCCGAAGGTCGCCGCAAGGGTCGGCGTATATCCATACGACCGGTATGAGATCGACAACCTCGTCGAATACGAACCCGAGGAGATCCGCGTACCGCTCAAAATGCACATCGGCGCACCGTGCGTCCCCACCGTGAAAGAAGGCGACACCGTGCGCAAGGGCGACTGCATCGCCGCCCCGAAAGAAGGCGCGCTCGGCGCGAAGATCCACGCAGGCATCGCGGGGAAAGTCACCGCGATCACCGACACGATCACCATCCGGAAGAATTGAGGAAAACCACCATGATGTCCATCGGTTTTTTGGAACTCAACAGCATCGCCAAGGGCGTTGAGGTCGCGGATATCGTTTTGAAGACCGCCGATGTTTCGATGCTGTTCGCCAAGGCGGGCTGCCCCGGCAAATACTACATCCTGTTCTGCGGTGAGGTCGCCGCCGTGCAGGCTTCCATCGATGCGGGCAAAGCCACGGGCGATTCCTTCATCGTCGACGATTGCGTCATCCCGAACATCGACGGGCAGGTCATCCGCGCGATCAACCTGTCGAACGTACCCGAACGCTATCAGGCCATCGGCGTGATGGAATTCTACTCCGTCACCGCCTCCGTCTACGGCGCGGACGCCGCGGTCAAGGCCGCGGATGTCGACCTCATCGAGGTGCGCCTCGGCACGGGCATCGGCGGCAAATCCTTCGTGGTGCTCACCGGTGAAGTCGCCGCCGTGCGCGAAGCCGTTGCCTGCGGCATCCACACCCCGAACGCCGAGGGGATGCTCGTCGACTCCGTCGTCATCCCGAGCCCGCACCCCGAGCTGCTCGAGACCCTGCTGTAAGCAACCCTCACCACGCGCGACCCGTCCGAGCGCCCCGCAACGCGCTTGCCTCCCCTTGCGGAAGGTACCGGTTTCCGGCGGAGGGGTTTCGAAAGGAGCCCACCATGTACGAAAACGAAAAACAACGCATCATTCAGGAGTTCGTGCCCGGCAAACAGGTGACCATGGCGCACCTCATCGCGAACCCCGACCCTTCCATTTACAAAAAGCTCGGCGTCATCGGCGAGTATAAGGACGCCATCGGCATCATGACCATCACCCCGAGCGAGGCGGCGATCATCGGCGCGGATGTCGCCACCAAGGCCGCCACGGTCGAGCTCATCTTTGTCGACCGCTTCAACGGATCGCTCGTCATCGGCGGCGACGTCGCCAGCGTCGAGGCGGCGCTGAAGGATGTGAACCACGTGCTCGAAAACACCCTGCACTTCGCGCCCGCCCCCATCACCCGTTCATGAAGAAGATCTTGCTCATCGGCACCGTCGCCTGCGGAAAGACCACCCTGTGCCAGCGCCTCAACGGCATGAAGCAGGACTACAAGAAGACCCAGGCGGTCGAGGTCATCAACCACACCATCGATACCCCCGGCGAATACCTCGAGCACCGCGCGCTGCTGCGCAACCTTTTCGTCACCGCGGCGGAGGTCGACATGGTGCTCTTCCTCATCGACCCCACGGCGGAGCGCTTCATGTATTCGCAGGGGCAGTCCGCCGCGTTCCCGGTGCCCGTCATCGGCGTCATCACCAAGTGCGGCATCGCCACCGAAAAGCAGATCGCCCTCTCGCGCGAGCTGCTCGAAATGACCGGCGCAAACCCCATCTACGCCATCGACTCCATCACCGGCGAGGGCATGGAACCCCTCATCGAAGCGCTGATGTGAGCGTATGAAAAAACAGGCAGTTGCATTGCAACTGCCTGTTTTCTTGTCTTGGTATGCTATGTAGGCATGCGGTTGCGGACGCATCCTTTCCCAGCATGTGCCTCCGGAAATCGGCAATCCGAAAACCTCAACCGATATTCACGATCCCGATGTTCAAGCTGCCGCTTACCTTAAGTACGGCTTGTAACTGCATCCATGCATTCTTCTTTCCGAGAATCGTTTCAAGTCCTTTATCTGTCAGGCTCATGCCTTGCATCCATTGTCCGGCATCGGCACAAAGGGCGCACTCGCCGATCAACCCCTGGTTCAAAAGGTATCCATACCATACCTTCTTCTTTTCTTCGGTTTCATATCCGGCGACAGGCAATGTGATATCGGGGTTGTTTTTCAGCTTGAGCACTTGGATCAAAAACGCCTTTGCGGCGTCATCCGTAATGATCATTTCCGTTTCATCCGGTATCCGATATTTTCCGTTGATCTTCTCGACTCCATGGATTTTGTTCTCACTGCACAGTTTTGAGACCGTCTTGTTGCTGATACCGAACTTTTCCGCCGCTTCCTTCGTTGTCATACACATGTCTCCGTGATTCTCTTATTTCATTCGATTGTCGATCCACAAAGCGGGGCGAACACACCCACTGCCGATGTAGACACGGTAGTAGTCGAGGGAGCCGTCGGGGCGCACGCTCGCGGCACTGTAAGGATTGCCGCCGGGGGAGCGCATCCACCACCACCCGGCTTCGGCTCCTTCCGCGGTCATATATTCCGTGAGCGTCCAAGTACCTTGCGCCATCGCATACGCCGTCGGTTGCACGCGCGCCTTTACGTTTTCATTTGCACCGCTGTTTTTAAAATATTCCACATCGAAATACTTGCTTGCCTCGGCTACGCTCAGCAAAAACACCTTGTCCCGGGTATCGTTGCCGCCGTCCGTATCCCAACCGGGATAGCCTTGCCATCTCTCGTTGTCGACTTCGGTAACGAGAACAGCGCTCTGCTCCTTCCCCGTGAACGCTTCGGTCAGGAATTTCCCGTTCAGCCATTTGCGCAAGGTACACCCTTCCCACGTTACTTGCGTGCGCTCCTCATTGTACGGCTTCGCGTCCAAGCCGTATTTCGAAATCAGCAGCGACTTGTCGCCCTGCACATCCAACACGATCCATTCGATCGGTTCCGCGCCGTTTGCCTGGTTGTTGTCCTGTTCGTAGGTACCGAAGAATACCGTGCTGCCCACTGTGCAGAAGGCATCTTCCTTCCCTGCGAACCCCGTCGCCAAGCTCCAAAGCAAAGCGACCAATACGACCACCGCCATTATCATCGGTCTCGATTTTTTCTGCATTGTTCTTTCCTCCTTTGGTTATTCTCTGCCCGAGTATTCGACGTGCCATTGTTTGATAGGGCAAAATGATTTGTTTTCGCCACCATTATATACCCCCCCCCGAAAATTTTGTCAATCGCCGTCTCACAACCAATCGAATGGATACAATGCGATTTCCGAAGAAACAAGCGCCCGTTTCCCCGTTCTTCCGTCCCGCACCTTTCCGTGTTCGCCCACACACAAAAACCCCCGGCTCCGTTCGGAGTCCGGGGGTTTTGCAATCCGTATTCTCATTTTATCCGTTCATACCGGCAGAAGCGGTAACGGATGCCTTCGTGTTCCTTTGGGTCGCTTGCCGCAGCGCACCGCCATTCTTCGGGCGAAAGCTCGGGGTAAAAGGTATCGGCTTCGGGGTCGTCGGCGTCGTTTTCGGTCACGAGGCAGGTGTCGCACAGGGGCAGCAGCTCGCGGTAGACGGATGCGCCCCCGATGACGAAGGGCTCCCCGCGTTCGGGGTAACGCGCCGCGGCGTTCACCGCCTCTTCCGCCGTCGTCACGGCGATCAGCTCCGTCTGCTTTCCCTCCGCACGGTCGCGCTCCGCCGCGGCGTAGGCGCTTTCGGCAACGCTTTCGGGGTCGTGCGTGAGCACGATGTTCACGCGCCCCTTCAGCGGCGCCCCGTTGGGGAAGCTTTCGAGCGTTTTGCGCCCCAGAATGAGCACGCCGCCGCGCGTCGTTTCGCGGAAGAACTTCATATCCTCGGGGATGGAGACCAGCAGGTCCCCGCCCTTGCCGATGGCGTTGTGCTTTGCGATGTTGACGATTTGGATCACTGCGTTGCTCCTTCTGCTCCCGCCGCCCTCCGGGCTTCTTCCGTTGCGGTGTTTCCGGTCTCACGACCGCACTGCCCCGTACCGGGCGGCTACTCCGTTTCTTACCTTCCATCCCCTCCCCGAAAAGTTTTGGGAAAGGGGGTCCGGGGGAACAACCGATTTTCAAATCGGTTTGCCCCCGCAATAACCCATCCTCAGATCGCGATGGGGATGTTCTTGATCTGCGGACCGAACTCGTAGTTTTCGAGCCACACGTCGTCCGGCGTGAAGTCGTAAAAATGCTTCTTCTCGGGGTTCAGTGTGAACTTCGGCGCGGCGAAGGGCTCGCGCGAGATCAGCTCCTCGATGAGCGGGATGTGCCTGTCGTAAATGTGCGCGTCGGCGATGACATGCACCAGCTCCCCGGCGATCATGTCACACTCGCGCGCAAGCATGTGCACAAGCACCGCGTACTGCACCACGTTCCAGTTGTTGGCGGCGAGCACATCCTGGCTGCGCTGGTTGAGCACCGCGTTCAGCACGAGCTTGCCCGTTTCCCGGTCCTTCGTGCAGTTGAAGGTCATCGAATACGCGCAGGGGTACAGGTTCATTTCGTGCAGGTCTTGGAAGTTGTAGATGTTCGTCATGATGCGGCGGCTGTAGGGGTTGTTCTTCAGGTCGAAGATCACTCGGTCGATCATGTCGAACATGCCTTCCTTGTATTGGTGCTTCACGCCCATCTGGTAGCCGTACGCCTTGCCGATCGAGCCGTTCTCATCCGCCCACGAATCCCAGATATGGCTCGACAGGTCTTTGATGTTGTTGCTTTTTTTCTGCCAGATCCACAGCAGCTCGTCGGTCGCGGATTTCAGCGCCGTCCGCCGCAGCGTGAGGATCGGAAACTCCTTCCTCAGATCGTAACGGTTCACCACGCCGAAGCGCTTCACCGTGTAGGCGGGCGTTCCGTCCTCCCAGTGCGGGCGCACCTTTTCGCCCGCGGTGTCCGTTCCGTTGTCGATGATGTCGCGGCACATCGCGATGAATACTTCGTCTGCATACGCCATAACGCGCTGTCCTCCCGTTGCTTCTGTTGATAGCGCATCCAGTATAACAGAAAAACCCAAGGGATGCCACACGCGCCCGCACCGTCCGTTTCCCCGCGCCCCTTGCGGCACCACCGCCCTGATGGGTATAATGATATTATGTATGGCTGTACCCGTTTCCGGGTGCCCGAACGACGCGCCACGCGGCGCAGATACGGAGGGACCGACCCATGCTCGAATTCAATAAGGACTGTATCTTCAACCTGCACGTGGCAGACCTTGCAAGCTGCAACAAAAACGCCCGCGCGCTCATGACGCCGGAGGAACAGCTGATCGGCGTGTTCCGCACCGTGCGCGACCAGGTGATCTTCACCGACAAGCGCATCATCTCCGTCGATGTCGAAGGCGTCACGGGCTTGCGGCAGGATATCTTCACCCTGCCCTACAACAAGATCCAGTACTTTTCCGTCCGCACGACGGGCTTTCTCGAACTGTTTGCCGACAGCGAGCTGACGCTGTTCTTCTCGAACGGCTGCAAGTGCACCTTCGAATTCAGCGACGGGTGCGACATCACCGAGATCGGCAGAAACATCAGCCGCTGCATCCTCAACTAAGGAGTACCGAATGAACGAACTTTACGACACGCTGTTCACCCCGTGGCAGGTGGGCAGCGTGACCATCCCGAACCGGATCGTGCTCAGCCCCATGGCGGGCACCTCGCTGTTCGGCTGGCTCGGTCCTTCCCGTTTCGACAGGGAGGCCGCGTCCTTCCTGCTCGAGCGTGCCCGCGCCGGTGCCGGGCTCATCATCCCGGGTGCCGCCCCGCTGCGCGACCCCATCGGCAACCGGTGGATCTACAAAAACAAAAAGATGTTCGCCGAGCTCCGCGTGTTCATGGAGCATATCCACGACGCGGGCGCGAAGCTCTTTCTCCAGCTCACGGCGGGCTACGGGCGTTCCTTCCCGCTGACCAAGCCCCTCACCGTCGTGCAGAACAACCCGGTGCTGTCGCTCGCCGCGAGACCGTTTTTCGATGTGCGCGCCCTCAGCGCCGCCCCGGGCGACCTGCCCTCGCGCTGGGCGGATACCGTCCACTGCCGCCCGATGAAGCTCAAGGAGATCGCCGAGCTCATCCACGCCTTTGCGCGCACCGCCGCGCTCTGCCGGGAAGCGGGCGTCGACGGCGTCGAAGTGCACGCGCTGCACGCCGGCTGCCTCATCGATTCGTTCACCCTGCCCTACACGAACCCGCGCGAAGACAGCTACGGCGGCGAATTCGAAAACCGCTACCGCTTCCCCGCGGAGATCGTCGGGGCGATCAAGAACCTCTGCGGCGACGACTTCCCCGTTTCGCTCCGCTACGCCGTCACCTCGAAAACCAAGGGGCACGGGCGCGGCGCCGTCCCGGGTGAAGATTTCGAAGAAGCGGGGCGCACCGCGGAAGAAAGCGAACGCGCCGCGAAATACCTGGCGGAAGCCGGCTACGACATGCTCAACTGCGACAACGGCAGCTGCGATGCGTGGTACTGGGCGCACCCGCCGCAATACATGCCCGAGGCGTGCAACCTCGAAGACGTTGCGCGGCTCCGCGCCGCAGTGGACATCCCCGTCGTCTGCGCGGGCAAAATGACGCCTGCGGTCGGCGCCAAGGCGATCGCCGAAGGGAAGATCGACGCGATGGGCGTTGCGCGGCAGTTCCTTGCCGACGGGCTGTGGGTCAAAAAGCTGCTCGAAGACAAAGAGGATACGATCCGCCCCTGCATCTGCTGCCACAACGGCTGCCTCAACGCCGCGCACTGGCGCGGTCAGGCGAACGTGCAGGACCTTTCGGACGCCCTGCATCCCGCGCGCTGCGCCCTCGATCCCACGGTCATGCAGCGCAAAAAACACAAGATCCAGCCCGCCCTCCGCCCGAAGCGCATCGCCGTCGTCGGCGGCGGCATCGCGGGGATGGAAGCCGCCCTCGTGCTGTCCAAGCGCGGGCACGCGGTCACGATCTACGAAAAGAGCGACCGTCTCGGCGGCGTGTACCACCTTGCCGCCGCGCCCGACTTCAAACAGCGGGACCGTGCGCTCATCCGCTGGTACTGCGGCGCGATCGCCCGCTCGAACATCGACGTGCGCTTCTGCAGTGAGGTCACGGATGTCAAACAGCTCTACGCCGACGACATCATCATCGCCACCGGGGCGAAGCCGCGCAGGCTTCCCGTCCGCGGAGCGGAGCGCGCCATCGACGCGATCGATTACCTCGGCGGCGCCGAGGTCGGCGAAAACATCGTGATCGTCGGCGGCGGGCTCACCGGGTGCGAGGTCGCATACGACCTGTGCCGCAAGGGCAAGCACCCCGTGATCGTCGAAATGAAAAACGACCTCATGGCGCAAAAGGGCATCTCGCTCGCGAATTCGAGCTTCCTGCGCGATTATTTCGAGTACGTCAAGCTCCCGATCCTGCTCAACACCAAGCTCAGCGAGGTCACGGAGGAGGGCGTGCTCGTCCGCACGAAGGAGGGCGTGCCCATCGACATCCCGGCGGATACGGTCATCCTCGCCTGCGGCTACCGCCCGAACCCGCTCAAGCACGACGGGTCGATGAACATCCACCACGTCGGCGGCTGCCGCGAGGCGGGCAACCTCCGCACCGCCATCTGGAGCGCGTGGGAAGTCTGCATGCGCATCTGACCCCCGGCTTGATAGACAGAAACGATTGTCACCGCGGTTTTACCGCATGCTACAATAGTGGCGTTTTGAAACGGCATCCCGCGCGGATGCGGGTCCTCCCCGGGACCCGGAAAGGAATCCTATGTTTTTCACCGTGATCCGTCTGTTCGGCGGTCTCGCCATGTTCCTCTACGGTATGCGCCTCATGGGCGACAACCTGAAGGAAAGCTCCTCCTCGGCGTTCAAAAAGATCATGGGGCGCATCACCTCGAACCCGTTCAAGGCGTTCCTGCTCGGTATGCTCCTCACGGCGCTCATCCAGTCCTCCAAAGCGACGATCGTCATCACCTCCGGTCTTGTGGCGGCGGGCATCATCACGCTCGATCAGTCGCTCGGCATCATCGTCGGTTCGAACGTCGGTACGACGGTCACCGGTCAGATCATCCGCCTGCTCGACGTTCAGGCGGACGCCGGCTCGTTCCTGCAGCTGTTCCAGCCCTCCACGCTCGCGCCCATCGCTTTGATCGCGGGCATCGCGCTGATCATGTTCTGCAAGTTCGAAAAATCGAACTCCTTCGGCGCCATCGCCATCGGCTTCGGTATCCTGTTCTCGGGTCTCATCTCCATGACGGACGCCGTCAACGGTCTGAAATCGAGCGGCTTCATCGTGACCGCCTTCGAACGCTTCTCCAACGCGCCCCTGCTGGCGGCCGTCGCCGGCGCGGTCATCGCGTTCATTCTGCAAAGCTCCTCCGCCTCGGTCGGTATCCTGCAGGCCTTTGCGCTCACGGGGAGCATCACCTTCGACGCCCTGTGGCCCATGCTTTTGGGTATCTACCTCGGTGAGTGCTGCACCACGGCGATCATGTGCGCCATCGGCGCCCGCGAGGATTCGCGCCGCGTCGGCTTGGTGAACGTGCTGTTCAACATCGCGAAGATCCTGCTCGTGCTCGTCGGCGTGCTCGTCGCCACCAAGACCGGCTGGCTCGACGGCATCCGTTCCGGCGCGCTCAACTCGGGCGATATCGCGAACACGCACACCGTCTTCAACCTCATCTGCGCGGTGGTCCTGCTGCCGTTCGTGACCGGCTTCGCCAAGCTCAGCCGCCGCATCATCAAGGATGCGCCGAAACCGCCCGTCCGCTATCAGGAAGCCATCGACGGTCTGAACCCGGTGTTCTTCACCTCCCCCGCGCTCGCGTTCAACAGCGTTTACGCGCTGCTCGAAACCATGTACAAGGCGACCTACGCCAACATCACCCGCGCTTTCAACCTGCTGGTCGACTGGTCGGATGACTGCTTCAAGACCGTCGAAGCGGAGGAAGAAGCCATCGACAACCTGACCGACAACGTTTCGAACTACCTCGTCAAGCTCTCCGGTCACCTCAAGACCGATCAGGATATGGCGCTGCACAACCACTACAGCCACCTGACGACCCAGTTCGAACGCCTCGGCGACCACGCGATGAACATCGCCGAAGAGGCCGAGAAGCTCCACAAGGGTGAGATCCGCGTCACCGAAGCGGGCAAAAAGGAACTGGTCGTTCTGCGCGAGCTGCTCCGCGAGACCTTCAGCCACACCAAGCTCGCCTTCGAAAACATGAGCGAAGACGACGCCGTGTTCATCGAGCCGCTCGAAGAGGTCGCCGACGACATGATCGCCTGCTTCCACGACAACCATCTCGACCGCATGCGCAAGGGCGCCTGCACCGTTGCCGCAGACGCCGTTTACCTGAACATCCTCTCGGATGCGGAGCGCATCAGCGATATCTGCTCGAACATCGGCATCTCCGTCGTGTCCTGCCTCCACCCCGAGATCAGCGACCGCTCGCACAGCTACATCAAGGCGCTGCATCAGGGCAACGACCCGAAGTTCAACGAGCGCTACAGCAACGCGCGCAAGCACTATTTCGACATGCTCGAAACCGCGGACGCCAACTGGAAAGCCCCGGTGCGCGAACTGCCGAACACCGAGCCTGTCTGCTGCCCCGCGGAATGACCCGCGCCGAAACCAACGACAAAGCCGCCCCTCGGAGGGCGGCTTCTTTATGAAAGGGACCTCATGGAACAATCCGAACGCCCGCGCCCGTTCGTGCGGGAACGCATGCGCATCTGTGCCTTCGACCTCGACGGAACACTGCTGAACGGCAGCGAACCCATCCGACCCGCCGTCCGCGACGCGCTGAAACGGCTTTCCGCCTCCGGCAGGCTCGTCGTTGCGGCCTCCGGGCGCAACGCCACGCAGATCGAACCCGGGCTCGCTTCCCTCTTCCGCGCGATCGTCGGCTCGAACGGCGCTTTCATCCTCGACCCGGCAACGGGCAAGACCTCGTATTCCGCCCCGATGGACCGCACAACGGTGCTCCGCGTGCTCACGCTGTTGCAGCCCTTCCGCGCCGCCGTATTCGTGCAGCAGGGGCACACGATGATCTCGCCCTTCGCCACGCTCCCCTGCATCCTGCGTGAGGTCAAACCGGGGCGCCGCGTCCTCGCCGACGCCGCCGAACGGCTGAAGGTGTTCTACGGCAAGTCCAAGCTCTGCCGTTCCACCGCGCGGCGCGTCGAAACCGATACCGATCCGTTTTACAAGCTGCAGGTGTTCTTCCCCGATCCCCGGGTCGCAGCGGACGCCGCAAAGTCCCTCGCCGCACTGCCGCTGACGGTGCTCCTCATGGCGGACGGCACGCTCGAGATCACCGCCGCCGGCGTTTCGAAAGCGAACGCGCTGAAGACCCTGTCGGAATCCCTCGGGTTGACGGAAGCGAACATCACCGCCTTCGGCGACAGCCGCAACGACGCCGAAATGCTCACCCGCGCGGGGCACGCCGTCGTCATGGGCAACGGTACGGACGAGGTCAAAGCGCTCGCCGATACCATCGCCCCGCCCGTGTGGGAGGACGGCGTCGCCGTTGCCGTCGACCGGCTGTTCTTCGCCTGAATCCGATATCCGCTGTGTGCATGCAAAAACGCGATCCCGTTGCGGGACCGCGTTTTTCTTTCGTTTCCGGGCTTCAGCCGATCCTTTGGATCCACTTGCCGCTTCTGAGGCGAAACACGCAGCTGAGCGCCTTCAGCAGGTAATCGGAGCGCAGCGCGAGGTAGATCAGGAACGGCGACAGCCCCCAGTACAAACCGCACAGCGCGCCGAGCGGCAGCGCGCAGCACCACAGCGTGACGATCTCCACGACGAGCACGAACTTCGTGTCGCCCCCCGCGCGGAGGACTCCCTTGGTCAGCGATCCCTGCAGGGTGAACAGCGGCATCGTCAGGGCGACCCCGTACATCAGCTGCCGGGCGATGCCTTGGGTCTCCTCGGTCACGTTGTACAGCCCGGTCACCGCGGGGCAGATCAACAGCAAAAGCACACCCGCAAGCACGCCCGCGCCGACCGAGAGGAACGCAAACGTCGTGCCGACCTTCTTACCCTCTTCGATGCCCTTCTCGCCGATGGTGTTCCCCGTAAACGCCGCGCTCGCATTCGTGAGCCCCATGGCAAACACATTGCACAGCCGCATCACCGGGCTGACGATCGAATTCGCCGCCACGAACGGCGTCCCGATATGCCCCATGATCATCGCAAGCACGTTCTGCCCGACGACCAGCGCGAGGTCCGAAAACACGACCGCCGTACCGAACCGCATGAACCGGCCCCACTCCTCGCCCGGCGGTTCGAGCAGATCCCGCAGGCGGATGGCGATCCGCTGTTCGCGGCGGAAGTAGTAGAAGCCGATGATCGCCGCTTCGGTCACACGCGCCAATACCGTGCCGAGCGCCGCACCCGCGATCTCCATGCGGGGCGCGCCGAGCTTGCCGAAGATGAACACCCAGTTGAAAAAGATGTTCACGAAGAAGCTCACGCACGAGGCGATGAACGGCACGCGCACATCCTTCATCGAGCGCAACGACAGCGTCATCACGAGCGTCACGCCGTGCAGAAAAAAGCCCGACAGCGACCAGAGCAGATACGTCCTGCCCTTGGCGATGACCTCGGGGTCCTTTGTGTAAAAGCGCATGATGCCCGCGGGCGCCATCGCCGCCAACACCGTGAACAGCACCACCGCCGCAAGGCAGATGCGGAACATGATGCTCACCACGCGCTTGATGCGCGCCTTGTCGCGCATGCCCCAGTACTGCCCGATGAGTACGCCCGCGCCGCCGCCGATGCCCATATGCAGGATATGGAAAATATCGATATAGCTGTTGGCGAGGCTCGAAGCGGAGATCTGCGTTTCCCCGAAGGAGCCGAGCATCACGGTATCCATGATATTGACGCCGATGGTGATCATCGACTGCAGCACGATCGGCAGCGCCATCACCAGTACGCTTTTGTAAAAGCCCCGGTCCTTTACGATCAAATCCTTCATACCTTCTCCCGCAAAAATACCGCCCGCGTTTCGTTGCGGGCGGTATTCCGTTCTCTGCCGTGTTTCGGCTTACATTCTGTCGTAGATCTCGTCGAGGTCTTCCATCGCGCGGTAGCCCTTGAACTGCATCATCGCGTCGACGATCGCAATGCGGACCATCGCTTCCGCAACGGGGTAGATACGCGGCAGCAGCGAAGCGTCGCGGCGGGTGATGGGCGCCAGTTCGACGTCCTTTCCGCCCTCGCGCACATCGATGGTGCGCTGCACGACGTCCACCGTGGGGGTGGGCTTGACCGCCATGCGGACGCGGATCTCATCGCCGTTCGAAATGCCGCCGAGGAAGCCGCCTGCGTTGTTCGAGTAGAACTTGACGCGGCCGGTCTCCTTATCCCAGTACATCTCGTCGTTGCACTCGGAACCGACCATGTTTGCAACGCCGAAGCCCGCGCCGAACTCAACGCCCTTGACGGCGCCGATGCTCATGATGCCGTGCGCGATGACCGCCTCGAGCTTGTCGAAAACGGGTTCGCCGAGTCCCGCCGGGACGCCGCGGACGATCAGCTCGACCACGCCGCCACAGGTCTCACCGGTCTCGCGGACTTTGAGGATATCCTCCTCCATGAGCTTTGCCGCCTCGAGGTCGGGGCAGTTGATGTTGTTCTTGCGGTAGTTCGCCTTCGCGGTCTCGTAATCGATGGGCTTGGCCTTGATGCCGTGGCTCTCAACGGTATACGCGATGACGTCGATACCGTACTTGTCGAGGATCGCCTTTGCGACCGCACCGCCCGCCACGCGGCCGACGGTCTCACGGCCGGATGCACGGCCCGCGCCGACCCAGTCGGCATACTGACCGTATTTCTTCATGAAGGTGTATTCGGCATGACCCGGACGCGCCTGCGTCGCGTAGTCATGGTACTGACCGACGTGGATGTCCTCGATATCGTTGTTCGGGACCAGAATGCCGATCGGTGCGCCGGTGGACAGCTGGTTCTCCATCACGCCGGAGAAGACATAGACCTTGTCCTTCTCCTTACGCGGGCTGTCGAGCTTCGACTGACCGGGCTTGCGCTTGTCGAGTTCCTTCTGGATGTCTTCCGCGGTGATCTTGATGCCCGCGGGGCAGCCGTCCACGACCGTGATCAGACCGCCGTACAGCTCCTTCGGGATATCGGGGGTCTTGCGGAAGCAGCCGGAATAGCTCTCGCCCGTCGTCGTGACACGGAAAAGTTTGCCGAAAGTGTTACCGTTCATTGGTTATATACGCTCCTTATCGATAGTAATCGCGATCATCTGAATTTTGGATCGTTTCCATTATATCATATATTATTTTCGTTGAAAAGCCCCAAGTATCGTCACCATATCCGAACGCTATCGTATTTCGCATTGCGTTCAGACTTTCGGCGGTACGATCTTCAGAAAATTCGCCATGATCTCCTTGCCGTATTCCGAAAGGAATGACTCCGGATGGAACTCCGTTCCGTACAGCATAAGCGCATCGTTTCCGACGCCTGCGGGAACCCCGTCGCACCATGCGATCGGCTTCAGCTGCTGCGGGATGTTTTTCTCCGATACCGTTTCCGAATGATAGAATCCCGCCGATATCGTTTCCGGCAGTCCGCGGAACAGCGGGCTCGCGGTATCCAAAGACACCGTTTGCCGTTTCCCTTGGGCGATCGTTTCCATCGGTTCGCTCTGCCCGCCGAACGCCGCGCAGATCATGCGGTAACCGAGGCACACGCCGAGAACGGGGATCTTTCCGCAGAACCGGCGGATCGCTTCCGGTCCGACGCCCGCATTCTCGGGTTTGCAGGAACCTCCCGAGATGATGATGTGCGAGGGAGCCATGCGTTCGATCTCATCCACTCCGATCCGGTCGTTCCGCGCGATGCGGATGTCCGGATCCGTCAGCCCCGCCAGTTGGTACAGGTTGTTCGCGCACCCGTCGTAGTTGTCGATGATCAGTATCATTCCGCAGCCTCCCGGGAATGTTCCACGGCTTTCAAAACCGCATCCGCTTTGAACAGGACCTCGTTGTATTCCTCGTCCGCATCGCTGTCGATGGTGATACCGCCGCCCGCACGGACGATGACCTTGCCGTTTTTCATGAACGCCGAACGGATAAACACGAAGAAGTCCGCATCTCCGTCCATGCCGATCATACCGACTGCGGAGCCGTACAACCCGCGGCGGTCTCCTTCGATCTCGTTGATGACCTCACAGGCGCGGATCTTCGGGGCGCCCGACACCGCGCCGGAGGGGACGATCGCGTCGATCACATCCAGCGCGGTCATCTCGGGTTTCAGTTTTCCCGTGATCGTGGAGCCCAGGGACATCACGCGGGAAGTCCGCACGATGTTCAGGTATCCGCTCACTTCGACCGAACCGATTTCCGATACGAAACCGAATTCGTTCCGCGAATCGTCGACCAGCATGTTGTGCTCATCCACCGATTTCGGGTCGCAGCGCAACGCTTCTGCCTTTGCCGCATCCTCTTCGGGCGTCTTTCCGCGTGCGACGGTCCCCGCCAGACGCTCGGTCATCACGATGCCGTTGCGGAGATACGCGATCGGTTCCGGCGAAGCCATCGCGGCCTGTACGTCGTCCGTTTTGAAATAGCACATATGCCGCGTCGGATCCGTTGCGCACAGCCGCGCGTAGGTATCCACGAGGTTTCCCTCGGCACAGACAGTCTTACCGTTGGACAAAACGATCTGCGCGACATCGCCGCGTTGGATATACTCCTTTGCCGCCGCCACCATCCGCGCGTGCGCATCCCTGTCGTAAAGCGGTTCCGTTTCGCCCTTCAGGCGGATGCGGAAATTTTCCTCTTGCGGTTCCGGTCCCGTGAGCAATGCCTGCATCGTGTTCAAGTCGGCTTCCGCACGCACCGCAGCGTTCTCATCCGCAGCAGGGACATTGCAGATGCAGTGGACCATGTTCTTTTCCCGGTCGAACGCAAACACCTTGTCAAAAAACATCAGGTGAAAATCCCTGTAGTTTTCGCTGTTCTCCGCAACGAATGTGCAGGTCGGCTCGATCAGGCTGATGTATTCATAGGAAAAGTAACCGGCATAACCGCCCCGGAACGGGGGCGTCTCCGGGTCCGCCGATTTGGGTTGCGTGTTTTCCGCAAGCTCGCGCCGCAGATACCGTACCGGGTCTTCGTTCACACAAACGAACTCCCCGTTGCCGGTCCGCACACGCAGTTGTCCGCCCTCCGAAACGATTTCCCGCCGGGGCGCGTAACAGATCACCGACCAGCGGTTCCACACGCTCTTTCCGTCCGCGTCCGTCGGGCACTTTTCGAGCACGAACACCCGGTCGTCCGCAGTCATCGCCCTTTTGAGCACCGCGAGCGGCGTCAGCCCGCCTGCGGGAACGCGTCGTTCCGCCACGGCGTACTTGAAACCGTTCTCCGCGGTCCTTGTTTCTTTTGCTTCCATAGCTCGGTTTTCACCTCCGCCCGCCGTCACAGCCCGTTGATCTCATCGACGAAATGGCACCGCACGAAATGTCCGGGCAGGACCTCGCGGATCTCGGGATCGCGCGCAAAGCACTCGGGCTTCGCGTACATGCAGCGCGCCGCGAAACGGCAGCCGGGCTTCGGGTCGATCGGGCTCGTCAATTCGCCCTTCAGACGGATACGGTCCCGTTTGTGGTCGATATCCGGAACGGGTACCGCGCTGATCAGCGCCTTCGTGTAAGGATGCAGGCGGTTTTTGAACAGTTCTTCGGACGGCGCTTTTTCCACCATCTGTCCGAGGTACATCACGAGGATATCGTTGGAAATGTATTTGACGACGGAAAGATCGTGCGTGATGAAAATGTAGGTCAACCCCATCTGCTCCTGGATATCCAGCATCAGATTCAGGACCTGCGCCTGAATGGAAACATCGAGCGCGGATACCGGTTCGTCGCACACGACGAACTTCGGGTTGAGGACCAGCGCGCGGGCGATGCCGATGCGCTGTCTTCTGCCGCCGTCGAGCTCGTGGGGGTAGCTGTTGACGAAACGTTCCGCAAGACCGACGGTGTCCATCATTTCACCGACGCGTTTTTCGATCTCCGCCTTGGAATATCCGCCGGCGATCTGCATCGGTTCCGCGATGGTCTGGTAAACCGTCATCCGCGGATTCAGGCTGGAAAAGGGATCCTGAAAAACCATCTGCATCTCTTTGCGGAGTGCGGAAAGCTTCTTGCGGTCCACATTGGTGATATCTTCGCCCTTGTAGAGGATCCGCCCGCCGGTGTTGTCGAGCAGGTGGAGGATCACCCTGCCGAGGGTCGACTTGCCGCAGCCGGATTCGCCGACCACGCCAAGCGTCTTTCCCTCTTCGATCGCAAAATCGACACCGTCCACCGCATGCAAGGTCCCCGCGCCGACTTTGAAATATTTTTTCAGGTCTTTGACCTCAAGGATCGTGCTCATTTGTTCTCTCCTGTTCCGATGGGTCGCAGGCAACGGCAGTAATGCCCCGGCGCGACCTCTGTCAGCGGGATTTCCTGTTGCGTGCAGGCTTCCGTGCAATGCGCACAGCGCGGCGCGAATTTGCAGCCCTTGGGCAAATCGGTCGGGTCCGGCATCAATCCGGGGATCAGCTTCAGGCGCTTACTGTCCGAATTCAGGTTCGGCAGCGATTCGAAAAGACCGATGGTATACGGGTGCGCAACGGATTTGAAGATATCCCGCGCGGTGCCGATCTCCACGACTTCACCCGCGTAAATGACCGCGACCTCATCGCACATCTCCGCAACGACGCCGAGGTCGTGCGTGATCAAAATCATCGAGGTGCCGAGCCGTTCCTTCAGGTCGTTCATCATATCGAGCACCTGCGCCTGGATCGTCACATCCAGCGCGGTGGTGGGCTCGTCGGCGATCAGCAGTTCCGGGGTGCACGCCAGCGCCATCGCGATGACGACGCGCTGCTTCATGCCGCCGGAAAACTGGTGCGGGTACTCCGAAGCGCGCGCCCCGGGGATGCCGACGGTTTCCAGCATCTCAACCGCTTTCAGCATGGCTTCCTTGCGGCTGATGCCCTTGGTATGCAAGCGGATGACCTCGGCGATCTGCTCGCCGACGGTATCGATTGGGTTCAGCGCGGTCATCGGATCCTGGAAGATCATGGAGATCTTCTTGCCGCGGATCGCCCGCATTTCCGAATCGCTCTTCTTGTAAATATCCTCGCCTTCGAACAGCACCGTGCCGTTCGTGACGACGCCCTGCGGCACCGGGAGGATCCGCAGGATGCCCTTGGCGATCGTGGTCTTGCCCGCACCGGTCTCGCCGACCAGTCCGAGCGTATGCCCCTTCTTCAATTGAAAACCGACATTGTTCACCGCCCGGCAATTGCCGAGATCTTTCGAACGGTAAACGATGCTCAGGTCTTTGATTTCGAGAATCGTTTCACTCATACCGATACCTCCTCAGTCCTTCCAACGCGGGTCGAGCGCGTCTCTGAGACCGTCTCCCATCAGGTTCAGGGAGAGCACGACAAGAGCGATGCACAAACCGGGGAACGTGACCATATATCCGTGCTGAAGGATGTACATACGCGCTGCGGAAAGCATCGCGCCCCACTCAGGGAAGGGCGGCTGCACACCCAGGCCGAGAAAGCTCAGCGACGCCGCCATCGTGATCGCGTTGCCGACGCCCATCGTCACCTGTACGATGATCGGACTCAGCACGTTCGGCAGGATGTGTTTCAGAATGATCCGCGAATCCTTGGCATCGATCGCGAACGCGGCTTCGACGAACTCCTGGTTGCGGATGGCGAGGATCGGCGCGCGGACAGCCTGCGCGTACCGCGGGATCGTCGCAACGGTGACGGCAATGATCGCGCCCTTGATGCCGGTGCCGATCATTGCGGAGATCACGATCGCGAGCAGGGTCTGCGGCAGCGCCATGAACACATCGAGAATGCGCATGATGATGTTGTCCGTTCTTTTGCCGTAAAATGCGGCGATCGCGCCGAGAATGACGCCGAACACCGCCGCAACGGAAGCCGACACGAAACCGACCATCAACGAAATGCGTCCACCGTACAGCAAGCGGGAGAAGATGTCTCTTCCGAGGTTGTCCGTTCCGAACAGGAATTCGCGGCACGGCTCGGTGAACTTGCGCATGACGTCCTGTTCATCATACCCGTACGGGGCGATGACCGGCGCCAGCAGACACGCGAGCACGACGATCACGATGATCGCAAGACCGATCACCGCGCTCGGTTTTCTCATGAAACGGATGGCGACCTCTCCCCACATGCTCCTGCGCTTGATGGAGTTGTTTTTCTGTTTCATTGCTCCGCGGTCTCCTTTTTCTTGCGTTTTCCGCCCTTTGCGGCAAACTGCGCTTTGACGCGCGGGTCGACCGCGGCATAGAGCATATCCATCAGCAGGTTCACCACGGAGAAGCTGACCGCCAGAAGCAGAACGCTTCCGCGCACCAGCGGATAGTCACGCGTCGAGATCGCACTCACCATCAGCGTACCGAGACCGGGGATCGAGAAGGTCTGCTCGGTAACGACCGCGCCGCACAGCGCGATGCCGAAGGTGCTGCCTGCGGCGGTGATGATCGGAATGAGCGCGTTCATCAGCACGTGATGGTACGTGATGACGCTTTCCTTCTGTCCCTTGGCGCGCGCCGTCGTGACATAGTCCTGACGCACGCAGTCCAGCATCGAGGAGCGGGTCGTTCTCAGCAGGTTCGCCATGAAGGTCAGCCCCATCGTGACCGCGGGCAGGACGACATATTGTGGTCCCTTCCAGCCGGACACCGGGAACCAGTGCATTTTGACCGCGAACCACATGATCATCAATAAGCCCAACCAGAATATCGGCATCGACACGCCCGCCATACCGAAAACACGCAGCAGGCTGTCGACCCAGGTGTTTTGCCGGTTCGCCGCAAGGATCCCCAGCAGTACGCCGAGCACGCTTGCGATGATGCAGGTCGCGACCGCGAGAACAAAGGTCGTCGGGAAACGTTCCAGCAGCGACTGGGTCACGTTCTTTCCCGTTTTATATGAAATTCCGAAGTCGCCGTGTGCGACGATCTTCCAGATATAGCTTCCGAACTGTTGCAAAAACGGCTTGTCCAGGTCGCGCGCCGCACGCCATTCGGCGAGCTGCTCCGGCGATGCCTGGTCGCCGAGTACCATCGTCGCGGGGTCGCCCGGCGTCAGGTACATCATCGTGAAAATCAAAAAGGACACCGCGAGCAGGACAGGGATCAATGCTACGATGCGCTTCAAAAAATAACGAAGCATAAGGCTTTCCTTTCCTGTTTATGACCGGGACTGCGCCCGAAAGGACGCAGTCCCGTTTGTTCTTATCGGTTTCCGGCAAAGCCGGCGGTCGGCTCACTCAAAGTAAGCGTTGTTCCAGATCCAGTATTCGCCGGGCATCTCAACACCCTTCAGCGCGCTGTTGAAGGCCGCAAAGATCTTCATCTGCGCACCGGGCTGCCAATACATCATGTTCTCGAGGAAGTCCTTCTGGAAATCCTTGTAGATACCCGCACGGGTCTCCATATCCATTTCGGAGGAGATGCGCTCGAGGTAATCGGTGTAACGGGGACCGTTCTCGGGATCCGCGGAAACGTTGATCGCCGTGAAGCCCATCGAGGTCGCGAGGAAGGTCACGATGTCGCCGGTGTTGTTGTATGCACCGCGGATATAGAGATCGTACTGATCCTTCTGGTTGGAAACGATGTCGTTCGTCGTCGCCATATCGTGCTTGTCGATGGTCAGCGTGATGCCGACTTCCGCCAGCATGTTGTACAGCTGTTCCGCCATCAGAACACGGGCCGGGGTCTCATCAACGAGGACGCGCAGCGCGAGACCGTTCTCATAGCCGGCTTCCTTCAGCAGTTCCTTGGCCTTTTCGGGGTTGTAAGCATAGGGGTAATCGGTCTCCCAGATGGGATCGTAACCGAACGCGTTCTTGCCGAGCGGGCTGTTGCAGGGCTCCGCAGCGCCGTCGAACGCACCGATGCAGATCTTCTCCCAATCGACCGCATACGCAAGCGCTTTGCGGACTTCGGGCTTGGCGAGTGCTTCGTTCATCAGGTTGCAGCCGAGGAAGACGTTGACCGTGCTGGGCTGTTTGTCATAGCCGGTCACATCCGGGAACATGCAAGCCATGTTGTAGTTTTCCATGGACAGGTTGAACAGCAGGTCCGCACCACCGGTCTGCAGTTCCATCAGACCGACGGAATCCTCGGTGATGATGTTGACGACGATGTTCTCGATCTTCGGCGCGCCGTACCAGTGCTCGGGGAACGCCTTGAACGTCATGCTGGAGCCGGAGACCCAGTCGGTCAGCACGTAAGCCGCCGTGGTCATCGGGTCGAGGTAGAACTCATCCACGGAGGGTGCCGCTTCATACGCCGCCTTCTCGATGATTCCGATGGCGATGAACGCGCTCTGCCAAACGCCGTTCAGCTTGTTGAATTTCAGGTAGAGAGTGTTGTCATCGACCACCTTGGAAGCGTCGAAGTCGATGAACGCGAGCTGGCTGCCCGAAGAGGTGTCGTTTTTGCCTGCGATCAGGGAGAACAGAACGTCCTCCGCGGTCATCACGTTGCCGTCGTGGAACTTGACGTTCTCGCGGAGCTTCAGCGTGGTGCCCATGTTGTCCTCATCCATCGTGTAATCCACGCAGAGGCACGGGTCGTACGAACCGGTGGTGTTTCTGGTGAACAGGTAATCGTACACCAGACGGTTGTAGGTCATACTTGCGAGGTTGTTCATCGTATCGCTGCGGAGACGACCGGGGTCGTAAGCCGTAACGATCACTGCGGTATCCCGTGAGGATACTTCGCCCTCGGCGGTCGCAACGCCGAAGATGCTGAGCGTCATCATCAGACAGAGCAGCAGCGCGATGGTCTTTTTCATGTTTCTTTTCCTCTCTTTGTTTTTTGTTATCCCCCGCGAGGGATACGATTTCCATTATATAATATATTTTTTGACGCTTCAACTTTATTCCGTGTGATTTTCCGGGTTACGCGCCGAAATAACTCCGGATGGGGCGCATTTTGTTGACGGTCTCATCGAACTCGTCTTCGGGAACGGAGTATTTGACCACTCCGCCGCCGGCATAGATGCGGACTTTGTCTCCGGTGATACTGCAGGAGCGGATCACAAGCGCCGTGTTCGCGTCACCGTTCGCGGTGAAATAACCGAACACGCCGGTAAAAAATCCGCGCCGGTAATTCTCGATCAACGGCAATGCCCGTTCCGTTTCGTCGACCGGGATCCCCCAGATCGTTGCCGGCGGATACAGCGCGCCGATCATATCGAACGGCGTCTTGCCCGGCTTCAGCGCGACCGAAAGCTCACTCATCAGGTGCAGTGTGTACGGGGTCTCCAGAACGGCTTTGTTTTTCAGTATCTCGACCGCACCGATGTCCGCGCCTTTCAGTTGATCGTACATGTGATAGAGCGCGTGCTCATGTTCCACGATATCCTTCTCCGTGGAAACGAGGTCCTCGCGCAGCCGCGCGTCTTCCTCGGGATCTCCCGTCTTTTTCCGTGTCCCCGCCAGAGGTTTCGTCATCGCACGGGTCCCGCGTTGTTTCATGATCACTTCGGGGGAGATCCCGGTCCACACCGTTCCGTCGCCGTGACCGAAGCAATAGAAATATTCCTGATAATAGCGGTCCAGCAGATACGCCGTGAAATCGTACAGATCGAAACCTTCGGGCCGGACCTCATCCATCCGCGAAACGACGATCTTTTGAAGCACATCGCTTTTCAAAAGCCCCAGGATCTCCGGCATTTTTTCCATGTACCGGTCGCGGTCGGGATACTGCGCCTCGGCAATCACCTTGCAGCCCGTCCGGTAGGGTTCCGCTGTACCGTCCTGCGGCAAGGTCAAGTCCGCCGCCAAATGCGACGCGCGGAACATGCGGAAGCGCGGTGCCGCGCCGAAGCAAACAAGTTCCGGAAGGTAATAATCCGCGATCCGTTGCGGTTCGTCGGTGAGGAACACGCTCTCGATGCCGCCGATGACGGGCACATCGCCGAATTCCGCCGGAATGAGCTCTTTCAGCCGCCCGTGCATCCGGTTCAACACCGCGAACACCGCGCCGAAGGGAACGGTCTCATAGCGCGCGGGTTCGGACACCGTCTCGCGGCTGCCATCCGGCAGGTCCAGCACCGCTTCGATCCCGCTATGCGACACATAAATCCGAAACCCGCACAAGCGTCCGCAAGCGCCGATCAGCGTTTCCGCGCCGTCGATATCCGTACCGCGGAACACCGCATGATACGTGCGGTCCTTCAAACCGCAGGTTTCGTTCCCGAGGATCTCACCGACCCAACGGTTCAGACTTTGCGCATCCGCCTTGCCGGCGATGTCCGTCAAAGCCGCATCGAACATGATTTCATTCTGTTTCATTTTGTTTCACCAGATATTCCGAAATGATAGGATTTGATTTCCGGAAAAGATTGTTTGTTCCTCGTTTTTCTTGTTTGTTTTCATTCTAATCTCGGTTCTTCCCAGTGTCAACCCATTTTCGTCTCATGGAATTCCGAATTATTTTGAAACTGTTTCATATTCGCCGTTGCTTTCGCGAACGATTCGTTTTATACTGTTTTCATCCGATGAGGAGGTGAACGTCATGCGCAAAACCAAATCTGTCAACATCCGCACGCTTGCCGCCCTGGCAGGCGTTTCCCCCGCCACAGCGTCCCGCGCTTTGAACGGCAGCACCGCCGTCGACGCCGAGACCCGTAAACGCATTCTTCGTCTTGCGAAGGAAACCGGATATCCGTTGAAGGTTCCCGAAGCCCGCAAGACCATTGCCGTGATCGTTCCCGGCATCGGCAACACCTATTATTCCCACACCGTCACGGGGATCCTCGAGGTCGCCGAGCAGGCCGGGTACTCGGTTTCCCTGCACCTGTCGGATTCCGACCCGGAAAAGGAACTGCGCTGTCTGGAAGCCGCAGCAGCGGAAAACGCCTGTGGGCTCATCCTCGCACCCGTCACCGACCGCGATCCGCGGACGCTGTGCGCGTTTCCCGAGGGATTTCCCATCGTCGTGACCGGTCCCCGCCACATCGCAGAGGGTCTGATCCACGTCCATCTCGATTTTGAGGAGGCCGCCTACCTGTCCACGCGGTATCTGCTGCGACTCGGACGCCGACGCATCGCGCTGATCGTTTACTATTGGGCAAACAAGCTGCGGGATTACGGCACCTTCCTTGCGGAATACGAAACTTCGGACCCCGGAAAATACACCGCCCACGACAGTTATGCGGGATATTGCAGGGCCCTGCGCGAATTCGGTCTCGAGCCCGATCCCTCGCTTATCACATTCGGCGGTTTCAGCTACGATTCCGGATATGCCGCCGCCAGAGAACTGTTGGGAAAAGGCGTTGATTTCGATGCGTTCATCACACCGAACGACCGTTGCGGCGCCGGCGTTCTCAACTCCTTGACCGAACAGGGAATCGGCGTCCCCGCGCAGGTCTCCCTCGTCTGTCTGGACTGCGATCTGATCGCCAAAGTCATTTCACCGAAGCTCACCAGCATCGCTTCTCCCGACCGGAAAATCGGCAGATGCTGCGCCGAGCAGTTGTTGAAAGCGCTCACGGGTGCCCCTGCGGACGATGTGACCATCAGCGCAAGCCTGACCATCGAAAGTTCAACGCAGTTTATCCCGAAAGAATCCTGAATGTCCCAAAACAGATCCCCCGGCAACGGTCGTTGCCGGGGGATCTTTCGTTTTCCGATTATTTCCGCGTTGCCCGCAGCACCGCCGGCGCGACGGAAAGCTCCGGGGTGTCGAGGTAGGGGATCAACGTCATCTGGAAGGCGTGGTACAGGTCGTCCTTTCCGTCCCAAACCGTCGCGATCGGACGGTTCTCCCGGTCCAACTGATGGAAAAACGAGCCTTCCGCGTGATCGACGACGCAAGCGTCCATGTAGCCCATAAGCTTTGCGTACCATCCGGCGAAGCGCTCCTTCTCCGTCAGCCGGTACAGCACCGCCGCCGTGTCGATCGCCTCCATCAGCACCCAGTGCATCCGGTCGTGAACGCAGGGGCTTCCGTCCCAATCGGTCGTGTAGACGATGCCCGGCGCACCATCGCAGTCCCACGCGTCCTCCAGTGCCCGTTCGAACAGCCGCTCCGCGGCTTCGAGGTACGGCGCCGCTTTCTCCGGCTCCCCGGGGTACGCCGAGAGCGCCCACTGTGCGATGAGCCGTGACCATTCGAGCCCGTGTCCGGGCGTTGCGCCGTAGGGCTTGAACGGGTCGTCCTTTTTTTCGCTGTTGAAATCGTACAGCGGTGTCCAGTCCGCAGCGTAATGTTCCGGCAGGCGCCAATCGTTCTCCCGCGCCCAACCGAGCACATGCGCGATGATGCGCCCCGCGCGGACACGGTACTTCTCCTCCCCCGTGACATCCGCCGCCGCAAGGAAAGCCTCCACGGTGTGCATGTTCGCGTTCAGTCCGCGGTATGCCGCACACTCCGTGAACGCCGTATTCCAATAATCCGCGGAAAGCCCCTCGTCCTCGTTCCAGAAATACCTGTCGTAGGTCGCGGTCGCAAGGTCGAACAGTTCCTTCGCGCCCGGTCTGCCGATGAGCATCGCCGACGACGCCGCGAGGATCACAAAAGCATGCGCATAGCACAGCTTATCCGGCAGCGGCGTTCCGTCCGCATGCAGCCCGGGATACCAACCGCCGTGCTCCGCATCGTACAGTTCCCCGTTCAGTGCACGCAGCGCTTCATCCACAAGCGGCTCACACTCAGGATACCCGAGCATGGCGCCGATGGAATACACATGTGCCATGCGGCAGGTCACGTAGGTCATGCGGTCCTTTTCCTTACGCGGCGTTCCGTCGTTGCCGAGGTGCCACGAGCTGCCGCCCGGCGAAGGGAAGTTCCTTCCGAACGCGATGAGTCCCGTGCGCAGTTCCGCGAGAAACGCCTTGTTTTCCGCCGTTCCGTATTGATATTTCCGTTCCATTTCCTTTCCTTTCGGGTCGTTCCGACCCCATCCGATCTCTTTCTTTCGGTTCACGCATGCGCGCATTCCGCTGCCAAGGGGCAGGTTTCGCACACGGGCGTCTTCCTGCAGTGCGCGACCCCATGGTCGAGAATGAGCCAATGCAGGGTGCCGTACACCGCCGCATCCCGCGGCAGCCCCGCTTCGAAGAAAGCGCGAAGCTCCGCATCCGTACGGAACCCGTACCCGAGCCGCTCCATGAGCCGCCGCGTGTACGCGTCGATGATGAACGACGGCTTGCGGAACGCGTACACCAGCATCACATCCGCCGTTTCGGCACCGATACCCCTCAGCGCGAGCAGTTCCTTCCGCAGCGTCTCCGTATCCCGTTCCATCACAAGTGCAGCATCATATCCGAAGCCCGCATACCACTCCGTCACACCCAAAATCGCCCGCGCCTTCCCCTTGGCAAAGCCGCACGGGCGGATATGCGCCTCAAGCGTTTCCGCGGGCATTGCGGCGATGGTTGCCGGCTCCGGCAGAGCCCCCATTTTCGCCGTCGTCTTCTTCACATTTTCCCAGCCCGTTTTCTGCACGAGGATCGCCTGCACCAACACCTCATACGGGTCCTCCGACCACCACGCGGGCGTACCGTATTCCGCACGCAGTCTGTCGTACAGTTCCTTCGGTGACAAGTTCATTCCGGCCTCCCCGCGAGGTCGATCACGATCTTCCCGCAGTCCGCGCACTTGTGCGCCTCCGCGACCGTGGTCTTCCCGTCACCGGTGTTCGCAAGGCACAGCGCATCCTTTCCGAAAAACGACAGTGCCGGCACGAGCTGCTTCTTTGCCGTCCAATAGACGCCGTCCCGGGATTGGATGTACCCTTTGGTCATTTCTTTTCCGCAATAGGGGCAGATCATATGTTTCCCGTCCTTTTCGCAACCGTCAAAACGTGCCCGTACCGTCACCGGCATCCGCGCGAAGGAACATGATATCGTAAATCGGAAGATAGACGATCTTCCCTTTCACGGTGATCTCCCGTTCGTTGGAAACCACAAACGCTCTGCGGATGTGATACTCCTCATTTTGCACAAAAGCATTCAGCGCGCTGTGTACCGTATAATCCTTGCCCGATTTGACTTCGATCGGCGCCACCGACAATGTACCGTAGTCATCGATTAGGTAATCCACCTCGCCCCGCTTGCGGTTGTCGTAATAATACAACGGGTATCCGTGTGCCGTCAGTTCGCTTGCAACAACCGTTTCGTATACGGAGCCGAGGTTGATGCTTCGCTCGTCTTCCAGTACCGCGCGGATATTATGTCCATACAGTACCCCTGTCAGCAAGCCGACATCGTTCAGATACAGCTTCAGCAGGTTCTTCCCCGAGGATTCGATCAACGGAAAAACGGGATTGGAAACCGCACGGACCTGCAGTGCGATCCCCGCGCCGGTGAGGTAATCGAATTCATCCGAATAATCGCGGAAGCTTTTCCCTCGTTTGTTTTCGATACTCTGTGCAACGACCCGTTTCTTCTTGTTTTCCATATTGGATGGGATCAGATCGTAGACCCTGCGGATCTTCAGCTTGTTTTCCCGGTCGTACTTCGAGGCATCCGCAGCATAGTACTCGCAAATCTCTTTCTGCACCGCGCGCACCGCTTGGATGTTTTTGGTTTCGAGATAGGCGTTCACCGCATCCGGCAAACCGCCGACGATCAGGTATTTCCGGAACAAGTCCATCAGTTTCCGGTGCGTTGCCTCATCCGCAGGTTCGAGCTTTTCGAATTTTTCCCGCAGCACCCCGATGACCGTTTCGTTCATGCCGTTGGCATATAAAAATTCTTCGAAATCCAACGGATACATCCGCACTTTGCGGATACTCCCCATGGGGATCGATGTGGTCTGCGCGAGCGTCACACCGAGCAACGAGCCGCTCGCGATATAGGTAAATCGCCCCTCCTGCGCCAAGAATTTGAGCAATGCCAGTAATTGCGGATACACCTGGATCTCATCGATGAAAATCAGGGTCTTTCCCTTTTCCCTCATCTTGTCGCCTTGCAGCATGCTGACGCGGAGATAAAAATCATCCACGCTGCGGATATTTTCGAACAGCCGTTCTCCCAAAGAATCTTCGACCATATTGAGTTCGATGTAATTCGGAAACAGTCGTTGCCCGACATGCCGGACGATATATGTTTTTCCGACCTGACGCGCCCCGTCGATCAGCAGGACCTTTTGCGTATCCGAAAGAAGATGCTCCTCGATTAGGCGTTCGATTTTTCGGTACAGCATCGCAACAAACCTCCGCATGACTTTTCAACACTATTTTTGCACAGTATTCATGACTTTTCAATAATTATCCTTTTCAATTTTATGACATTTCAATATATTTCCGTTCAAAACGCATGACTTTGCAGCGGTTTGTCCGGCATGCGGCATACCGATTCCCTCTCCCATTGCACAAAGACGCAAAACACCCCCGCAAGCCGTTCCTTGCGGGGGTGTCTGTCATTCGGTTCGTTCCGGTCGCCGCAAAGCTCAGTACAGCTTCGCGCCGGCGGGGATGTGGTCGTCGACCATCAGCAGGTGGAGCTTCTCCTCGCCCTCCTCGTTGTGGATGGCGGAAAGCAGCATGCCGCAGGACTCGATGCCCATCATGGGGCGCGGCGGCAGGTTCGTGATGGCGATGAGCGTCTTGCCGACGAGCTCTTCGGGCTCGTAGAAGGCGTGGATGCCGGAAAGGATCGTGCGGTCGGTGCCCGTGCCGTCGTCCAGCGTGAACTGCAGCAGCTTCTTGGACTTCTTCACCGCGGCGCACTCCTTGACCTTCACGGCGCGGAAATCGCTCTTGGAGAAGGTCTCGAAGTCGACAAACTCGGAGAACAGCGGCTCGATCTCGACCTTGGAGAAGTCGATGGGCTCGGCGGCGACCGGCGCGGCTTCGCAAGCGGTCTCCTGGGCGGGGGCTTCCGCAGCGGTTTCGGCGGGCTTCTGCGCGCCTGCGCCCTTGCCCTCGGGCTTCATCGTCGGGAAGAGCAGCACATCGCGGATGGAATCGCTGTTGGTCAGCAGCATCACGAGACGGTCGACGCCGAAGCCGAGACCGCCCGTCGGCGGCATGCCGTACTCGAGCGCGTTGATGAAGTCGTAATCGACCTGGGCGCGGCAGTTCGGGTCGAGTGCCTTGCGCTCCGCGACCTGCTTTTCAAAGCGGGCGCGCTGGTCGATCGGGTCGTTCAGCTCGCTGAATGCGTTGCCGAACTCGGTCGCGTTGATGAAGTACTCGAAACGCTCCGTGAACATCGGATCATCCGGCTTGCGCTTTGCAAGCGGACTGATCTCGACGGGGTAATCGTAGATGAAGGTCGGCTGGATGAGCTTCTCCTCGACGAACGCGTCGAAGAACTCGGCGAGGATCGCGCCCTTCGTGGGCACCTCGGGCAGACCGACGTTGTGCTCCTTCGCAACGGCGATGGCTTCTTCATCGGTCGCGATCGCGTCGAAGTCGACGCCGGAGTACTTCTTGACCGCCTCCTTCATGGTGAGGCGCTCCCAGTGACCGATGTCGATGATGTGACCCTGATAGGGGATCTCAAGCGTGCCGCACACGTTCATGGTGACGGTCTTCATCATACGCTCGACGATGTCCATCATGCCGCGGAAATCGGTGTAGGACTGATACAGCTCGATGCTGGTGAACTCGGGGTTGTGCTTGACGTCCATACCCTCGTTGCGGAAGATACGGCCGACCTCATACACACGCTCCATGCCGCCGACGATCAGGCGCTTGAGGTAGAGCTCGGTCTCGATGCGGAGCACCATGTCGATGTCGAGGGAGTTGTGGTGGGTGTAGAACGGGCGTGCGGAAGCACCGATCTCAAACGGGGTCAGCACCGGCGTTTCGACCTCGAGGAATCCCTCGCCGTCGAGGAACGCGCGCAGCTCGCGCATGATCTTCGAGCGCTTGATGAAGGTGTCCTTCACCTCGGGGTTCGCGATCAGGTCGACATAACGCTGACGGTAGCGCTGTTCCTTGTCGGTCAATCCGTGGAACTTCTCCGGCAGGGGACGGAGGGACTTGGAAAGCAGTTCGATCTCGGTCGCGTGGACGGAGATCTCACCGGTCTTCGTTTTGAAAACGAGACCCGTCACGCCGACGATGTCGCCGATGTCCATCATCTTCTTGAAGCCGTTGTAAGCCTCTTCGCCGACGTCGTCGCGCTTGATGTAGAACTGGATATCGCCTTCGCCGTCGAGCAGGTGCGCAAAGCTCGCCTTGCCCATGATGCGGCGGGACGTCATGCGGCCCGCGATGCGGACCTCCTTGCCCTCGAGGGCATCGTAGTTCTCTGCGATCTGCTTGGAGTGCGCCGTCTGGTCGAACTTCGTGATGGCGTAGGGGTTCTTGCCGGCCTGCTGCAGCTCGGTCAGCTTGTCACGGCGGATCTGCAACAGCTCGGAGAGCTCTTCCGCGGTGACGGGCGTGTTGTTCTGTTCCATGTGCTTTCCTTTCTCCTCTTCTTCAAAAAAGCGGGGCAATTGCCCCGCGGTGTTTCGTTATCGCTCGATGCGCAGGACGCGGACCTTCTGCAGGCCGCTCGGCGTCTGCACTTCGATGGTGTCCTTCGCCTTGTGGCCCAGCAACGCCGCGCCGATGGGGGACTCGTTGGAAATGCGGTTCTCGAACGGATCCGCCTCTGCGGAACCGACGATACGGTAGGTCTGGGTCATGCCCAGGTTGACGAACTCGATCTCAACGGTCGCGCCGACGCCGATGGTCTTCTTGTCGACGTTGCTCTCATCGATGATCTTCGCGTTCTTCAGTTCTTCTTCGAGCTGCTGGATGTCGTACTCCATCTTCGCCTGCTCGTCTTTCGCGGCATCGTACTCCGCGTTTTCGGAAAGGTCGCCCTGCGCGCGCGCTTCCTTCAGCGCTTCCGCGATCGCGAGACGTCCTTCGTTTTTCATATACTCAAGGCGCTGCTTCCGATTCTCAAATTCTTCAGCGGTAAGCCAGATCTCAGCCATAACCGAATCCTCCCTTATTACAGACCATATATAACGATAATTATAATTTTACGTGCGGAAGGTGTCAAGTAATATCCGCTCGGTTTCCTCGGGTGTTTCGGCGGTCTGCAGCTTCGTCCGGATCTGCGCCGCGCCCCGCACGCCGTGAAAGTAATGACACAGGTGTTTCCGCAGTTCGACGAGCCCGCGGCGTCCCTCACGTTCCACCGCCATGCACAGGTGCGTCAGCGCCGTTTCCGCCCGTTCGGCGTCCGTCGGCGGCACGGGTTCCTCCCCGTCGAGCACTGCGCGGATCTCGCGGAATATCCACGGGTTGCCGAGCGCGCCGCGTCCGATCATCACGCCGTCGCAGCCGGTCTCACGGAGCATTTTGAGGGCGCTTTCCGCGTCCGTCACGTCGCCGTTTCCGATCACGGGGATGCTGACCGCCTGTTTCACCAGGGCGATCTTTCCGTAATCCGCCTTGCCCATGTACTGCTGCACGCGCGTCCTGCCATGCACGGCGACCGCGGCGACGCCGCTCTGCTCCGCGATGCGCGCAAGCTCCGGCGCCACGAACAGGGTCTCGTCCGGTCCGAGCCGCATCTTGACCGTGACCGGCACCGATGATGCCTTGACCGCGGCTTCCATCAGCCGTCCCGCCAGCGGCAGGTCGTTCAGCAGCGCGCTGCCGTCCCCGTTCGAAACGATCTTCCGCGCGGGGCACCCCATGTTGATGTCGATGGCGCACAGCGCATCGCCCATCCGCTCCGCGGTGCGCCGCACCGCTTCCGCCATGATCTCGGGCTCGTGTCCGAACAGCTGCGCGGATACGGGGCGTTCCTCGGGGAGCGTATCGAGCAGCTCCAGCGTGTTTTCGTTCGCAAACAGCAGTCCCTTGGCGCTCACCATCTCGGTCACCGCCATGTCGCAGCCGTTGCGGCGGCACAGCGTGCGGTACACGGGGTCGGTATACCCCGCGAGCGGCGCGAGGATCAGAGGGCATTCTTTGCCGTAAAGTGTTTTCAGGTCCATCGTCGTTCCTCAGCCCAGCATCACGACGTCCGGAGACGGTGTGGGCGTTGCCATCGGCAGTACGGTCGCATTCGGGTCGGGCGTGAGCAGCGGTGCGGTCGCGGGCTTCCGCTCCACGATCGCGATGTTCGCGATATACCAGCGCGTGCCGTTGAACACGAACAGGATCTCGAGCCTGCAGGTCTCCCATTCGGGCAGGGGGTAGTCCGCCGCGGTCTTCTCGTCGTCGATGAACTCCGCCTTGATGTTGCCCTTGAGCCCCATCGTTTCCACCGCCGTCACGGTCGCCGTCGTCGACCACGGCCAAACGGAAATGCCCTCCACGCTCAGGTCGTAATTATACCCCGTGAACTCATAGCGCGAAAACACGGGCGAATTGAGCTTTTCGTCGTTCCGGATGGCGTTCGCCGTGAAATAATACTCCAGCTGTTGTTCGTCTCCCTCGCCGATGGCGCACTGCGCGCGCAGCGTCATGCCCTCCGTCACGAGGATGTACAGGTTCGCCATGCGCTCCGTCGTCAAAAACGCGAGCACGCAAAGCGAGACGATCGCGATCAGCGCGATCATCTTCGATAGGATATAGGATACCGTGCGCCGCGCCGTCCGCAGCCGCCGGATGCTTTGCCGTTCTCTTTCGATCCTTGTCTGTCGTCTTCTCTCCATGCGTTTCCTTCAAATCCGTTACCGGCCGAGCGTCAGCGTCATCCCGACGCCCGCCTCCGCCGTGTCGAATTCCGCCGTCATCGCCGCTTTGACCGCAAGCGATGTGCAATGGCAGGGAATGAGCCGCTCCGTGCCGAGCCGTTTGAGCTCCCGCATGCAGGAGCGGAAATCGTCGTCCGTTTCAAACAGGTGCATGCCGCCCATCACGGCCGCAACGCGCCGTTCCCCTGTGACCTCAAGCGCATACCGCAGGGTGTTCGCCACGCCCGCGTGCGCACAGCCGGTCAGCAAAAACAAGCCCTCCTCCGTGCGGAGCGCAAGGGCCGTATCGTCGGGCAGGTCGTCCGGCACCGCGGCTCCGTCCGCAAAGCGTTCGCCCACGCTCCTTCCGCATTCAAAGGGATACCCCCGCGGGATCTCCCCGAGAAAGCAGATGCGCTCCGTCAGCCAAATCGGTTCCTTTCGGAGCACCGTCCGGGTGTTCTCCCCGAGCTCCTCCGGTCCTATTGGGGAGCCGACCTCCAGCCCATCGCAGCGGCGCCGCGCGAACACCGCGGGGTGCGCCACGAGCGTGACCGGTTGCGCAAAGCGTTTGCGGTACTCCGCAAGACCGCCCGTATGGTCGTTGTGCCCGTGCGACAGCACGATGTGCGTGACCTTGGCGAGGTCGATGCCCATGCGCCGCGCGTTCTCGATAAACACGCCGGAATACCCCGTGTCGAACAGCACGGTCGTTTTCCCGTCCTCGATCAGCACGGAAAACGCAGGTTCACCGAGGTAATACCGGTCGATATAGGTGTGGTTGTCGCAAAGCAGCGTGAGTTTCATTTGCTCCGCTTCGCTTCGCCGATGATCCTGCCCGTTCCATCGAGCAGGGCGCGCACCGCATCGAGCTCGAACTGCACGCCGTACGCCAGCGCGTCCTCGTCCATACGGTACTTCGAGTTGTGGTGCGGGAACGCGCAGCCCTTATCCGCATTGCCGGAACCGAGCTCCAAAAAGAACCCGGGCGTCCCGTCGGCAAGGAAGTACGAAAAATCCTCCCCGGGCATGATGGGCTCCATCTCCAGCAGCTTCTCCTCGCCGTACCGGCCGAGGATGAGCTTGCGCGCCATGCCCGCAAGCGCCGCGTCGTTTTCGACGGAGGGATAGCTTTCGAGCCAGTCGATGTCGATCATCACGTCGTTCGCCGTCGCAACGCCCTCGGCGATCTTGTGCACCGCCTCGCGGACCTTGCGGCGCTGTTCTTTGCCGAAGGTGCGCACGGATGCGTTCAGCACCACTTCGTTCGGGATGATGTTGTACGCCGTGCCGCCGTGGACCTCGCAGATGGAAAGCGCCACGCTCTCCCGCGCGGCCGTGCGGCGCGCGACGATGGTCTGTGCCTGCAGAATGAACGCCGCGGCGGCGACCACCGGGTCCTTGCACTGCTCGGGGAAGGCGCAGTGTCCGCCCTTGCCGCGGACGACCACGCCGAAGCTGTCGACGTTTGCGGTCAGCACGCCGTTCTTCACGCCGTGCGCGCCCGTGGGAAAGTTGCTCGACAGGTGCAGCGCCAGCATGACGTCCACGCCCTTCGCGGCGCCCGCGCGCACCATTTCGATCGCGCCGCCCGGCGGCAGTTCCTCCGCATGCTGGAAGAAGCATCGCACCTCACCGCAGAACGTGTCGCGGCTCTCGGCAAGAAGGCGCACCGCCGTCAGAAGGATCGCCGCATGCCCGTCGTGTCCGCAGGAATGCATCGCGCCGTCGTTCTTCGAGCAGAACGGCTCGATCGGCTCCTCCTGCATGGGCAGGGCGTCGATATCCGCGCGGATGCCCACGGTATAGGGCGTGCCGGGCTTCGTCCCCTCGATCTTCGCGATGACGCCCGTTTTCGTCACCCGCTCCGTCCGCACGTTCGGGATGGCGTTCAGCTGTGTTTCGAGCCACAGGGTCGTTTCGTATTCGCGGAACGAGATCTCCGCGTGTTCATGCAGACGGCGCCGCGCGATGATGAGCGACCGTTCCGCCTGAAGGACCTCTTGGGAAAGACCTTCCATATTCTGCCTCCGTGTCGTGATATGGTCGTGGACCGCCGCAGCGGCTCAGAATTCCTTTGCGATCTCCGTCAGTTCCGCTTCCGCCCGGGCGAGCAGCTCGTCCACCGGTTCGAGCCCGAGGTCGAGCCCGTCTGCGGAAACGCCGCGGAAGCGTTCGATGCCGACGTATTGGCAGAAGCTCTCGAGATACGGGAACGCCTGCTCGAGGTATTCGTCTTCGCCGGTGAAATCGGCGCCGCGCGTGGTGATGTACAGCAGTTCCTTCGCCTTGCACAGACCGTATACGCCGGTTTCATCGCAGCGGAAGGTGATGCCGTCCACGTTGACGTTCTCGATGTAGATCTTCAGCAGCGCCGGGAAGCTCAGGTCCCAAAAGGGCGCCGCGATCACGATGCGGTCCGCCTCGGCGAACCCGTGCGCGTAGCGGAAACGCGGTCCCTTGCGCTCCGGGTCGGTTACGAGCAGCTCCTGCCGCTGCGCGAAGAACCCTTCCATCAGGCAGGCGAGGTTCTCGTCCATCAGCGTCAGGCGCTCGATCTCATATTCCCCGCGCGCTTCGACTTGTTTCAAAAAGCTCTCCGCAAGGCGCTTCGTGCGGGATTCTTCTCTGCGGATGCAGCAATCGACATACAGCAGTTTTTTCATGCTTCGGTGACCTCCGGTACATTCAGTTTGCCCGACGCGATCGTCTCTTCGACCTCGCGCACGGTGGGGATGGAATCCGCCGCGCCCGGGCGGGTGACGCAAATGGCGGATGCCGCCGTTGCGAGCCGCAGCGCTTCCGCGCGACCTTTGCCCGAGAGCACCGCGCCGAGGAAGAACCCCGTGAAGGTGTCGCCCGCGGCGGTCGTATCCACCGCGTTCACGGTGCAGCTGCCGATGCGGTACTTCTTCCCGCCCGAAACGTACACCGCGCCGTTTTTGCCGAGCGTCAGAACGATGTCGAGCCCGGGATACTTTTCCGTCAGCACGGGGACGATCTCCTCCGCGGTCGGCGCGGTCCCCGCGAGCTCCGAACCCTCGACCTCGTTGACGAACAGGTAATCGAGCTTGTCGAGCGGGTACTCCGCCACGGTCTTGTCCATGGGCGCGGCGTTCAGCGCCGTCTTCAGCCCGCGGGCGTGCGCCCGTTCGATGATCGTGCCGACGAGGTTCGTTTCGTTCTGCATCAGCACGACGCCCTCGCTGCCGAACGCGTCCAGCGTCTTTTCGATCATCTCCTCCGTCAGCTCGCGGTTCGTTCCGCCGAACAGGAGGATGCAGTTCTGTCCCGCATCGTCGACCTGGATGATGGCGTTGCCGCAAAGCCCGTCCGTCGCTTCGAGCAGGCGCACGTCCACGCCCTTCTCGGTGAGCTTTTCGCGCAACATCGCGCCGTCGCGCCCGATCTTTCCGGCGTGCAGCACGGTGCAGCCCGCTTGCGCCGCGGCCACGGACTGATTCAGCCCCTTGCCGCCGCAGTTGACCGAAAGACTCTTGGATGCCTTGGTCTCGCCGGGGCGGATAAAGGAATCGACCCGGTAGACATAATCGATGTTCAGCGAACCGAAATTCAAAATGCGCATGACTTCTCCTTTATGGGCTTTTGCCCGCAAGCATTGAAAAAACATCGGGGTTTCGGTATGATGATACCGATGGGATTCCGCCGCAGCGACGGCGTTTCCCGGATACTTCATCATATCATAAATTCAACGGGAGAGGAACCAATATGTCTAACGTACAGGCCCATATTTGTCTCGACGATACCGTCGGCATCCGCTGCGCACTGCTGCCCGGCGACCCCAAGCGCATCGACCGCATCACGCCCTTCCTCACGGATGTGCGGGAGCTGGTCTACAACCGCGAATTCCGCTCCGTTTCGGGCAATTACAAGGGCTTGCCCGTGCTGTGCGTTTCGACGGGCATCGGCGGTGCGTCTGCCGCCATCGCCGTGGAAGAACTCAAAAACATCGGTGTCACCCACATGATCCGCATCGGTTCCTGCGGCGCTCTGCAGGAGGGCATCGGTCTCGGCGAGCTCATCCTCGTTTCGGGCGCGGTACGCGACGACGGCGCGTCGAAGATGTATGTCGACCCGATCTATCCTGCCGTCCCCGACAGCGACCTGCTGTTTGCCGTGCGCTCCGCGGCGGAAGAGCTCGGTCTCAAAACCCACACCGGCATCGCCCGCAGCCACGACAGCTTCTATACCGATTTCGAAGACGAACGCCACGCCAAGTGGCAGAAGACCGGCGTGCTCGGTTGCGACATGGAGACCGCCGCGCTGTACACGGTCGGTCGTCTCCGCGGCGTGAAGACCATGTCCATCCTCAACAACGTCGTCGTTGCGGGTGAAGACACGGCGGATTCCATCGGCGGCTATGTCGACGGCGAATCCCTCACCATGAAGGGCGAACGCGATGAGATCGTCGTCGCGCTCGAAGCCCTGCGCAAGGTCCTCGGCTGAACCTACCCCCACATGACAAAACGGCGGTGCATGCTCGCACCGCCGTTTTTGTTGTTCCCCGGTCACACCAGCCCAAAATGCTCAAGCGCGTATGCGATCCCGTCGTCGTCGATGGCCTTGGTCACAAAGTCCGCGTGCGCCTTCACGGAATCCATGCCGTTGCCCATCACGACCGCGACATCCGCGTGCGAAAGCATCTCCAAATCGTTCGGGCTGTCCCCGAAGGCGTAGGAAACGCGCCCCGCACCGAAGCGTTCCATCACGTGCTCAAGCCCCGTGCCCTTCGTGCAGCCGATCGGCACGCACTCGTAGAAGCCTCCGCGCGGCACGCGGAAGAAGTTGCGGTCGGTCAGTTCCAAAAACTTCTCGTAAACCTCGCCTTCCCCCTCGTCGATGAGGAACTTCGCGAACCGGAAGTCCTCGCGGTACACATCGGTCGAACCGGGCACGCCCATCGCGACGAGCCGCGCGTGCTCCCGTTGGGAAGCCTCGCTCACGGGTACCTCCCCGTCGTAATAAATGCCGGAATCGTCCTCGTACACGGCGGGGATACGGCTCGCCCGCGCGGTATCGCGGATCTCCCGCTGGACCTCGGGGCTCGGGTGCACATCGTATACGATGGCGTAACTGCCGTCCGGCTCGCGCAGTCGCAGCTGCACGCCGCAGCCGCAGACCAGCCCGTCGAAGGGGATCTCCAGCACGCAGGGGTCGATGTGGGTGTAGGGGCGCCCCGTGTTCACAAAGCAAAGGTGCCCGTTCTCCTGCGCCTTGCGGATGGCGCGCACCGCGCTTTCCGGCACCAGGTGCTCCACCGGGTCGGTCAGGGTCATGTCGATGTCGAAAAACAACACCGCTTTCGTTTCGTTCGTTTCCATGGTCGTTCCTCAAAAAGCCGCCCCGGGGCACGCGCTCCGGGGCGGTCGTCGTCGTTGGTTTGCGCGTTACGCGCTGTAGCTCCCGATCAGCTCGAAGACCTTGTCGCGGAAGGCTTCGCGGTCGACATCGTAAACGATCACCGCGTTCTTCACGGGGAACTGCTTATCGGAAAGGAAGTCCGTCACGGTCTTGCCGCGGGTGTACTTGCCGAGCGTTTCGACGTGCACGCCCACCGTATCGGTCTTGTACAGTTCGGGATACGCCGCGTAGATGACCGCGCAGGGGTCGTGCAGGCACATCCCGGGGAAACCGTGACCGAGGCTGTAGCGCATCTCGCCGCGCCCCACCAGGTGGCAGAACATGCCCTGCTCGTTGACCGCGGAAAGCTTTTCGGATTCCTCGGCGTTGAACCACGCCTTCAGCGTCACGTCGAGACCGACCATGTGCACCGGCACGCCGCTGTTGAACACGATCTCCGCGGCTTCCGGGTCGGTGTAGATGTTGAACTCCGCAGCGGGCGTCACGTTGCCGTAGCTGGCGGCACCGCCCATGATCACGATGCGGCGGATGAGCTTCGGCAGCTCCTTGTACTTCAAAAACGCCATGGCGAGGTTCGTCAGCGGCGCCGTCGCGATGAGCTCGAGCGCCCCGTTTTGGCGTTTTGCTTCCTCATAGATGTAATCCCAAGCCTTCATGCTTTCGGGCGCGCGCTTCGGGTCGTCGAATTCCAGGTCGCCGAGCCCGTTCTTACCGTGCACATGCTCCGCCGTCGGGGCGGTCGCATCCGCGAACAGGGGTTTGTCCGCACCGGCGTACACGGGCAGATCGACACCCGCGAGCTCCAGCACGTGTCCGGTGTTGCGCAGCACCTTCGGCAGCGGCGTATTGCCCGCCACGCAGGTGAAGCCTTTGATATCGAACGCGGGGATCTTCAGCGCGAGCAGGATCGCGATCGCATCGTCGATACCGGTATCGCAATCGAAAATCACGGGGATACGTTCCATCGTCGTCACCTCATTTCTCGTCATAGGCCTTGACCGCTTCGACCAGCAGGTCCGCGAACGCTTTGCGGTCGATGTTCAGGATCGCGCGGACGTTCGGCTTTTTGTCGGTCGAGCCGTACATGTCCGCCACGGTCATGCCGCGGCAGTACTTGCCCGTCAGCTCGATGTCCACATGCACGTCCTTCATCGTCATGATCTCGGGGTGCAGCAGGGCAGCGACCGCGCACGGATCGTGCACCGGCGCGCCGGTGTAGCCGATGTCGCGGTGGAAGTGGTAGAAGAACTCCAGCCACTCCGCAACGACCTTCGCCACGGGGTTGCCCACCGCACGGATGCGCTCGAAATCCTCGGGGAAGATCAGCGCCTTCTCGGTCACATCCAGTCCCGCCATGAGGATCGGCACGCCGCTGCGGAACACAACGTCCGCAGCTTCGGGGTCGACGAGGATATTGAACTCCGCCGCCGGCGTCCAGTTGCCGCTTGCGAGACCGCCGCCCATCAGGGAGATGCGCGCGATCTTCGGCTTCAGGTCCGGACGTTCGGTCAAAAGCGCGGCGATGTTCGTCAGCGGTCCCGTCGGCACGAGGGTCACGGGCTCTTCGCTTTCCTCGATGAGGCGCGCCATCAGCACGACGGAATCCTCTTCCACGGGTTCGATCTCGGGTTCCGGCAGCACGGGACCGTCGAGTCCGGATTCACCGTGCACGCTCGGCGCGTTCATCGGTTCCTCGATCAGGGGGCGCGTGCGTCCCTTCGCCAGCGGTCCCTTGTAGCCGATCAGCGTCAGGATGCGCTGCGCGTTGTAGGTGGTCTTTTCGATGGTCTGGTTGCCGGCGCTCGTGCATACGCCGAGGATCTTCAGCCGGTCGGTGCTGTTTGCCAACACCCAGGCGATCGCATCGTCATGTCCGGGGTCACCCTCGAGAATGACCGGGATCGGTTTGATGTTCTCCATGTGATGTTTCTCCTTTCGGTGCACCGCAGCCGTACGGCGGTATCCCGCCGCAAAGCGCGGTGATGAACAACTGCCCGCCCGGAACGGGCAGGCAGTTCGGTCGTTCGTTTTTTATGCGGCCCGCTCGGTCTTCTCTTCCGAGTCGAGACCCTTCAGGCGCTTCTGTTCCTTCTTACGCACATACACGGCATAGAGCACGACGCCGATGAGAACGACGACGTACGGCACCGCGCCGAGCGCGTAGATGGAAAGTTCGAAGTGCTGCGCAAAGTTCGAGAACGCGTAGAACACGCCGAACGCCAGACAGCACAGGCAGACGATGCCGGGGTTCGCGGAACCCATCATGCACGCCGCGAGTCCGACGAAGCCGCGCCCCGCGATGAGACCGCTCGAGAACAGCGCCAGGTAGCAGGTGGACATGTACGCGCCCGCGATGCCGCCGAACAGACCCGACAGCGTCAGCGAGATGGTCTTGATCTTCAGCGACGAGATACCGACGGATTCGGCGGCGTTCGGGTTCTCACCGACCGCACGGATGCGCAGACCCGTCTTCGTTTTGAAGATGAAGAACGACAGCACGAACACCAGAACGTACGAAGCGTAGGTCAGGATGTAGTGACCGGAGAATATCTTGCCGATGACCGGGATGTCGTTGAGCCCCGGAATGAAGACCTTCGGCAGGTTGCCGCTCGTGAGGGAGGTCGTCGTCGCACGGTCGCCCGTAAGGGTGTACATCAGGTACACCGCGGCACCCGTCGCGATGAGGTTCAGCGCGATGCCGACGAGCGTAATGTCGATCTTCAGACGGTACGCGAACACGGAAACGAGGTAACCGAGCAGGGAACCGACGATCATCGCCGCGATGAGACCCACCCAGGGACCGCCCGCGGTCGCGCCGACGGCACTGGATACGAGCACCGCCACCAGAGCCGTGAAGGTCATGATGCCTTCCATGCCCATGTTGGTCGCGGAGGCCTTCTGTGCCACCGCGCAGCCGAGAGCCGCCAGAAGGATCGGCGCCGCGGACTGGATGATCATGAAATAGAATTCGGGGTTGCTGAACGCGCTGCCGATGGCAGCGAATACTTCATTGAACCATACACCCATCTTCCGTTACCCCCTTCATGCTTCCGCAGCAAGCTTTGCGGCCTGCTTGTCTCTCGCGTCGGCAACGATCATCTTGCGGTGGGTCTTCGCGAGGAAGCGCTCCGCCAGCAGGAACAGGATGATGACGCCTTCGACGATCTGCGTCATTTCGTTGATCGGACCGCCGGGCTGCGTGGACATGATCAGCGCGCCGGCGCGGATGTAAGCGATGAACGCGCAGGAGAGGAACAGCTTCTTCGGGTTGTTCCGGGCGAAGATCGCCATGATGACGCCGTCCCAGCCGTAGCCCGTCATTTCGATGCCGTAGTAGTAGTTGTAGTTGCCGAGGATGACCGTCGCGCCGCCAAGACCGCCGATCGCGCCGCCGATGACCTGCACCAGCACGCCGAGACCGACGACGCTCACGCCGACGTACTTCGCGAAGCTCGGGTTCTGACCGATCTGACGGATGCGGAAGCCCCACTTGGTCTTATAGAGGAAGATCCACGCGAGGATGACCACGACGATCGCGATGATGAGACCCCAGCGGAAGGTGATCTTCGTACCGAAGATCTTCTTGAACGTGAGCACGGGCTTTTCCGTCCACTGGTAAGAATACTTACTGGTCTTCGGGTCGCGCAGCGTCGTCGAAAACAGGCAGTACTGCGAAATGTACAGGATCACGTAGTTCATCATGAGCGAGGTGACCATGACGTTCGCGCCAAAGCGTTTTTCGAGCAGCGCCGGGATGAGCGTCACGAGTGCACCGGCGATCGTCGCCACCGCGAGACCGAGGATGATGCACAGCGCCGGGTTCGCGTTCTTCGCGACCATGTCGCCGTCCAGCAGGCAGCAGACCCATGCGCAGGCGAGACCGCCCGCCATGATGGAGCCTTCGAGACCGAGGTTGATCTTCGAGGCGCTGAACATGATGGAGACCGCGGCACCCGTGAACAGGATCGGGATCATCTGCTGGATCCAGTAATCGAAGTAGTTCCAGCCGATGGCGGGCTTCACGTTCGGGTTCAGGATCTGCAGCGGTCCCAGGAAGAAGTACCGCAGGGATTCCGCGGGGTTCTTCGCGGACAGGAGGATCAGCACGACCGCAAGACCCAGACCGATGGCGATCGCCATCGCGGTGCGGATCAGGCTGAAGCGCGCCTCCACATCCATCCGTTGGATAAAGTTCTTTTTCTTATTCATGCAAAGCCTCCCTGATCTCTTCTTCGGACATATGCTTGACGCCGAGCATGTAGAAACCGAGCTCGTCCTCGGTCAGATGCTTCACATCCGGGAAGTAGCCGTTGATCTTGCCGCCGTGCATGACGATCATGGAATCGGAAAGGCTCATGATCTCCGCAAGGTCCGCGGAAATGAGGATGATCGCCTTGCCCTGGTCGCGCATGTCGACCATGCGGCTGCGGACGAATTCCGCCGCGCCGACGTCGATGCCGCGCGTCGGCTGGTCGGAAATGATGAGGTCGGAGTGCGAGGTGAACTCACGCGCGACGACGACCTTCTGCACGTTGCCGCCCGAAAGCATGCCGACGAGCTGCTTGTCGCTGTCGCACAGCACGCGGTATTCGTCGACCCATGCGGTCGTGTCCTGTGCGATCGCCTTCTCGTCGAGCATCACGCCCTTGTTGTACTTCGGGTCGTCCATCTTGTCGGCGACCATGTTGTCGCGGATGGACATGTTCAGCGCGCAGCCGTAAACGTTGCGGTCCTCGGGGATGTGCACCATGCCGTTCTTGCGGAGGGTGCGGATATCCATCTCGCGGACTTCCTTGCCGTTGAGCTTGATCGAGCCGTAGTTGTACTTCGCAAGGCCCGTGATGACGTCGATGAGCTCGCGCTGACCGTTGCCCTCGACGCCCGCGATGCCGACGATCTCGCCGCGGCGCACGGAGAAGGAGACGCCGTCGACCTTCTTTTTGCCCGCCTCGTTGTAGACCGTGAGGTCCTTGACGGTGAGCACGTTCTCGCCGGGCTTCGCGGGCTCCTTCGGGATGTTCAGGTCGACGTCGACGCCGACCATGTGGCGGGAGATATCCGCCTCGGTGACGTCCGCGATGTTCCACACGCCGATGGTCTTGCCGCGCTTGATGACCGTGACGCGGTCGCACAGTTCCTTGACCTCGTTGAGCTTATGCGAAATGAAGATGATCGTGCAGCCGGAATCGCGCAGGTTCTTGAGCTGAACGAACAGCTCGCGCGTTTCCTGCGGGGTCAAAACCGCGGTCGGCTCGTCGAGGATGAGGATCTCGCAGCCCTTGACGAGCGCCTTGACGATCTCCACCTTCTGCTTGACGCCGACGGAAAGGTCCTGGATCTCCGCGAGCGGATTGATATTGAAGCCGTACTTTTCGCAGCATGCCTGCGTCATCTCGACGGCCTTCTGTTTATCGAAAACCAACCCCTTGGTCGGTTCAATTCCCAATGTCACGTTTTCGGCCACCGTCAGCGACGGGACCTGCATGAAGTGCTGGTGCACCATACCGATGCCCGCTTTGATGGCGTCGGACGGCGAGTTCAGATGTTTTTCGACGCCGTTGATGATGATCTTGCCCTCATCCGGCTGTTCGATGCCGAAGAGCATTTTCATCAACGTGGTTTTACCCGCGCCGTTTTCACCGCAAATGGCGTGGATCTCACCCTTTTTCGCGGAAAAATTAACCTTATTGTTTGCGATGATGCCGTTGTTGTAGATCTTGGTAACATCCTGCATCACAAGATAATTTTCCATAACCCTTGTTTCCCTTCTGAAAAATCATTGCCTCCGGCACGAATGCCGGAGGCAATTCCGTTACCCTTTGGGTTTCGATTCAGTTGTTGAATGCGAAGCTCAGAAAGCGGTGTTGACAACGATCGCGCCGGAAGCGATGTCGGCCTTGATCTGCTCGATCTTGGCCATCTGCTCCGCACTGAACACGGCGTTGGTGGTGGAGGTCACAGCTGCGCCGACGTAGTCGCCGTCGAGACCGAGACGGTAGTTCTGACCGTACTCGAGCGTGCCTTCGATCGCCTTCTTCGCGGTGTCATAGAAGCCGCGGTTGACGTTCTTGGTCATGGAAGTGATGATCTTCGCGGCCTTTTCGGTCTGACCGACGGACTCGAAGTAAGCACCCTGGTCACCGTCGACGCCGATGGCGTAGACATCACCGCACTCGATCGCAGCTTCGAACACGCCGAGGCCCGCGGAACCGCCGCAAGCGAAGACGACGTCGACGCCCTGAGAGTAGGAAGCGGTCGCAACGTCCTTGCCCTTGGAAGAATCGGAGAAGGAGTTCATCCAGGTCAGCTCGCAGTTGATGTCGGGGTTGATCGCCGCAGCACCCTGCTTGTAGCCCTCATAGAAGTCGTTGAGGACGATGTTGGACATACCGCCGCAGAAGGAGATGTGGCCGGACTTGGAAGCCATAGCCGCCATCGCGCCGACGACGTAGGAACCTTCGTTCTGCTTGAACAGCAGGGAGAGGACGTTCTCACGCGGGTTCGCTTCGAAGTCCCACTGCTCATCGTAGAACCAAACCTTCTGATCCGGATATTCCGCGGTCAGTTCGGCGGTCATCTCGAGCATGTCATAGGTACCGACGATGATGACATCGTACTCTTCCGCCATGAACACGTTCTCCAGCTGGCTCTTCCAGGTGGTGTCGTCGTAGGTGAACTCGAGGCAGGTCGCTTCGACCTTGTCACCGAAATCACGGTTGATCCATTCCATACCTTCGCTGCCGGAATCGAAGAAGGACTTGTCGCCCTTCGTACCGTTGATGCAGTAGACGATCTTCATCTTGTCGTCTGCGGCAAAGCCGGTGCTTACCATTCCGAGGACCATGAGTGCAACGAGGATCAGAGATACGATTTTCTTCATTTGATCTTCCTCCTGTTATTTTATGAAAATGCTCTCTACGGCATTTTTCATCTGAGTGAAAGCGCGACCTCTTGGGTCAGCTCCGCGAGCCCCCGGATCGACAGCTTCTTGAGCCCGCGCACATAGGTGATGAGCTCGTCGCCGAAGGGTTCCTTCCAATACGCGGGGATCGCGTCCGGTCCGGAGATCGTTCCGATCGCGGTCATGATCTGTGCCGCGTTGCAATCCACGTCCTGTCCGCAGCCGCCGCAAGCCGACAGCGTCTTTTCGAAATCGCCGTTGCCGTACCACAGCGCGATGACCTCCGCGCAGGCGTTCGGATACGCGTGGATCCAGTTGTATTTGATGTATTTCTCTTCGCACGGCTGCCACGCGTCCGCGTAGTTGTCGTGCGTGCGGCACTGTTCGAGCGCGAAACGGACGACCGTGCCGTACTCGCTGTCCGCGGGGATCAGCCCGATGCAGGTCTCGAGGATCTTCCTCACGTCGCTTTCCGCGAAGCTCATCGAAACGAGCAGGGCGTTGAAGACCTCGCCGAGGATACCGTTGCGCGCGTGGGAGATCGATGCGTCCATCCATGCGCAGCGCGCCGCTTCCCTGAGGTTGCCCGGGTACAGCTGCCCGCAGATCGCGCCGCGCATCTGCGCGCCGATCCACTCGCTGAAGGGGTTGTGGAAGCTGCCCGACTCCGGCGGCAGGATGCCGCACTTCAGGTGGTTGAGCGCCCACTCCTCTGCCGACCAGCCGGTGGGGATGCGGCTCGTCCACTCGTTCGCGATGTCGAGCGCCGTCGTCGCCTTGCCGTGCTCCTTGTAAGCCAGAAGCAGGGCAAGCTCGTAAGTGTTGTCGTCGTTGTAGGTGTTGGGTTTGCGGACGTAGCGGGTGAGCTCGCCGCCGTATTTTTGCTTGATGGCGCGCCCCGTATAACCTTCGATGCAGGTGCCGTACGCACCGCCCACGATCTGCGCGAGCCAACCGGCGTAGTAAGCGTCGCCCTTGGCGGCGATGTCCACTTCAAACGACGGGAACTCCGTCACGCGGTCGTAATCTTCGAAGGTATCGTAAAAGGTCTGCTGCCAGTAAGGATGTGTTTCGTCTTTCTTTGCGGAATAGCAGGCGTTGAAGATCGCCTGTTCGTATTTGTGCATCGCGACCGTGTCGCCGGAATCGCATGCGGCAAGACCTTGTTCCAAAAGCCATTCGCTGTTTTCGACGATGAGACCTTTGTTCTCGGTCGCCTGCACGGCGGCGGTGCAGATGGATTCTTCGGCTCTCGAACCCGGCACGCGGGAATGGAAGTGCAGCTTCGCCAGCGCGTCCTGCGCCTGTTCGGGCGCATTGTTCTGTTCCTCCCAAAATACCTCGTTGTCGTCCTGCAGGTAGCAAGGCACGGCGTTTTGTATGATGTCTCGTTCGCGCTCCCAGGCTTTTTTCATAGACGGGCTTTCCTTCTTTCCGGGCGGGTCGATAGCGGCTTTCTTTGCCGAATTGCTGTTCAATAGAATCTGACTCTAATTGTAAATCCCCGCGCTGTGCAATGTCAATCCGCACATGAAAAAAGTCATAGGACGACCGAAAAATTTTTGTTCTGCGGCATACAAAAAACGGAGGGTGCACGTCCCTCCGTTTCGGGTTTTGTGTTTGGTGCTTCGGTACCGGAACCGTTATTCCTCCGTATCGTAACCGTTCGGGTTCGCGCTTTGCCGGTTCCGGCTGCCTTGCGACGGTCGTACCCGTCAGTCTTCGGTATCGTAACCGTTCGGGTTCGCGCTCTGCCGGTTCCGGCTGCCGTGCGCCGGTCGTACCCGTCAGTCTTCGGTATCGTAACCGTTCGGGTTCGCGCTTTGCCGGTTCCGGCTGCCGTGCACCGGTCGTACCCGTCAGTCTTCGGTATCGTAACCGTTCGGGTTCGCGCTTTGCCAATTCCAGCTGTCGCGCACCATGTCGTCGAGACCGTACTCCGCCTTCCAGCCGAGCTCGTTCGCGCTCTTCTTCGGGTCGGCGTAAACCTCGGCAAGGTCGCCGGGGCGGCGCGGCGCATAGTGCCGCGGGATCTTCACGCCGTTCACGCGCTCGAACGCTTCGACCATCTCGCGCACGCTCGTGCCCTTGCCGGTGCCGAGGTTGAACACGGAAGTTCCCGTGTGCTCCACCGCGAAGTCGATCGCCGCGACGTGACCCTTCGCAAGGTCGACGACGTGCAGGTAATCGCGCACGCCCGTTCCGTCGGGCGTCTCGTAGTCGTTGCCGAAGATCGCCAGTTCCTTCAGCTTGCCGACGGCGACCTGCGAAATGAAGGGCATCAGGTTGTTCGGGATACCCGAGGGGTCCTCGCCCATGCGTCCCGAGGGATGCGCGCCGACGGGGTTGAAATAGCGGAGCAGCACCACCGAAAGCGTCGGGTCCGCCGTTGCGGTGTCCCTGAGGATGCGCTCGCACATGTATTTCGTCCACCCGTAGGGGTTGGTGCAGTTGCCGGTCTTGCTCGATTCGGAAAGCGGCACCTTGTTGTCTCCGGAATAGACCGTCGCGCTCGAGGAGAAGATGATGTGCTTGACGTTGTGCTTGCGCATCGCGTACAGCAGTGCGATCGTCGAGCCGAGGTTGTTGTCGTAGTATTCGAGCGGCTTCGCGACGGACTCGCCCACCGCCTTCAGTCCCGCAAAATGGATCACGCAGTCGATCGGCTCCTTCGCGAGGATCTCGTCGAGCTTCTCCGCATCGCGCACATCCGCGTTGTAGAACACGGGCTTCTTGCCCGTCAGCTCCTCGACGCGCGCCAGCGCCTTTTCCGAGCTGTTCACGAGGTTGTCGACGACGACCGCCTCATGTCCCCGGTTCAGCAGTTCGAGTACCGTGTGCGAACCGATATAGCCCGCGCCGCCGGTGACCAAAATACGCATAATTCCTGTTCTCCTTTCCGTGTCTTCAAACGAAGGGGAAGCGCACGCTCCCCCTCCCGTTCCGTTCTCACTTGTCTTCTTCGTCGAAATCGAAGGCGCCCTTCGGGAAGATCGACCCCGGGGCGTTGCCGCCCGAGGAGCCCTTGCCCTGCTGTTGCCGCGCCGCGTTCTTGTCCACGAACTTGTTGACCGAAACGAACATCGCGACGACGCCCGCCATCGTGATGACCAGCATCACGAGCGAGGTGACGTTCAGCACCTTGTAGCCGATGTTCACATTGGGCAGGAAGTCCGTGCGGACGAACGCCTGCGCCTCGACGGAGTAGCCGTACATCTTGTCGCGCAAGTAACCGACGGCGGTGTTGAGCGCCATGAACAGACCCGTGACCGCGTAGATGATGCGCAGGGTCTTCTTTGCCTGCTCCTCCTTGCCTTCCTTGATGTTCTCGATGGCGAAGAGCTTGCCCTTGCCCGTGATGCCGCCGATGAGCACGTACACGGACATCGCCAGCATGATCAGGGAGAAGAAACCGCCCGAGAAGATGTTGCCCGCGGGCGTCACGACCGGGGTCGTGGTCTCCGTTGCGGCCGCGGTCTCCGTTCCCGTCTGCGCGACTGCCGCCGCGTCGGCCGCTGCGGCCTCCGCTCCGGTCGCCACCTCGGTCACCGCGGCGGGTGCTTCCGCCGGGGCCGCGGGTGCGGCTTCGTTGTCATACAGAAAAAACTTCGCTGTCATTGTTCAATATCCTTTCCGGGTCTCAAAGCTTCTTGAGCTTCGCGCCCTGCTTGCTGTCTTCGATGGCAAAGCCCATCTCCTTGAGCTTGTCGCGCAGCGCGTCGGCTTCCGCCCAGTTCTTCGCGGCACGCGCAGCCTGGCGCCGGTCGAGCAGTTCCAGCGCCTCCGCCGGGAACTCGGCTTCCTTCTTGTGCTGCAACAGACCGAGCACCGAGGTCAGCTCGTCGTAAAGCTTCTTCGCCGCTTCGGCCGCGTCCTTGCCGCAGGGTTCGGTCACGAAGATGTTGCACGCCTTCGCAAGGTCGAACAGCACGCCGATGGCGTCCGCGGTGTTGAGGTCGTCGTCCATCGCTTCCTTGAAGCGGTCGCGGATGGTGTCGAGTTCCTTGACGAATTCGGCGTCGCGCCCGGTCGATCCGGAAACGGTCTGTGCCTCGTCGAGGCGTTCGCGCGCGGTGCGCAGGCGCTGCAGCGCGGTCTCCGCCTGCTGGATGAGCTCGCGGCTGAAGTTGACGGGGTTGCGGTAGTGCACGCTCAGCATGAACATGCGCACGGCTTCGAGGTCGAACTCCTTGGCGATGTCGCGCACGGTGAAGAAGTTGCCGAGCGACTTGGACATCTTCTGGTTGTTGACATTGATGTAGCCGTTGTGCATCCAGTAGTTGGCGAAGGGCTTGCCCGTTGCCGCTTCGGACTGGGCGATCTCGTTCTCGTGGTGGGGGAAGATCAGGTCCTGTCCGCCGCCGTGGATATCGAAGGACTCGCCGAGGATGGACATGCTCATCGCACTGCACTCGATGTGCCAGCCCGGGCGGCCCTTGCCCCACGGGGAATCCCAGCTCGGTTCACCGGGCTTCGCGCCCTTCCACAAAGCGAAGTCGAGCGGGTCGCGCTTTGCGGCTTCACCGGGATCGAGGCGTTCGGACGCGCCGTTTTCGAGATCGTCGATGTTCTGACCGGACAGCTTGCCGTAGCCGGGGAAGCTGCGGACGGAGAAGTACACATCGCCCTTCGCGCCGGGGCATTCCTCGGTGGGCATCGTCTCGCTCGCGGGGTAAGCGTGACCCTTGTCGACAAGGGTCTTGACCAGACCGATGATGTCGTCGATATGCTCGGTCGCGCGCGGGTTGACGGTCGCGCGCTTGACGCCCAGGGCGTCCGCGTCGGTGTAATATTCCTTGATGAAGCGCTCGGCGACGTCCTTGACGGTCGTGCCCTCTTCGTTGGCGCGCTTGATCATCTTGTCGTCGATGTCGGTGAAGTTCTGAACGAAGGTCACCTCATAGCCCGAATACTCGAGGTAACGGCGCAGCGTGTCGAAAACGATGAACGGACGCGCGTTGCCGATGTGGAAAAAGTTGTAGACCGTCGGACCGCAGGCATACATGCCGATCTTTCCGGGGACGTTCGGCACGAGTTCTTCCTTCTTGCGGGTCATGGTGTTGTATATCTGCATGTTTCAATACCTCCGTGGTTCTTTCGATTATATCAGTTGCGGGTTCTTGTTTCAATCGTTTGCGGGGATGCCCGCGGCTTCCAGGCGCGCCTCCAGGGCTTTCAGCCGCTCTTCCATCGCGGAGAACTGCTGCGCCACGGGGTCGGGAAGATGCACCTGGTCGAGGTCGACGCCGTCCTCCCCGCAAGTCATCATGCAGCAGGTGCTGCGGTGCGGGCACGCTTTCGCGTGGGGACATTCGGCGGGCTTTCCGGGGCAATCCTCCGCGTTGCAGATGCCCATCGGGCAGCGGCGCATGCGCACCACCCTGCCCGGTACGCCGACGACCGTCGCATAGGGGGGCACCTCGCTGAGCACCACCGCGCCCGCGCCGATCTTCGCATGGTCGCCCACCGTGAAGGGACCGAGCACCGCGCTGCCCGCGCTGATGGTCACGTTGTTGCCGATGGTGGGGTGGCGCTTGCCGGTGATCTTGCCCGTACCGCCGAGCGTCGCACCCTGATAGATCGTGCAGTCGTCCCCGATGACGCAGGTCTCGCCGATGACCACGCCGCAGGCATGGTCGATGAACAGGCGCCGCCCGATCGTCGCGCCGGGGTGGATATCCACGCCCGTTTTCCGCCGGCAGCGGTCGGAGATCATCCGCGCGATGGTCGTATGTCCCTTGAGATACCACTTGTGCGCCCTGCGGTAGGCGCGCACGGCATGGAACCCGGGGTAGCAGAAATAGACCTCGAGCGCGCTCTTCGCCGCGGGGTCGCGGTCGAGCACGCATTGGATGTCTTCTTTCAGGGTCTCGAACATTTGTTTCCTCCGTTGTTTCGGTTTTCCAAAAGAAAAAGGACATATCCCTCATAAAGACGGATATGTCCGCGGTCCCACTTTACTTGGAGAGTCACCTCTCCCGCTTTTCCCGGCCGAACCGACCGGACGCGCCGCTGTAACGCCCGCGCGAAGTGCGTCCGGCCATAACGGGTCGCCCCGCTCCTGCCGGCAGCTCGGGGAGGCACTTCGGAACCGCAACGGAATGCGCCGCTTTCAGCCGCGGACGGCGCTCTCTTCTCTTCCGCCCCGTGGGTTCTTACTCTCTCCCTTTCGGTGCTTTTGGAATTTATACGAACAATCATATGTGCGCGGCCGCGCTTTGTCAAGCACTATCGGCACCGTGCCGGAAAAAGCCCCCGTTCCCCCGATCCTTCCTTCATTCTCACGATTGAAAGATATGATATATTTCTTCAATGCTTTACGAAACGCAATTGTCTCGCGCCCGCGGGTATGGTATACTAGATAAAATCTTTGGTCGCGGCATCCGTTCGGGATGTTCCGCAACGACCGGGCGCCGCTCCGTTCGGCGCCGTCACCCGTTTCCGGCTTGGGGCGCGTCCCCCTGTCCGGGGCGGAAAATCGAAACAAAGGAGTACACAAGCAATGAAAAAACGTGCGATCGCCGCGGCACTCGCTGCCGTAATGGCGTTGTCCGCCCTGACCGGCTGCGGCGCGAAAAAGGAAGAAAAGTCCGCCGGCGTCAAGCTCGACCCGAGCAACCCCGTTTCCCTGACCGTCTGGCACTACTACAACGGTGCGCAGCAGGCGGCCTTCGATGAGCTCGTCGCGGAGTTCAACGCCACCGTCGGCACCGAAAAGGGCATCTACGTCGAGGGCTACAGCCAGGGTTCCGTGACCGACCTCGAGAAGGCGGTCTCCGATTCCGTTGCCGAAAAGGTCGGTGCGCAGCCCATGCCCGATATCTTCTCCACCTATGCGGATACCGCCTACTCCGTCCAGCAGCAGGGCAAGCTCGCGGATCTCAGCACCTACTTCACCGCGGAAGAGCTCGGCGAGTACATCCCCGGATACATCGACGAAGGCTACTTCGGCAACGACGGCAAGCTGTACCTCTTCCCCGTGGCGAAGTCCACCGAGATCATGATGGTCAACGCGACCGACTGGCAGCCCTTCGCGGAAGCGACCGGCTCGACCAAGGAAGAGCTCGCCACCATCGAAGGCGTGGTCGCCGTCGCCGAGCGCTACTATGCATGGACCGACGCGCAGACCCCCGATGTCCCCGATGACGGCAAGGCGTTCTACGGCCGCGACTCCATGTCGAACTACTTCATCATCGGCATGAAGCAGATGGGCACCGAGATCTTCGACGCGGTGAACGGCAAGGTCACCCTCCGCCCCGAAAAGGACAAGATCCGCCGCCTGTGGGACAACTACTACGTACCCTATGTCAAGGGCTGGTTCGGCAGCTTCCTCAAGTTCCGTTCCGATGACGTGAAGACCGGCGACATCCTCGCCTACACCGGCTCCACCTCGAGCTCGATGTACTTCCCCGATCAGGTCATCCGCGAGGAGAGCAAGCCCATCGACTACATGATCCTGCCGGCACCCATCATGGCGAACGGCGAGCAGTGGAACGTGCAGCAGGGCGCGGGCATGGCGGTGACGAAGTCCGACGCCGCGCATGAGTTCGCCGCCTGCGAATTCCTCAAGTGGTTCACCGCGAAGGAAAACAACCTCCGCTTCGTCTGCGAATCCGCCTACTCCCCCGTCCGCAAGGACGCGAACACCCAGGCAGCCCTCGATGAGATCATCAAAGCGAAGGGTCTGACCATCAACCCGAAGGCTTACGACTGCCTCGTCGCCGTCATGAACAACGCCGACAGCACGCGCTTCTACACGACCAAGTGCTTCGAAAACGGCTACGCGACGCGCAAGGTCCTCGACTACAACCTTTCCGACCGCGCGAAGGCCGACAAGGAAGCGATCGACGCGCTCGTCGCAGCGGGCACCCCGCGTGACGAGGCCACCGCGCCCTACGTCACCGACGATGCCTTCGAGGCATGGTACACCGATTTCTGCGCCGCTCTGGAGAACGCGGCCAACCGCTGACACCCCGCTTGCGGTGTCCGGTCCTTTGGAACGATTCTGACCGAACAGGAGGAAACGCATGAACCGCCGAAAAAGAAAACTGACTTGGCTGCTGCTCATCCCGTTGCTGCTCGTCGTGCTGTTGCAGGGCTTTTTGCCCTTCTCCACGCTGCTCGCGGGCGGCACGAAGCAGACGCTCGAGCGCAACGCGGTCGAGATCGACAGCCATCTGGTGGAAAACCGGAAAACGGTTCTGGAAAACTCCATGCTCGATCAGTGGAGCGCCGTACGCAACGAGTCCGCCTACCTTGAGACCATGCTCCACACGGTGCTTCTCGGCAATAACGCCTCGATGTCCGACTTTCTCGGAGATCCGGCGCTGCAGCGCGAGTATTCCTCAAAGGTCTTCACGGCGCTGTTGAATTACCTCCGGCAGGACCGTTCCTGCGGTCTGTTCCTGATCCTCGCGAACGATCTCGACCCGTCGGTCCCGCAGAATTACGAAGGCTTCTTCGTCCGCGATTCCGACCCCGCCACCAAAACGGAAACGAACTCCGACCTGCTGCTCGAACGCGGTGAAAAATCGCTCTCGCGGCAGAGCGGCATCGCTTTGGACAGCGCGTGGGATTCCTGCTTCCGTTTCGAAGGCCGCGGGAACCGCGCATCGGACGAGTTCTTCTACACCCCGTACTTCGCCGCGCTGGATCACAGCGAGGCGGATCCGGAAAGTCTCGGTTACTGGGCGCCGCCCTTCATTTTGGAGGACCACCGTCTGGATAACCACAAGATGATCACCTACTCCGTTCCGCTCATTTCGAACGGCGTCGTCTACGGGATCCTCGGCACCGAGGTCTCCGTCAAATACATCCAAAACAGCTTCCTTCCGGTGCGCGACCTCGACCGCAACCAGAACGCTGGCTACGCCATCGCCATCGCCGACGGCAACGGTACCTACCGGGCGCTCACGGGCAAAGGCGCGCTGTACGACGCCGTCAACCGCAGCGGCGAGACCTTCACCTTCGAGGGCACCGAGTACAAGGGGCTTTCCCGCGTGCGCGATACCGTCATCGGCAAGCAGTCGATCTACGCCGTCGAGTCCGGTCTCAAGCTGTACGACGGCAAGGTCCCCTACCCCGATACGGACTGGGTCCTGTGCGGCTTCGTCACCGAAGAATCCGTCTACGGGCTCGGCAATTCGCTGTACGCGCGCATCCTCACCACCATCGTGCTCTGCGCCGTCGCGGGGATGATCCTCATGTTCTTCGTGGTGCGCCGCATCTCCGCGCCGGTCTACCGGCTGATGGATTCCGTCCGCGGCGGTCTCACGGGTCTTGAAAGCTTCCGCAAGTCGAACATCGCCGAGATCGACGAGCTGCACCACGTCGTCGAAAACCTGACCCGCAGCGAGATCTCCACCGAAAAGCAGCTGCTCGAAGAAAAGGAGCGCTACCGCATCGCGGTGGAAAGCTCGAACGACGTGTTCTTCACTTACCGCGCCCGGGAAAACACCATCGAGATCGTGAACAGCGGAGGCAGGGACGGTATTTATCCCGCCGCCGAGGCCTGGGAAGAGAACATCCTGCCCATCGTCTCCCCCGTCGACCGCGAACTGCTGTTCGACCTGCTGACCGGGCGTTCCGACGCGCTCACGATGCAGATCCACCTCAACACCGCCGATACGCCCGACGGGCGCTGGGTGGAGGTGAGCGCCAATTCCGTTACGGACAGCGAGACCGAAGAGCGCACCGTGGTCGGCTTCGTCCGCGACATCAACGACCTGAAGCTGCGCGAGCTCGAGCGGGAGAACCGCCAGAAGCTCGACCCCGTCACGGGCTACTACCGCCTCCGCCACGGCGAAGCGGTGCTCGCGGCGGCGCGCCGCAAACAGCCCGCCGGCACCCTGATGCTGATGGACATCCGTGCCTTCGGGCGCATCGTCCGCAACTGCGGTCTGACCTTCGGCGATGTGATCCTGAACGAGCTGGCGGATATGACCGCCGCGCATTGCCGCGCATTGGCGGGCGACGGGTTCGTACCCGTCCGCGCCGGTTCGGATGAACTGCTGCTGTGGCTTCCCGGCACGGAAACGGAAGCCTGCGAACGCATGCTCGGCTCCCTCCGCGAGGACTTTGCCCGCCTGATCCGCGCCGATGCGATGGAACTCGGCTTCCGCGCGGGTCTCGTTGCCGCCGGGAACGAACCGACGGACGCGCTGATCCGCCGCGTCCGCACCGCCCTCGATGAGGCGGTGCGCACCGGTACCGATACCCTCGTTTGGACGGGCAGTGCGAAAGCCGCAACGGGCAGAGCGTTCAGCGAGATCGTCTCCGAAAGCGATATCGGCAACATGAGCCTCGCGTCGATGGTGCTGAACCTGTTCGACCGCAGCGTCTCCGTTGCGGCGGCGCTCGACCTCACCGCGGCACGGCTCGCACGGCGTTTCGGGCTCACCGACCTCATCCTCACGGTGTTCAATGCCGAATACATGACGGGCTCGGTGGAATACCGCCGCATCCCGTCCGCAAACGAAACCGAACCCACGGTCTTCCACTGCACGGAGACGGAGTATCAAAAGATGAACCGCACCGTGCAGCTGCGCCTGCTGCAGCCCGTTTCCGAAGCGCCCGATGCGGACGCCGTCCTCGGCGCGGGTCACACGGAGACCGGCATCGTCTTCCCGATGTCCGACAACGGCAGCTATTCCGGCAGCATCTTCTTCCTCGGTGCCGACGCCGCGCTCCTTTCCGACAAGAGCGTCTGCGACCTCCTTTGGGAAATCGGCACCATCATCCAGAACCGCGTCAATCAGGAGCATCACGACCGCTCCGCGCAGGCGAAGTCCGACTTCCTCGCACGTATGTCGCATGAGATCCGCACCCCGATGAACGGCATCATCGGCATGACGGAGATCGCCCTCCGCGAGAACCAGACCGAACAGGTGCGCATCGACTGCCTGAAAAAGGTCCGCAGCTCATCCGATTACCTGCTGAACCTGCTCAACGACATCCTCGACATGTCGAAGATCGAAAGCGGCAAGATGACCCTCGTAAAGGACGGCTTCGACCTCGGCAACCTGCTCGAAGACCTGTATCCCGTTCTGAACGGACAGTTCGCCAAAAAGCAACAGCACTTCCGCACGGATATCCGCCTCACGCACCATTGGTTCACGGGCGACGCGCTGCGCATCAGTCAGGTGCTCATCAATCTGCTCGGCAACGCCGCGAAGTATTCCGGCGCCGAAACGGAGATCCTGCTCACGGTCACGGAAACGCCCGTCGACGCGGGCACCTCGCGGGTGTACTTTGCCGTCACCGATCACGGTTCCGGCATTTCGGAAAGCGACCGTCAGCGCGTATTCGGCGTGTTCGAACAGCTCGGCAACGCTTCCGCGCACCGTCAGGGCAGCGGTCTCGGTCTTGCCATCTGCAACCGTCTCATCCGCATGATGGACAGTGAGATCGAGCTCGACAGCGTTCTCGGCGAAGGCAGCACCTTCTCCTTCACGCTTGAGCTCCCGCTGGCGGAAGCCCCGGTCACGGAGACCGAAGCCGCGGAAGCGACCGCGGACCTCTCCGGCGTCCGTGTCCTCGTCGCCGAGGACAACGCGCTCAACATGGAGATCATCACCACCTTCCTCGAAGAGCTCGGCTGCGTCGTCGACGGCGCCTTCAACGGCAAGGAAGCGGTGGAGCGCTTCGGCGCCGCCCCCGCGGGGACTTACCGCATGATCTTCATGGACGTGATGATGCCCGAGATGGACGGCTTCGAGGCCACGCGGCGCATCCGCACCCTCGGCACCCCGGACAGCGCGACGGTCCCCATCATCGCCTGCACGGCGAACGCCTTCGACGAAGACATCAAGCGTTCCCTCGCGTGCGGCATGAACGCCCACCTGTCCAAACCCATCGAGCCCGCAAAGCTCACCGCCCTCGTGCGGAAATATGCGGGCTGACGCCCCAACGTGCAAACGGCACAACGCCGGGTCTCGGGATGAGACCCGGCGTTTTCTTTTCCGGCAGTATACAAAAAACCGTTTCCCGAATCGGAAACGGTTTTTGTTTTTCTTTGTGTTACAACCCGAGCACGCCCTTCGCCAGCCCGAAGTAAACGAGCAGCGACAGCGCGTCGACGATGGTGGTGATGAACGGGCTCGACATGACCGCGGGGTCGAAGCCGAGCTTGTGCGCGAGCATCGGGAGCGAGCAGCCGATGACCTTCGCGAACAGCACCGTCACGAACAGGGCGAGGCACACGACCAGCGCGACCAGCATCGTGACCGAATCGTTGCGCAGCAGCAGGTGGTCGACCAGCATGATCTTGCCGAAGCAGGCGACCGCAAGCGTCGCGCCGCAGAGCAGCGCCGTGCGGATCTCTTTCCACACGACCTGTGCGATGTCCTTGAATTCGACTTCGCCGAGGGACAGCGAACGGATGATCGTGACCGCCGCCTGCGAGCCGGAGTTACCGCCCGTATCCATCAGCATCGGGATGAACGCCGTCAGCACGACCATGCCCGCCAAAGCGTTTTCGAAGCCCGAAATGATCATCCCCGTGAACGTCGCGCTGATCATCAGCAGCATCAGCCACGGGATACGCTGTTTGTACACGTCGAGCACGCCGGAACGGAGGTACTCCTTTTCGGACGGCAACATAGCGGCCATCCTTTCGATATCCTCCGTGGTCTCCTCTTCGATAACGTCCATCGCGTCGTCGAACGTGATGATGCCGACCATGCGGTCGTCCGTATCGGTCACGGGCAGCGCGAGGAAGTTGTACTTCGAAAGCAGCTGGGCGATCTCTTCTCTGTCGTCGAACGTGTGCACGGCGATGACGTTCTCATCCATGACGGAACTGACAAGGTCATCGTCGTTGGCGAGCAGCAGGTCCTTCAGCGTCACGACGCCGAGGAGCTTTCTGTCCTCCGTCACGTAGCAGGTGTAGATCGTTTCGCGGTCGGTCGCGAGGCGGCGGATGCGGACGAACGCCTCTTCCACCGTCATCTTCGGGCGGAGCGAAATGTACTCCGTCGTCATGATCGAGCCCGCGGAATTCTCCGGGTATTTCAGGATCTCATTGATCTCCTTGCGCATCTGCGGGTCCGCCTGCGCGAGGATGCGCTTGACGACGTTCGCCGGCATCTCTTCGACGATATCCGCCGCGTCGTCAACGAACAGCTCGTCGAGGATCTGTCTCAGCTCGCTGTCCGAAAAGCCTTTGATCAGCAACTCCTGGATCTCGGGATCCATCTCGACGAAGGTCTCCGCCGCGAGTTCCTTCGGCAAAAGCCGGAACAGGAGCGTGATCTTCTCCTCGTTGATCTCCTCGAGAACGGCGGCGATGTCCGCCCCGTTCATCGTGACCAGGATGTCCTTTAAGGTACTGTATTTTTTGTTGTCGAGCAACGCCTTGAGCGTTGCCTCCATGGTTACACTGTGTTCCGCCATCGGTATCTCCTCCTCCCGTTATGCACTGAGGTCCTGAGGTACCGGCAACGGCGGCACGAAACGGTTTTACGGTCGCGGATCTTCCCGGAAACCCATGGTCATCGGCTCATGCCGCAAGGGAACTTCCGCACCGTTGCTTCGCCCCGCCGCGCCGCTACTACTGCCTGCGTCCATGACGTTTCCTCCTTCTTTCCGTGATCGATGAATTTGAATGAAAACAGGGTGGACATATGTCCACCCTATTAGCATAAACTGCCCGCAAGGGGCTTGTCAAGGCAAGGGAAACGCTTCTTTTTCCACCCGCCCCGGGGCGGCTTCCCCGCCCGGGGAAAAGCCCGCCGTTCCGGGTTCCCGGGCACCGGTCAATCCACGCTCCAGCTCCCGTTTTCCTTCACGATGCGCGTTTCGTAAAAGCGCTTCAGCACCGCGGTCATCAGCGCGACATCGCGCGCCCCCGCCGTTTCCATGGCGGAGTGCATCGCCAGCTGCGCCAGCCCGATATCCGCCATATCCACCGAGACCTGCGCCGACAGGATGTTGCCGAGCGTCGAGCCGCCGGCGATGTCCGCGCGGTTCACGTATTTCTGCACGGGCACGCCTGCCTTTTCGGCGATGAGCGAAAACAGCGCCGCGGAAACCGCGTCCGTCGTGTAGCGTTGCGCGGCGTTGAACTTGAGCACGGGGCCGCCGTTCGGCTTCGGTGCGTGCCGCTTGTCCGCGTATTCCGGGTGGTTCGGGTGCACGGCGTGCGCGTTGTCGCACGAGAGCAGCAGCGAGGAATCCAGCAGCGCGTGGTAGCGCTGTTCCATGCCGAGCGCGTGCAGCGCCCGCAGCAGCACGTCCTTCAAAAAGGTCGAACCCGCGCCCTGCTTGGTGGCACTGCCGACCTCCTCGTTGTCGAACAGGCAAAGCACCTGCATCGAAGGGCAACGCTCCGCACCGAGGAACGCCTCGAAACAGGAGAACGCGCACTCGAGGTCGTCGAGCCGCGGCGCGGTGATGTAATCGCCCCATTCCCTTCCGCGGGTGGGTTCGTATACGATGAGGTCCGTCGCGAGCACGTTCTGCTCGGGCACCCCCGCGAGCCGCGCGACGAACGCCGCGTAGGACTCCCCGCCGGCGGAGAACACCGGCACCATATCGACCGCCGCATCGAAGGACGCGCCCTCGTTCGCCTTGCGGTTCATGTGGATCGCCACGTTCGGAATGACCGCAACGGGTTCCCCGGAATCGACGAGCACCGAACGGATGCCCTCCTGCGTGCGCACGAGCACGCGCCCCGCCACCGCGAGCGGGCGGTCCATCCAGGTCGAGCACAGCATCCCGCCGTACTTTTCGGCGGAAAGCCGCACGTAAGCGCCGCCGCCGAGCTCCGCATCCTCCCGCAGCTTGAACGCCGGGCTGTCGAGGTGCGCCGCCGTCAGCGTCATGCCGGCGAAATCCCCCTCGGGCACGCGGAACGCGATCAGGCTCGAGCCGTTCCGCATCGTGTAGTAGCCCTTGCCGGGCTTGACATCCCAAGCGCCTCCCTCGGTCAGCGCCGTAAAGCCCGATGCCTGCAGCAGCCGCGCGGTGTGCGCCGCCGCATGGTACGCGGTGGGACTGCTTTCGATATAATCAAACAGTTTTTCGTTCATTTCTTTCTCCGTTCCGGAGGACAGACAGGTCCCCTCCGAAATCCAGTATGAACGGAACACGCGGCCGTTGTCAAGGCGCGCTCCGCAAACGAAAAAAGGACCCGCGTTCCCACAGGTCCTTCCGTATGCTCTCAGAAATCGTAATCCACGCCGAGACCGGGTTTCTCGGTCAGAGTGTAGATACCGCCCTCGCGGGTGAAGCCGCCGGTCAGCCCGTCGTCACCGCCCTTGTAGAGCAAGAAGCTGTCGCAATCCGCTTCGACGATGGCGGGCTTTGCCGCAACGAGCGCGACCGCCGCCGCGATGCTGATCTTGTTTTCGGACATGCAGCCGACCATGCACTTCACGCCGTGCTCTGCCGCGATATCCGCGATCTTCGCGCCGTAATACAAGCCGCCGCACTTCATGAGCTTGATGTTGAAGTAATCGGCGCACTTGCCTTCCGCCGCACGCTTCGCGTCGAACACATCGTGGATGGATTCGTCGAGCATGATCTTGCATGCGGAGGTGTTCTTGCGCTTGATCTCGGCGGAACCGTCGAAATCCCACCACGGGCGGAACTGCTCCGCAGCGTCGATGCCGAGCTTCTCGAACTCCGGCAGGCACTTGAGCGCCGTTTCCACCGTGTAGCCCTGGTTCGCGTCGATGCGGATGCGCACATCCTTGCCGACCGCCTTGCGGATGCGCCCGAGCGCATCGAGGTCGTGCGCGAGATCGTTGCCGATCTTCACCTTGAGGATGCGGAAGCCCTTGTTGAACACGTAGTCGCGCGCATAGGCCTCCATCTTTTCGGGCGTGTCGATGCCGATGGTGATGTCGGAAACGACGACCGGGTCCGTACCGCCGAGCAGCTTGTACACCGGCAAGCCCTGCGCTTTCCCCGCGATGTCGTACAGCGCAAGGTCGATGGCGCACTTGGCGGAACCGTTGCCGTGGTACATCGCGTCCATCAGGGCGTGCGCCCCCGCGATGTCGAGCGGATCGTGACCGATGAGCGCCGCCGCGAACTCCTTCAGCACGCAGTGGCAGGTCTCGATGGATTCGCCCGTCACGAACGGCAGGGGCGCCGCGGAACCGATGCCCCAGATGCCGGCATCGGTCTCGACCTTGACGGACCAGGTGTCCGCCGTTTCGATCACGCCGAACGCGACGCGGAAGGGTTCTTCGAGCTTTGCGGAAAACTTTTCGATTTTGATATTTGAGATCTTCATCCGTTTTCTCCTTATTCTGTCAGCAAACGCGTTCGCCCGCCTGATACACGGCCTTCACGTTCTTGAGCGCGCCGATGTCCCGGGAGGGGTCGCCCGCCACGACGATGACGTCCGCGATATAGCCCTCGGCGATCTGCCCGAGGCGGTCGCCCATACCGAGGTAATCCGCGCAGTTCTTCGTCGCGCACTCCACGGCTTCCAGCGGGGTCAGCCCGCAGCGGACGAGGTATTCGCACTCGAGCGCGACCGGCGAAGCGCCCGTGTAGGTCGTGCAGTCGGTGTCCGTTCCGGTGCAGACGCGCACGCCCGTGTCGTACAGTGCGCGCAGGTTCGTCCGGTACGCTTCCGTCGCCTCTTCGAGGTACTGCATGACCGCGGGCTTTTCGGAAAGCGACAGCAGGTTGCCGATCTGTTTCTTGCCTTCTTCGTATACGTAATTGAACACCAGCACCGTCGGCACCCAGGTGATGTCCTTTTCCGCCATGCGGCGCGCCTGTTCGACGGTGAGGTTCGTGCCGTGCTCGATGGAGTCGAAGCCCGCGAGGATCCCGTTTTCCATCGACTCGCCGTAGCCCGCGTGCAGTGCCGCTTTCTTGCCGAAGCGGTGGGTCTCCTCGGCGATGGCGGTCAGCTCCTCGAGGTTCAGCTCCGCGCCGCGGTAGCCTTCGCTCGACAGGGCTTTGATGCAGTCCGCGCCGTTCTTGAGGTTCAGCCGCACGGCCTTGCGGCATTCTTCAACGCCGTCCGCTTCGATGCATGCACCGGGCAGCGCGTCCGCGCCGTGTCCGCCCGTCATGCAGATGCCCTGCAGGCAAGTGAAGATGCGGGGCGCCTTCAGGTACCCGTCCGCCGCGGCGCGCTTCAGCGCCGTGCCGATGCCGAAGCCGGAGCAGGCGTCGCGCACGGTCGTCACGCCCTGTTCGAGGGTCTTGCGCATGCGGTCCGCCGCAAACAGCGCCTGCAGCGATTCGCGGTTCTGCTTGTCGTAATAATCTCCGTGCGCCGTGCAGAAGCCGAGGTGCACGTGCATGTCCGTCATGCCGGGCATCAGGGTGCAGCCTTCGAACACCGCAACGGCTTCTTCGGGGAAGCGTTCCTTCAGTTCCTCCGGCGTGCCGATCGCGGCGATCCTTCCGCCGCGGATGCATACGGCCTGTCCTTCCGTCACCGTGACCCGGTCGCCCTTGACGATCCGGTCTGTCTGAACGATCATATCCGTTCTGTCCTTTCCGTGTTGTATGTACTTTGTTTCCGGAAGCCGCAGCCGCTCAAAGGTGCTTGCGGCAGCGGCAGATATGTCCGTCTCCGAGGTCGGCGAACGCCGGCGCTTCCGCCTTGCACGCCTCCTCCGCATAGGGGCAGCGCGCGGCGAAGCGGCAGCCCGAAGGCACATCCGTCGGCGAGGGTACGTCCCCCGTGAGGATGATGCGCTGCTTATTGCGCTTTTCCTCGGGTGTGAACGCGGGCGCTGCCGAAAGCAGTGCCTGCGTGTACGGGTGTGCGGGCGCGCCGAAGATCTGCTCCTTCGTGCCGTACTCCACGATCTGCCCGAGATACATCACCGCGACGGAGTCCGAAATGAACCGCACGATGTTCAGGTCGTGCGAGATGAACAGGTAGGTCAGCCCGCGCGCCTCCTGCAGGTCCTTCAGCAGGTTGATGATCTGCGCCTGGATGGAAACATCCAGCGCGGAGACCGCCTCGTCGAGTACGATGAAATCCGGGTCCGTCGCCAACGCGCGGGCGATGCAGATGCGCTGCCGCTGTCCGCCCGAAAACTGGTGCGCATAGCGGTACGCCTGGTCGGGGAACAAGCCGCACTGCTGCATGAGGTCCGCCACGCGGTCGCCGACCTCGCTCTTGTTCTCATACAGTTTATACGCGAGGATGCCCTCCGCGATGATATCGGAAACGTTCATCCGCGGGTCCAGCGAGGAGAAGGGGTCCTGAAAGACCATCTGCATCCTGCGGCGGAGATCCCGCGCGCGCTCCTTCGGCACGCTGCCGGTTTCCGTTCCGTCGAACCATATCTCACCGGAGGTCCGCGGGGTCAGCCCGAGCAGCACGCGCCCGACGGTGCTCTTGCCGCAGCCGGATTCGCCGACGAGACCGAGCACCTCGCCCTTTTTGATGGAAAAGCTCACATCATCGGCGGCGTGCACCTCCGCCACGGTGCGGTTCAGAAAGCCGCCCGTCACGGGGAAATATTTTTTCAGATGTTTGACTTCGAGTAAATTGTTCTGCATATCGGCTTCTCACTCGGCAAGGTATTTCCAGCAGGCGACGGTGTGTCCCGGTGCGATCTCCGTTTCGGCGGGGAAGGCCTTGGCGCACCGCTCGGTCGCCTCCGGGCAGCGGGGGTGGAACGGGCAGCCGGAGGGCTTGTTGTTCAGCGAAGGCACGTTCCCCGGGATCACGGGGAGGCGGTCTGCCGACATGTTGCACCCCGGGCGGGAGGCGATGAGTCCCTTCGTATAGGGGTGCGCCGGCGCGCCGAACAGCACGTCCGTCGGTGCCGTTTCGCAGACTCTGCCGCCGTACATGACGACGACGCGGTCCGCCATCTCGCTGATGACGCCGAGATCGTGCGTGATGAAAATATAGGAGCAGCCGAACTCCTTGCGGAGGGACTGCATCACATCGAGCACCTGCGCCTGAATGGTCACATCGAGCGCGGTCGTGGGTTCATCCGCGATGATCAGCTTCGGGTTCGCGATGAGCGCCATCGCGATCATCACGCGCTGCCGCATCCCGCCGGAAAGGCTGTGCGGGTAGCGCAGAAGGATCTCTTCCGCGTTCGGGATCTTGACCTTTTTCAGCATCTCCACGCAGCGTTCGCCGATCTCGCGCTTCGAAAGGCGGGTGTGCAGCTTCAGCACCTCGCCCATCTGGTCGCCGATGGTGTACAGCGGGTTCAGCGCGGTCATCGGCTCCTGAAAGATCACGGAGATCTCCTTGCCGCGGATCTTGCGCAGTTCCTTCTCGGGCATGGCGAGGGTGTCGCGCCCTTCGAAGAGGATGCGCCCCGCATCGTACTGCACGTTGTCGCCCTGCACGAGCTTCAGCACGGACATGCTGCTCACGCTCTTGCCGCAGCCGGATTCGCCGACCACGCCGAGCACCTCACCCGTTTTCACGCAGAAGCTCACGTCTTCCACCGCGTGCAGCATCTGCCGCGGGGTCTTGAAGCTCACGCTCAGGTGTTCGATCGAAAGGAGCGTTTCCCCGCTCCGGTTGATGTTCTGTTCCATACGGCGGTCCTCAGTTCTTCATTCTCGGGTCCAGCGCGTCTCTGAGACCGTCGCCGACGAGGTTCAGCGACAGCGCGCACAGCACGATCGCAAGCCCGGGGAAGGCGAGCAGGTAGGGCTGGTTCATCATGAAATCGCGCGCCTCGTTCAGCATGGCGCCCCATTCCGGCACCGGCGCCTGCACGCCCATGCCCACGAACGAAAGGCTCGCGGCGGTCAGCATCATCGAGGCGACGTTCATGCTCGCCTGAACGATGATCGGTCCCATGGCGTTCGGCAAAACGTGTCCGAACAGGATGCCCGCATCGCTCCTGCCGCAAAGGCGGGCGGCGTGGATGTAATCGCGGTCGGCGATCGACAGAACGACCGAACGGACGATGCGGATATACGACGGTACCGAGATCACCGTGATCGCGATGATGAGGTTCACCATGTTCGCCCCGAGCGCGGCGACGACCGCAAGCGCGAACAGGATCGCGGGGACGGAGGTCAGTACGTCGCAAAGGCGCATCACGATGCTGTCGAACAGCTTACCGAAATAACCGCACGCGGCGCCGACGATCCCGCCGATGATCACGGAGATGAGCGTTGTGCCGATGCCGAGGGAAAGCGAGCGGCGGCTGCCGTGCACGATCCTTGCGAACACATCGCGGCCGAACTTGTCCGTGCCGAACGGGTGCCCGGCGGAGGGCGGCTTCAGGCGGTTCGCGGCGCTCTGCTGCAGCGCGTCCGCATACGGAACGATCAGGTCGGCGAAGACCGCCACCAGAACGAATACGGTCAGAATGACGAGACCGAGCATCGCGGCCTTGTTTTTGCGGTACAGGCGCCAGGTGTCGGCGGCGTGTTCGCGCCGCATGGCCCTGCGGTTCAGTTTTCTTTCTTCGGTTTGGTTCATGCGCGTTACCTCATCGGGTCATCCGCTCGCGGATGCGCGGATCGACCGCGGCGTACAGAATGTCCACCAAGATCATGGCAAGACAGAAAAACAACGAAAGCACGATCGTCGACGACATCACCACCGGGATGTCCTTCGAGCGGATCGCAGTGAGGATATAGGTGCCCATGCCCGGCAGCTGGTACACGCTCTCGACGACGACCGCACCGCCGAACACCGTGCCGGCGTTGATGCCGAGCACCGTGATCACGGGCAGCACCGCGTTCTTGAACGCGTGCTTCCAGATGATGCGCCCCTTCGTGCAGCCCTTCGCCTTCGCGGTGCGCACGAAATCGCAGCGGACGGCCTCGAGCATCGTCGTGCGGGTCAGGCGCTGCACGCTCACGAGCGTCGCAAGGCTCAGCGACACCACAGGCAGCACATAGCCCTTCCAGTCCGCAAGACCGAAGGTCGGGAACCACCCGAGCGTGAGACCGAACACGTAAATGAGCACCATGCCGAGGAAGAACGCCGGCACCGACGCGAAGAGGATCGCCGTCACCGAGCTGAAGGTGTCGATGAACGAATACTGCTTCGCCGCCGCCAGCACCCCGAGCAAGATCCCCAGCACGCTCGAAATGACGAACGCGATCCCGCCGACGCGCAGCGTGGTGGGCAGTCTGCCCGCAAGCTCCGTCACGAACGGCTGACGCGTGCGGTAGCTGCTGCCGAGGTCCCCTTGCAGAAGGTCGCCGCAGTAGCGCACGAAGCGTTCGAAGAACGGGCGGTCGTAGCCCAGCTCGTGGTTCAGCTGGTCGACCTGCTCCTGCGTGGCGCTCATGCCGAGGATCGTCCGCCCCGGCGTACCGGGCGTGAAGTTCATGATCGTGAATACAATAAAAATGACCCCCAAAAGGATCGGGATCATCAGCAGCAAACGTTTCAAAACGTATTTCAGCATCCAAAGCTCCTGTTGGTTTCATATCCGTTCCGTATCATGGGAAAGCAGTGCAACGACCGTTCTCTCCTCCGATATACGGAAACCTCACTATTATCGCATACTTTTACGCGTGAAACAAGTCAAAAAAGCAATTATTGTATATCATACATCATATATAATTGTCTTGATTATTTCTTTTCGCTATAGTATGATATAGGAACGTCACTTCTCCGCCCCGGCGGAGCAACATACAGAAAGGGTAACAAAACAATGCACAACATGAAGAGATTCTTCGCACTTCTCATGGCTGCGGCGATGGTTCTCGCCATGGCCGTTTCCGCGACCGCGACCGCTGCGGACGACACGCTCCGCATCCGCGTCAACGACTCCTTCGCGACCCTCGACCCGCAGGGCTGGGCGCTCGATACCGACCGCATGCTTTGCCGTCAGGTCTACGAACCCCTCGTCGAGTACGCGGACGACACGACCGAGCTGTTCGTTCTGGCGTCCGGTTACACCATCTCCGACGACGGAAAGAGCTACACCTTCGCCCTCCGCAGCGGCGTGAACTTCTCCAACGGCGATCCGATGACCGCTTCCGACGTCAAGTTCTCCATCGAGCGTGCGAAGAACAGCGCGTATCTTTCCAGCATGATGACCCTCATCGAGAGCGTCGTTGCGGACGATGCGGCGAACACCGTCACCGTCACCATGCCCACCGCGGCCCCCGGCCTCATCGAGGCGATGTCCTATGTGTACGTCGTCAATCAGGACTGGGTCGAGCAGAACGCCGATGAGACCGGCGCGCTCGGCGTGAAGACCTGCGGCACCGGCGCTTACATGCTCAAGGATTTCACGCAGGACGTTTCCGTCACCTTCGAAAAGAACCCCGGCTACTGGGGCACCCCGGCGAACATCGCCAACCTGCAGTTCATGCTCGTCACCGATGAGAACACCGCGCTGACTGCGTTCCAGGCGGGCGAACTCGATGTCGCGAAGTTCTCCACCAACTCCCAGAACTGGGCGGGCATCAAGTCCAACGCGGCGTTCACCACCGCAGAGCTTGCGACCAACCACGTCACCTACTTCGTGTTCAACATGAACCAGGCGCCCTTCAACGATGTCCGCGTCCGTCAGGCGATCGCCTGCGCCGCGAACCGCGAGGACATGATCCTCTTCGCGATGGACGGTTTCGGCGCACCCACCTACAGCGTCGTCACCCCGTACATGACCGGCTACGCCGAGATCGAACCCTCCTGCAACTATGATCTCGACCGCGCGGCGGCTCTCCTTGCGGAAGCCGGCTATCCGAACGGCGCGGGTCTCAGCTTCGAACTGCAGACCCTTGCGGGTTCCTACTTCGAGGATTGCGCCGTCGCGCTGCAGGGCGCTCTCCAGATGCTCGGCATCGACTGCACCGTGACCCCCCTCGAGGCGAACACCCTCATCGGCAACGGCATGAGCGGCAGCTTCCAGATGCTGACCATCGGCCAGTCCAACACCTACGACATGAACTGGCTCTCCACCTACTACGGTACCGAGAGCATCGGCGCGCTGAACATGGCGCAGTACTCCGACGCCGCAGTCGATGAGAAGATGGCCGCTGCCGCCGTCTGCACCGACGCCGAAGCCCGCGTTGCGATGTACAAGGATATCCTCACGACCGTCGATGCGGCATGCGCTTACCTGCCCCTGTTCAACAAGACCCTGTGCGTCGCCTGGAATGCGAACCTTGACTACGCGCACTCCGTCCACCAGGTCCCGAACTACGCTGTCGCGAGCTGGAAATAAGAGGACGCAAGCATGACGATCCCGGAATTGCAGCAAGCGCTCGACCGGGTGCGGGAGACCTTCCGCGTCCCCGGGTACAGCGTCACGGTCACCGTCGGCGGTAAGCCCGTGACCTTTACCGGCGGCTATTCCGATATCGAACAGCAACAGAGACCCGATGGCAACACCCTGTTTGCCATCGGGTCTTGTACAAAATCCTTCGTTGCGGGCACGATCTGCGCGCTCGCCGATGAAGGGCTCCTCAAGCTGGACGATACCGTGAAAGCGTACATCCCCGAATTCTCGATGTACGACCGCTATGTTTCCGAAAACCTGACCATCCGCGATATGCTCTGCCACCGCTGCGGTCTGCCGCGCCATGAGCTGAGCTGGTACGGGCGCCTCTCCACCCTCACCGAGGCGGAGATCATCCGCGGTCTCGCCTACCTCCGCCCGAACGTCCCCTTCCGCTACAAGTGGCAGTACTCGAACCAGATGTTCGCGCTTGCGGGCTTCCTCATCACCCGCGTCACCGGGCTTACCTGGCAGGACGCGGTGCGCAAGTACATCTTCACGCCCCTCGGCATCACCCGCTGCGCCTTCTCCCCCGCGGAGGCCAAGGCGCTCGGCAACTGCGCGGAGCCCTACCTTTACGACAAGGAGAAGGCTGCCCACTACCGTGTCCCGCACGCGGATATCGGCGCGATGGGTGCCGCGGGCTCCCTCTACCTCTCCACCGAAGAGCTGAACAAGTGGGACCGCATGCTGCTCGGCAAGGGCGTATTCGAAGGCAAGCGCGTCCTGTCCGAAGCGATGGTGCATGAGATGCTGTCGGCGCAGATGCTCCGCGGGCGCGAATCCGAAGCTCCCTGCCTCACGCCGCTCGTCAAGTCCCACGCCTACGGTCTCGGTCTCATGACGGAGACCTTCCGCGGGCACGAGCTCGTCCATCACGGCGGGCACATCGACGGCTTCATGGCGGACCAGAGCATCCTCCCGGAGGATGGCTTCGCCATCTCCATCCTCACGAACGTCGGGATGATCCGCGGCGCGCAGGTCATGCGCTATGTTGCGGTCGAGACCCTCCTCGGCGGCGGTGAGGATCTCTGCGCCGGCATGCACGACTTCTACGAGAACGCCGCGGCGAAGCAGGCGGAAAGCAACGAAAAGCTCTGGGCGGAACGCCCGGCAAACGCGCCCTGCCCCATCCCCGCCGAAAAGATCGCCGGCACCTACCGCGACGAGGGCTACGGCACCATGACCATCCGCCCCGCGGAAGGCTCCGACCTTGCGATCGAGTACGGCGACGTCACGCTGACCGCGAAGCATTATGCACACGAGTATTATTACATCGAGATCCCCGCTCTGATGCCCGGCGTGCTGTTCCCCGCCAAGGTCTCCTACGACATCCGTTCCGAAGTCAACGGATTCTACGCGTGGTTCGACAACGAGGGCACGGAACCGATCCGCTTCCGCCGCGTCTGAAACGGAGAGTATGTCATGAAAAACGTCGGTTATTACAACGGTGAGCTCGGTCCCCTCGAGGAAATGAAGGTCCCCATGCTCGACCGCGCGGTCTACTTCGGCGATGGCGTGTACGACGCCACGACGTTCCGGAACGGGCACATCTTCGGCAAGGAAGACCACCTCGACCGGTTTTACAACAGCTGCGCGCTCATCGGCATCCGCTTCCCGCTCACGCGGGAGGAGCTCACCCGGGAGCTTCTGCGGGTCGTCGAAGCGAACGAGTGCGACCACGGCATGCTGTACTGGCAGGCCTCCCGCGGGACGGCGTTCCGCGACCATGCGTACGCGGAGGATATGCGTCCGAACCTCATGATCTTCACGACGCCCTACGACCTGTGGCCGATGGACCGCACGATGGACCTCATCTCCGTCGAAGACACGCGGTTCCTGCACTGCAACATCAAAACGCTGAACCTGCTGCCGAGCGTCATGGCGTATCAGCAGGCCGTCAACGCCGGTTGCCACGAGGCGGTGTTCCACCGCGGCGGCCGCGTGACCGAGTGCGCGCACTCGAACGTGCTCATGCTCAAAAACGGCGTTCTGTGCACGCCCCCGCGCGACAACCTGATCCTCCCCGGCATCACGCTGAAGCACCTGCTCGGGTTCGCGGAACAGCTCGGCATCCCCGTTTCAGAAGCCCCCTTCACGCTGGACGAGCTCCGCACGGCAGACGAGGTGATCGTTTCGAACAGCGGCGCGCTCTGCGCCCGCGCGGTCACGCTCGACGGCAAGCCCGTCGGCGGCAAAGACCCGGAACGGCTCCGCGCCCTCCGGGAAGCCTATTCCGCCCGCTACCTTGCGGAAACCGGAAACTGAACCTCACACCGAAGCGTCCTTTTCCTGCGAGAGGGCGCTTCGTGTATTTCGCGGTGCGCTTGAATCCGGCATTGATTCGTAATACAATAAAGAAAGATTCCCAACAAGATCACGAAAGGAAGATACAGACTATGAGCAAAAAACCGGTCCTCGTCGTAATGGCGGCGGGCATGGGTTCCCGCTACGGCGGACTGAAGCAGATCGATCCCGTCGGTCCGCACGGCGAAGTCATCATCGATTACTCCATTTACGATGCGAAGCAGGCCGGCTTCGAAAAGGTCGTCTTCATCATCAAGCGCAGCATCGAGAAGGATTTCAAAGAGGTCATCGGCGACCGCGTCGCGCGCCATATGGAAGTCGAATACGTTTTCCAGGAGCAGGACGCCATGCTGCCCGAAGGCTTCACCGTCCCCGAGCAGCGCACGAAGCCCTGGGGCACCGCGCACGCCCTGCTGTGCTGCAGTGACGTCATCGACGGACCGTTCGCTGCGATCAACGCCGACGACTACTACGGCGCCAGCGCCTACAAGCTCCTCTACGACCGCCTGCTCAAGGCCGAGGACAAGGACGGCGTCGGCGATTACTGCATGGTCGGCTTCCATCTCGACAATACCCTGACCGACAACGGTCATGTCGCGCGCGGCATCTGCGAGACCGATGCGGAGGGCAACCTTGTGAACGTCGTCGAGCGCACCCGCGTCTACCGCACGCCCGAAGGTCCCGCCTACACCGAGGACGAAGGCAAGACCTTTGTTCACGTCCCCGCGGACAACCTCGTTTCCATGAACATGTGGGGGCTCACGCCCGGCGTCCTCAAGGAGTTCGCCACCCGCTTCAAGGAGTTCCTCGAGAAGGAAGTCCCGCAGAACATCGAAAAGGCGGAGTACTACGTTCCCATGGAGATCGGCCGCATGCTGCGCGAAGGCAAGTGCAAGGTCGAAGTCCTCTCTTCTGCGGATCGCTGGTACGGCGTCACCTACCACGATGACAAGCCCGGCGTCGTCGAAGCCCTGAAGAAGATGACCGACGAGGGCAAGTATCCCGATCACGCGCTGTTCGCGTAAGCGAAGCGGCATCCAAACGGAAGACACGAAAATTTTACATGTCTTTTCCGCATTCCGGCGGCCCGCAACGGGTCGCCGGTTTTTGTTTGTGTTTCTCTTTGGCGCTCGTTTTTCGTGCCTTTTCGCATCATAATCCACCAAATCTTGCCGAATCGGCATCGTTTTTTCGGAAATCCGTTGATTTTTGCACAAAAATTCGCATTTTTTTGTGCAAACCCCTTTACGTGCGTGAAATGAACGTCTATACTACATATTGTATTTTTATATTTTAACGTGGCATAAGTTCACCTTATGCTCGGAGGCGATGGGGTAAATGGCAAAACGCAAACGCAGGCGCCGTGTGCGTATGACGAATTTGGGCAAGGCCTTTGTGGCACTTGTCATTTTTGTCGTTGTCGGCGTCGTCGCGCTCGTCAACCTTGCCAACACCAAAGCGCCGAACGTCGTCGTCGAAAACAGCGTCACCGGCTCCGGCGATCCGCTGAAACTCTTCGAGAACAAGGCCTCCGCCGATGCGACGCCCGTGCCCACCGCGGTACCCACGCCCGCACCGAGCCCCACGCCGACCATCCGCATGATCGTCACGCCCGTGCCCGACAACGCGGCGTTCGCCACGCCCACGCCTTCCCCGGCAAGCGTTTCCCGCATGCCCACCCCGGAAGAGCAGAAAAACGCCGTCGAAACCGTGCTCGTAAAGAGCGGCGTCAACCTGCGCGCGGGTCCGAACCCCGGCGATAAGGTGCTCACGACCGGTCTCAAAAAGAAAACGAAGATCAAGGTCTACGCCCGCGAAGACGATTTCTACTTCATTCAGGTGCTCAACAGCGGTCTGTACGGCTACGTTGCCGTCCAGTTCGTCGACGTTCCGGGCTTCACCCCCGCGCCGATCAAAACGCAGATCCCCCAGGGCGCCGTCGGCGGTGAAGTCGCCTCCGGTTCGCTCAAACTGCGCAGCGGTCCCGGCACCGATTACACCGAGCTGCACGAATACGCGCGCGGCACGCTCCTGTACGTCTACTTCAACACGAACGATTGGTACTATGTCGAAATCTGCCGCAACGGTCAGCGCGGCTACATGAAAGCCGAAAACGTCACCGTGCGCAACGCCCCGCCCGCCGGCACCCCCGTGCCGTAAACATCTCGATCGAGCGCTCCCTTGCGGGAGCGCTTTTTCGTTTCCTCGGCTTTGTACCCCGTATGCCACACCGAGGATATCAATAATAGAAAAAATATATAAGATATATAAATTCCGGGTGTCTTTGCTTCGCCCGGCTTCTTCCGATTTTCTCGGTAATTTCGCCGTTTTTTTCATTTTTCGGGTCTTTTGTTCATTGAAAGATTGAATGACCGCAATATTTTCCCGAATGTTATAATATGTAAAATTATATCATAACGACAGAAAGGAACATCGGAATGAAGAAATCCATCCTCGCACTCGCAATGTCCGCCGTGATGTTGCCGTGCACGCTCGGCATGGCTTACACGCCGGGCACCTATGAAGCGACCACCACCGGTCACAACGCCCCCATCACCCTTGCGGTCACCGTCGACGAAAACAGCATCACCGCGGTCGATGTCACCGTTGAGAACGAGACCATCGGCGTCGGCAAGGTCGCACTTGAAACCATGACCAAGCGCATCATCGACGAGCAGTCCCTCGCGGTCGATGTTCTTTCCGGCGCGTCCGTCACCTCCTATGCGGTGCTCCGTGCGGCAGGCGATGCCCTGCAGCAGGCAGGCGGCGACATGGAAGCCCTGAAGGCAGCCCCCGTAAAGGAAGCCGCGCAGGACGCCGTGTATGAAACCGATGTCGTCGTGGTCGGCGGCGGCGGTGCCGGTCTTGCGGCTGCGATCTCCGCTGCGCAGAACGGCGCCAAGGTCATCGTCGTCGAGAAGCTCGACATCCTCGGCGGTTCCACCAACGTCTCCGAAGGCGCTTTGAACGCAGTCGACCCCGTCCGTCAGGGTGCGCAGGGCATCGAGGACTCCGTTGAAAAATTCATCACCCAGACCTATGAGGGCGGTCACAAGGTCGGCGACATGGAGCTCATCTCCTACATGTGCAACAACTCCATGGCGGCCATCGAGTGGATGGAGAGCCTCGGCGTGACCTTCAAGCCCGAGTGCGGCACCGCGACCGGTGCGCTCTGGCAGCGCAGCCACTACCCCACCACGCCCTCCGGCAACAGCTACATCCGCGTCTATGAGAACGTCATCGCGAACGATGCGAACATCGACGTGCTCTACGGCACCGAAGCCAAGTCCCTCATCACCGAGGACGGCAAGGTCACCGGCGTGAACGCGGTCGGTAAGGAAGGCAACGCGGTAACCGTCAAGGCGTCCAAGGGTGTCATCCTCGCAACGGGCGGCTTCGGCGCCAACAAGGCCCTGCTCAAGGAGTACAATACCGGCGTTTGGGCGCATGTCGACGTCACGACCCTCGGCTGCACCAACATGGCAAAATCCGCGACCGGCGCAGGCATCGAAATGGCGACCGCCATCGGCGCCGATGTCACCGGTATGTCCGACATCCAGCTGCATCCCTGCGGTACCCCCGGCACCGGTCTGATGGAGAACATCCGCACCTCCGGCCGCAACCGCATCTTCGTCAACATCTACGGCGACCGCTTCGTCAACGAAGGCGCAGCGCGTGACACCCTCGCTCAGGCGATCTTCGATCAGGATCAGCAGACCTACTATGTCGTCGTCAACAGCGTCCGCTATCCTTCCCGCGACTATGTCGACAACAACGGCGCAACCATCGCGAACATGGTCGCGCAGGGCAGCGTCATCGAGGCGGACACCCTTGCGGAGCTCGCTGAGAAGACCGGCATGGACGCCGCGAAGCTGCAGGCTTCCGTCGACAACTACAACGCCGTCGTCCGCGGTGAAGTCGAAGACGCTCTCGGCTTCCAGGCGAACAACAAGGCCGATGTCGAAATGACCGAAGGTCCGTGGTACGCCTGCAAGAAGGTCCCGACCGTGCACCACACCATGGGCGGTCTGAAGATCAACGTCAACACCGAGGTCCTCGGCACCGACGGCAACGTCATCCCGGGTCTCTTCGCTTGTGGCGAAGTCACCGGCGGCATCCACGGTTCCAACCGTCTCGGCGGCAACGCGATCGCGGATTGCATGACCTTCGGCCGTCTCGCCGGCATCAACGCCGCGAAATAAGCCTTTCCCTGCCGGCAGCATGCCGGCACTCTCACCGGAGCGTGTCCAACGCGGACACGCTCCTTTTCATTTTGACTTTTCGGCTTCGTTTTTTCTTTTCTCGGCACGACAAAAGGGCGCGACCTTCCGGTCACGCCCTTTTGGTTTTCTCGTTTCAGTCGCCGATCGGGTGCACCATCTTCTCGGGGCGGATCGCCGCGTCGAATTCCGCTTCGGTCAAAAGACCCAGTGCGATGGCGGCTTCCTTCAGGGTGCTGTTCTCCTTGTGCGCCTTCTTCGCCACTTTCGCGGCGTTCTCGTAGCCGATCACGGGGTTCAGCGCGGTCACGAGCATCAGACACTTTTCGAGGTTCTCCGCGATCTTCTCCTCGTTCGGGCGGATGCCCTCGGCGCAGTGCACGCGGAAGGAATCCATCGCGTCCGCCAGCAGCCGTGCGGACTGCAGGAAGTTGTAGATGTTGACGGGCATGTAGACGTTGAGCTCGAAGTTGCCCTGGCTCGCCGCAAGCGCGATGGCGGTATCGTTTGCGATGACCTGCACGGCGACCATCGTCAGCGCTTCGCACTGCGTCGGGTTGACCTTGCCCGGCATGATGGAGCTGCCCGGCTCGTTCTCGGGAATGAACAGTTCGCCGTAGCCGCAGCGCGGTCCGCTCGCGAGGAAGCGCACATCGTTCGCGATCTTCATCAGGTCCGCCGCGAGGGCCTTCATCGCGCCGTGCGCGAAGACCAGCGCGTCCTTGCTCGTCAGCGCGTGGAACTTGTTTGCCGCCGTCACGAACGGCAGCCCCGTCAGCTCCGCGATCTCCGCGGCGACCTTTTTGTCGAAGCCCTTGATGGTGTTCAGCCCCGTGCCGACGGCCGTACCGCCGAGCGCGATCTCACACAGTCCCTTTTCGCTGTCGGTGAGCATTTGGCGGCAGCGGACGAGCATCGTGTGCCAGCCCGAGATCTCCTGACCGAGGGTCAGGGGCGTCGCATCCTGCAGGTGCGTGCGGCCGACCTTGATGATGCCCATATACCGTTCGGACAGGTCCTTGAGCACAGCGGCGAGGCGGTCGAGCGAGGGGATGAGGCTCTTCTCGATGGCAGTCAGCGCCGCGATGTGCATCGCCGTCGGGAAGGTGTCGTTCGAACTTTGCGAGCGGTTGACGTGGTCGTTCGGGTGGACCTTCTCCCCGCCGAGCTCGTTCGCGCGGTTCGCGATGACCTCGTTCACGTTCATGTTGCTCTGCGTACCGCTGCCCGTCTGCCACACGGCGAGCGGGAAATGCCCCTCGAGCTTTCCGTCGAGGATCTCTTGGCACACGGTTTGGATGCGCCCCGCACGGTCGTCGTCGAGGTTGCCGAGCGCGTTGTTCGCGCGCGCCGCCGCCATCTTCAGCACGGCGAAAGCGGAGATGACCTCCGGCGGGATCTTTTCGGTGCCGATCTTGAAATTCTCGAAGCTGCGCTGCGTCTGCGCGCCCCAGTAACGGTCGGCGGGTACGCGGACCTCACCCATCGTGTCGTGTTCGATGCGGAACTCTTTCGTTTCCATCCAAAGCTTCCTCCGTATGATATTTTCGGAAATCGGTGTTTCGGTACGTTGGGGCGGTCGCCCCGGAATTGCTGCGGCGTCTGCCGTATCACTGTTGATTATAACGCACAACGCGGAAAAATGCGCAATGACTTTTCGGCCGCCTCAAAACATTTGAGGGAGCCCTCTCCCCGGAAATCACGGCAAACGAAAACCCCTCCCGCCGGAATTGCGGAAGGGGCACTTGCGGGAAAACCGTCGCTCCCCGCACTTTCGTTATTTCGTTTTCGTGTCCCGCGTGACCTTCACGCGTTCGACGCGCAGGTCGTCCGCGGAAAGCACCGTGACCGTCAGGTCGAGGAAGCGGAAGCTGTCCCCGGGCGCCGGGAATTTTTCGAGACTCTCGGTCGTCCATCCGCCGACGGTCTCGCTCTCGGCTTCGAAGTCCGTTTCGTCGATGCCGAACAGCTCGAGAAAATCCGATACGGGCATGTCGCCATCCAACTGGTAGCTGCCGTTCTCGCATTCCACGACCTCGGGCTCGACGGTGTCCGTCTCATCCCAGATGTCGCCGACGATCTCTTCGAGCACGTCCTCCATCGAGATCACGCCGAGCGTGCCGCCGTATTCGTCGGTCACGATCGCAAGGTGCTGCTTCGCCTTTTTCAGGCGGTTCAGCACGACCGGGAGCTTCATCGTTTTGTAAATGAACACCGGCTTCATCAGCATGCTTTGGATGTCCGCCGCGCCGTCTGTTTCGGTCAGCGCTTTGAGGTAGCGGTTCACGTAGAGCACGCCGACGATGTTGTCCACGCTGTCCTTGTACACGGGCAGGCGCGAATGGGTCGAGCGCTCGATCGTTTCGCGGATCTCGGCGGGGTCGTCGTCGATGTCGATGCCGTCCATATCCACGCGCGCGGTCATGACCTCATACGCGGGGATATCCGAAAAGTCGATCGCCGCCTGCACGAGTTCCGAACGGTCCTCGTCGAGCACGTCCTCGCTCTCCGCCGTTTCGATCAGGGACTGCAGCGTTTCCACCGCCTCGTCCGCGTCCTCCTGTTCGGGCTTCGGCATGCGCCGCGTGATCAGATCCATCAGCCAAACGGTCAGCTTCACCAGCGGCAGAAACAGCAGCATCACCGCGCGGACAGGCGCCGCATAGCGGAGCGCCAGCGTGTTCGGCCGCTTCTTCGCCGTGATCTTCGGGATCGTTTCGCCGAAAACGATGACCGCCAGTGAGATGACCAGCGTCCCCGCCCACGCCCATTGCTCCGCGCCGATGAGGATGACCAGCACCGAAGTGAGCGATGAGGAGACGATGTTGACGAGGTTGTTGCCGATGAGGATCGCCGTCAGCGCGGAGCGGAAATCCTCCGTGATGCGCAGCGCCATCGCCGCGTGCTTGTCGCCGTCCTCCTTGAGGTTTTCGAGCCGCATGCGGTTGCACGCGGAATAGATCATTTCGCTTGCCGAAAAGAAGCCGGAAAGCAGCACGCACACGACGATCCCGGCGATCACCGGCACGAGCGTCGTCATCAGTTCCGCACTCATGCGTCCGCACCTCCTTCCGTTTGCACGGGGATCCGCACCTTCAGGCGGATGATGCGGTTGTGCTCCATCTCATCCACCGTCACGTTGAGCCCGTGGTAGGTGAAGGAATCCCCCGGTTTCGGGATCGCGGCGAACTGTTCGTACGCCCACTCGCCCATCAGCGTGTTGACGAGCTCCTCGTCCTCCTCCGGATCCTCGAAGCCGATGCGCTCGAACGCGTCCGAAACGGATTCTTCCGCATCGACGGCGTATTCGTTCTCGTTGAGCTGCACGACCGCCTCCTCGACGACGTCGTCCTCATCCCAGATCTCGCCGACGAGCTCTTCGAGGATGTCTTCGATGGTCACGATGCCGAGCGTACCGCCGTAATTGTCGGTCACGACGGCGAGGTTGTGCTTTTTGCGGCTCATCAGGGGCAGCAGCTCGTCGATCTCCGTGCTCTGGTGTACGAACAGCGGCTCGTCGAGAAGCTTGCGCACATCGAGGTGCGCGCCTTCCTTCATCCACGCTTTGATGAACGTGCGGATCTGCAGCACGCCGATGACGTGGTCGATGCTGCCCTCGTACACGGGCAGACGGCTGTGGTTCTGTTCGCGCACGAACGCGAGGATCTCTTCGGGTTCCGCGTCCGCATTGACGGCGGCAACGTCCACCCGCGGCGTGAGGATGCTCTCCACCATCACATCGCCGAACTGCAGCGCACTCGAGATCAGGTCTCCCTGCGCCTCGTCGAGCGTGCCCTCCTCGGTCATATCCTCGATGATGTCGTAGATCTCGTTCTCGGTCACGGTGAGCTCGGGCTCGGAGCTGGTGTGTTTCGCCACCCCGTCGCCGATCGCCGTAAGGATGTTCGCAAACGGCGAAAGCACCTTCATCAGCAGGGTCAGCGGGCGGGCGCACGCAAGCGCGCAGCGCTCGGGATACATCTTCGCGATGTTCTTGGGCAGCGTTTCGCCCAAAAAGAACACGACGATCGTCGTGACTGCGGTCGCAAGCGTCACCGCGGAAAGTCCCCACAGCCGCGTGACCGTCACCGTGACGATGGACGCCACCGCGATATGGGCGATGTTCGTGCAGATCAGCAATGTCGTGACCGCTTTGTCGAAGCGGTCCAGAATAGAAAGAGCCTCTTTTGCCCGCAAGTCTCCGCGGTCATCAGCGGCTCTGATTTTCGCTTTGGAACAAGAAGCGAACGCAGTCTCGGCCACGGCAAAAAAGGCCGCGAGACCCAACAGGATGGCTGCGAACACCCAAGGCAACTGACTGCCCTCATCCATTTCGGAAGATCAACTCCTCTTGAAAGTATAATGATAATCGATATTTTAATCCCAAACGCCGAAACTGTCAACCGAAGGGAGCTTTTTCCGCGGTCCCGACGCATCTTTTCGCCGCACCGCTTTACCGTTGCGCCGTTCTTGCGGTATAGTAAACGAAACCACTGCGCACAACGCACCGCCGTACGGAAGGAAACCCGCCCATGAACCGCCCGATCCGCACCCTGCTCACCGCATTCCTGTTGTCCGCCGCCGTTTTTCTCCCGCCGTCCACCCGCGCGGAGCAGCCGCCCGAAGCGCCCTTTTCCGTTGCATGGCTCAGCGACACGCAGGCGATGATCGCCTACGACGACCTCCGGCACCGGCTGAACGCCCAAAGCGACTGGCTCAACGAACACGCCGAAAGCGAAAACATCCGCCTCATCCTGCACACGGGGGACGTCACCGACAACCCGTGGGTGCCCGCGCAGGTCCGCCTTGCGGAAGAGTTCTTCGCCGCGCTGCCCAAGGGCATCCCCGCGCTTGCCGTTGCGGGGAACCACGACCTCGGCGTGAAAAAAAAGCGGTATGAAAAATGGACGGAGTTCTCCTTCGTCCGGGACAATCCCCACGCCCGGCGCTACCGGGACGGCGAGGGCGTCAGCACCCTGCCGGAAGCCGGCGGGCGGAAGCTGCTGTTCGTCGGTCTCGGCTTCGGCAACCGCAACGACGAGGCCTATGTATGGGCGCGGGAAATGTTCAACGCGCACCCCGATGCGACGGGCGTCTTCTTCTCGCACGCCTACATCGACACTCTGGGCGACACCTTGCAGGAGGGGCGCTATTTCGACAAGTTCCTCTTGCCGTACTGTCCCAACCTCCGCCTCGTTCTGTGCGGTCACAGCCGTGACACCGCCCATACCGTGCGCCGCTTCACCGATGAGGCGACCGGTTCGGAGCGCACCGTGGATATCGTCATGAGCAACTTTCAGGGCAACACCGCGGGCTACGGTGCGCTGCGTCTGCTCCGCTTCGCCCCCGCGGAAAACCGCCTCGTCATCGACGGCGTTCTTCCCGCGCCGGATGCCACCGAACGGGAACGCGACAAGGTCCGCCGCGCCGCGATCTCTTTGGAAGGCTTCTTCTCCTGAACCGAAAACACAAAAAGTCCGCATCCTCCGATGCGGACTTTTTTCCGTTCAGTTTTCTCCGTTCCCGACATGCTCGAACATGTCGTTCACCCCCGGCGTATCGGGACCGACCGCCGTGAAGGCAAGCCCGTATTCCGCCGCCGAGTATGCGTCGCGGTCCGAAACCGTGAACCACAGGTACTGTTGCGATTTGTGTTCTTTGTATGCCGCCGTTGCGACCTCGAGCGCATTCCTGCCGCCGAACGCCGCGAGCGGCGCCCGCATGTCGATGTGCAGACGGTTCTCGGGGTACAGGTGCAGGTACAGCTTTTTCACCTGCCACGCGCCGAACACCCCCGCCGATGCCGGGTCGAACTCCGGTTCCGCCGCGCGAAGCACCGCCTCGGTAACCGCCTCCGCCGTGATCCGGTGCAACGCCTGCCCGTATTCTCCCATGAGATCGTGCGTCACGACCACCTCGGGGCGGTATTGGCGGAAGCACCGCGCCAGCTGCGCGACCGTCTCGTCGAAATCCCAGAATTTGCGGACATCCTTGTATTCCGGTCCGCCGTCCTTCTTGTTCAAAAACAGGGGCAGCGTCTCCAGCCCCGCGACGCGCACGCCGTTGAGCGCCTCTTCGTAGCGCCGCCGTTCGCGGCAGGTCATGAACAACACGGAGCCCGTATATCCCCGCTCGGCTCCGTACACGGGCAGCACCGCGCCCATGAACAGCTGGTCATCGTCCGGATGCGTGGAAACGACGAGAAAGTCGAGCTTCTCCGGCGTCGGTGCGGGGATGTTCACACCCTTGGGGCGCTCGCCCGCGGAATACGCGCCGCATTCGGCGATCGTCATCGGCTCCTTTGCGGAGAGCACCAACTCCCGCGCACCCTCCGGCACGGGGATCCATTCGTTTCTTTCGGGATGCGCGGGCACCGTTTCCCGCAGCACCACCGTACCGTCCGCCGCACGCCATTCCCGTTCGCAGGCGGACGGTTCCTCCTCCCATTGGAGGTAGAACGCCGCGACCTCCGTCTTGTCCTTCCACCGCACGGAAAGCTCCGACTTCGCGTCCCGCGTTGCCACGGTGACATGGCTTTTGACGCGTCCGTCCTTAATGTTTTCCCGCTTCCCGCCCGTGTTTTCGAACACGAAGCGGCACTGCCCCGTCACATTCCTTGCGGTGCCTTCTTCCCTTGCCGCGGCTCCGGTACACAGCACCGCCAACAACGCTACGGCAACCGGCACCACCCGCATCCGTCGTCTCATCCTTTTCTCCCGTTTCCCCTCACCGCAGTTCCTGCGGGTATTCACACTTCGAAAACAACAGCAATCGTTATGAGATGTTTCCATCCGGTTATTGCGTTATTTTTTCCCCGCTCAAATAACTCGCAGTTTGGAATTGCCAGTCTCCCCGATGCTCGATTCTGTTTGCACGCTCTTTCTCGCATCGAAGCAGTTCCGCTCGTAATCTGGAGTTTGTCAGTTTCAACGCTTTCCATTTTATTACCTTGTCGAACTTTGCGTTCTCATACACATATAACGGTCCCATCGTCTTTTCGGTGAATTCCAATACGGTATAATTCGAAAATCTGATGATAAAGCTCTCGCTGCTTTGGGCGATATACGGAACCTCCGTTGCAAACGGCAGATACTTCAACCAAAAACTCAAACGGATATCGTTTTCTCCGAAAGCCTCGTAAACCACAAGATAACTCAGCCATTTCTTGAGTTTTTCCGTCATTGTGCTGCTGTATCCCGAAACAAACGCTTTGAACTTGTCCGTTCCCGGACGCCCCGAAAACATATCGCGCACAAAGCTTCCGCACTTCCGAAAAGGTTGAAGATCGGAAACATCGCACTTCCGAAAAAAATTTTTGAGAAACAGTTGTATCTCGTCAACACCGCAAGTATTCAGTATGGCAAACAAACCGTCGTCGCCGAGCGCCTTGTACTCACTTTGCGTCATGGAAGTAATGTGGTATTGCAGGCAATATTTTCCGAGCGCAAATTGCAATAACAAGTTGAGCATCCAGTTGGTTAGAGGTCTGCTTTTTGA
>JAUNCT010000050.1 GCA_030526425.1 Clostridia bacterium
TCATGATAAATTCAAGGCAACTGAACTCTTCACGAACAAGTATGGCATATCCTTTCTTATCGTTTGGTGGCTTGAACACTCACCATTCTATTCGAAAGGACATTTTTGCTTAAGCTTTAATCACACCCGCATAGCGGGCGGTTGTTGAGGTCTTCGGCTTTGCCTCGACCTCTTTGCTAAAGCAGTAACGGAAAACGGGAGCGGTCTCCCGCTCCCGTTTTGTGATTCTGGTTTTCGCTCAGTTCGCGCTGTGCTCCGCGATATAGCGGCGGACGGCGCCGAGACCGACGAGCTTTTCCGCGTGCTCATCGTCGCCGACGACGAGCGTGGGTGCCTGACGGATGCCGAGCTTCGTTGCGAGCTGGGCGTTCTCCTCCGCCAACAGCTTGGTGTACGCGATGCCCGCCTTATCGAGCAGGGCTTCCGCCTGGCGGCAGTTCGGGCAGGTGCGGGTCGCGAACAGGCGCAGCTCCGCGTTGCTCCCGCCGCAGCAGGCGCAGGGTTCCGCGGCGACCGTTTCCGCAACGGGCGCGCTCTCAACGGGCTTGCGGTTCAGGCGGCTGTGACCGACGTCGTACAGGCGGCGGTCCTTGAACTCCTGCGCTTTGCCGTCGTTCCAGTTCTGCACCGGGCGGTAGTAACCGGTGATGCGGCTGTAGACCTCGGTCTTCGCGCCGCAGATGGGGCAATGGTACTGCTCGCCCGCGATGTAACCGTGATCCTTGCAGACCGAGTAGGTCGGGCTCATGGTGTAATAGGGCAGCTTGTAGTTTTCGGCGATCTTGCGGACGAGGTTCGCAGCCGCCTTCCAGTCGGGCAGCTTCTCGCCGAGGAAGGCGTGGAAGACCGTACCGGAGGTGTACAGGGTCTGCAGCTCATCCTGGATATCGAGCGCGGAGAAGATATCCTCCGTGAAGCCGACGGGCAGGTGGCTGGAGTTGGTGTAGTAAGGCGTGCCGTTCTCGTTCGCGGTGATGATATCCGGGAACTGCTCCTTGTCGTGCTTGGCGAAGCGGTAGGTCGTGGATTCGGCCGGGGTCGCTTCGAGGTTGTACAGGTCGCCGTACTTTTCCTGATAATCGCTCAGCTTCTCGCGCATGTGGTTGAGCACGTCCTTGGTGAACGCCTGCGCATTCTCCTTGGTGAGGTCGGCGCGCACCCAGTTCGCGTTCAGGCAGCACTCGTTCATACCGACAAGACCGATGGTCGAGAAGTGGTTGTCGAAGGTGCCGAGGTAGCGCTTGGTGTACGGGTACAGACCGTTGTCCATGAGTTTGGTGATGATGGTGCGCTTCGTCTTCAGCGAGCGGGCGGCGATATCCATCAGCGCGTCGAGGCGGTTGTAGAAATCGTGCTCGTCGCGGGCGAGGTACGCAAGGCGCGGCATGTTGATGGTGACGACGCCGATGGAGCCGGTGGACTCACCGGAGCCGAAGAAGCCGCCGGACTTCTTGCGCAGCTCTCTCAGGTCGAGACGGAGGCGGCAGCACATGGAGCGCACGTCGCTCGGCTCCATGTCGGAGTTGATGTAGTTGGAGAAATACGGCGTGCCGTACTTCGCGGTCATTTCGAACAGCAGCTTGTTGTTCTCGTTTTCCGACCAGTCGAAGTCGCGGGTGATGCTGTAGGTGGGGATCGGGTACTGGAAGCCGCGGCCGTTCGCGTCGCCTTCGATCATGATCTCGATGAAGGCCTTGTTGACCATGTCCATTTCCTTCTGGCAGTCACCGTAGGTGAAATCCACCTCTTTGCCGCCGACGATCGCGGGCTGGTTGGCGAGGTCGCGCGGGCAGACCCAGTCGAGCGTGATGTTGCTGAAGGGTGCCTGCGTGCCCCAGCGGGAGGGGGTGTTCACGCCGTACACGAAGGACTGGACGCACTGCTTGACTTCCTTCTGGGAGAGGTTGTCGTACTTGACGAACGGCGCGAGGTAGGTATCGAAGCTGGAGAACGCCTGCGCGCCCGCCCACTCGTTCTGCATGATGCCGAGGAAGTTGACCATCTGGTTGCAGAGGGTCGAAAGGTGCGCCGCGGGGCTCGAGGTGATCTTACCCGGAACACCGCCGAGACCGTCGGTGATGAGCTGACGGAGCGACCAGCCCGCGCAGTAACCGGTGAGCATGGAAAGATCGTGCAGGTGGATCTGCGCGTCGCGGTGCGCTTCGGCGATCTCCTGATCGTAGATCTCGCTCAGCCAGTAGTTCGCGGTGATGGCGCCGCTGTTGGAAAGGATGAGACCGCCGACGGAATACGTCACGGTGCTGTTCTCCTTCACGCGCCAGTCGTTGACCTTGAGGTAGTTGTCGACGAGGTCCTTGTAGTTGAGCAGCGTCGAACCGACGTTGCGGACCTTTTCGCGCTGTTTGCGGTAGAGGATGTACGCCTTCGCGACATCCGCGTAGCCGGACTCGGAAAGCACCTTCTCGACGCTGTCCTGAATGGCTTCGACCTCAACGAGGTCGCCCTTGATCTTGGGTTCGAAATCCGCCGCGACGCGCAGCGCGAGCATGTCGAGCACGGAGGGGTGGTTCTGCTTGCCGAGGGCGTCGAACGCCTTGCCGATGGCGGCGCTGATTTTTTTGATATCGAATTCGACGATCTCGCCGTCTCTCTTGGTCACCTTGTACATAGGGGATGTTTCTCCTTTTCCGCAGCTTTGTTGGTGTGAGTTATCGTTGTGACGGTCCCTCCGGGCTTCCCGCGGGCGCGTGCCCTGCGACGGAGAGATACCGAAATATGCCTGTTTCCGGGGCGGATCCCGCGGGATCTTCGTCCTCGTTTCCCCCGCCGAAAAAGGAAGCGGAGTCAACGAGTGATATGGTATCACATTGCTCCGCTTCGGTCAATATATGGTTTTTCTATATTTTCGGAAACACAATATGTTGTGTATGACCGTTTTCCCTGCCCAACCGCGCTTTTGTGCGGCAATGGCGGTTTTCCTGCAGAAAACGGGCGTCAGACACCGCGCAGCGAGACCTCGCCGACATACGGGCGGACGATGTCCGCATACGCTTCGAGCTCCGCCTTTTCGGGCGCGGTGAAGCCCTCGAACGGGACGGTGTCCCGGTCGGTGAAAGCCTGCAAAAAGTACCGTTTTGCGCCGCGGATCATGGGTCCGATGGCTTCGAACGATGCCGCATCGTGCAGCTGCGCGACGACCGTCGTGCGGAATTCATACTTCGTTTCGCCATTCACGAGCAGGGCGATGCTCCTGCGGATCTTCTCCGTATCGACATCGGAAACACCGCAGGTCTCCGCGTAACGGTCGGGACTGTTTTTGATGTCCATCGCGACGTAATCCACAAGATGTTGTGTCAGCAGCCGTTCGAGCCGTTCGGGATGGCAGCCGTTGGTGTCGAGCTTGACGGCGTAACCGAGCGCGCGGATCTCGCGGATGAGCTCTTCGAGCCCGGGGCGGAGCAGGGGCTCGCCGCCGGTGAACGCGACGCCGTCGAGCACGCCGGTGCGTTTTTTGAGGAACGACAGCAGCTCATCGGATTCCATCACTGCGGGCGCGTTGCCCGGAATGAGTTCGGAATTGTGGCAAAACGGGCAGTTGAGGTCGCAGCCCGCGAGGAACACGGTGCACGCGCAGTGCCCCGGGAAATCGAGCAAGGTCAGTTTTTGCAGTCCGTTGATCTTCATTCTTGTTGGGAAAACCTTTCCTGAAACTGTTCGGTACGGGCCGCAAGGACCCGTTTCATGCGTTGTTTGCGATGTCGTCGGTAGCGAGCACGACATCATAGCGGAAGAGTTCGGGCATGCACAGGTCGATCCGCGCGACCTTGTCGTTTTGCAGCTGCACGCGGACGATCAGCTCGACGGTCTCTTCGGGCAGTTCCTGCCGCAAAAGCAGACAATGCTCCCCATCGGGGTACCACAGGGAAACCTTCGCCCGTTCTTCGGGCGCACCGTTCACCGAAACACCGGCGGCGACGGGGTTCCCGTTCCCGCGGAGCTTGACGATGAAAGCCTTGGCGAAGCACCGGTTGCGGCGCAGCGTGCGCCCCTTTCCTTCGAGGTACGCAACGACCTCGTCGCAGCCGTTGTTCGGCTGCCGCACCCACTGCGATTCGAACACGCAGTCCTTCGCAAGGTACGGGAACAGGCTTCCGAAGTCGCCGGTCTCGTATCCCTTGGCGATCGCGCACAGCACGTCGGTCACATATACTTTTTCACACATCGCGGTCTCTCCTCCCTTTCGATGAGAAAAGCATACCGCATCCGCTGTCCGATAAACCGCCCTTTGCGCTCACACGCCCGCGAGCACGTGCAGGTTGCGCACCGCGCCGTCGGCGATGCCGTCGTTGACGGAGTAGGCGTGTTTTTCGAGATCGCCGCAGGTCGCCTCGGTGAGTCCGTCGTCCATGAGCTTGCCGATCACGGCGGAGGCGACGTCCTCGATGAGGTTGTACTTTTCGAAGCTGGGTTCGGGCTCATCGCCGAGGGTGAGGATCTTCGACAGCGCGGGGGCGAGCCCGGAAAGTTCGGGCAGCGCGCGCAGGGCGCGGAACGCCCACTTATAGTAGGGCTCGGTCCTTCCGTTGAGCAAAAACGCCGCCGACACGGCGTTCTTCACGAATTCGGTCGCCGCGAGCCGTGCCGCCTCGGGTTCGCCGTGGTCGAGGCAGCGCTGGTAGTTATACTGTCCGCTCTGCGCCATGAGCAGCAGGTGCCCCGCGAGGCGCTTTTTGCGGATATCCTCCGGCATCCGGGCGAGCCGTTCGCGCACCGCGGAAAAGCCGCCGAAGGGGTCGGCGAAGACTTCGCCGTTCGTCGCCTCGGTCAAAGACGCATACGGGATGGTGAGCCATTCGGCATCCGAGAGCACGCCGTCGGGGGTTCCGGTCTTTTCGGTGAAGAAATCCGCATACCGCATCACGCCCTTTCTCGCGCCGCCGACGGGGTCGATCTTGGGGCGTTTATAGCCCATGAATTCGGCGTCGAGCTTGGCGTATGCGCGTTCGAGCAAAAAGGCGCTCCTGCGGTCGACCATCGCCTCATCGGGGAGCCAGATGCAGAACCCGGGACCGAAGTCGTGATCCTGCGAGACCTCATCGTCGTAGCCGAGGCATTCGCTGCCCGCGCCCGCGAGACCGATGGCGAGGTACGGCATCAGTTCGGGAAAGTCGCGCTCGAGCACGGGCTTGCCGACCTGTTCGTAATATGCTTTGGAGAGTTCGAGTCCTGTCATATGGTACGTTGGGGAAAACCCTTTTGCAAAAGGGTTCTTCCCCAAACCCCTTTCCGAAAACTTTTGGTGGTTTGGGTATACGAGCTTACACGGTTGCGTTGCGAAGCAAAACGGGCATAAGCCAAACAACAAGGGTTGCGGCTTACATATTTGCGTTGCGAAGCGAAACGGGCATAAGCCCGGCAATGGGTTTCGGCTGCCGCAGCATCGTCCGGAAACCGTCCCGTGCCCTTCGTCCGCTTACGCGAAGCGCGCGCTGTTATGCGAGGTGCTCACGCCCGGGTCGTCTTCGCGCTCGTTCTTGCGGTAGATCTCCGCCGCGCGGCGCTCGAGCTCGAGCTTGGTCATGAACCGGCCGTGCCAGCCGAAGCAGGGCGCGCACTTTTCGCACACGAAGGCGTAATACCCGTCGTGCGGGATGCCCTCGTCGAACACGATCTCCTCCGCACGGTCGAGCAGCTCCATGATGCGCTCCTCGCCCGCCTCGGCACCCCGTTCCATCTCCACGGCATCCGCCATATTCAGGTAGGTGATCGCCTGTTCGAGCCTGCCGTCGGGCTGCTTGCGCATCACCTCGAGCGCCTTTTCGAAGCCCGCCTCCGCCTCTTCATAGCGACCGAGGTTCGCGAGCGTCATCGCCATGTTGTTGTACAGGCCGCCCATGCGCGGGTCGCTTTCGGGCAACAGCTTTTCATACGAATCGCGCGCCGCCTCGAACAGCGTGAGGGCCTTTTCGTACTTGCCGAAGGCGTCGTGCACCGTGCCGGCGTTCAAAAGCGCCGTGGCCGCGGCGATGGTGTCCGCGTTCTCCAGCTCGCGGATAAGGCGGATCGTCCGCTCCGCGGCGGCAAGCGCCTTCTCCTCTTCGCCCATCTTGCGGTACACGCCCATCATCTCGTTCGCGACCGAGAACGCGCCGCGCTTATCCGCGCCGGCATCCGCCGAAGCGAGCCAAAACTCCAGGTGCTTCGCCGCACCCGCGTAATCCCGCTTTGCGAGATAGGCGTCGAGCTTGTCCATCATGCGCATCACATCGATCGGCGTCACGTCGTCGTTGCGCATGCACAGCGGGCACGCCGCCTCCTCGTAATCTTCCTTCGTGAGAATGATGTCCTTCCCGTCCACGGCAATACTCCTTTCGCGTCGCTTGTTTTCTTGTTTTTCTATCCTACCACGGATGCGCCCCCTTCCGCGACGGAAATGCTGTTTTTGTACCATTGAATTTTTCGTGGTCGGGTTCGCTCGCCTCCGTGACCATCGCGTTGTACAAGTCCGAACCCGTCATGCCCGTTGCGTCGATGGTCTTTCGGATCATTCCGAGTCCGTCGTCCGACAGCGGCGCGTTCGGGTCGCGTTGGTACTCCTCCGTCCCGTCGTACGCCACGTCGGGTTCGATGCCCATGATTTCCTCCGCCGTGATCGGTTGCGGCTTCGGACGTTCGTGCACTTCTGTATCGGAATAACGGATGTCTCCGTCAAAAAAAGCACCGTTATCGGTGCTTGCGTTTGATTGTGTTACTTGACCAATCCCGCCGCTCTGTCCAAACAGCGCGTTGCCCAAAGGTGTCCCGATCCCGGGGTCGTTTCCAACTGTTCCGCGAACTGTTCCATCACTCCGAACTTGTCCGCCAAGCACAGAAGTCCATCCATTATTGTTGGTTCGTCCTCCGTTTTTTGTTCCAGAGCTGTTAAGATTCTGTCCGCCAAACGGAGTTCCTCTTCCGTATACTCTTGACCCGGCTGTGTTGGAGTTTCTGTTCCATTTATTTGTACTGAGTTCATAAAAGCGAATAACTCCCTTCTCGTCGATGCAATATTCAATGCGTGTCGCACCGTTCTTCGTTGCGACATTAACGCTTTCAAATCCGACGATTTTTCCTTGCGTCGCGTTGTTCCGTATCTTTTCGATGACGGATGCGTATTCCGAACCGCCGAAGCCGTGTTCCGCTGTCTGCTCGTTCAAATCCGCGATGCGGTCTTCAAACGTCATCTCATCGAGAAGCGCGATGTCTTGGTCTTTGATGTTTTCGAGGAAATTGTCTTCGATGATGTATTTCTTCGAAAACGGGATGATTCCTTTCCGAACGCGTTCTCCGTCCGTCTGTATTTTACCATAAAAGAAACCGCTGTGGTTTCCGGGATCGTCATATCGGGATGCTTTTTTCACGCCGGCCCTCCCCCTCGCAATCGCAACGCCGCGGTGAAATCCCCGTGAAATCACGGGAAAAGGCTTTCTTTTTCGCCTTGCGGTTGGTAAGCTTAGTGTGTGATATTTTGCAAACACCGGCATTGCCGACAAAGGAGATAAAAACATGAATTACGAAGATATCCGTCAAAACGAGACGATCCGCACCTATATCCGCATGGCGGACGAGACCCTTGCGGCGCTCGGTTACACCGAGCACAGCTTCCCGCACGTGACCTACGTTGCCGAAAAGGCGGGCTACATCCTCGAGACGCTCGGTTACCCCGAGCGCATGGTGGAGCTCACGAAGATCGCGGGCTACATGCACGACATCGGCAACCTCGTCAACCGCGTCGACCACAGCCAGTCGGGCGCGGTGATGGCGTTCCGCATCCTCGACAACTTCGGCTTCCCCGCCGAGGAGACCGCACGCATCATGGCGGCCATCGGCAACCACGACGAGGGCACGGGCGTCCCCGTGAGCCCGATGGCGGCGGCGCTGATCCTCGCGGACAAGAGCGACGTGCGCCGCAGCCGCGTGCGCGACACGAAGGACCTTTCCAAGCTCGACATCCACGACCGCGTGAACTACTCCGTCAAAAAGGCGGAGCTCAAGATCAACGAGGCGCACACCATCATCAAGCTGAAGCTGTCGGTCGACACGCACTGCGGCTCCGTGATGGATTATTTCGAGATCTTCCTGCAGCGCATGATCCTGTGCCGCAAGGCGGCGGAGACCCTCGGGCTCGAGTTCAAGCTGCTCATCAACGAACAGCAGCTCATGTGAGCCCGGTATACAGCGGCAAAAAGAGCACGGCTCCTTCGGGAGTCCGTGCTCTTTTTCCGTATTCGGCATCCTCCTTGCCCCGTTCCGCGGTCCGGCGCGGTTACAAAAAAGTGCGTATTCGGTCACTTATTTGTGCGTACTGTTTTTTGCACCGGCACGCCGTTACACTGAGTATCAGCAAAGCGGTCCGGCAATAACCGCCGGGGTCGGGAGCCCGCTGCGAAAGGCGCCTTCACCGAACGGGCACTCCCGCCGAAACACCGCAAATCATTTTCAGGAGGTATCTTGTCATGAAAAAAATCGTCTCTCTCGTTCTCTCTCTGATGATGTTGGTCTGCATGGGCGGGTTCGCCGCTGCGGAAAGCCCCGCACAAGTCACCGTCGGCACCGCCACCGTGGATGTATATGACTTCGGCACCTCGAAGCTGCATGTGTTCATGACCGGTGACGCGCTCGGCGATGTCGCGTACATCGTCGAAGGTCCCGAAGCGCTCGTCGGCATCGAGCTGCCGGCGTTCACCGACGGTCTGGATGCATGGAAGCAGTACGCCGAAAGCCTCGGCAAGCCCATGAACGACCTCTTCCTCTGCGACCACGCCACCGGCGCGAGCTACACCGAGGGCATGACCGTTTACGGCACCGCAAACGCGCAGGCTTCCATCGCTTCCGGCGCGGTCTTCGCCACCACGCAGGGTCTGTACGAGGTCTTCGGTGATGCGTTCCACGGCGGTGCGGATATGGCGAACATCAACACCGTGGTCTCCGGTCCGGTTACCGTTGCGGGCATCGAGTTCAACGTCATCGACCGCGGCGCTTCCTGCGATATCGAGATCCCCGGCATGAACGCGGTCTACACCCACATGCTCGGCAAGACCTGCCACTCCATCCTGACCGGCGCAGAGCACATGGACGCCACCGTCGCCACCCTGAAGGAATACCGCGACAAAGGCTATGCGATGATCCTCTCCTCCCACAGCGGTGTGGAAGGTCAGGACGCCGTCGACGAGAAGATCCTCTACGTCGAAAAGGTCAAGGAGCTGGCGGCATCCAACGACAACGCAGAGGGCTTCCTCTCCGCCGTCAAGGCCGCTTTCCCGGATTACGTCGGTGAGAACTATCTGGAGATGACCGCAGGTTACCTGTTCAACTGAACGATGCGGTCTTCCGCCGGGGACACCCTTCCTCCCGCTTCCCGGCGGGCATGACAAAAAGAGCACGGCTCCTTCGGGAGTGCACCTGTACACTAAAAGTAGACACAAAAAAGTGTCTGCTTTTTTTGTATACT
>JAUNCT010000016.1 GCA_030526425.1 Clostridia bacterium
TTGGGCTTTATCGATTGAGCTTTTTTACTGTCTACTTTTTCTTGACAAGTGCACTTCGGGAGTCCGTGCTCTTTGTTTTTTCCGCCCTCACCCGATGACCACGCACTTGTCGTAGACCAAGCGGTTGCCGATCATAAAGGCGTACAGCGCGGCGATCGCTTGCCGCACCTCGTCATCCGTCGCGGGACGCCCGTCCGCCAGCAGGCTGTTGCAAAACGGCACGCCGAACATGCGCGTTTTCACCCCCGTCGGCACGGCGCCGTTGCGTGCGTAAAAGGCGTTGCGGCGGGCGCACTGCGCCTTCTCCGCCGCCGTTTCCATGAGGTCGATGTCCTCGGTCTCGATGATCATGGGGCGGTCGCCCGCAAAGTCGCGGCAAACCTTCAGCAGCTTTGCGCCGATACCGCCGGAGCGCGCATCCTCCCGCACGGCAAGGTAGTCAAGCAGCAGGAGATCGGTCTCGGGGCAACCCGTCACCGCGGCGATGCCCACCGTGCCCGTTTCGTCCGCCAGGGTCAAAAAGCGGTAGTGCCCCGTTTGCATCATGCGGCGGATGGCAAAATACGGCTTGCGCTCGGCAGCGGGAAAGTACGGCACGAGGAACGCGTCGTACAGTTCTTTCAGTTCGGAGACGGTCGCCTCCCGGGTCTCGTATGGCATGGGTGTCCCCCCCTTGGTCCGTTGTTGTCACGCGCGGGGCGTGTCCGTCCATTATAGCAAACGGATGCGTTTCCGACAAACCGCCCCGCTGTGGTATACTGGTGTCGGCGGGCACGCGCCCGCGAAAACGAACGGCGGCCCCCCGCCGGAAGGAGGCACCCCCATGGGTCACATCCCGCAAGGCGAATCCACCGCCATCGACATCCTCACCTTCGATGAGGCGCGCGCCCGCAGCGAGCGCGAAGCGGCTTACGACACGGAAAAATGGATGTACTACCCCTCGTTCTATTCCGAATACCGTTACGTGCTGGGCACCAAGGGCAGGCGCCCGCTCATCTGCATCGGCATCAATCCCTCGACGGCGGAGCCCGGGCGGCTCGACAACACGGTGAAGACCGTCGAGCGGCTCGCCGCGCAGAACGGATACGACTCGTTCATCATGTTCAACGTGTACGCCCAGCGCGCGACCAAGCCCGATGATATGGACAAGGTCTTCAACGAGGCGCTGCACCGCGAGAACATGAACGCCTTCCGCTTCATCCTCTCGGGCGCGGAGGGTCAGCCGCACATCTGGGCAGCGTGGGGGACGATCGTCGAAAAGCGCCCCTACCTCAAGACCTGCCTCAAAGACATGCTCGCCATCGGCGAGGAATACGGTGCGCTCTGGCTGAAGACCGGCAAGGTCTCGAAAGCCGGGCACCCGCACCACCCGCTGTATTTGCCGAACGGCTCGGTGTTCGAGCCCTTCGACATCGGCGCATACCTTTCAAAATAAAGCAAGACCCGCCGCGGCACGAGCCGGAGCGGGTCTTTTGTCGTTCGTTATTTCTCCTTGCGGGGCATCAGCGCCTTGCGGAGCATATCGAGCGGGATCACGCAGAACGCCAGCGCGAAGCAGATGAGCCAGCTCTTCGGCGACAGCGCCTCGACACTGAGCGCCCGCCCGCCGAAGGTGACGAACACGAACTGCAGCGCGAAGATCGCGCCCATCACTGCGAGGAAGCTCCTGTTGCGCCCGATGCCGCTCAGCACGTTCACATGCGCCGTGCGGGCGTTGAAGCCGTTGCAGGTGATCGCCATCATGAAGGTTGCGAACAGGGCGGACTTGAGGTAGGTGACGTCCACCGCGCCGAACAGGTTTTGCACCGCGGGCACGAAGCGGATGGAAAGGCACACGGCGGTGACATACAGCGCGCCGAGCACGATCCCCGCGAGCATCTCACCCGTGACGATGCTTTCCCCGCGCGGGATGGGCTTTGCCCGCATGTACTCCTTGAGCGGCGGCTCGGACCCGAAGGCGATCGCCGCGAGGGTGTCCATCGCGAGGTTGATGAGCAGCAGCTGCACGACCGTGAGCATCACGTTCTCGCCGAGCATGGGCCCGAGGAAGCACGTGAGCACCGCCGCCACATTGACCGTGAGCTGGAAGACGAGGAACTTGCGGATGCTTTGGAACATCGTGCGGCCGTAGAGGATCGCCTTTTCGATGGAAGCGAAGTTGTCGTCGAGGATGGTGATATCGCCCGCCTCCTTCGCGACCTCCGTGCCGGAGCCCATCGCGAAGCCGACGTCCGCCTTCTTCAGGGCGGGGCTGTCGTTCACGCCGTCGCCCGTCATGCCGACCACGTAATCGAGCTCCTGCGCGCACCGCACGAGGCGGCTCTTGTCCGTCGGCAGCGCGCGGGAAACGACCTTCAGGTGCGGCAGCAGCTTCTTCAGCTCTTCGTCGCTCTTTTCGGCGAGCTCCGCGCTCGTGAGCGCGATGTCCGTCGGCGCGGTCAGCAGCCCCGCCTCCTTCGCGATGGCGACGGCGGTCTCCTTGCGGTCACCCGTGACCATCACGACTTGGATGCCCGCGTTCTGCACCTCGCGGATGGCGTCCGCCGCCTCCTTGCGCACGTTGTCGCGGATGGAGATGACGCACAGCAGCGTGAGCCCATCCTCCGCGTCCGTTCCGTCCTTCTTCGCCACGGCGATGAGGCGCATTGAGCGCCCCGCCTGCCCGTCACTGTAAGCGGTGAGGTAGTTCTTTTCGGTGAGCTCGCGCACATTGCCCTCGGCGTCGACATAGTGCGAGCAGCGGTCGATGATGCGCTCCGCCGCGCCCTTGATATAGGTCACGGCTTTGCCGCCGCGCTCGAGCGTGAGGGTGGAGCACTTTTTGTTGGAATCGAACGCGTTGAAGTCCTTCACATCCGCGCGGCTCAGCGCGTCGGTCGCCTTCGCATCGATGAGGAAACCCATCAGCGCGCGGTCGGTGCTGTTGCCGCCGAGCACGTTCCCGTCCGAAGCGACGGCACTGTTGTTCACGCCGATGCCGGTCACGATCTCCGCCGCGAGCGCGGGCGCCACCTCATGCAGCGCCGTGAAGGTGCGCACATCGCCCGTCGCCATCTCGACGACCGTGAGACGCCCCTCGGTGATGGTGCCCGTTTTGTCGGTGAACAGCAGGCTCAGCGAGCCCGCGGTCTCGAGCCCGTTGATCTTCCGCACGAGCACGTTGTCCTTCGCCATCTTCAGGCTCTGCAGCGACAGCAGGATCGACGTCAGCATCGGCAGCCCCTCGGGCACCGCGCACACGATGATCGTCACCGCGACGGTCACGGCGTCGAGCAGCAGGCGCACCCAGCCGACCGCATCCGCGGGCAGGGAGCCCGTGAGCACCGTTTTCAGCAGGATGCCCGCCAGAATCGCGAACGCGCCGAGGTAGCCCAGCTTCGAGATCTGCTTTGCGAGCTTTGCCAGCTTGACCTGCAGGGGCGTTTGGCGCGTTTCCTCCTGCACCTCGAGCGCGAGCGCGCCGAACAGCGTGGCGTCACCCACGACCTTGACTTCGAGCACGCCCTCGCCGCCGCAAACGACCGTGCCGCGGTAAGCGTAGTGGCGGTTCAGCAGGTCTTTCACTTCATAGGTCTCGCCTGCGGCGCAGGGCACCTTCTCCGCCTCTTCCGTTTCGCCGTTCAGCGCCGCCTGGTCGACCTTCAGCGCGCCCTCGACGACCTCGCCGTCCGCGGGGATCTTGTCGCCCGCCTGCAAAAACACGAGGTCCCCGGTGACGACCTCCGAAACGTGCAGCTCGGTGAGCTTGCCGTCGCGGTAGACCTTTGCGGTCTGCTTCGCCTCCTCTTCCTCCTTGAGGGCGGAGGCCTTGTTCTCCTGCTTGTACTCGCTCACGGAGGAGACGCCGTTCGCCACGAGGATGGCGACCAGCACGCCCGCGGGCTCGAACCACTCCGCCTGCCCCATCAGGAACAGCACGACCTGCACCGCGAGCGCGACGAGCAAAATGACGATCATCGGGTCGCGGAAGCCCAGAAGGATCTTTTTCCAAAGCGGGTCCGGCGGGATCTGCGTCAGGGTGTTCGCGCCCAATTTTCTGCGGCTCTCTTCCGCCTGTTGTGTTGTCAAACCTTTGTTGTTCATGGCTTACCTCTCTTTGCAACGCCCGGGGGCGGTGGTTTTGGGTGGGATATCCGTATACTATAGGCGCGGCGGGCGAACTTGTCAAACCCCGCGCGGGTTTTTCTTGACAAACGCCCGGGTTTCGGATAGACTCATGGAAATCTCTTACGAACGGACCCGCACAAGGGTCCCCGGCAACTGATCAGGCGGCGCGCCGCCGGGCCCGACGGGCAGCAGAATTCCAACACATCTGCGGGACAGAACGCTTTTCCCCCGCGATGTGTTTTTCTTATCTTGAAAGCACATCGCAAAGAGAAATCCACTCCGAAGGAGCAACATCCCCCCATGAACAGAGATTCCGTCATCCGCCGGCTGACCCTGGTCAGCATTTTCGGCAACCTCATCCTCAGCGCGTTCAAGTTCCTCGCGGGCATCTTCGGCTGCTCGCAGGCGATGGTTTCCGACGCCGTGCACAGCATGTCCGACGTGCTCACGACCTTCATCGCCGCAGCGGGCGTGCGCATTTCCGGGCGCCGTGCCGATAAGGAGCACCCCTACGGGCATGAGCGCTTCGAGTGCATCGCATCCCTCCTTTTGTGCGTGATCCTCGCCGTCACCGGCGTGGAGATCGGGCTTTCGGGCATCCGCACCCTGCGCGGCGGCACCGCGAACATGACCGTGCCGACCCTGCTGCCGCTCATCGCGGCGGTCGTTTCCATCCTCGGCAAGGAGCTCATGTACCGCTACACCATCCACTGGGCGGACAAGATCGACTCCGCCGCCTTCCGCGCGGACGCATGGCACCACCGTTCGGATGCGCTGAGCTCCATCGGCTCGTTCGCGGGCATTCTCGCCGCGCGCCTCGGCTTCCCGTGGATGGACCCCATCGCCGCCATCGTCATCTGCCTGTTCATCCTCAAGGCTTCCTTCGACATCATGAAGGAGGCGGTCAACGGCATGCTCGACACCGCCTGCGACCCCGCGACCGAACGGCATTTCGACGCCGTGATCGCGAACGAGCCGGGCGTCGTCCGCGTGGACGACCTGAAGACCCGCCGCTTCGGCAGCCGCGTTTACCTCGATGTGGAGATCGCCTGCGACGCCTCCCTCACGCTCACCGAAGCGCACGCCGTCGCCGAGCGCGTGCACGACCGCATCGAGCTGGAATTCCCCAACGTGAAGCACGTGATGGTGCACGTGAACCCCGCGTGACGCGTTGCCGCGGTCGATTGAAAATCATACGTTATTTATTAATATCGGAAATGAATGTTGCACCCAACGTATGAAGCCTCCCTCAAGAGGGCGGTGTCCCGATGCGCAGTAGGCGCATCGGGACGGAAGGAGTTCTCTCCCACGCAACACACAAAAACGGAGCCCCGCAAAAGGGCTCCGTTTTGTTATGGGGCAAGTGCCGATCGGTGAGATTCAGAGTTTTCATTCGGTGAGATTCGCGATTTTCAACCCGTGAGATTCGGAATTTTCATTCTGTGAGATTTCGGGAATGCCTCTGCCCACCGCAGGCGGCTCCACTTGGAGACGATGGAGTTGGGGTTCGACCTTTTCCTCACACCGCAGGCACGCTGTTGTGGTACAGCTCATCGGGGCACAGGTCCTGCCCGTCCGGCCATTCCACGGTGTACCCGTTGGCAAACGCCATGTTGAAATACGCCTCGTCCGCAAGGGCGGAATACCACTCGCCCCGGATGTACGGCGTGACATCGAAGCGCTTCACCTCGCCGTTGTCGAAGGTCAGCCGCAGCGAATGGTTTTGTTCCGCGCGCACGGCGGTCACGGTCGGTCGCAGCATATACATCCCTCCTCAACGCAACGGGTCGATTTTGAAATACCCGTCGCCGTTACTCAAAAGTTTCCAGTTGGCTTGCAAATCTTCTTCGTGAATCGTCATCCACGCCTGAATCAGTTTCAGCTTCGGCGGGGGTACAGAACCTTCCAAGATTTCCCCATCCAACGCAATGACGATTTCATCGTCTCCGTAAATACAATGAACGTGAGGCTTGTGATGTTTCCCTCCTCGTTAACTCTGCATCCGGACGATGATTCCGTAAAACAAACTGAGTGTCGGCATACCCGTTCCTCCGCTTTCTTGCTGGTTTCAGTATATCACAAACCCATGCGGCAATACAAAACGGAGCCCCGCAAAAGGGCTCCGTTTTGTTATGGGGCAAGTGCCGTTCTGTGAGATTTCGAATTTTCAACCTGTGAGATTTTGTGTTTTCATTCGGTGAGATTTTGAAAAATGCCGAACCGGAGCGTCCACAGTAATACAAAACGGAGCCCCACGAAGGGCTCCGTTTCGTTGTCTTACCGCCCGCCTGCGGCGGAAACGTTACTTTTCGCTTTCGAATGGTTCAAGGTCAGAAGATGTCTGCATCGGTGTCGATCCAAAGGGCGGGGCGAACACACCCATCGTCGAAGTTGACAAGGTCGTAGCCGATGGAGCCGCCGGCGTACACGATCGCGGCACGGTTCCGACTGCTGCCGGGGGAGCGCAGCCACCACCACCCGGCGGCAGCCCCTTCCGCGGTCTTGTAGCCTTTGTTCGTAGATGCTCCTTGTGCTATCGCATACGCCGTCGGCTGCACGCGGGACTTGGTGTTGTTGCTGTCGTCATACGTCACACCGAAGTATCTATTCGCCTCGGCGTAGCTCAACAAAAAAACCTTGTCCTTCGTGTCGTTGCCACCGTTCGTGCCCCAGTAGCTCTGCGACTTGCTGTTGTCCACATCCGTCATCGAAATCGCGCGTTGCTCTTCCGCCGTGAACGCTTTGTTCAGGAAATCGCCGTTCAGCCAGGTACGAAGAGTGCATTGTTCCCAGTTGGTATCAACCCGGTCCCTATTGTACGCCTTCGCGTCCAAGCCGTATTTCGCAATCAGCAGCGACTTGTTTTCCAGCACATCCAGCACGATCCATTCGATCGGTTCCGCGCCATTGTCCTTGTTGTTGTCCTGCTCGTAGTTGCCGAAGGACACGACATTGCCCACCGTGCGGTAGGGCTTGCGCTTCACTTCGCGCGCCGCCGCCAGATCGGCGTCCGTTTGCCGCACCGTGTCGGCATCCTTGTTCAAAAACGCATTCTCCGCACCAGCATTATCCTTTTCCTCAAACAGTGCCCCTCCCTGTTGCTCCTTCGTTTCCGTAATTTGCTCTGCGCTGTCATTGTAGTCTCCTGTTATTGCGAATGCTGCTTCAAGATTCATCCAAATAGCGGGACGAACACATAAACGACCGTCCCGGGCATCGAGGAAATTGAGCTGCCCATCGACATACACTTGCGCGGCCCAGTCTTGAAGGAAACCCGGGGAGCGCAGCCACCACGAACCCGCGACAGAACCTTCCGCTGTCTTGTAATCCTTGTCCGTATAAGCACCTTGCGCAATCGCATGCGCCGTCGGTTGCACGCGCGCTTTTTTGTTTTTATCCGCACCGTTCTCTTGCCACTGCTCAGCACCGAAGTACTTGTTTGCTTCGATGCAACTCAAAAGGAACACCTTGTCCTTCGTGTCATTGCCGCCGTTCGTGTCCCAGCAGCCTTGCGACTTGCCGTTGTCCACATCGGTAGTGAGGATTGCCCGCTGTTCTTCCGTCGTAAACGCCTTGTCCAAAAACTCGCCGTTCAACCAACTGCGCAAGGTGGACTGTTCCCATGTGACATCACCCCGGTCCCTGTTATACGGCTTCGTGTCCAAGCCGTATTTCGAAATCAGCAGTGACTTATTTCCCTGCACATCCAACACGATCCATTCGATCGGTTCCGCGCCGTTTGCCGTGTTGTTGTCCTGCTCGTAACTGCCGAAAGTCACGACATTTCCCACCGTGCGTAGGGCTTTGCGCTTCGCTTCGCTCGCCGCCGCCAGATCAGCGTCCGTTTGCTGCACCGTGTCGGCGTCCTTGTTCAAAAGCGCATTCTCCGCACCCGCATTATCCTTTTCCTTAGGCAGAGCCTCTCCCTGTTGCTCCTTCGTTTCGGTAATTTGCTCTGCGCTGTCATTGTAGTCTCCTGTTATTGTGAATGCTGCTTCAAGATTCAACCAAAGAGCGGGACGAACACATTCAAAGTCGTGGTTCACATTATCGTTGTAGAGGGCGCCGCCGGGACCCACGAGCGCAGCAAAGTCACGATTTTCACCCGGGGAACGAAGCCACCAGCACCACCCTTCGGCAGCCCCTCCCGCTGTTTTCTTGTTGCTTGCGATATACGCCCCTTGCGCCTTCGCATACGCCGTCGGTTGCACGCCGGATTTCGTATTATGGATGTCGTCATATGTCACATTGAAGTACTTGTTCGACTCGGCGTAGCTCAAAAGGAACACCTTGTCCTTCGTGTTATTACCGCCGTTGGTGCTCCAGTGCCCCTGCGACTTGCCGTTGTCCACATCCGCCGTTAGGATCGACTTCTGTTCTTCCGCCGTAAAGGCTTTGTTCAAAAACTCGCCGTTCAGCCAATTGCGTAGCGTACACTGTTCCCACGTGATATCTTTGTTCTCTTTGTTGTAAGGCTTTGCGTCCAAGCCGTATTTCGCGATCAGCAGCGATTTATCCCCTTGCACGTCCAACACGATCCATTCGATCGCTTCCGCACCGTTTGCCGTGTTGTTGTCCTGCTCATAACTGCCGAAAGTCACGACATTTCCCACCGTGCGTAGGGCTTTGCGCTTCGCTTCGAGCGCTGTTGCCAAATCGCCATCCGTTTTCAACAGCGTGTCGACATCTTTATAACCTCTCAGTCTCAAAAACACATCATACGCTTTCTCGAAATTCTTTGCAGCAAGCAACGCTTTACCCTTTTGGTACTTTGTTTCGGAAATCTGAGTTGCGCTGTCATTGTAATTGCCCGCATTTGCAAACGCCGTCACAGCGCTGTCCCAGTCACCGGCAGCGCGCTTTGCTTCGCCTTCGGCATAATACGTTGCCAAAGCCTGCGTTGCGCTGTCCTTGTAATCGCCCGCTTGTGTAAAAGCCGTCACAGCGCCGCGCCAATCACCGGCAACGCGCTTTGCTTCACCCTCGGCATAGTACGTTGCCGATATCTGCATTGCACTGTCCTTGAAGCCGCCCGCTTTTTTGAAAGCCTTCTTCGCACCGACCCAGTCACCGACAGTGCGCTTCGCTTCGCCTTCGGCGTAATATGTCGCCAAAACCTGCGTTGCAGCATCTTCGTAATCGCATGCGTTTTCAAATGCGGTCACAGCCCCATCCCAGTCACCTGCGGCGCGCTTCGCTTCGCCTTCGGCGTAATACGTTGCCGAAATCTGCGTTGCGCTGTCTTCATAATCGCCCAACGCTTCGAACGCCGCGATAGCGCCTTCCCAGTCACCTGCGGCGCGCTTTGCCACGGCTTCCGCATAATGGGTTTCTTTGATCTGCGTTGCGCTGTCTTTGTAACCGTAAAGTTGCCGAAACTCGGAAACGGCTTCTTCATACTTCCCCGCATCACGCAGAGCTACAGCCTTGCTGTAAGCGGCACCCGGGATAATGACCTTCGTCGTCACGAGAAACACGGCAATGCCCAGCGCCGCGCCTCCTACTACCATTGCGTTCAGCTTTTTCCACTTCTTTGCTTTGGCTGCCGCCTTCGCGCGCTCTGCTTCCTCTTGAATACGCCGTTCCTCCGCGAGACGTTCCTGCTCGGCGTTATAGACATCGAGGTTCTTTTGCAGCACGGCAGCATCCGCCAATGCCAGCAACTTCTCCCGGTTCGCACCGCACGCAAGACAGTTTGCCCCCTCCGGTTGCCAGCTTCCGCAACCGCACTGCCACAGACCCATGGCTTGCTGTACAGCATATTCATCCGCTTTTTCCACGCCCGCCGCTGTGAGATCCCTGCGGTACTGGGCGAGCAGGTCTCCTTCGAAAGGAATCGCTTTCCCTTCCGGCAGGGGTGCGAAAGATGTATCCGATGCCGCGTTCCAAGCCGCACCCTCCGCAAACGATACCGCTTTCAGAACGGTTTCGAAACGCACCGCATTCGGATACGGCAATGCGATGGCGTTTTTCGTGCCGAATTCCGCACCTGCGGCGGCATTGAGCCCGGTGTACTGATATTCCGTCGTGCCGCAGGTGTTGCCGAAGGCGTCGTACGCCGTCAGCGAAACCATCGCGGCGGAAACGATGCGCGTGCCGATGTTTCGCCACTTCAGCTGGGCGATGCAGTTGCCGGTGACGTTGTCCTTATACAGTGCGCAGGCTTCGAGCAGCAGGGGTCTGCCCTGGGCATACTGCGCCTGTGCGACCTTCATCAATTGTGTCAGGCGTTCGGGCATGGCGTGTTCTCCTTACAGTTCCGGCAGATAATCGCCGGCGGATCCGCTCTGCTTTTCGGATGCACCAGTTTCCCCGTTGCTACCGTTTGCCGTACCTTTGTTGGCGATTGCCGTCAGAAGTTCGATGACTTTCGCAAAACCGAGAAACAGCGCTCCGGGAATCAAACCGCCGATCGTGCATCCGATAAAGATCACAAGCCCTGCCCCTTTCGCCGTAACGCCGAGCAAAAGCCCGAGAATTACTCCACTGACAACAGAGACCCAGCCGATGATATTCAATACCAGCGCAATATTGTCCGCCACTACCTCATGCACATGTTTCAACGTCTTATTCATTTTCGTTTCCTCCTTTGTTTTTGCACGGGTCCCTTGCCCGCTTTGTTCGATGTGTCGTTGCCCCGGCGCGGTCCGCCGCGGCACCTTGGAAATGCACGTGATCTGCTGTTTTCGGTATCATTATATACCCCCCCCCGATTTTGTTTTTCAACCGTTTTTTCACAATATAAAAATCGGATGTAACAAGATTCCATGAGAAGAAACTCTCAACGCCCGGTCCCCTCATCTCCGAGCCCCCGCCCGCGGGCACACGAAAAGCCCCGCCGCGGCACATGCCGCGCGGGGCTTCGGTGTTCCGTATCGCCGTTCATCCGCGCCCCACGCAAAAACCCCGGCGTGCGGGGAATGGCACGCCGGGGTCGTTATGGGTTTGTGTCGTTGTTACTTCTGCGCCAGTGCGTCTGCGACAGCCGCCTGGATACCGACGCTGGTCATCGTCGCACCGCCGATGATATCGACATAGGGCTGATCCTTTTCGATGATCTGGCTGATGGTCTGATCGAACGCGCGTGCGGAGAAACCGGGGGTCTCCCAGCTTTCGAGCACTTCGATGTCCTTGATGTCCTCACCGTCGACGGTCACGCGGACGACGATCGGTACGGTGCTCTTGCCTTCGCCCTTGCCGATGTACTGGTTCTCACCGGCTTCGTAGACGATCTCGCCGACTTCGCGGACATAGGGCGCCTTGCCTTCGGGCATTGCGGTTTCCACGGTGTCGGCAATGCCGGCGACCGCGTTGCGCGCGGTGATGCGACCGAACGCCAGACCGCCGCCGATGTTGCAGCTTGCCTGGTAGCAGTGGCTCCAAATGTCGCCCAGCTCGCCCGCCTCATACAGGTGGGGGATCGGGTTGCCGTAAACATCGATGACTTCGCCGCCGAGACCTCTCTCGGGACCGCCCTGCGTGTTGCCGACGCAGTGGCTGATGGCGCAGGAGTAGAACGGACCGGTCTTGATCGGGTGCTCAGCCGAAGCGTTGAAGCTCTCGACGGAAGCGAGCATCGCTTCGACGGGCACGTCGATCTTCGCGGCGAGCTCTTCGAGGGTATCCGCAACGGTGAAGTAACCGTGCTCGATCTCCCACTTGTTGCCCTCGCTGAAGGAGTTGTGGATCGTGCCGATGCCGACGGAGTCCGCATCGAAGATCGCGAAGGAGCGCTGCGGGTACAGCGACAGCTTGCGGGTGCCGTAGAAATAGGTCTTTCCGTGACCGCTGCGACCGATCGCCTTGTAGATCGTGCCGTCGCCGCCGATGAGCATGCCCACGCCTGCGGATGCGCCGAAGGTCATGGCGTCGGTCTCAAAGCGGTAACCGGTGTTCGGTCCGACGATGTTCGCCATGTGCCACAGGCGGGCGCCGACTTCGAGCGCCATCTGGATACCGTCGCCGGTGTTGTAGATCGCGTAGCCGAGGGACGGGGAATCGTGCACGTCGTTGTAATCCTCGAGCATGCGGGCGTTGCTCTCGTAACCGCCGCAGCAAAGGACGACGCCGCCGCGTGCGCGGACGAGGACGCTCTGCCCTTCGATCGTGGCTTCGACGCCGTGGATCATGCGGGTCTCTTTATCCTGAACGAGGTGGACCGCGGGGGATTCGTACCAGATGGTGACGCCTTCGGTGGTCTCCGCCTTGTTCTTGAGGAACTTGTACATACGGCCGCTGGGCTTGATGCCGCCCGCGCCGAGGCCGTTGTTACCGTCGATGGTGAGGCAGAAGATGCCGCCGGCACCGTCCATATCCGGGAATTCGACGCGCTCGAACCGGGTGACGTTGGGTCCGCCCAGGTCCTTGAGCCACTGCTCGTTGTTCATGATCTCGGTGAGGTACACATCGATCATTTCATCCGTGGGGGTCTGGAATCCCTCGCGCATGGACTGCATGTAGACGGTGGCCTGTTCCTTGTCGTCGACCATGGCCGCCCACTGCGCGCAGATGGCGGAGTTGCCGCCCACGTGCCCTTCGGGTGCCTTTTCGAGAACGAGGACCTTCGCGCCTTCCTGCGCGGCGGTGATCGCCGTTGCGCAGCCCGCGGCACCGAGACCGACGACCACGACGTCGTATTCCGCATCCCAGTCGACCGTTTTCTCAAACGGGACTTCTTCTGCGGAAGCGAGCGGGATCATTCCGGCGACCATGAGGAGCGCCAAGAGCATTGCCAAGCATTTCTTCATACGTTTCAACCTCCTGTTTTTCTTTTTCCCCTTAAGGCGGATTATACGCCCCATAACCGAAGCGCACAAGAGGTTAATTGGAATTTTTTATCGTTACCCGAATATTTTTTATCAACCCGGTCTTTTGGCGCTTTCCGCGGCGTTTGCAAGCGCCCTCATGCGCTCCGCGAGCCCGTCGGTTTCGGTCAGCAGGTCGTACACGCCGTCTTCCGAAAGCACGCCGCGCTTCAGGTCCTTTGGGATGCGCCCCGCGTCGTCGTCCGCAACATCGCCGAACCACAGGTCCGAGCCGTAATAGGCGAGAAGCTCCCCATAGCCGGGCAAAGCGGCTTCGAAGGCGTCGAGCGCGCGCTCCAGCCCCGCCGCGGCTTCCGCCATGCGGTCGAGGCGCTCCTCCATCGCGCGGATGCGCGCCCTTTGCTCCGTTTCCGCCGTCACTTGGCAAGCTCCTTCAGGGTGTCGCCCGTCACGCGGTAGGTCGTCCACTCGTCCATCGGCACCGCGCCGAGGGACTTGTAAAAGGCGATGCTCGGCGCGTTCCAGTCGAGGCAGCACCACTCGAGCCTGCCGCAGCCGCGCTCCACCGTGAGCTTCGCCAAGGCTTTCAGCAGCGCCTTGCCGTGCCCATTGCCGCGGTGCTCCGGCAACACGAACAGGTCCTCGAGGTAGATGCCCGCGCGCCCGAGGAAGGTCGAAAAGTTGTGGAAGAACAGCGCGAAGCCCACGGGCGTTTCCCCGTCAAGGGCGAGCAGCACCTCCGCCTTTTGCTTTTCGAAGATCCACTCGCGCAGCAGCTCCTCCGTCGCGACGACTTGGTCCTCCATGTGCTCGTAGACCGCCAGCTGTGTGATGAAATGCAAGATCGCCCCGACGTCTTCGGGGCCCGCCATGCGGATGCCCGTTGCCATATTGTCATGCCTCCGTGTTTCGTTTTTTGCTCCCCGGGGCAGCGCCCGCGGGGACCGTACCATGATACCACGAACCGCGCCCGCCGCATAGGAAATCCGTATGACGGATGCCGCCCGCTTGTGCTATACTTTCCCCATGACCAAGGAGCGTACCACCATGAAAAAAACCTTTGTGACCGACATGCCGAACCACATCGGCGCGTTTTTGAAAGCGAGCCGCTGCTTTGCGAAGCACGGCGTCAACATCACCCGCGTCAGCTACAACAAGGCGGTGGATTCCCACAAGCTGTTCATCGACGCCGAGGGCACGGCGGAGCAGCTGCTCAACGCCGCGGGCGAGCTGACGGATATCGGCTACCTCACGCAGGAGGAGGCGCGCGACCGCCGCGTGTACGTGATGGAGTTCAAGCTGCGCGACGTGCCCGGCAGCGTGATGACCATCCTCGAGCACATCAGCGATTTCGCGTTCAACATCAGCTACATCTCCTCGCAGGATGTCGTGGAGGGTTACCGCGGCTTCAAGATCGGCGTCGTTTCGGACGATCCCGAAAAGGTCGAGCGCTTCCTTGCCGTGGCGCGCAGGCACTGTGAGGTCAGCCTCGTCGATTACAACCCCGCCGAGCGCGTGTACGACAACAGCCTGTTCTATTCGAACTTCGTCACCGAGCTCGCCGCGCTGATGGATATCGACTCCGCGCACAAGGAGGAGCTGCTCGTCAACGCGAACCTCGCCATGCAGCAGCTCGACGAATCGGGCGTGCTGCCCTACCGCACCTTCGACACCATCAGCCGCTTTTCGGAGCTGCTTGCGGAAAGCCGCGGCGCGAACTTCCGCCCGCGCGTTTCGCGCCACACCGTCACCCCGAACACCGAGATCGTTCTCATCGAACCGCCGTGCGGCTCGAACACCGCGGTGATCAAAAGCTTTGACAAATACCTCTTCGTCGATTCGGGCTACGGCTGCTACCGCGAAGAGATGCTCACACTGCTGCGTTCGCTCATCCCGAATTACGACACCTGCGACAAGAGCCTCTTCGTGACCCATGCGGATGTCGACCACATCGGTCTTTTGCCCGAGTTCCCCGTGGTGTACGCGGGCGTGGATTCCGCCGAGTGCATGCGCCTCGCGCGGCAGGGCAAGGACGACCTGCGCGAACAGGTGGTGCTGCACAAGCCCTACATCCGCATCTGCAAGATTTTGACGGATTGCCCCACCGCCGCGCCCGAGACCATCCGCGTCATCGGCGAAGCGGCGAAGAACGACGGAGACCCGCTCGAGCGCACGGGCAGCTTCGATTTCGGCGACCTGCACTTCGAGCTGTATCAGGGCGCGGGCGGACACCTCAAGGGTGAGAACGTGCTCATCGATTACACGAACCGCCTCGTCTTCAGCGGCGACATCTTCGTGAACCTGAAGGACATGACCCCGCAGCAGGCGGATTACAACCGCTGCGCGCCCATCCTCATGACGAGCGTCGACACCGACCCGAAGCTGTGCCTTGCCGAACGGCGCGCCCTGTTCGCCCGCCTCGGTGCCGGAACGTGGCAGATCTTCGGCGGTCACGGTGCGAAAAAGACCTATACCCTGAACGTGGGGGAATGATCCCCGCGGCACGACCCGGTGCGGAAACGCCCGGGTCTTTTTCTTGCGCCGCTGTACCCGCACGCCGACCCGTGCTATACTTTTGCCATGAAAACGACGATCGTCCACACCATCGACCCCGTGTTCGATGCGAACAGCCGGGTGCTCATCCTCGGCACGATGCCCAGCCCCAAATCGCGGGAGGCGGGCTTTTATTACATGCACCCGCAAAACCGCTTTTGGCCCGCGCTCGCGGGCGTGTTCGGCGAGCCCGTGCCCATGGGACGGGAAGAGCGCCGTGCCTTTGCCCTGCGCCACGGCATCGCCCTGTGGGACGTGCTGCAAAGCTGCGACATCGAGGGCGCTTCAGACGCTTCCATCGCGAACGCCGTGCCGAACGACATCGCGGGGCTGCTCGAAAAAACGCACATCGCCCGCGTGTTCACCACGGGCGCCACGGCGTTCAAATACTACAAAAAGTTCGCGGAGCCCCAAACGGGCGTCTCCGCCGTTCCGCTCCCTTCCCCCAGCGCGGCGAACGCCCGCATGCGCCTCGATGCGCTCATTGCGGCTTACCGCGCCGTCGCGGAATAAGCGCACCCTCTGCCCCACGCAAAAAACAAAGGACTCCCCCGAGGTTCGCCCTCCCGGGAGTCCTTTTTCGTTTGTTTGTTTTTGCAATCCTTATCCCTTGTTCTTCCGCCGGCCCCAAAGCTCGTAAAACAGCGCCGAACCGAGGATCAGCACCGCGCCGAGCGCCTCCGCCCAACCGAAGCTCTCGCCGAGCAGCACCGCGCTCCAAACGACGGCGAGCACCGGGTCGGTATAGGAAAGGATCGCCGCGTCTTGCGGGGCGACATGCGGCACCGCCGTGAACCACAGCGCATAAGCGAGCCCCGTGTGCACCGCGCACACCACGGCAAGCAGAGCGAGCGACTTTGCGTCCGCAGTGAACAGTGCTTGAAAACCGCCCTGCAGCAGCACATAGGGCACGAGCACCGCCCCCGCGATGAACAGCTGCAGCACCGTGCGGCGGATCGGCGGCATGCCCTTGAGGCGCATGTTGAACAGCACCACCGCGGTGTACAACACCGCCGCGCCGAACGCCAACAGGACGCCGCGGAAGCCGACCGCGCCGTTGCCGCCGAGCACGCCCGACAGCGGCACCATGCCGATGAGCGCCAGCGCGCAGCAGATCCACCCCGCCTTGCCCGGGCGCTGCCCGAGCACAGGCACCGCAAACAGAATGAGCAGTGTCGGCTCGAGGTAGTACACGAGCGTCGCCGAGGCGACCGTCGTGAAGCGGTAGGCTTCGAACAGCAAGATCCAGTTCACGCCCATCAGCACGCCCGATAAGAGCAGCGCCGGCGTTTCGCCCCTGCCCTTCGCCCCGGTCGTTGCGGCTTCCCGCCGCATCAGGGGCAGCAAGAGCGCCGCACCCACAAGCCCGCGCATCACCGCGATGACCGCGCTCGGCAGGGCGATGTTCCGCACGAACAGCCCGACCGAGGAAAAGATCGCCATCGCGAGGAACATCGTCCCCTTGCTTTTCCGTTCCGTCATCCGTTTTCTCCGTTCCATGAAAAAAGGGCGCCGTCCCCCGCGGGGAACGGCGCCCTTCCGTTTGTCGTTGTGTTATTTTCCGCAGCCGAAGAATTTGCCGATGCGCCGGAAGACGCAGGGCTTCCCCTCCGTGGCGGGTTCCTTTTCCGCCGTTTCGCCCATCGCGATGGTCACGCGCCACACCGGGTCTTCCCGCACGAGGTCGGAAAGCAGCCCCGTCAGCGCCGCCAGACACTCGCGGTCCGCCATTTCCATGTGCGTGAGCGAAAGCACCGCGGGCTCCGCCTCCGAGAGGCAGTCCCACAGCGCGTCGAGGTTGCGCCCGTAATACTCGGGCAGCCCGAGGGTCTCCGCAAGGTGCGTATGCATCGCCTCGCGGTCCGCCATGCGGCGTCCGTCCAGAACAAAGCTCTTCATCGCGCGCCCTCCGCATCGTACAGCAGGTCGAAGGTCTTGTAATGATCCTCCGTGTAGTAGACGAGCCCGTCGTTCGAGTAGATGATGCGCTTCGCGCCGCGCGTACCGCCCTTGTAGTCGATATCGCACTCGTAATACTTACGCCCCTTCACCTTCGGCAGCAAGCCTTCGTAGTTGCCGAAGTAGTCTCCGCCGATGCTCATCCGGTCGGTGACCTTCCAGAGGTTGCCCTTCGAGGCGACCCAGCCGCGTTCCTTCGCGGCGTTCTTGGTGATGTAGTTCGGCGGCAGTTCGCCGTACAGGTGCAGGTACAGGGCGACTTCATCCTTGGTCGAATACGACTGCCCGTAGGTGACGGTCGTTTCACCGCCCTGCGCTTGCGGGGCGGTCGTCGGCTGCTCGGGTGCGAGCCATACGCCCTCCGACCCGGGACCGCCGCCGCCGGACTGGGGCATGCCCTGCTGCCCGTCGTAGGCGCCGGTCGTTTTGTTGCCGTCGCCGTAAGCGGTCTCGATCAGCGTCGTCGCGATGTTCAGCGCGGTCTGCTTGTCAACGGCGGAGCAGCCGAGGAACGAAACCGACAGCAGCAGCGCCAGCAGCAAACATAGGATCTTTTTCAGCATGGCTTCTCCTTATTTGAACAGGAAACGGTACTCCGTCACCTGCGTATAGGTCTCACCGGCACGCAGCACCGTCGAGGGGAAGTGCGTGTGGCGCATGGAATCGGGGAAGTGCTGGGTCTCGAGGCACACAGCGGAATTGCGCCCCTTGCGCACGCCGCCGCGCGCGGTCACGTCGAGGTAGTTCGCCGTGTAGATCTGGATGGCGGGCTCCGTCGTCCAGCACTGCATCTCGGTCTTGCCGTCGGGTGCGGTCAGGGTCGCCGCAAGGCTCAGCGCGCCGCGCTCGGGCTTGTCGAGCACGAAGTTGTTGTCGTAACCGAAGTTCGGCGCGAGCGTTTCGTCCATCGGGTCGAGCACGTCCTTGAGGAGCACGCCCTGCCGCAGGTCGAACACCGTGCCGTCCACGGGCGCGATCTCACCCGTTGGCAGCAGCTGCGCGTCCACCGGCGTGATGAAGGGCGCGTTCACCGAAAGGCGGTGCCCCGTGATGGTCTCCGCGTCCGCCAGGTTGAAGTAGCTGTGGTTCGTGATGTTGAGGATGGTGTCCTTGTCGCTCACCGCCTTGTAGGAGATGCGCAGGGTATCGTCGTCGGTCAGACTGTAGCGCACGGTCAGCGTCATCGCCCCGGGGAAGCCGTTCGCCCCGTCCGGGTCGGTGAGGGTCATGACGAGGTCGTTCCCATCCGTCTCCACCGCGTACATCTTGTAGGCGATGCCCTTGAAGCCGCCGTGCAGGCAGTTGCCGTTCTCGTTCGCTTCGAGCGTGTACGTCTCGCCGTTCAGGGTGAACTTCGCCCCCGTGATGCGGTTGGCGTACCTGCCGCACACCGCGCCGAAGGATTCGCCGCCCGCGGCGTACTGCTCCGCGGTATCGTAACCGAGGATGGTCTCCGTGCCGTCCGGCAGGGTCAGGTGCGTGATGCGCGCACCGTAGTCGATGACGGAAAGGCGCATGCCGTGCGCGTTTTCCGTCGTGTATTCCGTAACGGGTACCGTACCCGCATGCCCGAAGGCGCGTGTTGTGACCATATGGTTCCCTCCGTTTGTGTTCTGTTTGTCAATGGGGTCATTCTATCACGGGCGCCGCCTGCAAAACAAGCGGACCGTCCGGCGCTTCGCCGTAATACTTTTCGATGCCGCCGTATCCCATGATGCGTTTGTTCTTCGCCGTTTTGTCCACGAGGTTCTTCAGGCGCTTCGCGAATTCCTCCGGGCGCTTGCGCGCATCGTTCACGTATGCCACGCGGATACGCCGGTACGCCTCGGGGAAGCGCATGAAGTTTTCCATGCAGAGCGGGTCCGCCGCCAGCGCCGCGAGGATGTCTTCGGGGAAGACGAATTCCGCCTCGATCAGGGGCAGCACCTCCGCGCGGACCTTGGGGTGGATCATCCCCCGCGCATCGAGCCACTTCAGCCGCTCGATGTTCGGCTGCGAATAGGGGCTGCCCTTCCGCCGCGGCGTGAAACGCTGCGCGCGGTGCAGCGGGTCGGTGTGCTTGATCGTCGAATCGATCCAGCCGAAGCACAGCGCCTCTTCCACGGCGTCGTTGTAGAGGATGCACGGCTCGCCGCTGCCCTTCATGGGGTACACGAGCCCGATCTCCGCCGCGGTCTCGAAATGCGCTTCGAGCCACGCGCGCCATTCGTTGCGGTCGGCGGTGTACAGCAGCTCCACCTCAGACCTCCGTCGTTTCTCCGACGCCGATCGTTTCCACCGGCACCTTGTCGTACGCGAGGATCGGCGCAAGGTCGAGCGGCACCGTGAACGGCGGGAAGCTCACATCGTAATGGTCGAGCACCGCGCGCTTCGGTTGCAGGCGGTTCAGCGCCATCACCGCGGGTACGCGGTTGTCCTTCCAGCCGTTGTAGGGCAGCACCAGCAGATCCGCCCCCGTGGGGTACGTCACCTCATCGCGCAGGTTCAGGCTGCCCGTCAGGGCGATGCGCCTGCCCTCCGCTTCGATCTCGAAAAACACCGTTTCGTCGTGTTCGGGCATCTTGAGGTGCATCTTCAACAGCGGGATCAGGTTGCCGCGTTCGCGCGAGCAGAACATTTTGAAAATGCGCCCCGGTCCGAGACCGAGCACCGCGTGCTTGCCGTGCAGCACGCGCACCGTGAACCCGTTCACCGTAAGCTCGTCGCCGAAAGCGATCTTTTTGAGGTTCTTCTCCGGCACGCCGTACCTGCGCAGCGTCAGGTACGGGGTCTCGGTACACCACACGGTCGTTTCCGGGTTGCGCCCGAGGATCTCGGGGATACTCGCGATGTGGTCGAAATGCCCGTGCGTCACGAAGATGTCGGAATATCCGTCGAAGTCTTCGACCGTCGTCGGCACCTCCGAATAGCGGATCGGCACGAAGGGGTCGAACAGCAGCTTACCGGCGCCGCACCGGAGCGCAACGGAGGCGGTGCCGAGCCAAGTCAGTTCCACTGCCATGGTTATTTATCCCAAGTCTCGAAGCAGACCAGTTCTTCGAGCGGCTTGCGCGGGCGCATCGCGGGGGTCTCGTCCGCAACGCCGACGGTCACGATGCCGCTGACCCAGAAGGTCTCCGGCACGCCGAGGACCGCACGCATCTCCTCCTGCTTGTAAAAGCCCGTCCAGCAGGTGCCGAGTCCTTCCTTTTCTGCGGCGAGCAGGATGTGCGTCACGGCGATGGCGGCGTCGCGGAGGATGAGCTTCACCGCGTTCGAAGACGCCTGCTCGTTCAGCGGTTCGCCGAGCGGCTCCGCCGTGCGTGCGCCGAGGTCCGCCAGCACCGCGATGAACACGGGCGCGGTCAGCATCCACTGCTGGTCGTGCTCCGCATGCACGATGGCTTTCTTTTTCTCCTCATCCGTCACGACGAGAAAGCGCCAGGGCTGCGTGTTGTTGCCGGAGGGCGCCAGCCGCGCCGCTTCGAGCAGCGTCAGGATCCGGTCCTTCGCGACCGGGGTATCCTTGTATTTGCGGATGCTCCGCCGTTCGGTGATCGCACTCATATATCGTTACCTCCCATGGAACGTGTTTTCGTATTCCGTTTCAGCATACTCCGCCGCGCCGTTTTTCGCAACAAAAAAGCACGGGTCGCCCCGTGCTCCGGTCGTCAGCTGTGGTCGTAGGTCGAGGGCGTCAGGTTGTAGAGCAGGCAGTAGAACGCCTCGTCCGTCACGCCCGTCACCTCCATGCCGTGATCCTGTTGGAAGGCGCGGATGGCGCGGTCGGTCGCTTGGTTCATCTTGCCCGTCATCTTCACGCTGTAGCCGAGCTTTTTCAGCCGCCGCTGGATGTTCTTGATCTTGTAGCCCGAGGCCTTCGGCGTGGTTTCGAGCGAATACTCGGTGTACGGCGAACCGTTGTTGTAGGTGAGAGCGTCGAGCCCCGTGTACTGGAAGTGCATCGTGTCGGTGCAGATGGAGAAATCCCCGCCCCAGTACCAGCCGTGCTTGCGGAAGATCTCCTTCACGGAGTCGGTGATGTAGAAGCGGTTGTTCTTGTCGCGGAAGTCCTGCCCCGCGCCGACGTAGTAGTCGTTCTGGTACATATTGATGTCGATCGCAGCGCCGTAGGCGTGCGCGCTCATCACGGTCGTCCAGTTGAGCAAGGGTCCCGAGACCTCGCCCTTGCTGTTCCAGCGGAAGCCGACGACGGTGTCGATCGGGAACTTCTCGGGCAGCTCGTAGATCTCTTTGAAGATCTGCTTCACCTCGGCGGCGAGCTTGCGGTTGACCTTGAGCTTCTTCTTGCCGCTGATGCGCCGTCCGCGCTTGCCGCTGAGCCACACCTTCACGGTGATCTCCGTCATGTGGTCGAGCGCGGCTTCCTTCGAACGGTAGCCCTTCGGCTTGTTGTCCGTCGTCCAGTGGGTGACGCCCGTGCCGAACAGGTATTGGTACCGCTCCTCCTCGGTGTATTCGGAAAGCGGCTTCTCGGGCTCCGTGACCTTCAGGTAATACCCGCCGATCCAGCCCGTGCCCTCCCCGAAGGCGATCTCATACCATTGCCCGTCCGCGGAAACGGAAAGCACCTCGGCGTTTTGTCCCGCGCCGATCGACCCGAGGATCTCGCTTTCGGTCGAAGGCTCCTTGCGGATGTTCACGCTCTCCGCGGCGTTGACCACCGTCCCCTTCCGCGCCGCGGGTTCCTCCGCAACGACCGGGACCGTTCCCGTCAAAAGCACGGCAAGCGCCGTCAGCATCGCCGCGCCGCGCAGGGTCTGTTTCATGGTTCCGCTCCTTTCTTCGAAAAACGGGCGGTCGCCCGCAAAGGGAAACCGCCCGGTTGGGTCCCGATCAATCCTCGTCGCTCGAGGCGAAGTCCGTCTGTTCGCCCGTCGGCATGGGATCGCCGTTGTAGATGATGCCGAGCAGCGTGTTGCGCGTGGAGGGCATATCATATGTCAGCACGAAACGACCCTTGCTGTTCTTGCCGTTCGAGCTCGTTCCGGGGAACGGGATGGTCGTCTGCTCGATGGTGAACTCGTTCGTCAGCGCCATCGTCGCCAACTGGACGATCGCATCGACGCTCAGGTTCGTCGCCGAATACTGCGCCACGTACTCGATGATGTTCATCAGCTTCGGCACGGACCATTCGGTGCGCATCTTCTCGTACATGAGCAGGATGACCTTGCGCTGGCGCTCGGTACGGCCCCAGTCGCCTTTGCCGGAGGAATAACGGTCGCGGCAATACCACAGCGTGGTCTCGCCGGTCAGGCGCTGCACGCCCTCCTGCACGGGGATGGTCGTCCACGTACGCGCGCCGACCTTTTCGGCCTCGTTCTGGCACTTCTTGTTGATGAAGCGGCACTCCTCCTCGGTCAGGTAGATGTCGAGACCGCCGAATTCGTCGACGATGTGTTCGAACATCTTGAACGTGATGGAGATGTAGTTCTGGATATCCAGCTGGAAGTTGTTCTTTCCGTTCAGCGTATTGATCAGCATGCCGACGCCGCCGTTCGAATACGCCTTGTTGATCTTGTCGTACCAGCCGGTGCGGTCGTCGATGTACGCCGCGCCGTCACGCATGATGGAGAAGATGCACACGCGGTGCGTGACCTTGTTGACCGAAACGATCATCATCGAGTCGGAGTTTCCCGTGTTGTCCGCCGTGGCGTCCGCCGCGCGCGGGTCGATGCCGACGAGCAGGATGTTGATGATATCGTCGTTGATCTTGTCCACGGCGTAGATGGGCGCGGGCAACGGCGTCGGTTCCGGCGTCGCGGTCGGTTCGGGTGTCGGCTCCGGCGTGATGGACGCCGGGTCGATCGTCGCAAAGCTCATCATCGCGGGCGTTGCCGCGGGGTCGGGCGTGGGTGCCGGCGTATCGGTCGGACGCTCGACGATCTCGACGCGGTCGTTGTTGCGCACCGTGCTGTACAGCTTGTAGAAGTAGCCGCCCACGGCAAGACCCGCCACGAGGAACAGCACCAGCAACACCAGAAGGATCGTCTTCCAGACGCTCTTCTTTTTCTTCTTTTTCTTTTTCTTCTTTCCGTTCCCCTTGCCGGCGGCTGCCTTCGCGGCTGCGGCTTTGCGCTTGCGGAGCTCCGCGAGTTCCGCCTCGGAACGGCGGCGCTTTTTCGGCGCGCCCTCGGGTCTCGCGCTTCTTGCGGCGCGCTCGGGGTCGCGGGTCTTCTTCACTTTTTCGATCTGCCGTGTTTTTTCCATCGGTTTCTCTTTCCTGCCTTTATACTCTGTTTTCGCACCTTATGCGTTTTGGTCTTTTTTCTTGTCGCGGAGGCTTCCGACCATCTCGCCGAAATCGAGCCCCTTGTCGCCCTTTCCGCTCTTCAGTTCACGCCGCGACTGCCAGAGCCCCGCCGCGAGACCGGCGATCAGCAACGGTACGCACCACCACGAAAAGCCCTTGAGCACCGAGGGGACGATGAGCGCCATGCTGCCGACCGAGATGCCGATGATGGTCGTGTAGCTCGGCGCGCGGTAACGCTTGAAGAGGAAGCTGATCAGAACGATCATGAAGATCGCGGGCAGGATGAAGCCCACGCCCATGAAGAACAGCGTCGGGATGTAGATATCCGCGATCGCGATGACGACGGATTTGTACAGCCCGAGGAACTCCAACAAAAACGAGCAGCTGAGACCCGGCACGATGATGCCCACCGCCATCACGGCGCCCGCCTGGAGCGCCAGCGGGATGGGCAGCGCGCGCCCGACGCTTTCCGCGACGGTTGCCGCCTTCGAGTTGTCCAGCGTCATCAGCGTCATGGTGAAGGCAAAGCCCGCGAGCATGAACAGCAGGTCCTTCCACCGGAACCCGGGGTGCCGCTCCGTCAGCGTTTCCGCCCACAGCACCGGGATGCTCCCCAGCATGAAGCCGATGAACAGCGACAGCATCTCCGCTTCGTACGATTCGATGACGACCTTCAGCACGGAGCTGGTCAGCAGCACGCCGATCACGCCGCCCACGCCGATGGGGAACAGGAACCGGAAGCTTTCTTTGAACTGCTTCAGCAGATTTTTGATCGCCTCGACCATGGGCTCGAACAGGCCCATCGACACCGCGAGCACGCCGCCCGAAACGCCCGGCAGCACGAAGCCGACGCCGATGGCGATACCGCATGCGATCTTTTTCCAAACGGATCTCAGTTTTTCCCGCATGATTTCTTCCTTATGGCATAGTTTCTCATTTTCATAATCAACTCATTATACCACAGTTTCCGCCGCGGATTATGGAATTTTTTTGAACTATGCCCCGTTTCCGCCGCCTATTGCCCCGAAAAACCCATCTGTGTTAGGATGGTAACGACAGTTTACCGAAGTACAGACAAGGAGCCCCCATGGAGATCGAACAACTCGAATGCATCGTCGCCGTCGTGAAGAACAAGACCTTTCTCGACGCCGCCGCGGCGCTGAACCGTTCCCAGTCCTCCCTGTCCAAAAGCATCCGCCGGTTGGAGGAGGAGCTCGGCGTTTGACCGATGAAATGTTCGCACATGGTCTTCGCCTGCTCACGTGCCTTCGGTACGCGCCGCCTGCGTTCGTTCCGCATCCGGCGGGACGGTCCATTTGACACCTCTCCGCGCATCGGTGTATAATTTATGGGTTTATCGGGTGAAAAAGCCCGGCCGGAAGGAGAACGTGAATTTATGGCGGAAACGACGACCCCGCACCGCTTTTTGGTCAAGTGGCGCCACTTGTTCCAAAGCGTGCTGAAGCTTTTGCTGCTTGCGGGCGATACCTACGCCTTTATCTTTTGTGTGGACCGGTGGTATCCCGCGACGGATTTCCACTTTTGGGGTTACGTGATGTTCGCGGTGCTGTACGTCATCGTGCTGCTCGCCTTCATCAACATGTACCGGTGCTTCAGCATCGGCACCCTGCGCAAGCGCGAGCTCGTCATCGGCGCGTTCATCGCCATCTCGCTGACAAACCTCGTCAACTACTTCGTCATCTGTCTGCTGTCGAAGTACATCGTAAGCGTGTTGTACCTCGGCTTCATCTGCTGCTGTCAGATCGTGTACAGCGCATTGCTGCTGCTCGCGGCGAACTTCCTGTTCTTCCGCCTGCGCCCCTCGCGCGACGCGCTCGTCATCTGCGCCGAGGACCGGCACGATGCGGACACCTTGCGGAAGTTCGATTATCTCAGAGAAAGCTACCATGTGCAGGAGGTCGTTTCCGAGTCCGACCCGCGGGAGCTTCTGTATGAAAAGCTCGAAAAATGCAGCACGGTCGTGTGCGGCAGCGTGGACCTCGCCCTCCGCAGCGAGCTGGTGAAATATTGCTTCGAAAAGAACAAGCGCATGTTCGTCATGCCGCAGCCGGACGACATCATCCTGCACTCCTCGCACGAGGTCTTCGTCGGCGACAGCATGATGTACCTGTGCCGCAACCGCACCTTCACGCTCGAGCAGCTCATCATCAAGCGGCTCATCGACATCGTCGCGTCGCTCTTCGGCATCGTGCTGACGGGTCCGCTCATGCTGCTCACGGCGCTCGCCATCAAGCTGCAGGACGGCGGTCCGGTGTTCTTCAAGCAGGTCCGCTACACGCGCAACTGCAAAAAGTTCACGCTCATCAAGTTCCGCTCGATGATCGTCGACGCGGAAAAGGACGGCGCCCGCTTCACCACCGACCACGACGACCGCATCACCCCCGTGGGGCGCTTCATCCGCCGCACGCGCCTCGATGAGCTGCCGCAGTTCTTCAACATCCTCGCGGGGGACATGTCCCTCGTCGGTCCGCGCGCCGAGCGCATCGAGAACGTTGAGTACTACTGCAAGCTCATGCCCGAGTTCCGCTACCGCATGAAGGTCAAGGCGGGTCTCACCGGCTACGCGCAGATCTACGGCAAGTACAACACCACCTATGAGGACAAGCTCAAGATGGACCTGATGTACATCGAGAACTGCTCCATCATGGAGGACATCCAGCTGCTGTTCCAGACCGTGCGCGTCCTCTTCATCCCCGACAGCACCGAGGGCTTCGTCACCACGACCCTCGACGGGCTCGGCAAGACGGACGAACAAGACACAGAAAAACATTCGCTGTGACCCTCGTATGTTCCGACAAGGTCCGACGCGCCGATAAACGCCGGCAAGTACGACACCACCTGTGAGGACAAGCTCAAGCCGGACCCGATGTACATCGGGAACCGGTCCATCCCGGAGGACATCCGGCTGCTGTTCCGGACCGTGCGCGTCCTCTTCATTCCCGACAGCACCGAGGGCTTCGTCACCACGACCCTCGACGGACTCGGCAAGACGGACGAACAAGACAAATGACATCCGCACCCCGCACCACGCGGGGTGCTTTTCGTTGGCACGAGCCACACGCCCCTCTTCCCGTCCTCCCCCGTGGCGCATCCGCCGCGTCCGTTGTATAATATCCGAGAACCCGAAAACGAAAGGAACCGTTCCTTCCCATGCTGTTTTCCCCGTATCTTCTCATCGCCGTTGCGGTGATCGCCCTTTTGCTGTGGCTCCTCTACGCCAACGGCTATGTCGCCTACACCCGCAAGCGCGCCCTGTACTACACCGGGCACAGCTTCCGCTTCCGCCGTTTCAAGGCCTGCACGGGCAGTGAAACGCGCGTTCTGCCCGTGCGCCCCGGCGAGGTCACCGTCCGTTTCGCGGCAACGCTCTCCCGCGGGGATTGTTACTGTGAGATCTATTCGAAGGACAAGTCCCTCTTCCGCACCCTGTACCCGAACGAGGACACGACCTTCGTTGCCGAGCGCGGCGTGCGCTACTTGATCCGTTACGTATTCGACCACGCCGACGGCTCCTTCGACGTGACCCTGTACTGAACCCGCCGAAAGGAGGGCGCATGCATTTCGTCCGGGCAAAGAGCATCCTCTCGCCGCAAAACGGCATGAACCTCTACCGCGGCTGCAGCCACGGGTGCATCTATTGCGACAGCCGCAGCCTCTGCTACCATATCGACCACGCGTTCGAAGACATCGAGGTCAAGGAGAACGCTCCCGAGCTGCTCGAGCGCGCGCTCCGCGCAAAGCGCAAGCGCTGCATGATCGGCACCGGGTCGATGTGCGACCCCTACCTGCACGCGGAAGCGGAGCTCGGGCTCACGCGCCGCTGCCTCGAAATCGTCGAACGGTACGGATTCGGCGCGGCGGTCCTGACGAAATCCGACCTTGTGCTGCGTGACCTCGACCTGCTCTCCGCCATCCATGCGAAGGCAAAAGCCGTCGTGCAGATGACCCTCACGACCTACGATGAGGGGCTGTGCCGCATCCTCGAGCCGAACGTCTGCAGCACGGGCGCCCGCCATGCGGCGCTGTGCAGGTTCCGCGATGCGGGCATCCCGACGGTCGTCTGGCTGTCGCCCGTGCTGCCCTACCTCACCGACACGGAGGAAAACCTCCGCGGCATCCTCGGGCTTTGCCTCGATGCGGGCGTCAAGGGCGTACTGTGCTTCGGCATGGGGCTGACCCTCCGCGACGGCGACCGCGAGTACTTTTACGCCGCGCTCGACAAGCACTTCCCCGGGCTGAAGCAGCGCTACATCCGCACCTTCGGCAGCGCGTACGATTGCGCGAGTCCCAACGCGGAAAAGCTGTGGCGCATCTTTGATGAAACACTGGAGAAATACGGTGTTCTGCACACGCCGGAGGAGTGCTTCCGTTTCCTTCGCACCCTGCCGGAAACCGCCGTACAACAAAGCCTGTTCGACCCTTCCCTCCTTTGAGGCAAAAAAAAGACGCCGCCGGCGTCTTTTTTCTTATATCGTTTTGAGAAAGAAGCGGTCCATCGCCGCGTGGTTCACGCACGCCGGGCGGTCGATTTCCGTATAGCCGAGTTTGCGGTACAGCGCGACCGCCACGGCGAACTTCGCGTTCGTTTCCATGTACAGACTGCGGTAGCCCGCGGCGCGCGCCTTTTCCTCACACAGCCCGACGAGCGCGCGTCCGAGTCCCCTGCCCTTCACACCGTCCGCAAGGTAAAGCTTCTGGCACTCCGCACAGCCTTCGAACAAGGGGAACGCGGCGTAACCGATGCCGCCGAGCACCGTGCCGTCCTCCGCGGTGAGCACAAAATAATCCGTGCCCGGTCCCGCAAGGTAGACCGTGCTCAGCCGGTCGAGCTCCGGGTCGAAATACACCGTCCCCGGGACGGCAAGTCCGTGCTGTTCGAAATTGCGGCGGATGATCGCCGCGAGCGCCGCATCGTCCTCCCTGCGGATCCTGCGGACGGTGTAACCCGCAAACGCGTTCATGCCGCCGCCTTCTTCGCGCCCGTGTTCACGATGAAGATGCCGATGGCGATCAGCACCAGCGAACCCGCCGCCGCCCAACCAAGCGCCGCGCTCTCCTTCAGCAGCAGAGCGGAAAGCACCACGCCGAAGGTCGGCGTGAGGAAGCCGTACACCGCCACGCGCGACACGGGGTTGTATTTCAGCAGCGTGCTCCACAGCGAATACGCCGCCGCGGAAACGAACGCGAGGAACAGCAGCATCCACACCGCGCCCGGCTGTGCCGTCGTCAGCCTGCCGCCGAACGCCAGCCCGAACACGGTCATGACGACGCCGCCGATGAGGAACTGCCAGCCGCTCAGCAGCAGCGGGTCGTCCTCCTTCGCGTAATCCTTCATCACGGCGGAAGAGCAGGCGTAGCACACGGTCGACAGCAGCACCAGCCCGTCGCCGCCGAAGTTGAACCGCAGACCGGACCCGTTCCCCGCGAGATTCACGAGCACCACGCCCGCAAAGCCCACCAGGCTGCCGACCATCTTCCGTGCGGTCAGCCGTTCCTTGCGGAACACGAGGCTCGCCACGGCGATCGCCACGAACACGTTCGCGCCCTGCACGATGGAGGCCTTCACGCCCGTGGTGTGCGCGAGACCGATGTAAAACAGCACGTACTGACCGACCGTCTGCAGCATCGACAACACCGCCGCGCGCCCCCAGGTGCGCCCACGCGGGATGAGCAGGCGTTTGCGCATGCAGGACCCCGCGACGATCGCCATCACACCCGCGAGCACGAAGCGCAGCCCCGCGAAGAGGATCTGCGTCATCGCCTCCCCTGCGCCGATGCCGAACAGGGCGTAGCCCACCTTGATGCATGGAAAAGCGCTGCCCCACAGCCCGCTGCAGATGAGCGCGCCGAGCATCACCACCGCCGTTTTCGAAAAAAAGCCGTCCTTCCGGACCGTCTGTTCCATCCGTTCTCTCCTTACATATCGACTCATGCGCCACATGGGACGCACGAATAATAATTATATCATGTCCCGTTCCCCGGGTGCACGCGTTCTCTACAAAACAAAGGAAAAACCGGGTCCGAAGACCCGGTCTCACCGGCGTGTATCCGCTCAGCCCGCGTACGGCAGGGATTTGAACGCCTTTTCCTCGGCGATGCCGGCGACCATCGCGCCGAAACCGCCGTCCTTCGCCTCGCCGTAAGTAAAGCGCACGATCTTGCCGCCCTTCGAAAGCTTGACGTCCACGTAGCTCGTGTTCTCCCAGCGCGTGCCGTCGGTGCGGTACACCTTCATCTCCGAGCCCTTGCCGACGGTCGTCTGCTTGGTGCCCTTCCCGTCCTCGTTCACGATGATGCCCTTGAGCTTCACCGTGCTTTCGATGGAGGAATACGGGGACACGCGGAATGCCTCATCCGTGCGTTGCGGCACGCCGTTCGCATCCACCGCGTACGTTGCTTCGCCCGCATAGGTGCCGAGTACATCGCAGGTCGTGGCGAGGCATACCGTTGCCGGGTCCGCGAGAACGCGCAGCACATCCCTGCTGCTGCCCTTTTTGCTTTCCTCGTTCACACCGCCGAGGCTCAGCTCCTTACCGTCGCGGTTCCACTTGGCGCCCGCACGGAGGTTTGCGCTGTTCAGCGTCACATAATCGTTGTCGCTGCGGTCGAAGACCCAAAGGACCAACGCATCCCCGTTTTTGAGCACATAGGTCTCCGCGTCGTAGAACATCAGGTCGGCGAGGGTGTCGGTCGCGCCGTTCACCGTCAGCTCCAGCGCTTCGTACGCGGTGTACTCCGCATCCACAGTCGGCTTCGCTTTGAGGGTGAAGGCACCGTCCGCCGCATCCATGCGCCAAACGATCTCCTTGCCTTCCGACCGTGCGCCGATGCGGTAAACGCCCTGTTCCGGCAGCGCCGTCACCTTTTCCGCGAACAGCCCGGGATATTCCGCGAACCGGATGGTCGCGCTTTCCGCACCCGCCGCATAGGGCGAGATCTCAGAACTCCCGAAGTACACGTTCACGCAGTCCGCACCGATGCTGAACGCGGGCTCGTTGTTCCCCGCCTTGAGCCCTTCGAGGTACTCGTCGAGGAAGTTCAGGTCCGCGGGGTCGTAATGCTTCGTCAGCTCGCTCTTCAGCGCCTCCGCGAACCCGCTCATGTCGGTCACGGCGTCCGCGATGCGGATGGGCTTGCCGGTCGCGACATCGAGGTTCAGCGTTTCGGTACCGTGGTCGCCATGCGCTCCGCCGTAGTCGCCTTCCCAAACGATCTCGGCGCTCAGCACGCGCGTGTCGACGCGCACGACCTGCAGTTGGGAGATCTCATACAGCGGTTCCGCGCGCTTCAGCTGCCTTGCGGTGGCGTTCAGCTCGCGGAGCAGGTCCTTCTTCGCGGTGTCGCGTTGCCCGGCGTCCCGCTTCAGCGTCTCGCCGAGCGCCGTGTAGCCCTTCGTGCCCTTGGTCAGGCGCAACGTATCCCATTGCACTGCGGTGCCGTCTTCGCGGCGCTCATTGCGCACGATCTCGATCGCGGGCGGTACGCTCTCCTCCGCCCCCGCCGCGGCGAACCCCGGCAGCGCCATCAGCAGCGCGAGCGCCGCCGTCATCAGTCGTTTCAGCATGTGTGTTTCTCCTTGTTTCTCTGTTGGTTCCATTATACCGCAAGCGGCACCGCGGTAATTGCAAACGGATTGGAAACAAAATCGCACAGGCGGCGCATCCGCGCATTTCCTCCGCGGAAACGCCAAAAGAAAACGGCGCCGTCCACAGGGGGGCGACGCCTTCGCTCAATCGTTCGTTCCGTTCAAAAACCGTTCCGCCACGGCGGCGTGCACGGCGGCACCCGCAACGAAAGCCTCCGCCTCCGGCAGGAACCCCGGATGGTGCAGCGGCAGCGTGCAGCCCGCGCCGATGTGGTAAAAGCTGCCGCCCGCGTGTTCGAGATACACGCCGAAATCCTCGGTGGTCATCGTCGGACGGTCGATGCGGACGACCCGCGCCGCACCGAGCGTCTCCCGCGCAGCCTGTTCGGCAAGCGCCGTTTCGGTGTCGTGGTTGACGACGCCGCCGTAGCTTTCCCTCAAGGTGAGCTCCGCCGTCGTCCCGGTCGCCGTTGCGGCCTCCGTAACCGTTTCGCGCAGCGCGGCTTTCATCCTGCGGCGCTCATCGGGTCCGAGCGTGCGGAGGATCCCCGCGAATGTTGCCGTATCCGCCAGAATGTTGCGCGCCGTGCCCGCCGAAAACGTGCCGACCGTCAGCACGCAGCGGTCGTTGCACACGCGTTCCGGCAAGGCTCGGAGCCGTGCGATCGTTTCCACCGCCGCGGCGAGCGCGTCGCGCCCGAGCTCGGGCGTTGCGCCGTGGGCGCTTTTGCCGTGCACCGTCACATCGAAGGTGTCGGAAGCGGCGTAGAACTTTCCGTAGCGCACGCCGACCGTCCCCGCGGGGAGCGTCGGATCCACATGCGCACCGAACACCGCATCCACCCCGTCCAACCGTCCGGAATCGCACAGCCGCGCCGCCCCGCCGGAGCCCTCCTCATCGGGTTCGAACACGAACAGCACCGTGCCGTGCAAAAGGTCCCGCCGTTCCGCCAGCAGGCGTGCCGCACCGAGCACGGCGGTCATGTGCACATCGTGCCCGCAGGCGTGCATCCACCCCGCATTCTCCGAGGCGAACGGAGCGCCCGTCTGTTCCGTCAGCGGCAGGGCGTCCATATCCGCCCGCAGTGCGACGGTCTTCCCCGGGAAAGCGCCTTTCAGCGTGCCGACGACCGCGGTACCGAGCACCCGCTCCGTGGCGATGCCCCATTTGCCGAGCGCCCGCTCGATCTGCTCCGCCGTGCGGAATTCCGCGTTTCCCGGTTCCGGGCAGCGGTGCAGCGCCTCGCGGATGGCGCAAAGCTCCGGTTCGATCGCCCGCGCCCGTTCTTCGAATCCGTTCATGCGCGCAGCGTCCCCACAAAGCGTTCGAGGCGGTCGAGCCCCTCTTTCAGCACATCGTCCGCATAGCAGTAGGTGAGACGGATGTGTCCCTCCGTACCGAAGCACGAGCCCGGCGTTGCGGCAAGCCCCGCCTCCGCGATCATGCGGCGGCAGAACTCCGCGCTCGTCATCCCGAACTCCGCGATGGACGGAAACACGTAGAACGCGCCGTCCGGTTCCGGCACCTCGAGCCCCATCGCACGGAGCCTTCCGAGCACATAGGCGCGGCGCTTGCGGTAGGTCTCGCGCATGGGCGTGACATCGCTTTCGATTGCGGCGATGCACGCTTTTTGGAACGGTGCCGGTGTGGAGACCACACAGTACTGGTGCACGAGTTCCAGCCGTTCCTTCACGGGCGCGTCCGCCATCAGGTAGCCCACGCGCCAGCCCGTCATGGCGTAGGGCTTCGAAAAGCTCTGCACGACGAGCAGCTTTTCACGCAGGTCGCGGTACTCCGCAAAGCTGTGGTAATCCTCCGTATAGACGAGTGCGCGGTACACATCGTCGCACACGACGAAGATATCGCGTTCCTTCACGGCGGCGTACACGGCTTCGAGGCTCGCGTTGTCGTACACGCAGCCCGTCGGGTTGTTCGGCGTGTTGAGCACGATGGCCTTCGTGCGTTCGTTCACGAGTGCGCCGAGCGCCGCCGCGTCGATTTGAAAGCCGTTCGGTTTGGTGTCGAGAAACACGGGGGTCGCGCGGCAGAGCTTCACGATCTCCTCATACAGCACGAACGCCGGCGCGGGGATGATGACCTCGTCCCCCGGGTTCAGAATGCCGAACAGCGCCGTGAACAGCGCCTCGGTCGCGCCCGCGGTGAGAATGATCTCATCCGCCGTGTAGTCCATGCCGTTGTGCACGCGCTCGTACTCCGCGATCGTTTCGCGCAGCGACGCGAGCCCGTTGTTTTCGATGTAATGCGTTTCCCCGTTGGCGAGTGACGCGGTCACCGCCGCGCGCACCGCTTCGGGCGTGTCGAAGTCCGGTTCGCCGAGGGTCAGCGCCATGCAGCCGGGCGTTTGCTTCGCGAGCTTCGTGAACTCGCGGATCGCGCTGCGCTTCGTGCCGTACAGCGCGGTGTTCATGCGTTCTCTCATGCCTTTTGCCCCGCTTTCGCAAAAGCTTCATCCACATCGAGTGTGGCAAAGTAATCCGCAACGGTCTGCGCGCGGCGGATGAGCGTGACCTCCCCGTCCGGGTGCAGCAGCAGTTCCGCCGAACGAAGCCGCCCGTTGTAGTTGTAACCCATCGCATGACCGTGCGCGCCCGCGTCGCAGATGACCACAAGGTCCCCCGCTTCCGTTTCGGGCAGCATGCGGTCGACGGCGAACTTGTCGTTGTTTTCGCACAGCGAACCCACGACGTCCGCGCGGTCGGTCTTGGGCAGGGCCTCCTTGCCCGGCACGATGATGTGGTGGTAGGCGCCGTACATCGCGGGGCGCATCAGGTTCGCCGCCGTCGCGTCCAGCCCGACGTAATGCTTGTAGGTGCGCTTTTCCCCCGTGACGCTCGCCACGAGGTAGCCGTACGGACCCGTGATGAAGCGCCCCATTTCGGTATACAGCGCGGGTGCCATGCCGTTCGCGGTCATGAGCTCATCGTAGACCTTGTGCACCGCTTCGCCCACGGCGAGGATATCCACAGGCTCCTGCTCCGGGCGGTAGGGGATGCCCACGCCGCCCGAAAGATCGATGAAATCCAAGGTGATGCCGAGCGTTTCGCGGATCTCCAGCGCAAGGGAGAACAGTTCCCGCGCGAGCAGGGGATAATACGCCGCATCGAGCGAGCAGCTCGCGAGCATGGCGTGCACGCCGAAGCGCCGCGCGCCCTTTTCCTTCAGTTCCTTGAGCGCCGCGAACAGCTGATCCTTCGGCATGCCGAATTTGGATTCGCCGAGCGTGCCGATGATGTCGTTGCCGATGGCGAACTTGCCGGGGTTGTAACGGCAGCACACGGTTTCGGGCACGCCGCAACCCGCCTCCATCTTCGGGATCTCGCACACATCATCGAGGTTGATGACGCCGCCCAGCGCGTGCGCCATGGCATACTCGCGGGGGGAGGTCTGGTTCGCGCTGAAAAACACGCGGTCCCCCGTGATGCCGCAGCGCTCCGCCATAAGCAGCTCCGTTTCCGAAGCGCAGTCGCAGCCGCAGCCGAGCGACGCGAGCAGTCGCAGGATCGCAGGCGTCGGCGTCGCCTTCACGGCAAAGTATTCGCGGTAACCGGGGCACCACGCAAAGGCGCGCCGCACCCGCTCCACACAGGCGCGGATGCCCGCCTCATCGTAAACGTAAAAGGGCGTGGGGTACCGGTCGCGCCACGCCTCAAGCTGTTCTTTTGTAAAAGGAAGGGTCTTTTCCATGGTCCTCTCTACTCTCCGTGCCTCACAGGGTTCTGAGCGAATCCTGCAGGGCGGTCTTCAGGGTCGTTTTTTCGTCCTTCTTCTTGATGATGCGCGCCGGGCAACCCGCCACGACGACGCCCTCGGGCACATCCTCGACGACAACGGCACCCGCCGCGACGACGGAGCCCTTGCCGATGTGCACGCCCTCGATCACGACGGCGTTCGCGCCGATGAGCACGTCGTCCTCCACCACGACCGGGACGGCCGATGCGGGTTCCACCACCCCTGCGAGCACCGCGCCCGCGCCGATGTGGCAGTGTTTGCCGACGATCGCCCTGCCGCCGAGCACCGCGCCCATGTCGATCATGCTGCCCGCGCCGACGACCGCGCCGATGTTGATCACGGCACCCATGAGCACGACGCAGTTGTCGCCGAGCTCCACTTGGTCGCGGATGAGCGCGCCGGGTTCGATGCGCGCGCGTACGTTTTTGATGTCGAGCATCGGCACGGCACTGTTGCGCCGGTCGTTCTCGATCATGATATCCTCTATTTTATCACGGTTCGCATCGAGAATACCCGACAGTTCCTGCCAATCGCCGAAAACGATCTTGTCCCCCGCGCCGAACACATGCGCCGTACCGTAATCGACGGGCGCCTTCTCTTTGACATAAAGTTTGACCGGGGTCTTCTTATCCGCATGCGCGATGTAATCGATGATCGCCTGTGCGTTCATGGCTTGCGCTCCTTTGTATCACTGAATCGGATGCCGTGCGCCACCGTGGGAACGATATCTTCCGCATGGGCATTGTGCCGTCACCCTATGCGAAAAGTATAATACCGCGGTTTCTCCCCCGTCCAATACTCATAATATATTATATATATTCTTTTCGCGTACTGTTTCGCAAAAAAAGAAGCGCCCCACAATCGGTCGCTCCATCGTCATTGCGCTGTCTCCCCGCGCAGGTCGCTTTATTTGTTTTTCTTGCGTTTCGGATTTTCCGGGAACCATCCCTTCGCAACGCGCTTTTGCTGCTCAAACAGTTCGAGAATACTCCACAAAAACGAGAACCCAAGCACCCCGACTGCGGATGCCGCCACGACATTTTCGATCCACATCGAAACGATCAAGCAAGCCGCACCGCACACAAGAAACACCGGCCAGCACTTATACGTGAAATGATATTCGCACTTGATCACGATGGGATGGAAAACTCCGATGCATAAAAACGCGGAAAGACCGAGTATAATACCGCTGAAATTCATAACGAAACGCCCCCGTGCTCTCTGACTCTTCGCCGGTTCCGAGCGCGATACGCCCATCCGATCCCGACGATATTTATGATATCACGGTCCGTCGCACGAAACAAGAATGCATCCGTTCCTTTGCATCGGTCCCCATGCTTTCCGTATCTACTTCGTTCGGTTCCATCATTCCGTTCTATCGATTTTATCGAATCCGTATATTTTGACACGGTTTTTGCCCATTTATACATGTTTATCGATAGTTTTTTCCTATTATGATAATTTTTTATTCAAAAAAGCGGCTTCCGCTATTCCATCCCGTTGTTCTGAGTCGTATAATGGAGCAAAGCGAAAACCATAAGGAAGGAATGGACTCATGTATAAAATTGCGAGTAAGAAAGTCCTGAATCCCACCGTCACCCAGATGGAGATCGAGGCGCCCCTGGTCGCCGCGAAAGCGAAGCCCGGCCAGTTCATCATCCTCCGTGTCAACGAAGAGGGCGAGCGCATCCCGCTGACCGTCGCGGGTGTCGACCCCGTTGCGGGCACCGTGAAGATCATTTTCCAGATCGTCGGCGCGACCACCGAACTGCTGAATCATAAAAGCGAAGGCGAGTCCATCCAAGACTTCGTCGGTCCGCTCGGCGTGCCCACGCACCTGGCGGGTCTCAAAAAGGTCTGCATCGTCGGCGGCGGCGTCGGCTGCGCGATTGCGATGCCCATCGCCGAAGCGCTCCACGCGCAGGGCTGCGAAGTCACCAGCATCATCGGCTTCCGTTCGAAGGACCTGCTCATCCTCGAAGATGAGTTCCGCGCCTGCAGCGATACGCTCCACGTCATGACGGACGACGGTTCCTACGCGCGTCAGGGCAACGTCACCGTCCCGCTCAAGGAAATGCTCGAAGCGGGTGAAAAGTTCGACATGGTCATCACGATCGGTCCCCTCATCATGATGAAATTCGTCGTACTCGCCTGCAAGCCCTTCGGTCAGCCCATCACCGTTTCCATGAACCCGATCATGATCGACGGCACGGGTATGTGCGGCGGCTGCCGCCTGACCCTCAACCGCGACGGCAAGAAGGTCACGAAGTTCGCCTGCGTCGACGGACCCGACTTCAACGGCTACGAGGTCGACTTCGACGAAGCGATGTCCCGTTCGCGCATGTACTTCGGTTACGAGCGTCATCAGCACGAAAAAACCTGCAATCTCTTCAAGGAGGTACAATAACATGGCAAACATGAGTCTGAAAAAGAACCCGATGCCCTCTCAGGAGCCGGCCGTCCGCGCCCGCAACTTCGAAGAGGTCGCCTGCGGTTACACCGAAGAGATCGCGATCGATGAGGCGAACCGTTGCCTGAACTGCAAGAACATGCCTTGCGTCAACGGCTGCCCCGTCAACATCCACATTCCCGCGTTCATTTCCAAAATCAAGGAAGGCGACTTCGAAGCCGCTTACCAAATCATTTCCGAGTCCTCCTCCCTGCCCGCCGTCTGCGGCCGCGTTTGCCCGCAGGAGACCCAGTGCGAGCAGAAGTGCGTGCGCGGCATCAAGGGCGAACCCGTCGGCATCGGCCGTCTCGAGCGCTTCGTAGCCGACTGGCACAACGCGCATGCGACCGCGCCCTCCGAAAAGCCCGTTTCCAACGGTCACAAGGTCGCGATCGTCGGCTCCGGTCCTTCCGGTCTGACCTGCGCGGGCGACCTCGCGCGCAAGGGCTATGAGGTCTCCGTGTTCGAAGCGCTCCACACCACCGGCGGCGTTCTCGTTTACGGCATCCCCGAGTTCCGTCTCCCGAAGGCGATCGTCGCCAAGGAAGTCGAAGGTCTGCAGGCGCTCGGCGTCAAGATGGAGACCAACGTCGTCATCGGCCGCACGCTGACCATCGATGAGCTGTTCGAGAAGGGCTTCGAGGCCGTGTTCGTCGGCTCCGGCGCCGGTCTTCCGAACTTCATGGGCATCCCCGGCGAGAGCCTCAAGGGCGTTTATTCCGCCAACGAGTTCCTCACCCGCAGCAACCTGATGAAGGCCTTCCGCGACGACCCCGTCACCCCGATCATGAAGGGCGGCAATGTTGCGGTCGTCGGCGGCGGCAACGTCGCGATGGACGCCGCGCGTACGGCGCTGCGCCTCGGTGCGGACAACGTCTACATCGTCTACCGCCGCTCCATGGACGAGCTGCCCGCCCGCCGCGAGGAGGTCGAGCACGCCGAGGAGGAAGGCATCGATTTCCGCCTCCTGTGCAACCCGGTCGAGATTCTCGGTTACAACAACCCCGAGAACCCGCGCGATGAGAAGAACGGCTTCGTCACTGGCATGAAGTGCATCAAGATGGAACTCGGCGAGCCCGACGAGAAGGGTCGCCGCCGCCCGGTCGCCATCCCCGGCAGCGAATTCGTGCTGGATGTCGACACGGTCATCATCTCCATCGGCACCTCGCCGAACCCGCTCATCAAGGACACCACCGAAGGGCTCGAGGTCAACAGCCACGGCGGCATCATCGTCAATGAAGATGCGCTCACCAGCCGCACCGGCGTGTACGCCGGCGGCGACGCCGTTACCGGCGCAGCGACCGTCATCTCCGCGATGGGCGCAGGCAAGAACGCCGCCCGCGCGATCGACGAATACCTGAGCAACAAATAAGACCCACCCGCGGGGACTCCCCCCGCAGACAAAACAGCGGACCGCACGATGTGCGGTCCGCTGTTTGCTTTCGCCCCACCGAAGAAACGGCGGGGCATCGTGTCGTTTTCCTCAGCCCTCGAAGGAGAACTTGTAGGGCAGGTTCAGCTCGTCGCGGAGCTGCGTGAATTCCTTGCGGATCGAAGCGGACACCGGGACGCCCTTGTCCTTGCGCTCCATCCAAGCCTCGTGCTCCTTCTCGCCCGCGGTGTAGATGCGGTCGCAGCCGGGCGCGACAGCGGAGTTGCGCAGCCCGCGCAGGATATCGCCCGAGGTCTTTTTGAAGGTGTCGAGACCCATGAAGAACTCGGGGTTGATGACGAAGAAGAAGTGACCGAGGCGGTACATCTTCGGGTTGCCGTTCTCATCCACGCCCGAAAGCTCTTTCATGAACGGACCGCCGCACAGCGCCGCGGACAGGATCTCGACGATGGTCGTGAAGCCGTAGCCCTTGTAGCCGCCGGTCGCCTCACCGAGACCGCCGAGCGGGCACAGTGCCGCCCTGCCGCCGCGGATCGCCTTGAGGATCTCGCCGGATTCCGTCATCGTGCCGCCATCGCGGGTCACGACGAGCCCCGCCGGGGTGGGCTTGCCCATGCGCTCGTAATACTCGATCTTGCCGTTTTGGATGGTCGAGGTCGCGCAGTCGAAGTTGAAGGGGAACTCCTCATCGGTGGGCATCGTGAAGGTGAGCGGGTTCGTGCCCATCATGTTTTCGACGCCGTTCGTCGGGGCGACCGAGGGGCGCGCGTTCGTGCCGCTGATGCCGATCATGCCGGCCTTCTCCGCCATGGTCGTCCAGTAACCCGCGATGCCGTAGTGGGTGGAGTTCATGATGGCACCGCCCGCCATGCCGTACTTGGACGCCTTTTCGATGAGCATCTCCATCATGCGGTACGAGGCGACCATGCCCATGCCGTTGTTCGCATCCATCACGACGGTGGTCGGCGTATCCTTGAGGATGTCGATCTTCGTCACGGGCAGCAGTGTGCCGAGCTTGATGCGGTCGAGATAGATGGGCTTGAAGCGGTTCACACCGTGGCTCTCGATGCCGCGGCGGTCGGATTCCATCAATACGTCCGCGCAGATCTTCGCGTCTTCCTCGGGTACGCCGTACGCCTTGAAGACATCCACCATGAAGCTGCCGCAGGTTTCCCAATCCAGATACGGTCTGGTCTCTTCCATTTCCGTTTCCCTCCATTTGAATACAAATCAAGATTTCATAGGATATTGTACGCCCCCCGGCGGCGAACCGCAAGCGGAGGGCGCAAGTACTTTACTTTTGTTCCTTTTCGAATTCCGCACGCAGGGCGATGTAGCGCGCGGGCCAGTTCGAGATGCCGATCTCCACGCCGTAGCCGAGCGTGCGCAGCATGTCCTCTTCCTCGTTGACCGTCCACGTGTTGATGCCGACGCCGTGCTCGCGCAGTTCTCGCACGGTCTCGTCGTTCAAAAACTTCACATAGGGGTTGAAGTCGTCCGCGCCGCAGGCTTTCACATAGGCGCCTGCGCCGATGAGCCAGCTTTCCTCCAGCAGACCCACGCGGATATCGGGCGCGAGCGCGCGCACACGACCGATGGTGAAATGGTTGAAGGACGAGATGAGCGTCGTTTCGCGGAGCCCGTATTTGTCGAGCAGCGCGATGACCTTCTCTTCGATGCCCGGGTATTCGTACACGCCCGTTTTCAGCTCGATGTTCGAACGCATGCCCGTTTCGGCGCACCATGCCAACAGCTCATCGAGGGTCGGCGGGTTGCACACGCCGCAAGCGCCGTTCTTCACCTTGCCCGCGTCCAGCGCGAGAAACTCCTCCGCCGTCAGGTCCTTGATGAGCGCATCCACGCCGGTGGTGCGCACGGTGTTCTCGTCGTGCATGACGACGGGCACGCCGTCCTTCGTCAGGTGCACATCGTATTCGATGCCCTCCGCGCCTTGTTCATACGCCTTTTGGAAGGCGAGCATCGTGTTTTCGGGGTAATCGCCGGAAGCGCCCCGGTGTCCGTAGATCAGTGTCATGGTTGTTCTCCGCTCCGTTTCGTTCTTTTCTTACAGACCCACGATCAGTTCCGCGGGAACGGAAACGACGACTTTGTCGCCCTCGGTGAAGCTTATGTGCTTGCCGAACACGACGTCCGCGTTGAGGTGCAGTTTACCGATGGTGACCTCGTAGCGGATGAGGCTGCCGTGCGAGATGTGCCCCGTGACGATGCCCTCTGCAGTATGCAGCCCCTCCCGGTCCGCGGCAAGGTCTTTGCTCAGCCGCACGATCTCGGGGCGGATGGCCAGGTCCTGATACGGCAACGCCGTACCGAAGGCTTCGTTGAAGTCCGCGCAGGCGGGCAGGTTGTAGTTGCCGATGAACGTCGCGGCGAACTTCGTCGCGGGCTGCGTGTAGATCTGCTCCGGCGTGCCGGACTGTTCGATCCGCCCGTCGTGGAACAGGTGGATCATGTCGCTCATGACCATCGCCTCATCCTGATCGTGGGTGACGAAAATGGTCGTGATGCCGAGCTGCTGTTGGATGCGGCGGATCTCGATCTGCAGCTGTTTGCGGAGCAGCGCGTCGATCGCGGAAAGCGGCTCGTCGAGGAGCAGCACCTTCGGCGCTGTGACCATCGCGCGGGCGAGCGCCACACGCTGCTGCTGACCGCCGGAAAGCTGCGAGGGGTAGTGCCCGATCTTGTCGGAAAGCCCCACCACGCCGAGCATGTGCTCGACCTTCTCCTCGATCTCCTTCTTCGGCAGCTTTTTGAGTTTGAGCCCGTAAGCGACGTTCTCGCGCACGTTCATGTTCGGAAACAGCGAATACTGCTGGAACACCATGCCGATGCCGCGCTGCCGCGGGACCACCTCGGTGATCTCCTCCCCGTCGAGGAAGATGTGTCCGCTCGTGACCTGTTCGAGCCCCGCGAGGCAGCGGAGCAAGGTCGATTTGCCGCAGCCGGAAGGTCCGAGCAGCGTGACGAGCTGTCCCTTCTCCACCGTGAGATCGATGTCCTTGAGCACGTGGTTGGTGCCGAATTTCTTGTTGATCTGTTCAAAACGAATATATGCCATGGCTTACTTCCCCTCGTTTCTGATTTTTTCCATCGTGCTCCGCGACTGCATCGTCAGCACGACCGCGGTGATGGCGAAGGTCACCAGCATGATGACCACGAACACCGCCGAGCTTTCGGTACTCGAGCGCTTCATCGTCTGATACAGGAAGACCTGCATGTTCGTGACGTTACTGCTCGACAGGTTGCGGATGATGACGTAATCGCCGAACAGCAGACCCACCGCCAGCAGCGAGGAGACCGTGATACCGGTGATGATGTTCGGAACGATGACCTTGAAAAACGCGCTGATCTTGCTCTCGCCGAGCATTTCCGCCGCTTCGAGCAGCATCTTCATGTTGATGGCGCGCATGGCGTTTCGGATGCCGTTGTAGATGTGCGGCAGGATGATGATGCAGTACGCGCCGATGAGCATGACCATGCGCCCGGACAGGAAGGACTTGTTCCTGGCATACAGGATGAGGATGGAGACCGACAGGATGACGCCCTGGATCGTGTAGGGGATCATACAGAGGATCTGCACGTACTTCTCGAGCCGCGGGAAGTACACCGTGACCACGAACAGCGCAAGAAGCACCACGGCGATCGTGATGAGGATCGGGATGATGCAGATGAGCACCGTTTGATACATGGCGGTGAGGAACTGCGGGTTCGTGAAGATCGCCTTGTAGTTCGCCAGCGTGAACCCGTGCGGTACGATGCCCGTCCAGTCCTCGAAGAGGGAGTAGACGATCGTCGCGGCGAGCGGGATGAGCAGCCAAACGACCACCAACGTGATGACGATCTTCGCACTGAGCTTGCCCCGTTTCATTTGGAGACCCCCTCCCACTTCGTGACCTTTTTGGTGATGAAGTTGTTGATGAGGATGACGATGCACATGATGAGCATCATCACGACCGACAGCGCCGCGCCGAGCATGGGCTTGGTCTTGATATCGCCGACGAAGCACGCCGAGATATTGACCGGCAGCAGCGAGAAGTTGTTCATCAGCAATGCGTATGCCGTTGCGTAGGCGCAAAGAGCGTTCGCGAACAGCACGCTGATGGTGGAAAAGATGCTCGGCAGCAGCACCGGCACGCCGACCTTGCGCCAGAACATGCCGTTCGTTCCGCCGAGCAGCATGTTCGCCTCTCCCCACTCCTTGCGGATGCCATTGAACGCGGGGATGAGCAGCAACGTACTCAGGGGGATCTGGAAATAGATATACATCAGCGTCAGTCCCGTGCTCGTGTACAGGTCGAAGTTTTGAATAAACCCGATGCCGTACACATCCGCGATCTGGCGGAGGACGCCCGCGTTGCCCAAAAGGATCATGTACGCGAACGCGAGGGGGACGCCTGCAAAGTTCGAAGTCATGTTCAGCACCGTCAGAAAGACGCTGCGGAACTTACCGCGCGTGGTGTGCGCCGCGCGCGCGCCGAGAAATGCGATGACGATGCCGAACGCCGTGGAGATCGCCGTGATCTTCAGGCTGTTGAGGATCGCCTTTTTGTAACTGAGCGTGGTGAAGATCTTTTTGTAGTTGTCCAAAGAGAACAGAATGTCCGGCTTTTTGTCGAGATGGAAGCTGTCGATCACCAGCATGATGAGCGGCAGGATCTCGTACATCAGCACGACCGCCAAAAATGGGATCAGCGCGAGCAGATAAAAGTATTTCGAATTTCTGTTCGAAAGCGCCCGCTTCTTGGTCAGGGTTTCCATGGTTTGCCCTCCGATTGAAAAACAGGGGGCGCACTCCGGGAGTACGCCCCCCATATCGATGGATGTTATTCGGGATGCTTCATTTCGGGATACGGACTCAGCCGAGCATCGGGATGATGTTCTCCGCCCACCATTCGGAGACTTCTTCGCAAGCCGCGGTGTAACCGGGGATGTCTTCGAAGGTCGGGACCGCATTCGCGTAGGTCTCGGGTGCGAACGCCGCATATTCCGCGGGGATCTCCACATCCGCACGGGTCGGGAGAGCACCGGACTTCGCGAGGTTGATCTGACCCGCGTCGGAGAAGATGTACTCACGGGCGAGTGCAGCCGCGAACGGCGTGTCGGAGTTCTTGGAGATGACGGAAGCGTAACCCGTCATGACGGAGCCGTCGGTCGGGATGCCGATGGTCATGTTGTAGTTCGGGGTCTCCTTCGCGTAACCGAGCACGTTCCAGCTCCAGGAAACGCCGCACTCGACTTCACCGGCCTGGATGCGGGCGAGCAGGATGTCGCCCTTGTCGATGCGGCCCTTTTCGGCCATCTCGGTCCAGAAGTCGTAAGCGGGCTGCAGGTTGTCGATGCCGCCGCCGAACGCGTACGCCGTGGAGATGACCACGCCCTGACCGGTCGCGCCGCCGACGACGTCGCCGATGGTCAGCTTGTAGCTGCCTTTGCGGACATCCGCCCAGCTGGTCGGCATGGGCTCGCTGCAAAGGTCGTTGTTGTAAATGAAGGAGGTGCAGCCGGTGTAAGCGATCATCCACTTGCCGTCTTCACCCTTTGCCCACGCGGGGACGCTGTCCCAATAGCTGGTCTTGTAGCTCTGCACGAGGTCGGAATCGAGCGCCGTCTGAATGAAGCCCGTGCCGATATCGCCGATGTCGCGCGTGTCGTCGTTCTGGAACATGGAAAGCTCTTCCGCGGAGCTCATGTCCTCGTCGGTATGCGTGATGCCGTAATCTGCGGTGAGACCCTTCCAGCTGTCGCCCCAGTTGGCCCAGCTGTCCGGCATGCCGACGGATTCGACATGACCTTCCTCCTTCGCCTTGGCGATGATCTCGTCGAGGGTGAAGCTGTCCAGATTGGCATCATATGCCATCGCTGCGCCGAAGCTTCCGAAAGCGAGTGCCGCCGCGCAAATGGATGCAACGAGTCTCTTCATGTTGTATTCCTCCTGATTTCCGATTTGATTTTCTGTTCTTTGAGTATCAATAGAAATGATATAGGATTACCGAGTCCATTATAAGTCCCGCCGCCGTGCAGTGTCAATCGAATATTGAATATTTCTCTTATCGCTATAGAAATATTTTATGATTCTTGCTATTCCGCAACGTTTCCCACGCATCATTTCCTCCCGGTTCCGCACCGGGACAACGGAACACAGCATACCCCCCGCGCGTGAAATCCGGTCTGCATTTGTTGTGAAATCTTCGTCAAACCGCCCTTGCGGTCACTGCGCGGAAAACGGTAAAACAAAATCGCCGGCGGATACCGATCCCGCCGGACACCCGACCGACCCCGAACGGCAGCGGGCGGTCTCTCAGCGGTTCACGCCCATCACCGCCGGCAGCAACGCCGATGCCGGTGCCAACGCGCTGTTTTTCATAATCGCGTTCCTCCTGTTCTGTAATTTTGCAATACAATTTCTTTTGTCTTGCAAAAAGAATACTCCACGCAGCCTATGCCCGTCAATAAAGTTCATCCGGATATCGTATTCCGTTTTCAAATCGGAACCATACCGCAAGAATTTATGCGGTGATATCCGATGTTTTCCATATCTTTCGGATATCACGACCCGGTTTGACGATTCTGTTTGAATCCCTCGCATCGTGTATTCCGGAACTCCGTTTGCATTAAAATAATTTCGATATTGCATTATCGTATGTTCCGTCGGCACACCTCACCTCCGGAAATTCAAAAAACGGCGCGACCCTTCCGGTCACGCCGTTTTTCATATCCGTTACAGTGCCGCCTTGATGGCCGCAAGGAACTCGTCGTACTCCTCGAACGCGGGGTACTGCGGATAGTCCTGCTTGATCTTGTCGGTCGTGCGGAACAAAAAGCCCGCCTTGCTCGCGCCGATCATGCCGAGGTCGTTGTAGCTGTCGCCCGCGGCGATCGTTTCGAAACCCATCGCCTGCAGACCGCGCACGGTGGTGAGCTTCGACTGCTCGCAGCGCATCTTGTAATCTGCGATCATGCCGTCCTCGCCGATGACGAGGTCGTTGCAGAACAGCGTCGGAAGACCGAGCTTCTTCATCAACGGCATGCCGAACTGATAGAAGGTATCCGACAGGATGATCACCTGCGTGACCTTGCGCAGTTCGTCGAGGAACTCCTTCGCGCCCGGGAGCGGATCGATCTTTTCGATGGTCTCCTCGATCTCCTTGAATCCGAGCCCGTGCTTTTTCAGCAGCTCGATGCGCCACTTCATGAGCTTGTCGTAATCGGGTTCGTCGCGCGTGGTGCGGCGGAACTCGGGGATGCCCGTCACCTCCGCGAATGCGATCCAGATCTCGGGGACAACGACCCCTTCCATATCGAGACAAACGATGTTCATTGCCATAGTCTTTCCTCCGCCGCGGCGAACCGCGTACCATACTCAAATTTGTTTCAGTATACCACAGGACGGCGGAACGCAACAACGCATCGTATATTTTTTGCTTGCTGTGCTATACTGAAAAAAACACACCCGGGAGAACGACCATGCTCACTTTCCGTCCCTCTTGTCCGGAAGACACCGCCCGCATGTCCGAAATCGCCGAAGAAGGCAAGCGGTATCTGAAAAGCCGCGGCGTGCCGCAGTGGCAGCGCGGCACCTATCCCGACCGTGCCCTGTTCGAAAGCGACGTCCGCGAAGGCATCGGCTTTGTGGTCGCAGAAGGCGCGTCCGTCCTCGCCGTGTGCGCCCTGACCTTTGCGGAAGAACCCGCCTACCGACCCGAAGCGCTGACCGCCGGGCAATGGCAGTTGCCCGAAGGCAAGCCTTATGCCTCCGTGCACCGCGTCGCCGTGGCAGAATCCGCCCGCGGCAGGCACGTTTCTTCCTTTCTGTTTTCCGCGGCGGCGGCGCTTGCGAAGGAGCGCGGCGCATGTGCCCTGCGGGCGGATACGCACCCCGAAAACCTCGTGATGCAGGGCGCCTTGACCCGCGCGGGCTTTGTGCGATGCTGTGAGCTCATCCTCCCCGACGGGGACGAGCAGGGCGACCCGCGGTACGGGTACGAGCTGCTGCTGTGAGCGGCAGCCCACACGACACCCGTTCATAAACAAACGGAGCGATCCCGAAGGACCGCTCCGTTTTTCTTTTGTCGTTTTGCCCTTATCGAGGCTGATGCTTACAGTCTCGCGACGCCGCTTCTGCGGGCTGCTTCCGCAACGGCCTTCGCCACAGCGGGACCGACGCGCGGGTCGAACGCCTTCGGGATGATGTAATCCGCGCTGAGCTCCTCATCGGAGATGAGGCTCGCGAGCGCTTCCGAAGCCGCCATCTTCATCTCCTCGTTGATGTCCGAAGCGCGCACATCGAAGGTGCCGCGGAAGATGCCGGGGAACGCCAGCACGTTGTTGATCTGGTTCGGGAAGTCGCTGCGGCCGGTGGAAACGACTGCCGCGCCCGCTTCCTTCGCATCCTCGGGGAAGATCTCCGGGGTGGGGTTCGCGCAGGCGAAGATGATCGGATCCTTGTGCATGGAGCGCACCATGTCCTTGGTGACGGTGCCGGGTGCGGAAACGCCGATGAACACATCCGCGCCGACGAGCACATCCGCGAGCGAGCCCTGCTTGCCTTCGAGGTTGGTGACCTCCGCCATTTCCTTCTTGATCCAGTTCAGGTCCTCGCGTCCCTTGTAGATCGCGCCCTTGCGGTCGCACATGATGACCTTTTTGAAGCCCGCGGACAGGAGCAGCTTCACGATGGAGACCGCCGCGGCACCCGCGCCGCTGGTGACGATCTGCACTTCTTCCTTCTTCTTGCCGGTCAGCTTCAGGGCGTTGGTCAGACCCGCGAGGGTGATGACCGCGGTGCCGTGCTGGTCGTCGTGGAAGATCGGGATATCGCACTTCTCCTTCAGCTTGCGCTCGATCTCAAAGCAGCGGGGCGCCGCGATGTCCTCGAGGTTGATGCCGCCGAAGCTGCCGCTCATGAGGTAGACGGCGTTGACGAACTCGTCGACGTCCTTGGTCTTCACGCACAGCGGGAACGCGTCGACGTTACCGAAGGATTTGAACAGCACGCACTTGCCTTCCATGACGGGCATGCCCGCTTCGGGACCGATATCGCCGAGACCGAGCACCGCGCTGCCGTCGGTGATGACGGCGCACAGGTTGTGGCGGCGGGTCAGCTCATAGCTCTTGTTGATGTCCTTCTGGATCTCCAGGCAGGGCTGCGCGACGCCGGGAGTGTAAGCCAGGGACAGGTCGTCCGAAGTTTCCACGGGTACGGTCGCCACGACCTCGATCTTGCCTTTCCATTCCTCGTGCAGACGCAGGGACTCTTTTGCGTAATCCATCGTTTCGCTCCTTCGATTTCGTTTAGTCGTTATGGGACGGGCACGGAGCCCGCTTTGGTTCATTGTCATTATACGCCGATTTCGTTTTTTTGGAATAGCGCACCGAAAAGTATTTCTGTATGCATGTATACTGTGCGTTTCCGCATTGCAAGCGTCAACGCTTCGGTTTATAATAGCGGCAAGCCCACAAGGGCAAAAATTTCAAAGGAGAACGTAACATGAAAAAGCTTCTCGCACTCGTTCTGGTCATCGCGATGGCGTTCGGCATGCTGACCGTCGCCCACGCGGAAACCGCCGTCACCGTCCCCTCCACCATCCGTGAAGGCGCGTCCATCCCCGCATTCATCACCATGCCCGAAAAATACGATGCGGCGACCCCCACAAAGCTCATCGTCATGATCCACGGTCACGGCGGCAACCACAATGAGTGGGGCGGCTACGATGCCATCGCCAAGGGTTGCTCCGAAAACGGCGCGATCGTTGTCACGCTCGACTTCCCGGGCTGCGGCGCCAGCACCGAAAGCTTCCAACAGAACACCATGACCAACATGAAGCAGGATGTCCTCGACGTCATCAACTACATGAAGGCGAACTACAACATCGGCGAAGTCGACGGCTTCGGCTACTCCATGGGCGGTCGTATCGTGCTCGAAATGGCAGCCGAGAACATGTTCGTGTTCGACGCGGTCGCGTTCATCGCCCCCGCCGAGGATTACGAGAACCTGAAGCTGCTGTTCGGCGGCCCCGAGAAGTGGGTCGAGTATGAGAAGGAAGCTGCCGAGAAGGGCTACATCACCTTCACCACCATCTACGGTCAGGTGCAGGAGCTGTCCAAGGCCTGGTTCGACGACCTTGCGAAGTATCCGGATGGTCTCGCGGAAGCGGCGGTCGCCAACATGGCGAATGTCCCGGTCATCGTCGTTTACGCGCCCGATGACGAGGCGGTCGCGCCCGAAGTCTCTCAGGGCGTTGCTGATGTCTTCAACGCGCCCGTGGTCATCAGCCCCCGCGACGGTCACAGCTACAGCTTCTACAGTCAGGACCCCGAAGTCATCGCGACCGTGAACGAAAGCTGCATCGCTTTCTTCTACGCCCCCGCGGATTTCGTCTCCGCACCCGTTGAGAAAGCCGCGTAACGGTCTTTCCCTCAAATTCCGCACCCGCCGTCTCCGGACGGCGGGTGTTTTCGTTTCCGCCGGCACGGTTTCCTTCCCGGTGTGCCGTTTCCGGAAAATCCGCACGGTTTTCGACAACGGTACTGGAAAACACGTGCACGATGCTTTACAATTTACAGTGTAACAGTATGTGCGGCGCGCATCCGTGCCGCAAACAGAGGAAAGGAAACGAACCATGGAACTGTTGAAGCTCCCGTTGGTACTGTTTTTCGGCAGTACCGAACCGTTCTATGTCGCCGTCGGCGCGATGATGATCGCCGGTGTCTGGGGACTGTTCAAAAAATGCGGCGTCCCCTCCTGGCACGCGCTCGTACCGTGTCTGAGAGAATATTCCCTCGCGCGCTGTGCCGACCGCGAGACCGAGGCTCTGCCGCTGGCGATCGGCAACGGCATCTCGCTGGCGATCGGTTTTGTGCTCGCCTTGCCGCTGAGCAGCCGCTTCGGTCCCATCGCGGGGTCGCTGCTCATCACGGCGCAGATCTTCGTGTCGATCGTGCTCATCGTGCTGTTCGTGCGTGTGTACCTCGGGCTTTG
>JAUNCT010000051.1 GCA_030526425.1 Clostridia bacterium
CAGTATACAAAAAAAGCAGACACTTTTTTGTGTCTACTTTTAGTGTACAGGTGCATGAAACGTGCCGTTTTTTGTGTTTTGCGGTAATTAGAGGTCGAAGGTGTTGCCGACGGGACCGAGATAACGCGCCTCGCCGAAGCCGAGGATCATCAGAAAGATCGGCGGGAAAAGCACGAGGCCGATGGTGAAGCCGATGCCCTTGCCGAAGGATTTCGCAAGGTGATACAGGAACATACAGTACAACACCGCGATCGCGAGGGAACAGAGACTTCCGAACCCGTTCCCCGCAAAAATGCCGGATGCGGCGGAAAGCGCGAACATTACCCAGAACATCGTTGTGTTCCAACAGAAGCGGTATTCGACATAGCTGCCGTACAGCGGGATGAGGCACTTCCAACCGGGCTCTCCGGCTTTGTTGAAGATCCTCCAGCTTGCGATGAGACAAAGGACAAGGACAACGAGCCCGATGAGGGCGCCCATCAGACCGATCCCGGCGACGAGACCCATGAGAGCGGTGGCTTGCGGATCGTATTGCATGGTGATACCTCCCGAATAGTTTGATGCGAATATTGTATCTTTTCCCGTGCGGGGACGCAACCGAAGGGTGAAAACAGCGGTATTTTTGCCGAAACCGGCGGATGAAAACCGCGGAAACGGCAAAATAACGGAAAACGCAAGACAGAACGGCGGAAATACAGTATAATCGTAACCGAAACAATTTCACAATCCGCAAAGGAGAACACAATGGAGTTATTCGAAACCCTCGTGAATAAGGGCGTACCGGTCATTATTCACTGCCTGGAACTGATGGGCGTTGTCATCATCCTCTTCGGCGCACTGAAAAACTTTTTCACCTATTTCTTCGGGAAGGACAAGGGGAATGTCCGTCTCGAGCTCGCACAGGCGATGTCCCTCGGCTTGGAGTTCAAGCTCGGCGGCGAGATCCTGCGTACGGTCGTTGTCCGCACGCTTTCCGAAATCTCCATCGTCGGCGCGATCATCGTTCTTCGCGCTGCGCTGACGCTGCTGATCCACTGGGAAATCAAGCACATGGAAAACGAGCACAAAGAAAAGGAAGCAAAATGACATCCGGACCGGGAGCGGAAAGATCCGCTCCCGTTTTTTCGACAGAAAAACAGAACGACCGCCCGGTGGGCGGTCGTTTGTGCGTTGTTTTGTTGTCCGGTTCAGCGCTTGGAAGGCTGCTTGTCCGCAAGCTTCAGGAACACGAAGCCGAGCAGGAAGAAGACGGCAAGGGATGCCACGGCGATGCGGATGGCCGTACCCGCCTGATCGTTTCCGCCGAGCAGGAAGATGACGCCCGCGATGACGGCGGAACCGAGGAAGGATGCGCCCTTTGCGAAGATATCGTAAATGCCGAAATACTCACCCGAATTCTCCGGCGGAATGATCTTCGAGAAATAGGAGCGGGACAGCGACTGGATGGAGCCCTGGAAGCAGCCGACACCGAACGCGAGGATCGCGAAATCAAGCAGGGTATGCAGCGTCAGCGCATACAGGCAAACAAAGAAATAACCGGTGATGCAAACGAGCAGGAGCTTCACGGTATCGTACCGCTTCGAGAGCTTCGCGAAGATCAGCGAGAAGATCCACGCGACGACCTGCGTCGCCAGCAGGAAGACGACCATACCGATCGTATCCAGACCGAGCGGTTTGCCGATGTTGATGCAGTTGTCGATGATCGTTCCGACGCCGTCGATGTAGAGGAAGAAGGCGATCAGGAAGAACAGGACCTTGCGGTCCTCCAGCGCGATGCGTTTGAGCGTGCTGCCGATCTTTTTGAATACGGAGCCGATGGACGGGGTGGTCGAAGCCGTGTAGTTCTTTTGCTTGTAGCCTTTGATGAGCGGCAACGAAACGACGAACCACCACGCGCCCGTGATAGCGCAACCGATGAACTGGGAAAGGAACCCGGAGATCACGCCGAGCATGTCGGGACCGAGCACATAGGCGATGAGCGCCAGCGTGAAGGGGATGCAGCTGCCGATATAGCCCCAGGCGTAGCCGTAACTCGAGACCTCATCCATGCGCTCCTCGGTCGTGACGTCGCCGAGCATGGAATCGTAAAACGTCAGCGAGGCGGAGTAGAAGATCCTCGCCAGCGCGTAGACGACGAGGAACATCAGCCAGCTTGCCGAGAAGCCGCTGACCACGCAGCCGATGACGCCGAGGGCGACCGCAGTGGAGAAGAACAGCTTTTTCTTATCCTGCCGGTCGGACAGAGCGCCGAAGATGGGACCGATGATCGCCACGATGATCGTTATGATGGAGGTCGCCAGCGAGAAATACGCGGTGGCGACGCCTTCGCCGACCCGGGCGTCCGCAAGGTTGTGGAACCAGATGGGGATCAGGGAGCAAGCCAGCATCGTGAACGCCGAATTGCCCACATCGTACAAGACCCACGAGAATTCTTTTTCGTCGAGCCCGCGGAAGATCTTGCTCCGGTTCAGGCGCTGCAACAGTTTACCCATAGTGATAGTCCTTTCAGAACGTGTTATTTCTTATCGGGAACGGAGATGCCGGGGTTACTGGCGACCGGCGCGATCAGAAGCCTGCCCGTGCCGCGGAAGACGTTGACGAACCCCTCCCCGGAAGCTGCGGAGCCGATGAGCGTTTTCGTCGTGCGCTCCACGGTGAACTCGAGCGTGTTCGACCAGGCGATCGCCATATTGCCGTCGATTTTGACGGTGTCGTCCTTGAGGTCGACGATGAAGAGCTCTTCCGCCGGAACGGGGCTTTCGAGCACGGCGACGCCACTGCCCGTCAGCATCGTGTTGAACAATCCCTCGTTGCCGAGCACCGCCGAGGACAGCGTCGAGCGGGCGGAGACCTTGATGTCGAGCGTATCATCGCAGGCGAGGAACATCCCGTCTTCGATGACCATGTTGCCGCCCCAGTCGGACAGATCCTCGAAGAGGATGTAACGGTAGGTCGGTTCGAGCACGAGAAGCCCCTGCCCCTCGTAGCGCGGTTTCACGGCGGTCTCACCGGTGGCTTTTCCGCCGATCAGTTTTTTCATCAGGTCGCCGGCTCCGCGGATGTTCGTTGCAACGCGGATGTCGCCCGCGATCATCTGCATGGCGCCCGATTGGAGGATCACGCCGCCGTCGTTGTTCAGCGTGGCGATGACCTGACGCTTCCGCACGTTCATTTTCGAGGCAAAATACGCCGTTTCCGCAGTATGGGGCGAAACGGAAATGTCCCGCTCGAATTCCAGGAGGGCATATCGCCCGGAACGCCGGATGATCTTCCGGGAGTCGGTCGGATCGAACAGATTGGTACGGATCAAAGGAAGACCTCCCTTTCTTCCGCATGGCGGATGGATTCGGTAAAATCATAAACAGTTTAACATACCGAAGCTTTGGGGTACAAGCACGGGCATGGTTCCACAAAAAATTTCACAGAAGTCATTCAATAATACTATCAACAAAAAACGGCGGATTTCTTGCGGCGAAAGGGATGCGATTGTATAATTTTTATTGAAATCGGTAATAATTTTGCAAATTGTACCGATTTGTCGGAACCGAATGAAGCAAATCCTGCAAATAGAGCCGTCTTGAAAAACACCAAAGGAGAAAAACATTGAATAACGATCTGAGAAGCTATGTGGAAGGTCTCGGGATCATTGCGCCCCGCGCGATCTACAGAAACCTGTCCCCCGCGAAACTCACCGAGATCGCACTCGCGCGCGGCGAGGGGATGCTCTCCGACACCGGTGCGCTGGTCGTCCACACGGGCAAATATACGGGTCGCTCCCCGAACGACAGATTCGTCGTCGACTCGCCCTCCGTACATACGGATATCGACTGGGGCAGCACGAACATGCCCATTTCCCAGTCTTGCTTCGACCTGATCTACGCGAAGATGACCGCCTACCTGCAGGATCGCGATGTGTTCATCTTCGACGGCTATGCCGGCGCGGATGAAAAGTATCATGTGCCGATCCGCGTCATTACGGAACTGGCGAGCGAAAACATGTTCATCCACCAGCTGCTCGTCCGTCCCACGACACAGCAGCTGTGCGATTTCGTGCCCGGGTTTACGGTCATCGCCGTGCCGGGATTCAAGTGCGTTCCCGCGACGGACGGCGTCAACAGCGAGGCGGCGATCATCCTCAACTTCGAAAAGCGGATGGTGGTCATCGCGGGGAGCCAGTACGCGGGCGAAATCAAAAAGGCCGTGTTCAGCGTGATCAACTACGTGCTGCCGAAGCAGAACGTCTTTACGATGCACTGCTCCGCAAACGTCGGCAAGGAAGGGGATTCCGCCCTGTTCTTCGGTCTTTCCGGAACGGGTAAGACCACATTGTCCGCCGACCCCGAGCGCTATCTCGTCGGAGACGATGAACACGCCTGGTCGGATGAGGGCATTTTCAATATCGAGGGCGGTTGCTATGCCAAGTGCATCGGACTGTCCAAGGAGACCGAACCGGAGATCTTCGGTGCGATCCGCTTCGGCGCACTGGTCGAAAACGTGGTGATCGACCCGAGAACGCGGCGCCTCGATTTCAACGACGGCAGCCTCACCGAGAACACCCGCGTGGGTTACCCCGTGAGCTACATCCCGAATGCGTTGATCCCCGGCGTTGCGGGGCACCCGAAGACCATTCTGTTCCTGACGGCGGACGCGTTCGGCGTCATCCCACCGATCTCGCGCCTCACGCGGGAACAGGCGATGTTCCATTTCGTTTCGGGCTATACGAGCAAGCTCGCGGGTACGGAGCGCGGAATCAAGGAACCCGTCGCGACGTTCTCCACGTGCTTCGGCGCACCGTTCCTTCCGCTCGACCCGGCAAGCTACGCGTCCATGCTCGGGGAACGCATCGACAAACACGAGGTGCGTGTGTTCCTCGTCAATACGGGGTGGTGCGGTCACAAGGCCGGCAACGGAAAACGAATGAAACTGGCATACACGCGCGCGATGGTATCGGCGGCGCTGAGCGGCGCGCTGGATGACGTCGGGTATGAGGCAGACCCGTATTTCGGCGTTCTGGTGCCGAAGACCTGCCCGAATGTGCCCGATGAGCAGCTCGTGCCCGGAAAGATGTGGCAGGACCAAGCGGAATACGAAAAGACCGCGCGCGAGCTCGCAGCCCGCTTCCGCAAGAACTTCGAACAGTATGACAACATGCCCCGCGAGATCGTCGAAGCCGGACCGCAAGGCTGAGACGGAAACGGCACACGGAAACCGAAACCCCCTTTCCCGGAGACCGGGAAAGGGGGTTTGTCATGGAAGCAACCGCGGAAGATCCGGCTCCCGTTATTCGAAATCACCGCAAGGACCGTTCAGCAACTCGAACCGGTTCCGGTCGGTTTTGAGGTACCCTTCGCGGGCGAGCTTCGACAGTTCCGCGCTCATGGCGCTGCGTTCCACGCAAAGGAAGTCCGCCAGCTGTTGGCGGTCGAACGGGATGTCAAAGGAACGGGAGCCGCGGCGGATGGATTCCGCGGACAGGTAGGACAGTAGCTTTTCTCTGGTCGTGCGCTTGCTCACGTGCGTGATCTTGTCGTTGAAGATCAGGATCTTTTCCGCAAGGACGTTCACAAGGTTCCGGATCAGGTTCCGGTGATGGATGCAGGCGGAATCGCAGGTCGACAGCAAACGGCGCACGTTCATGGTCATGATCTCCCCGTCCTGTTCCGCAACGACGCAGATGTTCAGCACGGCACCGGGCTTTGCCGCGTACGGCTCGCCGAAAAAATCTCCGCAGCGGCAGCGGGAAAGGATGTTGCGGTGTCCCCACAGGTCCTCCTGCACGATGAGCGCGGAGCCGGAAAGAACCAACCCCATGACCTCCGTGGTGTCACCGGCGCGCAAAAGATACTTGCCTTGCCGGACGGGAAGGACAGCGGCACCGATGCAGTGCATGACCGAAAGGATCTCCGTGCCGTCGAGCCCCGCAAAAAAGGGACTTTGCCGCAAAACGGGCAAATATCGTTGCATAAGAATCCTCCGTGTTGGAATTCCAACAGACATGTTTCCGTAATTGTACTATGATTAATTCGGAAAACCAAGTGATGATATGTGCATAAGGAGAATACATTATGATTCGGAAGATCATTGAAATCGATGAGAACAAGTGCAACGGATGCGGTGCCTGCGCGAAGGCGTGCCACGAGGGCGCGATCGGCATGGTGAACGGCAAAGCGAAACTGCTGCGGGACGACTACTGCGACGGGATGGGCGATTGTCTGCCCGAATGCCCGACGGGCGCCATTACGTTCGTCGAGCGCGAAGCCGCGGCCTACGATGAAGCGGCGGTACTCGAAAACAAGCGGAAAAACGACCGGCGGGAGGCGTGTGTCCGTCCCGGAACGGGGTGTCCGGGTTCCGCGTCCCGGTCGATCGTGCGTTCCGGCGCGCGCGCCGCACGGGAAACGGCGGCGGAGAGCAATGCATCGCAGCTGACGAACTGGCCCGTGCAGATCAAGCTTGCACCGCTTGCGGCACCGTACTTCAACGGAGCGAAGCTGCTAATCGCCGCGGATTGCACGGCATACGCGTATGCCTCTTTCCATGCGGATTTCCTCCGCAATAAGGTCTGCCTGATCGGCTGCCCGAAACTCGACGGGGCGGATTACAGCGAGAAACTGGCGGAGATCCTGCTGCGGAACGACATCAAGAGCGTGACGGTCGTCCGGATGGAAGTGCCTTGCTGCGGAGGGTTGGAAATGGCGGCGAAAAAGGCTTTGCAGGCGAGCGGGAAGTTCATTCCGTGGCAGGTCGTCACGATCTCCATCGACGGCAGGATATTGGAAGACTGACGGTGCGGCGTATGGAAAACGGATCGGCAGCGCTGCGCGACGAATTGACGGGGGCGCTCATCGGGCTTGCGCGCGCAACGGAGGGAAATACCGAGCCGGGCAACGGGGTGTACCGCGTGATCGTTGAAGGACTGATCGCCTCGGACCCGGCTTCGGACCGCGACGATGCGGAGATCGGGATCCTCACCGGGCGTGTGCGGGAGGAAAAACACAAGCTTGCGCCGGGATGCCGCTACTGCGCGTCTCCCTGCGGGCGCACGGCGGAATACGACCTCCGTGAACTGCAAAACGAGTCCGAGGAGATCCGCGCGCTGAAGGAACGGCTCCTCGGGGAGATTCGCCGGCTGGCGGCGTCGCACGAAACATGTACCGCGGATGGGATCCCGGGGAAGTTTCTTTGCGAGGCGTTGTTTCGCATCGGGTATGAGGACACCGCCGAAAACCTGCAAAAGACATCGGAAACGGCAAGGGAACTGCTGAACCGACCGATGCCGGACGGAACGGAAGGAGCGCTTTAATGGAGGAGATCCGCATCACCCTTGTGGAGAAAATCGGGAAAGGCGGCTGCCACAGGGGGCACAAACCCGGTGACCGGTGGGATTATGAGACGGCGCGCGGAGAACTGTGTCCGCTGGCGATGCATACGCTGTTTCCCATGATCGATATTTTGAAATACGGTGGCAAGCTGCCCGTATCGCGGGCGGGAGATCACCGCTTCTGCTGTCCGGACGCGGACGTGATCAATGTGTTCCGCATCGAGCGCGTGTCAAAGGACAAAGGATGAGATTCCGGCCGTTCTTCCGGGAACGGTCGTTTTTTTGTTTCGTCGCGCGGCGCGGAATCTGTTATAATAAGACACGCAAAAATTCTTCCCGATACGGAAGGAAACGAAAGGAAAGACATATGACTTTATTTTTGGAACGGCTCGCGCTCGCGTTCGACTTCCCCGTACTGGAGTGGATCCAAAGCAATCTCCGCTGCGGATTTTTGGATGCTGTCATGCCGCCGCTGACGCGGCTGAGCGATGCGGGCATCATTTGGATTGTTTTCACGCTGATCTGCCTTGCGATGAAGAAGCACCGCAAGACCGGTGCGGGCATGGCGGTGGCGCTGGTGCTCGGTCTCATCATCTGCAACGGGATCCTGAAGCCCGTCGTTGCGCGCATCCGTCCGTACGATTACCAGCTGGCGCAGTTCGGCCGTGAGATCTCGTTGCTCATTCCGAAGGAGACGGACTTCTCCTTCCCGTCCGGGCATACGATCGCAGCTTTCGAGGCAGCGGTGGCGCTGTTCCTTTCCAATAAAAAGCTCGGTATCCCCGCGATCGTTCTTGCGGTGCTGACGGCGTTTTCGCGCATGTACCTCTACGTGCATTATCCCAGCGATGTGATCGTTTCCGTTGTTCTCGGCACGGCGTTCGCGTTTGCGGGCAAGGCGATCGTCGATGCGGTCGCGAAAAAGCGTGCGGCAAAGAAGGCGTGAACAAAGGCACGGTTATTTCACATTGCCGTGATGATTCGTTTCGGAGAAAACGGTAAAATCAACAGTAAGAAATATTGTTCTTTGGAGAAACGATAATGGAAGATCCGGGTCAAAAAGCACTTGCCACACTGCGCAACGCCGTGGCGGAACGCATCACCCGCGGAAAGATCGTCGACAAACTGGCGGAATTCTCATATCCTTACCGCGAACTCATGACGTTTTACCGCTGCGCGATCATGGAGGTCGAAACGAAGTTCCGCGTTCTGAACGAGGAGTTCACCCTCGGGGACGATTGCAACCCGATCGCAACGATCAAAACACGGCTCAAATCCCCCGAAAGCATTCTGGAAAAGCTGCAGCGCAGGGGCGCGCCCTTTTCCGTGGAAAGCATCGAGGAAAACATCAACGACATCGCAGGCGTGCGGGTCATCTGCTCGTTCCAGTCGGATATCTATATGCTGGTCGACGCACTGCTCCGGCAGGATGACGTGACCTTGCTCGAGATGAAGGATTACATCAAGAATCCGAAGCCGAACGGATACCGCAGTCTGCATCTGATCATCTCCACGCCGATCTTTTTGCACAACGAGAAGCGGCAGATGAAGGTCGAGGTGCAATTGCGCACCCTGGCGATGGATATGTGGGCCAGCCTCGAGCACCAGATCCGCTACAAGAAAGAAAACGAAAGCATCACCGAATCGATCGACGACCAGTTGCTTGCCTGTGCGGAACTCAGCGCCGAAGTCGACCGAAGGATGCAGCGGGTTCACGACGAGACCATGTGAAGAAAGAAGGGGATGCCCCCCTTCTTTTTTTGTATAAAGTAAAACCACTCGTTAGACGAGTGGTTCAAGAAAGCCTACTGG
>JAUNCT010000017.1 GCA_030526425.1 Clostridia bacterium
TTGTTGAGGTCTTCGGCTTTGCCTCGACCTCTTTGCTAAAGCAGTAAAACAAAGCGCCGATCGCTCGGCGCTTTGCGGTGTTGATTTCGAATCAGAGAGCGAGCGCCGCGGTGTCGCGAGCAATGGTCATCTCTTCGTCGGTGGGGATCACGTAAACGTGAACCTTGCTGTTCTTGGTGGAAAGCTCGACTTCCTGGCCGCGCGGGCAGGTCTGGTTGTATTCCTTGTCGAACTCGATGCCGAGGTACTCCATGTTCTCCATGACCATCGCGCGGACATCGCGGTCGTTCTCGCCGACGCCTGCGGTGAAGACGATCGCATCGACGCCGTTCAGGGAAGCGGCGTAGGAACCGATGTACTGCTTGGTCTTGTAAGCGAACATTTCGAGGGCGAGCTTCGCACGCTCGTTACCTGCTTCCGCAGCGGCGCCGAGATCGCGGAAATCGCTGGAAACGCCGGAGATGCCGAGCATACCGCTCTTCTTGTTCATGTAGGTGTCCATCTCGGAAGCGGAAAGACCCATCTTCTCCATCAGGAACGGAACGATCGCGGGGTCAATGCTGCCGCAACGGGTGCCCATGGGCATACCTTCGAGGGGCGTGAGACCCATGGAGGTGTCAACGCACTTGCCGCCGAGCGAGCAGGAGCAGCTGGAACCGTTGCCGAGGTGGCAGGTGATCACGCGGGCGTTCTCCTTGGCGACGCCTTCCTTCTCAAGCAGCTCGAGGGCGCGGCCGGTGACATAACGGTGGCTGGTGCCGTGGAAGCCGTAACGGCGGACACGGTACTTCTCATAGGCTTCGTAGGGCGTGCCGTACATATAAGCCTTCTTGTCCATGGTCTGACCCCAAGCGGTGTCGAACACGGCGACCATCGGAACGCCGGGCATGACGGCCATGCAGCCGCGGATACCCATGAGGTTCGCGGGGTTGTGCAGCGGTCCGAGCGGGATGCACTCTTCGATCGCGGCGAGAACCGCGTCGTCGATGACCACGGGCGCGGAGAACTTCTCACCGCCGTGGAGGACGCGGTGACCGACGGCTGCGATGGAGGACATATCGGTGATGACGCCGACTTCCTTGTCCGCGAGGATGTCCAGCACCATCTGGATCGCGTCCTGATGGTCCTTCATGTCCTTCTGGATCTCGACCTTATCACCCTCGGCGGGCTTGTAGGTGAGCATGGAGCCTGCGATGCCGATACGCTCGCAAATACCCTTTGCGATGACGGATTCGGTATCGATATCGATCAGCTGATACTTCAGAGAAGAGCTGCCTGCATTGATAACAAGAATGTTGGTCATGTGTTGATTCTCTCCTTAACGAATTACATGTTCTGTGCCTGAACAGCGGTGATCGCGACGACGGATACGATATCCTCGACGCTGCAGCCGCGGGACAGGTCGTTGATGGGGGATTTGAAGCCCTGGCAGATCGGTCCGATCGCTTCGGCGCCCGCGAGACGCTGAACGAGTTTGTAGCCGATGTTGCCCGCCTGCAGATCGGGGAAGATCAGGACGTTCGCCTTGCCTGCAACGGGGCTGCCGGGTGCCTTGAGCTGACCGACCTTCTCGACGAGCGCGGCGTCTGCCTGAAGTTCGCCGTCGCACATGAGCTCGGGAGCGAGTTCGTGGACGAGCGCGGTCGCCTTGGCGACTTTGTCGACGTTGTCGTGCTTTGCGCTGCCCTTGGTGGAGAAGGAAAGCATCGCAACGCGGGGCTCGATGCCGCACAGTGCCTTCGCGGTGGCGGCAGTGGAGATCGCGATCGCGGCGAGCTGTTCTGCGGTCGGATCGGGGTTGACGGCGCAGTCACCGAAGACGAGCACGCCGTTGTCGCCGTAAGCCTTGTTGGGAACTTCCATGATGAAGCAGCTGGAAACAACGCTGATGCCTGCGGGCATCTTGATGATCTGCAGACCCGGACGGAGAGTGTCGCCGGTGGTGCTGATCGCACCGGAAACAAAACCGTCTGCCTTGCCGTTCTTGACCATCATCGCGCCGAAGAACAGCGGGTTCTTGATCATCGCTTCGGCTTTCTCGGGGGTGATGCCCTTCGCCTTGCGCATCTCATAGAACTGCTCGACGAAAGCGGGCAGGTCTTCACTGGTCAGCGGATCGACGATGCCGACACCGGTGAGGTCGACGTTGAATTTTGCGGCGACCTGAGCGATTTCATCGGGGTTGCCGAGCAGCGTGACTTTCGCGATCTTCCGTTCGGTGATCAGAGCGGCAGCCTGTACGGTGCGCTCCTCTGCGCCTTCGGGGAGAACGATATGCTTGAGATCGGACTGGGCTTTCGCCTTGATTTGATCCATGATTGCCATATAGCTTTGCCTCCAAAAATCATAATCTTCATTGATTATAGCATAGCGTTTGTCAAAATGGTACAGAGAAAGATGAATCATCGAATTATTCTCATATCATGCTATAATGATAAAGATTCTTGATAATGGAGGACAGAAATGCACGTCGCCGGGATCATCGCCGAATACAATCCGCTGCACAACGGGCATGTATACCAGATCGAAAAAGCCCGGGAACTGTGCCGGGCGGACCGGGTCGTCGTATGCATGAGCGGTCCTTTTGTCCAGCGCGGAGAAACCGCGGTGGCATCGAAATACGAGCGGGCGGAATGGGCTGTCCGTTCGGGTGCCGATATCGTCATCGAAATGCCCGTGACGGGTGTGCTCGCCCCTGCGGAATGCTTTGCCGAAACCGGTGTGCGTTTGCTGCAGGCGACCGGCGTCGTCACCCACCTTTCTTTCGGCTGCGAGACCGGGGATACCGAAAAGCTGTACCGCTTCGCGGATATCCGTGCTGCGGAAAGCGGAACGTTCCGCAGCGCATTGGAAAGGTTCCTCGGACAAGGGATGTCCTATCCGCGGGCTTATGCCGCGGCGCTCGGTGCATCGGGGATCGGATCGGACGATATCGCCGCGATGCAGCTGCCGAATACGGTGCTTGCGATGGAATACATCGCCGCATGCCGGAAATTCGCCCCGTCGTTCGAAATCGTTCCCGTGCTCAGAAACGGAGCGGATCATCTCGAGACCGAGCTGCGGGACGGGTTTTCCAGCGCGAGCGCGATCCGCGGCGCGATCCGTTCGGGCGACGGCACTTATGTTTCCTCTGTTCCAAAGCAAGTCGCCGAAGGACTTGCTGCTTCGTGCACGGAACCCGGCGCCGATGAAAAAATGCTTTCCTGCCTTGCGATGGCGGCACTCAGGTCCGCCACGGCGGAAGGACTCCGCGCACTCCCCGATGTTTCGGAGGGGTTCGAAAACGTGTTGCTACGGGAAGCCGCAAAGCATCACCGCCTTGCGGACTTCTATCCCGCGGTGAAGACGAAGCGCTTCACCTTGTCGCGCATCCGGAGGAACGTGATGCAGAACCTTCTCGGCATCACCGCGGAAAAGCGCGTGGCGCTGTCGCAAAGCCCTTTCCCCTATCTCCGCATCCTTGCCGCCAAAAAGGAGGCCTTGCCGCTCTGCGGTACGATCCGGGATGCGGCGCCATGCCCCGTGCTGATGCGCCACGCCGATGAAACGCTTTGCCCGGACGGAGCCGCGCGGTTGCTGCTGGAGACAGACCGCACCGCGCATGCGCTCCACGAACTCGTTCTGGACAGGGAAATCCGGAAGGACCATATGGGAACGGTCATCGTTCCGTAACGGGCAAAACAGAGAAAAGCACCGCATTCGGAATGCGGTGCTTTTTGTATGCGGTGCGCTTGTTATCTGCGCTTTTTGCCGTGCGCGGGCTTCGCCTTGGGTTCGTCTTCCTCATCCTCGTCGTCATCGTCGTAGTCGACTTCGAAGAATTTCGAAAGAAGACCTTTTTTCTTGGGCTTTGCGGAAGGCGCTTCCTCATCATCGGCATCGGCGGCTTTGGCTTTACTCGAACGGACATTGCGGATGAACGCCAAGGGCTTGCTCGGTGCGGGCGCTTCCTCTTCGTAGACTTCGTCTTCGTAAGGTTCTTCTTCGAATTCACCGGGCGCATCGTAATAATCGCCGTATTCTTCATAGGCATCCGGCGCGGCGTTCTGCTGCGGGAGACCGTCGGCGATGAAATCATCGTCGAAGTACTGTTCTTCGGCAGTCACGGGTGCCGCGGGCATTTCCTCTGCGGGGACGACCTCGAGCTCTTTTCGGTTGTCGGAGATCAGGGCGTGGTATTCGCTGAGGTAGCGCTGGATATCGGCGAGGATGCCGTCGGCATAGGTGCGAGCGCCGTTGTAGATCGCGTTCGCGTTCGTTTCCGCCTCGTTCATGATATCGCCCGCGCGGACGCTCGCCTCTTCAATGATGGCGGATTCGCTGACCATGCGCTCGAAATCATCCTGCGCGTTCTGGTAGATCTCTTCCGCACTCGCCTGTGCCTGTGCGACGATGCGCTCCGCTTCTTCCTTCGCGGTCTCGACGATCTGACGGGCGCGCTCATTGGCGTCCGCGATGGTCTGGTTGGCGTCGTTGATGATGCCCGTGGCCTTGCGGATATCCTCGGGGATCGTGATCTTCAGGTCGCCGATCATGTCGCCGATGACGTCGATGTCAACGATGTGGAAGTTCCCCTTGGAACCCGAGAACTTGCTGCGCGGCCCGTCTTCCAGGGCGTTCTCGATGCGGGAAATGATACTGTAGATCTTCATCGTCTGGGCGCTGCTCATTTTTTTCTTAACCTTTCTGCTACAAAGTCGATAGTGCAATCGGGTACGAGACCTTTCAAATCGGCGTTGAAAGAGGCGATTTCGCGGATCATGCTCGAACTCAGGAACGAGTGCTCGGGTTTCGCCATGAAGTACACGGTATTCACGGAGGGGTTCATGCGGCTGTTCATGGCGTCGATCTGGAATTCGTATTCGAAGTCGGTGATCGCGCGGAGACCGCGGATGATATAGCCGGCACCGACCCGGTCGACGTAATCGACCAGAAGTCCGCCGAAACTGCTCGGTTTGACATTCTCGAGACCTTCGCTTTCCACGATCTGCTCGATCATGCGGACGCGTTCTTCCACGGTGAACACGGGGTTCTTCGCCGAGTTGTTCAACACGGAAACATAGACCTTGTCGAACAGGGTAATGGCTTTTTTCAAAACATCCAGGTGTCCGAGCGTAAACGGATCGAAACTACCGGGATAAACACAGATTCTCATTGGGTTTACAGCCTCTTGTAAACGGAAAACGCACATTTTCCGTAGTTTTTGGTTTTGACGAGTTCGCAAAGACCTTCCGCGGCGGTGGGAACTTCACTGCGGGAATGCTCGAGAATCACACAACCGTCTTCCGAAACGAGGTCGTTCCGGAAACAGAGTTCCATGGCTTCCCTGCCCGTTCCGTCCGCGTACGGCGCATCGATGAACACGAAGCCGAAGCGCTTTTCCGTGCGGGAGAGCCGCCCGATCAGGGCAACGAAGTCTTCGCAAGTGACGCGGGCTTTATCGGAAAAGCCGCATGCCGAAAGGTTCTTTTCGATCATTTTCACGCACGCCGGGTTCTTGTCGTTCACAACGGCGGAACGCGCCCCTCGGGACAGCGCTTCGATGGCGAGCGCGCCGGAACCGCCGAACAGGTCGAGAACATCCGCGCCCGGCAATTCGAACTGGATACTGCCGAACATGGCTTCCTTCACACGGTCGAGCGTCGGGCGTGTCAGGATCCCTTCGATGGATTCTATGCGTTTTCCTTTTGCACTGCCTGCGATCACTCTCATCGTTGAACGACACTCCGTATATAATCGAAAGTATTATAGCATACCGAAATTTTATTATTCAAGCGGAAAGTGCTTGTTGTCAAGCGGTAAAAATGAGTTAAAATATAGAAAACAACGTTTTAAAGGTGAAACATGATCAGACCGACGAATGCCGAGGTCCGTTTGGACCTTATCCGGCATAATATCAATATCATCCGTTCCCGCCTGAAACCGGAAACGAAGTTCCTCGCCGTCGTCAAGGCGAATGCATACGGGCACGGTCTCAAGACCGTGGCGAACTATCTGCAGCAGAACGGTGTGGATTTCTTTGCCGTCGCCATCGTCGAAGAAGGGATCCGCCTGCGCAATGCGGGCATCACGCTTCCCGTGCTGATCCTCGGCGTAACGCCCGAAGCGAACTGGATCGACGTCGTCCGTTACGATCTGACCCCGGCTGTCTTCACACCCGGTCAGCTCCGCGCTCTGGAAGCCGCGGCGGAAGAACAGAACAAGACGTGCAGTGTCCACCTGAAGATCGACACCGGGATGAACCGCATCGGCATCAAAACCGAGGAGGACTTCCTCACCCTTCTGGATGTTCTGAAGGAGTGCCCGCACCTGTCTTTTTCCGGCATGTTCACGCACTTTGCCATTTCCGAATGTCCGGACAAGGCGTTCACGCGGTATCAGGCGAAGGTCTTCGAACGCTTCATCGCGCTTGCGCATGCGGCGGGTCACCGTCCCTTGATCCATGCGGCAAACAGCGGTGCCGCATTGATGATGCCCGAGGTGCAGTACGATATGGTGCGCGGTGGTCTCGCCATGTACGGATACCATCCGATCGGTCACCCCGTCGAAGGGACGGATCTGCGCCCCGCGCTGAGCTGGAAAACGAGCATCGTGCACATCAAGCACATCGAAATCGGTGAGAGCGTCAGCTACGGCAGACGTTTCATCGCCGAGCGGCCCACAACGGTCGCAACGCTCCCCGTCGGTTACGGCGATGGATACAAGCGCGCGCTGTCGGGGAAAGCGCATGTGATCATCCGCGGAAAGAAGGCGCCGGTCCTCGGCGCGGTCTGTATGGATCAGTGCATGTGCGATATCACCGACATCCCCGAAGCGGAGATCGGCGACGAGGTCATCCTCCTCGGCAGCCAAGGGAACGAAGCAGTCACCGCCGACGACATGGCGGAGCTCTGCGACACCATCAGCTACGAGATATTGCTGAGCATCAGCGACCGTGTTCCGCGCATCTATCCCGAAGCGTGACCGGCTTCCAACTCACAAAACATACGCGAATGCGTCTGTGACATCCTTTGCAATGAGCATCCTTTCACCGAGGATGCTCATTGCTTTATCCGCGGCGGCACCGAGCAGGTATGCGCCGCAATACGCCGCCTGCAACGGTTCGAGCCCCTGACAGAGCAGCGCGAGAACGATCCCCGTGAGGGTGTCTCCGCTGCCGCCCTTGCCGAGCCCCGGGTTGCCCGAGGTGTTGAGGTACAACCGGTCTCCGTCGGATATCCAGCTCGTCGCGCCCTTCAAAAGCACGACCGCGTTCAGTTCCCGGGCGAGTCGCTTGGCGCTGCCCGGCATATCGCGCAAGATCTCCTGCGGGGCGACATGCAACAAACGCGCCGCTTCCGCGGGGTGCGGCGTCAGGACATGTTTTTTGCCGAGATATCGCATCAAACCGGGTTCGGATGCGATTCGGTTGAGCGCGTCCGCATCGAGCACGGTCGGGAGTCCGCATGAAAGCAAGGCGGAAAACGCTTCACGATCGGCGATCTCTCCCATTCCGGGACCCATCGCAAGCGCGGTTTTACCCGGAAGCAGAGCCGCGGCATCGTTGAGCGTTTCAGTGTCCCAAACGCCGCTCATGCCGAGTGGAACGGTCATGATCTCCGGAGTGTCCGAAAACCCGGGGCGGACCGGCGCAGGGACGCCCGCAGTCAACAACCCCGTACCCGCGCGCAGGGCGGCGACCGCCGAAAGCTTTGCGGCGCCCGGGTAGCGGGAACTGCCCGCAAGCAGCAGACCGCGGCCGGAAGATCCTTTGTGCGCATTGAGCTTTCTTCCGGGCAGACAGCGGCGCACGTCCTCTTCTCCGACCCAAAGCGCATCGGGTTTTTCCGTCGTCGGAATGCCGGAAATCGGGTGCAGCAGGATCTTCCCGGCATGCACGCGCCCGTTGTCGGTCATCAGACCTGTTTTGTATTCCTGAAAGGTCACGGTGATATCGGCGCGGATACAGGCACCGCGCACTTCCCCGCTGTCCGAATCCAGTCCGGAGGGAAGATCGACAGAGATCACCGGGATGCCGGAGGCGTTCACGCGGGCAAACAGCGAAGACAGCGCATCATCCGCCGGTCGTTTCAGACCCGTGCCGAACACCGCGTCGACGATCAGATCTTTGCCCTCCAACGGGTCTGGACACGCATCTCGAACGGAAAAAAGCGCGCATCCGCTGCGGGTCGCGCGCTCATACTCTGTCAAAGCGTCTCCGCGGAATTTTTCGGGCGGAAACAGCAACAGACCTTCCGCGCAGAACCCCCGTGCCGTCAGTTGACGGAGTACGGCGAGACCGTCTCCTCCGTTGTTTCCGGGACCGATCAGCACAAGGCATTGTTTACCGTTACCGGATAGGATGCGGATGGCTTCTGCGGTAACGCCCGCTGCGGCGTTCTCCATCAGTTCGATTCCCGGAAAGCCGTGGTTTTCGATCAGGTTGCGGTCGACGGCGTGCATTTGTTCCGCGTTGAAGGTCGCTTTCATCGTTCAGTCCTCGTCAAAAGAGATATCGCCCGTTTCCTCATGCAGACGTTCGAGCGCTTCCTTCGCGGTGGCATACGTGTACCCGCGGGACAGGAGCCTCCGCATGACGATCTTGCCGCGTTCGTCCGGGTCGACGTTCGCGTAGATGTTCGCGTATTTCCGTGCGACTTCGAAGGCACACTGCGACTCGGATTCTTCGGGAATGTCCGCAAGGACTTCGTCGATGATGTCCTTCGGGACTTCGTGCTCGGTCAGCTTGATGCGGAGCTTCCGCATGCTGGTCGGCTTGGTGCGCAGAACGGAGGAAACGTAGTCCTCCGCATACTTTCTGTCGTTCAGAAGACCGAGATCGGTGAGCCGGTCGATGACCTGCATGATCTCGAATTCGCCGTACTGCTGTTCATCCAAGTGGCGTTCCACTTCGCGCACGGTCCGCGAACGGTAACCGAGATAGCGCAGTGCGGAATCCATCGGGGCTGTCGTTTTCTTCTTTTTGTTTTTCTGTTTCATATCCATGGCGATATCATACCACACGCCGCGGCGGACGGTAAACTTGCAAGAATGGATCTTCGCGATGAACAATTTGTAACAAAACAAGTGTGCCCCGACAAACCGTCGCTTTTTTCATGCATAATAATAATCGAATCACTATGCGAATGTGTTCAAGGGGTAAGAAGAATTGAAACAAACCAACAGAGCAATCGCCAGGCGGGACGAAGAACGCCTGCCGGCAAAGAATCCGAGAAAGAGGAAGAAACGCAAGCCGCAGCAGAAGAGCCATACACGGGCGATCCTCATCACCTGTGTCCTCATCGCGCTCGTCGCGGTCGGCGGCGTGTTCGGGATGTACCGTGCCGAGACCCTTCGCCTCGAAAAAGAAGCGATCGAACGCGCGCGCCTCGAAGAGGAAGCACGCTTGCAAAAACTCGCCGAGGATACCGCACGCTACCGTCATATCATGGATTTCGATGTGTTCGTCGACGGTATTTCCGTGAACGACATCCCCATCGGCGGGATGACCCTGCAGGAAGCCATCAAGTACCTCAGGGAAAGGCTCGATATCCAACCGATGAGCGGTACCGTGACGGTCATGCATGAGGGAACGCCGTATCTGTACGACCTGTCCGGAGTCATCATTCAGGACGATCTCGGTTCTGTGCTGCAGCAGGCGCTTGCCGATGTGCGGACCGAAAACATGGAGCAAACGCTGGCAAAGGCGGATTACATCGCCGAGCACGGCAAGAACTATACCGTGACCTTCTCGAAAAACACGGATTCCGTCGGTGAGTTCATCGAAAGCGTCGCCCAAAAGATCGACAAGCCCGTGCAGAACGCCGGGATCGGCAATGTGGACACGGAGAACCACACCGTTGAGCTCGTGCCCGCCAAGAGCGGTCTTTCCGTCAACAAGAGCGACCTGCAGATGAAGATCCTCGATGCGATCGAAAACGGAAATGCAGGTCCGATCAACATACCGACCACGGTGCTCGAACCTTCCGTCGACGACGAAAGCGTCCGCATGATCGAGATCAACGCGGTCACGAGCTTCAAGGGCAGCAATTCGAACCGTATCTACAACATCAAAAAGGGCGCGAAGCTGATGAACGGCAAGGTGCTTCGCCCGGGCGAGACCTTCTCCTGCAATGAGATCCTCGGCGTGCGTACCCTGAAAAACGGATGGAAGGAAGCCAACGCCTATGTCAGCGGAACGACCGAGGTCCAGGCGGGTGGCGGCGTATGCCAGCTCTCCTCCACCCTGTACAACGCGGTGGTCAAGGCGGACCTGAAGGTCGTGAAACGTCAGAATCATTCGATGCCCGTCAGCTATATGGACAAGGGACTCGATGCGACGATCAACTCCGTCGGCAACATCATCGATTTCCAGTTCCGCAACAACACGGGCTCAGACCTCGTCGTCTTCGCCTGGACGGTCGAGAAAAAGCTGTACTTCCGCATCGTCCGCGTCGCCTTCCCGACCGATGAATTCGATGAGATCCGCCTCTCATCGAAGAAGTTGAAAACCATCGAACCGAGCGGTGAGATGAGCGTCACGGTCGACAAGTCGCTGGCGCCCGGTGAAGAGGTCGTCGACGTCGCGCGCCAGAACGGCTCGCTGTACCAGTCCTACAAAGAGTTTTACAAGAACGGCGAGCTCGTCCGCAAGGAAAAGCTCGACCAGTCGACCTACAAGTCCTTCAACGGCGCGATGCGCGTCGGTCCCGCGGGTTCCTCCTCATCGAATAACGAGGTCCCCGTCGTCATCGGATAACGGGTCCGAACACAAAAGACCACCGGAAACCCGGTGGTCTTTTTCCATATGGTTGCCGCGTTTCAGCGGTAACGTTCGTCGTCGGTGGGAAAGCTCGAATCGTAGCGTTCGCGAAGCCTTGCGAGAACTTCGAAACGGTCTCCCGAGATCGGCTGCTGTTCCGTGCCCATGCAGGCGTTGCACGTTTCGAAACAGATCGGGCAGATGCAGCGGCTCTTCAGCCCCTTCTCATCCTGCACCATGTATTCACCGCAAACCTGGCAAGAACATCTCATTCCGCAAACCGCCTTTCTTTCAACAAGCCGCAGACCGCTTCGAGCGCGCCGCCGGCAACGGACAATGCCTTGTCCGAACAGGTAAAACAGTTCTCGACCGCGGCGCGCGGGTCGATATCGCCGATCTTGAGTCCTTCGGTGACTTCGATCCCATCGGCGAGCAGACCGCGCAAAACACCGTCGATCGTGGCGGGTACGGGGATATCGTTCACATACGCCACGGTCTCGCCCTTCCGTACGACATCGGAGATCTTACAGACGCCGCGGAAAACGCCGTTTGCGGGCGCGCGGAGCACGCGTTCCGTGGTGAAGCCGCCGATATTTCCGGGAACTCCGGTGTTCGGGATCGGTTCGCCGGAACGGATGACACGGCCGAGTGTGTGTCCTCGTTTGGTTTCGATGACCGCATGGCAGTCCTTCCCGGCACAGAACCCGGGACCGACGCCGATCACGACGGGCGCATCGGTGATTTTTGTACCGAGGTTCCGTTTCGCGAGGATCGCGTCGATCACCGCGTCCGGTTTCAGAATGCCGATGCATTCCGCTTGTTCGTCGACGAGTACGGGGATCTTTCCGACGGCGATGACCGCGGAGGCTTCTTCCGGTACCGAAATGCGCACGGCTTCGGTATCTTCGACGGTGCAACAACCGAGACGGACGGCCTCGCAGAAGCTGACGGTCCTTCGGACGCACAGCGGGCGTTCGATATCCGTCATCAGCACGGGAAAGCCCGCGTGGTGCAAACGCAAGGCGATGCCGGATGCGATATCACCGGCCCCTTTCACAACAATGAGCATAGTTTCCTCCAAAATCTTCGGTCAGGCTGACCGTGTGGACCCGCAGGATGCGCGGGTCGCCGATCGCCCGGGCGATTTGCCGTGCGGCTTCCTTTGTTTCTTTACTGTCGGCTTGGTTCAGCACGACGATGGCGGGAACGCCTTCGGGCAGGTTCCAAAGCATCCCCTTCGGGTGCGTGATGAGCGTTGCGATATCAGAAGGACCGACAAGCCCGGGATCCCTTTCGTTTAATACATTTTCCATGCGTTCGGCGCGGAAGCAGACTTCGCGGAAGGGCTTGCCGAGCGCCGAAAGCCCCGCGACGCACACGACGAGGCCGGGCCTTATGGGATACACGGGTTCGGTTTCGTTCGGGATCTTCAGCGGCAGGCGCTTCGATCCGTCCGCTTCGAGCAAAACGAGGTCAGCTGCGCGGGCGATCGTTTCGAACGGGATCGCGGGCGCGGAAAGCTTGCCCGTCGCTTCCGGGTGACCGAGCGTTACGGGGGCGCCGGCTTCGAGCGCGCGGGTAAGCTCCGCTTCGGTGACATCATCCAATTCGATGCCGTGCTGCGGTCGCCAGATGTGCGTCGAGGTCGTGACGGCGACCTTCCGCTTCCCCGCCGCATCCGTTGCGATGGCGCGGATCAACGAGGATTTTCCGCCTGCGCCGATGAATGCGACGCAGCCCGTTTCGATGCCGAGCAGCGCGGACAGAGTGTTTGTTCGTTCCATGAGATAAGAACAACGGCCGGGGGTTCCGGCCGTTTCGGTTTCAGTATGCGGTTGTGTGCCGTTGCTACTGTTATATCGCTTTTCGGTCTTTCGCGCAAGTCCGAAATCAATCGTCGCCATCGCCCATGTCGGGTTTCGGCGCCATCTGATATTTGTAAGGCAACACATGCTCGACATCCTCGATGCGCCAGTTGTCCGTCCACGGGACTTCACCGGGAACGAGTTTGATATCGGGATCGGACGGCGGCAGAACGAGCTGCGCGCGGATGTTCCCCGTTCTGATATCGTACGGGTCGCCGTCGCGGATCTCACAGGTGGTGCCGTAGCCGATGTTGTAATACATCCAGCGCGCATCGGGCACCGTGAGACGGATGCAAGCGTGGGACGCCTTCTTGCCGAGATCGTCGTAAGAGGACTGCACGAGCGTGTCGAGCTTCGCCCTCTTCTTGTACAGCACCGAATGGAAGTACGTTCTCGAATGGATGAGCGTCAGGTACTGCGCGGCTTCGAGGTTGACGAACTGGTAGAAACGTTCCTTCGGGACTTTGATCTGCCAGATACCGCTCGTGGTCTCATGACCGTAGTTCTTCTTGGGGTTGCCGGTCGAGCAGAGCATGTAACGCACGGGCTGATCGAGGTCGGGCTGACCGAAACGCGTGCCGTCGTCGATGCGCTTGTACACGAGAACGACCTGCCACTCCTTGTCGACGATGATGTAATAGGTCATCGGGTCCGGGAAACCGTCCTTCAGAAGCTCCTTCGACTTGACGAGCATGTCGTCCGAACTGCCGACGAGCTCGGTATAGGTCATGTTGACCGTCGGCGCGTAATACGAGAACGGGACCGGAGATTCGGTCGGGATCGGGCTCGGCGTCGGGGTGATCGCAACGGGCGTCGGCGTGACGAGCACGGTGAAATGCACGGTGTGCGGCGTGGGCGTCGGGGTCGGCGAAGGCGTAGCCGTCGGTACGGGGGTGATCGTCGGTTCGGGGACGTTCTTGCTCCCCGTGCAACCGGACACGACGAGCGTCAGAAAGCACAGCAAGAGCCCGAGAACAATACAATTGCGTTTTTCGCGCATGCGGGTATCAAATCCTTTTTTTCAATAATCAAACTCGAATAGTGTAACACGGCGCGGCGTGCGCTGTCAAAAGGGTCGGCGTGAAATCAATGTGAACATCCCTTGCAGGTCGCGCACGAACCCGAACATCCCTTTCCGCTGCCGCCGATGGGACCGAAGTTGCACTTGCCGGGATAGAAACGCTCGGTTTCCTTTCCCTTGCACTTTGGGCATTCGGGCTTCTTGTCACCGAATACGAGTTCTTCGAACACCTCGCCGCAGTCGCGGCAGATGAATTTCAGCAATGCCATGGGTTCTCCTCTTTTCTCAACAGTTCCGAATAGCTTGCGGCGCATGCCGCTTTGTCGTACCGTTCGCCGTTGCGGCGGATGAATGCGCGGTCGTAATGCTCGTTGCGGCATTCCGCGATCTTTTCGGCGAATTCTTCCGCGGTCTTCGATGTGACGACGCGCCCCGCTGCATTGCCGGCGGCTTCGGGGCTACCCCCGGTCGCGTTGGTGACGACGGGCGTGCCGCAGCACAGGGCTTCGAGGTTCACGGTCGGGAAATTGTCGCCGAAGGTCGGGTTGATGAGCATGTCCGCCGCCGAATACCATTCGACGAGCCCGGTGACGTTCTCCGTCCGCCCGAGGTGCAGGATCTTTTCCGAAACGGGCTGTTTTCCCGTGTCGCCGATGAGCACGATGCGGTATTCGTCGTGCAACAGCTCCGCAAGCTCGTTGACAAGGTACAGGCCCTTCATGCGGTTCCAAACGCCCGCCACCGCGAGCAGGATGGTCTTCCCTTCCAAGCCGTACCGCGCTCTCAGATCGCTTTCGCGGTAACGGAACACGTTTGTGTCGATGCCGTTCGGGATCACCCGGATGGGATATTCCCGGAGGAACGAGCGCTCCGCGGCGTCTTTCAGCCAACGGGACGGTGTGACGAGCGTCATGCCGGGGACCCCGGTGAACAGTTCGCGCTTGCGTTCGAAGTTTTGGCGGGAACGGTCTGCGCACAGGCTTTCGGGGTATGCGTTTTTCAGCGGGCAGTCGAAACAGCCTTCCGCCCAGCGTTCGCAACCCGCCTGTTCGAAATTGATGCAGTGCCCGGTGAACGCCCAGCAATCGTGCAGGGTCCAAACCACGGGGATGCCCGCGGTCTTCAGATAACGGAACAGGACGTCGACGTTCAGGTAATACCCGAGCAGGTTGTGCAGATGGATCGCATCGGGCTCGTACGCGTCGAGCTTGCGGACGAGTGCTTCCGTGGCGCGTTTCGAACCGAAACCCGCGGCGTCGAACAGGCGCGCGCGGACGCCGTGGAAAATGTTGTCTGCAGCCGAGCCGATGCGGTAACCGTTGACATCCGCGGGAACCGTACCGCGTCCGTAACAAACGAGGCACTCGTCGCCCTGCGCGGTGAACACCGAGTACAGGTCTTTCATCACGCCGCCGGGACCGCCGCGCCCCCAGTTGGCGCTGATTTCCGCGATCTTCATCGTTTGTCGGTCTTCCGCCAGATCATGCGGTCCACGACGGCGGCATAGCTTTGGATGATGCGCACGACCTTGAACGCCGTGTTGTCGTCGGCGTAGGCGTTGACGCGCGTCGCGTGTTCGCCGTTTTCCGCGGCGGCGATGGTGAATTCGACTGCCTGCAAAACGGCGTCGCCCGAGATGGAGCCGATGGTGAACACACCGCATTCCATCGCTTCGGGGCGTTCTGTCGAGGTGCGTACCGACACCGCGGGGAAACCCAGCGCCGCGCTCTCTTCGGGAATCGTTCCGCTGTCGGAGATCACGCAGAAGGCGTTCTCCTGCAGGCGGTTGTAGTCGAAAAAGCCGAAGGGCTTATGCGCGATGACGTTTTTGTGGAAGGTGAACCCGCGCTTTTCGATCATCTTGCGGGCGCGCGGGTGGCAGCTGTACAGCACGGGCATGTCGTAGCGCTCCGCCAGCAGATTGACCGCCTGCATCAGGGAAAGGAAGTTCTCCTCGTTGTCGATGTTTTCCTCGCGGTGCGCGGACAGCAGGAAATACCTGCCCTGTTCGAGACCGAGGCGCTCCAGAACATCGGAAGCGGCGATCTTTTCGCGGTGCGTTTTCAGCACTTCCGCCATCGGCGAACCGACGACGAAGGTGTACTCGGGCTTCACGCCCGAGGCAAGGATGTGCCGGCGCGCGTCCTCCGAATAGCAGAGGTTGATATCGCTCGATACATCGACGATGCGGCGGATGACCTCCTCGGGGAGGTTCTCGTCCTTGCAGCGGTTGCCCGCTTCCATGTGGAACACGGGGATCTTCAGCCGCTTGGCGCTCACGACGCACAGGCAGGAGTTCGTGTCGCCGAGCACGAGCAGGGCGTCCGGTTTCACGGCGGACATGAGCTCATACGAACGGGTGATCACGTTCCCCATCGTTTCGCCGACGTTTTCGCCTGCGGCGTTCAGGTAGTAGTCGGGCGCGCGCAGACCGAGTTCCTCGAAAAAGATCTGGTTCAGCTCGTAATCGTAATTCTGACCGGTGTGCACAAGCACATGCTCGAAGTACAGGTCGGCCTTCTTGATGATCTCCGACAGTTTGATGATCTCGGGGCGCGTGCCGACGACGGTCATGAGTTTCAGTTTTGCCATGGCGTATTCCCTTCCATCCGGTAATGCGGATACAGTTCGCGGTGACGGAGCACCCAATCCCGCAGGTCGCGAAGCATCGTTTCGTAGTCCGGCGCGGTCTCCATTCCGGGGACCGGCGTGCGGAGCAGCGTTTTGTTGTGAACGACACCGGGCACGGGCACCAAGGTGATGTCGCTCCTTCCGAAGATCTCCGCCGTCATGCGCAGCAGGTCGTATTTCGTAACGCCCGCGGGGACGGTCGGCTGGATGATGCCGCTCACGCAGTGCTTGAGGCAGTGTTCGACGGTATGCGCGAGTTCGAGCGTCGTGATGCCGTTCCAGACCGAGCCCGTGTAACCGTTGACGCTCTCCGTCTGCTGCAGAAACCAGTTCACCAGACCGATGCCCTTCGGGTCGGGATCGGGTCCCACGATCGAGGTGCGGATGGTCAGGTTGCGGTCGTCGTTCAGTTCGCCGAGCGCCTTGGTGCGGTCGTAAAAGGTCGTGCCGTCGGGCGTATCGGTGACGGCGTATGCGCCCCGCGCGCCGGAGAACACGCAGTCGGTGCTCAGGTGCACGATGCGGGTGCGCGTGCCCTCGCAGAGCTTCGCAAGGCGGTGCGGCAGGTAGGCGTTGAGGTACACGGCGGCGTCCTTGCGGGCTTCCGCGTCGGCGTTCAGAATGCCGATGCAATTCACGACGGCATCATAATTTCCTTCCGAAAGAACGGTCTCCAAAAGACGGTCGTCGGTCGCGTCGCCGGCGACCGTGGGTACGACACCCTTGCCGCTGCGGGAAAAGCCCGTGACCGCGTGCCCGCGTTCCGAAAGTACGGCGGCGATCATGTGCCCGGCCATGCCGGTGCTGCCGAGGACAAGGATCTTCATCCGAGCCGCCCCATCGCCGCGAGCTCCTCGCGGATATACGAAAGCGACAGCAGCTTTTCTTTGACCTCATCGACGCTCAGCATGCGCGTGTTGTTGCTGTTGAACTCGGTCAACAGGTTGCGTTCGGTGTCGCCGCTCGTGAAATACTGGTCGTAATTGAGCCCGCGCTTGTCGCAGGGCACGCGGTAGAAATCACCGAGGTCGAGCGCATGCGCGCATTCCTCGTTCGTGAGTAGGGTCTCGTACATCTTTTCGCCGTGGCGGATGCCGATGTTCTTGATTTCATGACCGGGTCCGAACAGGGAAACGACCGCTTCCGCCAGCGTTTCGATCGTGCAGGCGGGCGCCTTCTGGACGAGGATATCGCCGCTTTCGCCGTGCTCGAAGGCGAACATCACGAGCCCCACCGCCTCTTCGAGAGACATGATGAAGCGGGTCATCTTCGGTTCGGTGACGGTGACGGGGCTTCCCTCGCGGATCTGGTCGATCCACAGCGGGATGACGGACCCGCGCGAGCACATGACGTTGCCGTAGCGCGTGCAGCAGATCTTCGTGCGGGCGGGCGAAACGGTGCGGCTCTTCGCGACGACGACCTTTTCCATCATGGCCTTGCTCGTTCCCATCGCGTTCACGGGGTACGCCGCCTTGTCGGTAGACAGGCAGATCACGTTGTGCACGCCCTCGTCGATCGCGGCGGAAAGCACGTTGTCCGTGCCGAACACATTCGTTTTCACGGCTTCGAGCGGGAAGAATTCGCAGGAGGGCACCTGCTTCAGCGCCGCTGCATGGAAGATATGGTTCACGCCGTGCATGGCGTTTTTCACGCTCGACAGATCGCGCACGTCGCCGATATAGAAGCGGATCTTCTCGAAATCCTTCGGGTAGCGCTCCTGAAACAGGTGGCGCATGTCGTCCTGCTTCTTCTCATCGCGCGAGAAGATGCGGATCTCGCCGATGTCGGTCGACAGGAAACGGTTCAATACGGCGTTGCCGAAGCTTCCGGTACCGCCGGTGATCAACAAACAGGAATCTTTGAATACGGACATCTTACTTCCTCACAAGTTGCATAAGCTCCGCTTCGAGGGCGCCGATGCAACGTTCTTTCGTGTAGTTTTCTTTGAAATAGGCGCGGGCGTTCGCACCGCAGTCTGCGTATTTTCCGGGGTGTTCGATAAAGTCGCGCAACACTTCGGCAAAGCCTTCGGCATCCCCCGAGGGGACGCATTTGCCGCATTTCGCGTCTTCGACGGCTTTTGCCGCGGAGCCTTCGATCATACCGAAGACCGGGAGCCCCGCTGCCATATACCCCTGTACCTTCGAAGGCAGGGTGTAGCCCGTTTCGTTGTCCGCCTTCAGGGAAACGAGACAGGCGTCCGCAAGGCGGTAAAAGTCGGGCATCTCCTCCACGGGGCGGCGCCCGTAAAACCGGACGATGTCGCCGAGCCCCTTTTCTTTTGTGAGGCGCTTGAGTTCCTCAAGGCACGCGCCGTCACCGACGAAATGCACCGCAAAGCCTTTGCAATCGCGGATGCGCTCCACGGCTTCCAGCATGCGGGTGAGATCCTGCGCGTGACCGAGGTTTCCGAGAAAGACGAAGTCCGTCACGCCGTTGTCCGTACGGAAATCCTCCTCGAGGTACTTCGGGTCGGCGAACGCGGGGATGTGACACAGCCGTTCGGCGGGGATGCCGTGCACCCGCATGAAGTACGAACGGAAGCTTTCCGACTGACAGATGATGCGGTCCGCCGCGCGGTACACACCGCCGGAGATATTCTTGACGATGCGGAACAGCGGGTTGCTCTCGCTTTTGACGTACATCTTGAGCGATTCGGGCCAGAGGTCGCAGCAGTACACGAGGAACGGGACGTTCATGCGCTTCGCGATCTGCTTTGCGGGGATGCCCATGAGCACGGGCGACAGCTGGTAGCACAGCACGACGTCGAACGGTCCTTCGAGTGTGCGGGCCTTCCGCACGGAAGAAAGCAGAAACGACAGGTAGTTCCAAGCGAGGCGAACAGCGCCCTTTCCCCTGCCGGCTTCGAAACAGCGCACGATGTGCACGCCGTTGACCGTTTCGTCGCGGTGCCCGCGGCGGTACTCTTCGGGTACGACGCCCGTGGGGTAATTCGGCAGCCCCGTCAGCACGGTGACCTTGTGCCCGCGCGCCGCGAGTTCCTCGGCGATGGGCGTCACCTGGAAGTTTTCGGGCCAATAGTATTGGCAAACGATCAGAATATTCATTGTGCGGTTTTCACCTGATTAAAGCTTATTTGGTAACTTTTATGCGGAGTGTAAGCTTTCTGTTAGAACCATCTTTTAGCACCCCCGTTATTGTAGCTGTACCCGGACGGTTCGCTAAAAGATTGAACTGATTGCACATTATTGCCACACTAGGATTAGAACTCGACCATGAAATGGTATTAAGGTCTGCGTTTACAGGCTGATACTTTATACCATTGAACACATCATATTGCTGATTGGGCTTTAATGTAATGTTGCTTTTCGTAACAGTAATAGAGTCAAATGTTACAACTGTCCTAATGTTGTAGCGTAATGAAGCACCTCCACCATCAGCTGCTTCACAGATTATCTCACACTCGCCTGCGCCAACTCCTTGTACCTTTCCTTTGCTATCAACTACTGCAATAGACTCGTTACTTGAAGTCCATAGTAGAGTTTTGTTATCGGCGTTCTTGGGCTCGATTGCTGGCTTTAGAACAGCATACTTTCCGATGCCGACAAAACTAACATAGTCACCTGTGCCAGAGATACTCTGCACCGCTTCCTTGACGACAATTTTACATTCTGCCTTAGGACCTCTTTTTCTGCCCGGTTCGATTACATTAGCAGTAATTTTTGCAGTACCACGACCTACAGCAAGTACGTTTCCGTTCTCGTCGACCGTTGCAACATTCGGATTTGATGATGTCCAAGAAATAGTTTTAGATGATGCGTTGCTCGGTTGGATTATGGCTTGAAGTTGCGTGCAATACAGGTCCTCATTTTTTGCATGCAATAGCATAGTAATGTAGTTTTCGTCTAGTTCAATACTACTTGTGGGTATCAAAACGTTAATTATGCAACTCGAATAAACGGTGGGATCAACAGTTGATGTACAAATGATTTTCGTTTCTCCCGGTGCTATTCCTACTACATGCCCATTTTCTACTCTTGCGATTGCTGTATCGGCACTTGTCCAGTTATAGCCCGACGTCGGAACATGTTTTTTTTCAAGTGAAACAGACTTAGCGGTTAGACGGCAATCTTCTCCAACATAAATATTCATTTTTTGCTCGTTTAATTGAATCATAAATGCGGAATTATTTCCGTAGTGACACGAATCAGCACCTTGATTTGTCAGCGGAGTGGCTGACGGCGTTGCAAAGCCATCGGATAGTAATTTGAGGTTTGATTTTGCAACATACCCGGTCATGCCATTTTCCATTTGAATTAGACAAAAGGTGTAGTCTGAATCATCAATAATGAATACTTTTTCAGCAAAACTCAATTCACAGACAACCTCTGAAATGATATTTGCCTTACGAAAGACCTTTACATTGTCTCGAACAATATAAGCATCTTCGTTTTTTATTGATTCAACAGGGGTAGGAGATGGCTTCGGTGTATAGGGGTTAAGGGTTGGTTTGGGTGTACGAACTGCCTTTGGTATATCTGTTCGCGCATTGTAAAGTTCATTGATATCGAACTCAGTCTTTTTATCCCAACTCTTATACAAACTTGTCACTTCACGAATCGGTATTGCAAAATTCAGATTTTGGGCATTGTTCTTCATTAATGCTGAACTTGTCACACCGATTACTTCACCAGAGTCATTGAAGAGCGCACCGCCACTACTTCCGTGTGAGATAGATGCTGTGAATTGAATATAATCTTCACCAACATAACTGATAATTCCATCGGAAACCGTATTTTTCAAGCCTTCCGGGCTGCCGATTGCCACAACCGTTTCACCTCGCCGAAGTTTAGATTCGGAGGGAATGAGTGGTTTCATTGAGGTTGAGGATTCAAACTGTAAAATGGCAATATCTTTTTCTTTGTTAGCAATAAGAACCTTGTTCAAATGAAATTCGCAACCATCATCACTTTCGGCAATTACATCACTTGCGCCTTCTATGACATGGTAGTTGGTGACCAAGGTAGTATTATCGAAAAGCAGAAAACCACTTCCAGATGCGAACAGTTTTCCTTTGTTATCGATTATTTCTAGATAGAAAACTGAATCGGCAGCGGTTTCAATCGATTCCGGACTTGAAGAGAATGAAACACCCTCAGCAATTGCATTGAAAACGGACGTAATAAAGCACAAGATAAAGAAAACGAGAATAGTGACTTTTTTCTTCATTGTGTTTAGTCCTTTCTTATGTGAATAATCAAGTAATTGTAACATCAAAGTCATTATTACCGCAATATGGACCATTCGGATACAGATTTCTCAACCCCATCACTTTTTGGTTCACTAGTATTGATAAGTATACATTCTTCTTTATCGTTGTTGGAATTTTGAATATGCGTATGGTAAACTCATCATGAATTTCCGGGAAAGGGGGCGCACGCCGTGGCCGAACGCACATACATCTCCATCGATCTCAAAAGCTTTTACGCCTCGGTCGAATGCGCCGAGCGCGGTCTCGACCCGATGACGGCGAACCTCGTGGTCGCCGACGCTTCCCGCACCGAAAAGACGATCTGCCTTGCGGTGTCGCCCGCGCTGAAAAGCTACGGCATCCCGGGGCGCGCGCGGCTGTTCGAAGTCGTGCAGGCGGTGGAACGCGTGAACGCCCTGCGTCTCGAAGAAGCGATCCGGAACGGCACGGCGGTGCGCTGCACGGAAGATGCGGAAAACGGTACTTCCCAAGGGCGCAGAAGATACCGCCTCCGCGGGGAATCCAAGGACAGTTACGAACTTTCGCGCGATCCTTCCCTTGCCGTCGCGTACCATATCGCCCCGCCGCGGATGCAGAAGTACATGGAGTACAGCTCGCGCATCTTCCGGATCTACATGCGCTTCGTCGCGCCCGAGGACATCCACGTCTATTCCGTCGACGAGTGCTTCATCGATGTGACGAACTACCTCAAGACCTACGGGCTCACCGCCCGGGAGCTGGCGATGAAGATGATCCGCACCGTGCTCGCGGAAACGGGCATCACGGCGACCTGCGGCATCGGCACGAACCTGTACCTTGCGAAGATCGCGATGGATATCGAAGCGAAGCACATCCCCGCCGATGCGGACGGCGTGCGCATCGCGGAGCTCGACGAACAGAGCTACCGCAGGCGGCTTTGGACGCACATGCCCCTCACCGATTTTTGGCGCGTGGGGCGCGGCATCGCCGACAAGCTCGAAAAGCGCGGCATCTACACCATGGGCGACATCGCCCGGACTTCCGTCGACAACGAAGAACTGCTGTACCGTCTGTTCGGCGTGAACGCGGAACTGCTCATCGACCACGCGTGGGGCGTCGAACCGTGTACGATCCCCGACATCAAGGCGTTCAAGCCCGAAGGGTCAAGCCTCGGCTCCGCACAGGTGCTCTCTTCCCCGTATCCGTTTGCACAGGGGCGCATCATCGTCAAGGAAATGGCGGATACGCTCGCGCTGCAGCTGAAGGAAAAGCACCTCGTCGCCGACAGCGTGGTGCTCACGGTGAATTACGATATGGAAAACTGCGCCTCGGGCGCGTATACCGGGCCGACCGTGACCGACCGCTACGGCAGGCAGGTCCCGAAGGAGGCGCACGGCTCGAAGAAGCTCGGGTGCTATACGAACTCCGTCCCGCTCATCACGGAAACAGCGGCGGAACTGTTCTGTGAGATCGCCGACCCGCGGCTCACCATCCGCAGGATCTCCGTTGTGGCGAATCATACCGTGCCCGCCGCGGAGGCGCCGGACGCCAAGGCGGAACAGCTGGACCTTTTCACCGATTACGCGGCGCGTGAAGCCGAGCGCGAAAAGGAACAGGCGCAAGGCGCGGCGATCCTCGAGATCAAGAAGAAATTCGGCAAGAACGCCATTCTGAAAGGCGTTTCCCTGCGCGAGGGAGCGACGATGCAGCAGCGGAACGGGCAGATCGGAGGACACAAAGCGTGAGACCGCACAAGGACATTTCGGAATACGCGGATCTCATCGGCATGCAGCGCCCCGTGTCGAAGAAGCACCCGCCGATGCCGCGGCTGAACCGCGCGGCGCAGTTCGCCCCCTTTGCCGCGCTCACGGGGTATGAAGAGCTCATCGGCGAAACGGCGCGTTTCACTTCGGACAAAGCCGAACTGTCGGAGGAAGAGCGCGAGCGCATCGGGCGGAAGCTCACGGAACTCGCGGCAAGGTCGGCGGAACGCCCCTTCGTTGCGGTGACGCATTACGTGCCCGACCCGTTCAAAGAAGGCGGCAGCTACGAAGTCACGCGGGCTCGGCTGAAAAAGGTCGACCCGCAGGCGGGTGTGCTCGTGCTCGAAACCGGGGCGCGCATCCCCTTCGGCGATATCCGTGCGGTCTCGGAAGACCAAACGGCGCCCGAAAAGTATTGAGGTGGTAAGATGATCGTTCGAAACGCTTGGATCTATACGCCGGAAGGAACCCTCCGAAAGGGCTCGCTTGCGGCGGAACACGGTACTGTTACGGAGCTTTCGTTCTCCGCGGAATTGCACGGAGAGGATGCGATCGATGCCGAAGGCTTGTACGCGATCCCGGGGCTTGTGGATATCCACTTGCACGGCGCGGCGGGCGCGGATGTTTCCGACGGCAGTGCGGAAGGTCTCGCGGCGATGGCGCGGTATGAACTCGGGCGCGGGGTCACGACGATCCTCCCCGCGGGCATGACCCTGCCGGAACGGGAGCTGGAGCTCGCCTGCCGTTCGGTCGCGGACTTTCGGGATGACAACGGTTCGCGCGTTGCGGGCATCCGTTTGGAAGGTCCCTTCCTTTCGCGGGAACGGTGCGGCGCGCAGGATCCGCAATATCTCAAAGCGCCCGATGCGGAGCTGCTCCGAAAACTGCAGCGGGCATCGGGAAACACCGTCCGCATCGTGGATATCGCGCCGGAGCTTCCGGGCGCAACGGAGCTGATCGAAAACGCGTGCGGAACGGTGCGCTTCTCCCTCGCCCACACCGATGCGGATTACGGGACCTGTACGGAGGCGTTCGCGGCGGGCGCGCGGCAGGTCACGCATCTGTACAACGGCATGCGCCCCATGCTGCACAGGGCACCGGGGCTTCCGGGCGCAGCGGCGGATGCGGAGAACATCACGGTGGAACTCATCGCGGACGGCGTGCATCTGCACCCTGCGACGGTGCGCAACGCCCTGCGGCTTTACGGTGCGGAACGGGTCGTGTTCGTTTCGGATTCCATGCGCGCGACGGGGCTCGGCAACGGAACATACACCCTCGGCGGGCAGCAGGTGACCGTAAACGGAAACAGGGCGACACTGAAGGATGGGACGCTGGCGGGCTCGGTCACGGACCTCATGGGCTGTATGGTCACTGCCGTGAAGGACATGGGCGTGCCCTTGGAGACCGCGGTGCGTTGCTGCACCCGAAACCCCGCGGCGGCGCTCGGCGACCCTTCGGTCGGGAGCCTTGCGCCCGGATGCCGTGCCGACATCGTGCTTTTGGATAAAGAACTCAATATCGTGCGCGTGTACCGCGGCGGCATTGCCGCGCGGTGACAGACCGGCGTACAGGTAAAGCGCTTCCCGGTCGGGAGGCGCTCTGTTTTTATTCGAAACAGCAATGTTTTCGGTATGGTAACCATACGAAATCGGTTGTTGCCGTGCTTCGTGAGCCTTTGATAAAATCGCGTTCGTTCGGTCCGTGCGCATTGACACGGGCGGACAAAACCAACTTACTCAAGAGAAGACCATGGAACGACACGAATTCAGAATGCCCGACTATTACCCGGGCTTTGCTTGCAAAATGGGGGCCTGCCGCAACGCCTGCTGCACGGGCTGGCCCGTTTCCCTTTCCCTTGCCGATTATTTCCGCATCACGGGGGCGGAATGCAGCGCGGAACTGCGCGAAAAGATCGACCGCGGCGTGCAGACGGTACTCGAACCCACGCCCGAACGCTATGCGTCGATGCGCCACGATTATTCCGGCAACTGTTACCTGCGGATGGAAGACGGGCGCTGCGCGCTCCATGCGCAGCTCGGCGAAAATGTGCTGGCGGATGTCTGCCGACTGTACCCGCGGGGCGTGCGCAAGGAAGCGGACGGGCTCGAGATCTCCTGCGCGAACAGCTGCGAGGCGGTGATCGAAGCCTTTCTCGAACGGGAAGCACCGCTGACCTTTCTCACCCGCACCGAAGAACTGCGCCTGCCGCCGCATGCGGAGCGCAAGGTGTTTTTCGAAACCCACGGTCACCAGTGGGAAGTGCGGCATTCGCTCATCCGCACCATGCAGGACAGGACGATGTCCATTCCGGAACGCCTCGCCGCGCTGAAGGCACGGCTCGAAGAACTGACCCGAGCGATGGAAAGCGGCGAAGAAGCCGTGCTCGGCTGGCTGAACGCACCCCGGACCGGTACCCCGGAACGGAACGCGGCGATCGACCGGGAAAGCATGCGGCGCGGGCTTGCGCTGGCGGAAAGGTTCATCGAGCGGCTGGACGAGCGCAGCGATGCCGTGCGCGCCTACGGAGAAACGGCACTTGGGGTTTTCGGTTCTGCGGATGAAAACGCGTTGGAACGGTACCTCGCGGCGGAACGGAAGTTCGAAGCCGCGTTGCCTCTGTGGGAGACCGTGTTCGAGCACATGCTCGTGAACCACATGTTCTTCATCTGCTTCCCCTTCGAAGACCGCCCGGAGGATCTCAAAAACGAGTTCACCGCGCTGTGCGTGGTCTATTCCCTGCTGCGCTTCCTTGCGGTGGGCAACGCCGAAGCCTGCACGAGCTCCCGGGATTTTGCGGACCTGTTTGCCGCGGTGTTCCGCCTCGTCGAGCATACCTCGTTCGATATCCTTTCCGTGCGCCTGCTCGAAGAACTCGGCGCGGTGCACGACGCGGGTGCGGACCCGCTCCTTTCCCTATGAACGCAAAAAAAAGCTGTCCTTGCGGGCAGCTTTTTTGTTTGGGATGTTACCTGCCGACGATCTTCGCGATGACCTTCATCAGCAGCGCAAGGTCGATGGGCTTCGGCACGAAATCGTTCATCCCGCTTTCGAGGGCTTTCTGCTTGTCCTCTTCGAAGGCGTTCGCCGTCATGGCGACGATCGGGATGCGCGCTTTCTTCGGGTCGTTCAGGGCGCGGATGCGGCGGGTCGTTTCGTAACCGTCGAGGTTCGGCATCTGCACGTCCATCAGAATGAAATCGTAGGTGCCGGGGGCGGACTTCGTCAGCAGGTCGAGGCAAATGACGCCGTCTTCCGCATGGTCGACGGTCACGCCCGAATCCTTCAGCAGGGCGATGGCGATCTCGGCGTTGAGGGCGTTGTCTTCCGCGAGCAGGATCCTGCGGCCGGTCAGGTCGACGGTCGCCTCCTCCGCCTTCTTCTTCGAGAGGTATTGTTCGGGGTCGTCGCAGACGCGCAGCGTGAAGGTCACGGTGAAGCGGCTGCCTTTTCCGGTCTCGCTTTCGACGACGATCTTGCCGCCGAGCAGGTCGACGAGCTTTTTCACGATGGAAAGACCGAGCCCCGTGCCGTTGATCTTGCTTTCGGTGGTGCTCTGTTCGCGCGTGAACGAATCGAACAGGTGCTGCTGGAATTCCTTGCTCATGCCGATGCCGTTGTCGGCAACGGTCATCACATAGGTGGCGAAGCCCGGCTTTTCACAGGGCATCTCCTTCACGAACACGCGCACGGTGCCGTATTCCGGCGTGTACTTGATCGCGTTCGAAACGAGGTTGATGACGATCTGGCTCACCTTGGCGCGGTCGGCAAACACGTAGGGGTGCTTGATCTCGACTTCCTCGGTGAAGTGCATGTTCTTTTTCGCGATGTCGTTGCGGAACATCTCGTCGAGACCGATGCCGTCCGAGATCGGGAAGAAGGTCTCGTCGATGGTCATCTTGCCGCTGTCGATGCGCGCCATGTCGAGCACGTCGTTGATGATGGACAGCAGGTATTCGCCGGAGCTGCGGATCTTGCCGATGTAATCGTTCGTGTCCTGCGCTTCGAATTCGCGCTCGAGCAGCATCGCGTAGCCGAGGATCGCATTCATCGGCGTGCGGATATCGTGCGACATGTTGCTGAGGAACACCGTTTTCGCTTCGTTCGCGCGGTTCGCGTCGGCGAGCGCCTTGGTGAGCTTGCGGCGGTTGCGCATGAGGAACAGCACGAGCACGGCGAACACCGCGAGCACCGTGCCGAGCGCGGTGATGACCGTCCAGGCGTTTTGACGGATGAAAGCCGCGAGGTTCATTCCTCCCTCATCGGCGCTTTCCGCGAGGACCATGCCGTTCAGCGAAACAGAGGAACGCGAGATGGCTTTGTTGAAGATCGTCACCGCGCGGCGGTTGAGCTTCGAACCCGTGAGGCAGATCTCGGTGCGGTTGGTGAATTCCGCAAAGGAGAGGTTCTCCATCAGCGGGTCGGTCTTGTAAACGTTGATGCGCGCCGAGGGGATGAGCACGCCGCCCGCTTCCTCGCGGCTGACGGCACGCATGCCTTCGTACACGTCGGCGTATTCCTTCGTCGGGGAATCCGGGAACAGCACGTTGACCATGTCCGGCGTGAAGATACCCGACTGCGAGGTCGCGATGACGGGGTTGCGGTCGCTCAGACCCTTTTTGTAGATCATGACGGGCGTCGTCTGCAGGATCGCATCCGACAGCACGCGGTCGCCGAGCTCCGTGAGGTACAGGTCCCCCGCGACGGGTCCGTACAGGTCGATCTTGTTTTCCGTCAGGGCGCAGTCCATCTCACACATGTCCTTGTAGGTTGTGAGCGCGACGGTCACGCCGTAGTCGTTTTTCAGCGAGTCGATGAGCGCCGTGACGACGCCGGCGGTCTCGCCGTTGCGGATGCCGGAGAACGGCAGATAGTCTTCGAGGATGCCGAGGCGGATGGTGTTGTCATGCGCTGCGAGCCATTCGAGCTCTTCGGCGTTGAGCGTCCAGCCCGTTGCGGCCTTGTACTCATACTTCTGCGTGAGCATCGTGTTGTAGTCGGTCTCCGCGCTCTGGATCTCGAACAGCGCCGCGTTCAGCTCTTCCAAAAGGTCGGGGCGGCCGTTCGAGACGACGAAGTAATAATCCGAGCTGCCGATGCCGATGACCACGCGGTAACCGTATTCGGGCGAAAGGTCGGGTGCGGTGAAGGTGTCGATCTCACCCGCGTCGATCTTTTCCATCATTTCCGCAAAGCCCGAACAGCCGACGAGCGTCGCTTCGATTTGGTTCGCTTCGAGCCATTCCTTCAGAAGGCTCTCCTGAAAGCTGTTTGACGTGACGCCGATGCGGCAGCCGTTCAGCGCCTTGAGGTCGCCCGTGAGCAGCGCCGGGTGGTTCACATCGGTGTGCAGCCAGTAAACGTCCTTGCCCTGCGTATAGGTCGAAAACAGCATCTGCGAGGCGCGCTCCTGCGTGTAGGAGACGTTGCCGAACAGGTCGATCTCACCGTCGATGAGCTGCTGCAGACAGTCCTTGAAGGTGCCGTAGACGTATTCGTACTTCCACCCCGTGATGTAGGAGATCTTCTGCAGGTATTCGTAACCCGCGCCGCGCTTGTATTCGCCGGGACCTCCCTCCTCGTAGTTCTTCGCGCTCACGTAGCCGATGCGCACGGTTTTCTGCGCGGTTTGCGCTTCTTCGGCAAGGGTCGCCGAAAACGCACCGAACAGGAGCACGGCGCAAAGCGCCAAAGCGAAGAGGCGCGTGAGGGTGGGATGTGGTTTGATTCGCAGCATGGATGTTCCTCCGGTTGAACGCCCCGCGGGGCCGAGTGACATCGCACCGTGCCGAAGAGTACGGAAAACGTACCCCCCCCCCGCAAAATTTTGCGGACGACGGACATAGTACTTGGATACTTCACCATTGTAGACCCGCGCATCCACGAAAAGCAAGCAATTTGTCAATTTTGCGATTGAAAAATTCGATATTCGGCGGTATCGGGCGGCGCAAAGCACGAAAAAGCGGAAATTCCGCTCCCGAAAGGCGTCCGGAAGGGCGGTTTTTCGTTACCGCATGTTCACAATGCGCGGCTTTCCGCATTCGGCCGTTCCATGGTAATATGGTACAAAAGAACCATCCGAGGTGTTGTATGAAACGCATCCTTTCGGCGCTTGCCGCTGCGATCGCCCTGCTCTTCCCCTTGCTTTGTCTGGGAGAACCCGCACCCGCGGCGGAGACCGCGCTGTTTGCCGTTTCCGCGGGGAAAGCCGACGCGCTGATCCTCAAGACCGCTGACAAGGCGTTCCTGATCGACGCGGGCTACGCGCGCTCCCGCGGGAAGATCCTGTATGCGATGGAGCTGCTCGGCATCACGGGGTTCGACGGCGCGGTCCTCACCCATAACGACCGCGACCATGCGGAAGGGCTCGAGTGGCTTTCCGAAAGCGATATCCCCGTCGGCACGTGGTACGCCTCGGCGTATTATACCGGTATCAAGAAGGAATCCAAGCACCCTGCCGTTGCGGCGGCCGCGAACCGCGGACAAAGCGTCGTTTGGCTCCGGCGGGGCGATGCGCTCCCTCTCGGGGACGCTGTTCTGCGGGTGCTCGCGCCCGAGACGCTCTTCACCGATAAGGACGACAACAACTCTCTCGTGCTCATGCTCGAAACGCCGCACGGCAGGATACTGCTCGCGGGCGATATGGAATACCCCGAAGAGGATGTGCTCCTCGCTTCCGGACAGGACCTCAAGTGCGATGTGCTGAAGGTCCCGAACCATGCGGACGACGATACCGCGAGCGCGGCGTTCCTTGCCGCGTGCGCCCCGAAGTTCGCGGTGATCACGACGGATTCCGTCGAAAAGCCGGGCACGCCCGACCCGTATCTCATGGAGCGGCTGTACGACACCGGCGCAACGGTGCTCGAAACGCAGGATGCCGAGGGCGGGGTGCTCGTGACGATGGGCGCGGAAGGCATCCGCACGGAGCTGATCGGTCTGCCCGAAACCGCGGAACACATCACAGTGGCGGCAACGGATTCGGAACGGGATCTCATCACCTTGAAAAACGCGGGTGGTTCCGCTGTGGACCTCGGCGGGTGGTACCTCATTCCCGACCGCAAGAACATTCTGTTCGTTATCCCGCAGGGGACGGTGCTTGCCCCGGGGCAAAGCCTGACCGTGGGCGGCAGCAATGCGGATGCGGCGGCGGACCTTACGTGGAACGTGAAGCGCGTGCTGAACAAAAAGAAGGACGACGGCGTGACCCTGTACGACGCTTACGGCAACGCGGTCTCCTACCGCGCGGACCGTTGAACGGGAGGCGAAGCGATGGAACGGAACACCGTGCATCGGGAAAACCAAGCGACGGTCGATACGGCGGTGCGCTGCAGTGAAGGGCGACCTCTGCCCGACTCCCGTTTCCGGGAACTGACGGAAGATCCGTTTTACCGCGTGCTGCGGGGGTATCCCGGTGTCGTCGTGGACTACGTGCTTTTGAAGGATTCAGTGCCTTACGCGGGGCTCGTTTCGCACCGTCGCGCGCTCGCCTTTGCGATGGACCGGATCAATGCGCGGAGACCGCAGGCGGAACCGTGGCGGTACGATGTGCGGCTTGCGACCGCAACGGCGGAAGATACGGCTGAATTGCTCGCGTGGCCCGAAGCGCCTTTGCCCGACAGCGTCACCGACGGCGGCGAGATCCCCTATTGGATGGCGTTTGCCCGCCCGCCCCATTGCGATGAAACCGCAGACGAAGGTGCGAAGAGGGCCTTCGAAACCGTGAACGCGGCGTTGTTCCCGAAAGGGACGGATGCGCTGACCGCCGTGCGCTGGTCGACCGATTGGTCGGATTATTTCGACGCCGGACACGAATGGTGGGGCACCGCCTGTGTGACCGTATACGATATCAAACTCGGGCGGTTCGCCGTGCTGCTCATGTCTTCGACGGACTGAATGCGGTGACCGCAGAACAGAAACCATACAACCATTACCAAACTACGGAGGAAAACGAACATGTTGGCAGTTGGGACCAAAGCACCCGATTTCACCCTCAAGGATCAGAACGGCACCGAACACAGGCTTTCGGATTACCGCGGCAAGAAGGTCGTGCTCTACTTTTATCCGAAGGACAGCACGGCGGGCTGCACGAAGCAGGCCTGCGGTTTTTCCGAGCGCATCCCGCAGTTCAACGAACGCGGCGCGGTGGTGCTCGGCGTGAGTAAGGATTCCGTCGCGTCGCACAAGAAATTCGAGGAGAAGTACGGGCTCGCCTTCACCCTGCTTTCGGACCCGGAGCGCACGGTCATCGAAGCATACGACGTGTGGCACGAAAAGAAGATGGCGGGCAAGGTCTCCATGGGCGTGGTGCGCACGACCTACCTCATCGACGAGGAGGGCGTTATCGTCCGCGCGAACGACAAGGTCAAGGCGGCGGACGACCCCGAAAACACGCTCAAGGTGCTTTCCGAATGAAGATCATCCTCTCGCCCGCGAAGCAGATGACCGCCGACGCGGACGCGCTCGCGCCCACGGGCACGCCGCAATACATCGAAGAGGCGCGGGAAATCCTTTCGTGGCTGCGGTCGCTGTCCGAAAGCGCGCTGAAGGCCCTGTGGAATTGTAACGAACAAATTGCCGCACAAAACATTGAAAGACTGCAGAACGCGGACCTTTCGGCAAACCTCACCCCCGCCGTGCTGGCTTACGACGGCATCGCCTACAAGTACATGGCGCCCTCGGTGTTCGAGGACGGGCAGTTCGCTTATGTCGAAAAGAACCTGCGCATCCTGTCGGCGTTTTACGGCGTGCTGCGGGCGATGGACGGCATCGTTCCCTACCGCCTCGAGATGCAGGCGAAGGGCGTGCCCGCGGGTGCGAAGAACCTGTATGCTTTCTGGGGGCGCAAGCTGTACGACGCCGTGCGCGTCGAGAGCGGCGTGATCGTGAACCTCGCCTCGAAGGAGTATTCGAAGTGCATCACCCCCTACCTTTCGCCCTGTGACCGCATGATCACCGCGGAATTTCTCGAGCGCGGTGCGAACGGCAAGCTCGTGACCAAGGCGACCTACGCCAAGATGGCGCGCGGTGAGATGGTGCGTTACCTTGCGGAGCGCAACGCAGAGGATCCCGAGGAACTCAAGGGCTTCGACCGCCTCGGTTATGTTTACCGCGATGACCTTTCGGACGATGCGAACTTCGTGTTCGAGCGCATCGCGGATGCGGGCGCGAAGGCATAAGGAAAAGGCGTCACGCCGGCGCATGCGAACTGTTGGAAAATGAATTCACCCCCGGGCGGAAGCGTTTGACTTTGCCCGGGGGTGTTTTGTTGTGTGATTGCGGATACTTCGGATGCAATGCGCAACGCCGGCGATACGGAATCGCGGTCCGCTTTCTCAGAAGACGCAGTGGCTTTCACAGGAGATTTCCGGTGTGTGGTATGGGATCGCTTTGGAAAAGCGGTTTTCGGAAATCAGTTTTTCATACTGCCGGTGATTCAAATGGACGGGAAACCGAATCATCTCCATCTCCTTCTTTTCCAGTAGCATTTCACTGAAAGAACCGTGTTCCGCGGTGCCGGTCATGATGGCTTTTCCGCCGGCAGACAACACAGATGCAACGGTTTTTCTCGCCTCTTCCGACCGAAGCTGGGGATCGCTGACAAACACGATACCGTGCCTTTCATTCCTATACGGGCAAACCGGCACATCGGACCGAAGAGGAGCATACCAAAATCCGTGCCGCCGTACCGCATCGAGATTTTGCAGAAAGAGCGAATCACCGTAAAACGGGATCCGAAGTTCCCCGGAAAGGAGCCGGAACAAATCCAAGCCCCTGCCGTATTTCGGAACGGGAAACACGATCAAACCCGATCCTTCCGCCAGTTCTTTTGTTCTGCCGAGGATCCTTTCCCGGTAGGTCTCGAATGCCGTTTCATCGGTTCCGTAGGCGCAATCCAAAACCGCCATGTCGGCTGTTTGCGAACGAATGAAATCGCAGGGATACACCTGTGATTTTTCTGTATAGTCGCCCGAGAAGAGCACGGATTTCCCGTTTTCTTCGAAACGGTACCAGACACTGCCGGCACAATGACCGCTGCGTCCCCAGGTGACGGACATGCCGCGAAACTCTCCCCTGCCGTCCGCACAGATCTCTTCCAGAGAAACCGTATTGGGATATTTTTTCGGAAGCTGGCGCAGCGTTTCGTTCGTTGCGACGATGGGTCCGGAATACCCCCGTTCGATCAAACGGCCGAGGGCACCGGTATGATCTGCGTGGGAGTGCGTGAGAAACACCGCATCGATCCGTTCGATCTGTTCCCGTGAGAGGCGCGGATCGGGGTCGCCCTGCGTTCCCGCCATAGTGCCGCAGTCGACCAAAAAGCACAAGGGATCGCCTTGCACATAAAAACAGTTTCTGCCATGCTCGCCGCAGCCGCCTGCAATATACAGCTCCATCTGCTTATCCTTTCTTTTTGTCGGTGAGGCAATGGAACACAAGCAGTGCGGTCGTGGTGATCAACACACACAGCACCGCCATTGCCATGCCCAATGAAACGCTTCCCTGCTCGAATTCCCGGTTGATATAGGTCGAAACGACCAGCGTATTCGGCGGCGCGATCAGGCTCGCGGTCACGAGCTCACGGAAGGCAATGATGAAAATCATCATCCACCCCGCAAAAATGCCTTTGGAAATCATCGGCAAGGTGATGCGGCGGAATACATAAAAAGGAGAACCGCCGAAGGTCCTGCCCGCCTGCAGCAGGCTGTCGCCGATCTGCGTGAAGGCACTCGTCACATATTGGACCGTATACGGCAGATACAACACCACATAAGCGAGGATCATGATGCCGATGGTATTGTACAGCGGGATCACCCGGTAGACTGCGTTCCAGAAAAGCATGATGCCGATCACCAGAACGATGCCCGGCAGCATCTCCGGGAGAAGGCTGATCCCCTCCAGTATTTTCCGGAAGACCCCTTTCGTTGCCCGGACCGTCACCACGACCGCGGTGCCGATCACAGAGCAGATCGTCGCCGAAGAGACCGCCAGCAGAAGACTGTTCCGGACCGAAGCTGCGGCTTTTGCGGTTTGAAACAATTCCCTGTAGTGGTCCAGGGTGAAGTTACCGGCTGCAAGACCGTAGCCGCGCAGTTTGATCAGAGACGTGGAAACGATCGAAAAATACGGGACACCGATCGCCAGCAGGAGCACCAACGCGATCCAACCCCACGCAAGAACCGCAGCCGGTCCCGACAATTTCGTTTGTGCCGGTCTGCTCCCTTTTCCGCCGATCAGCCGGTACCCGGTCCGGCTTGTGATGTGGTTTTGCAGAAGCCACATGAACATGCAGATGCACACAAGGATCGAGGACAAGCTTGCGGACCTGCCGAAATCGATGGGAGACGTGGTCGAATAGCGGTGGATATCCGTTGTGAACACATAGAAGCCGATCCTTCTGCCGAGCGTGTATGGCGTTCCGTATTCCGACAGCGTTTTGACAAACACCAGAAGCGCACCGATGGCATAGTTCCCGGTCAGCAAAGGCGCGAGGATCTTGCGGAGCCGCATACCGAAACCCGCACCGAACACCGCACCGCTTTCTTCCAGACTTGCCGGGATGTTCAGCATCGCGTTCTTGAGCATCGTCATCAAAAACGGAAAAACATGCAGGCTCATCACGAGCACAAGCCCGCCAAAGCAGAAGAAACGCTCCGACAGGGCGCCCGTTGCCGGGAACAGCTGCTGAAACAGACCCCTCTTCTGCATGAACAGGATCCACCCCATGGAAGCGATATAGGGCGGTGTCATAAACGGGATCATAAACACGATATCCGTCCACCTGTGCTTTGCCAGCTGCGTTCTGGACAACAGAAACGCCGTTGGGACGGCGATCGCCGTGGAACACAGCACCACACAGACTCCGAGCTGAAGAGAATGGAAGACGGTAAGGATATTTTCGCTGTTTACTGTGGTTTTCCATGCCCGATACAGTTCAAGGCGGCCATCCCGGATGACCGCCTTGGTGAATACCGAAATCAGAGGGCACAGAATCAGACCGGCGAGAAGCACCAAAAGCAAAACCGAAATTGCTTTTTGTCTCCGGCTGAGTTGTTTCATAACCCCTCCTGCCGTTCTTATTTGCAGAGGCTGTTCAGTTTCGCAGCCGTGTCGGAGGCAACTTCCATCATCTTGGTCCAATCACAGGGGATCTGCGGGATCTCCTCCAGATTGGTTCTGCCTTCGCACTTCACATCACTGCGGCCGGGGAGCAGATATGCCTTGGCAACCAGAGCCTGTGCCTCGTCGCTGAACAGGAAGTCCACGAACGCCTTTGCGTTTTCGGGGTTGGGCGCGGTGACGGGGATCATCGCCGGACGGGGATTCACAACGGTACCGGATGCGGGATAGTAGATGTTCAGGGGTTCTCCCTTCTTCATGGAGGAGTAACCGTTGTAGTCAACGCCTGCGATCAGGATGCCCTTCTCGCCGGTGGTCACCGCTTCCAGCGCTGCCTTGTTGGCACCGGGGACGGTCAGCCCGTTGGCTGCCCAAGCTTCCATGACCGACATACCGTCTGCGGTACCGGTCACCAGACCCGCCAGAAAGTCTTTGCATGCGCCGGATTTTTCGGGGTCGGGAATGGCAATGTCGTTTGCGTATTTTGCATCTGCCAGTTCAGCCCAATCGGCATTCAGTTCGGGGATCACGGTGGTGTTGTAGATCACGCCGACGGCGGATGCGCTGTAACCGAACAGCGTGTTATCCGCATCGATCCAACCGCTGTTGACCTTGTCCGCATTTTCGGGCACATAGCTTACCAGCTGTCCCTTGGCTTTCATGCCGAGACCATCGGACCAGGAGGCAAGGATCACCACATCGGCGATGGGGTTTGCCTGCTCGGCTTCGAGTCTTGCGAGGATCTCACCCGTGGTGCCCTGGAACTGTTCCACTTCGACACCGGTCTTTTCGGTGAAAGCGGCCGCAAGCTTGTCGGCAAGCCCTGCGGGGCTGGGCATATAGACGGTCACCTTACCGGAGAGTTCTTTTGCTTCCGTGCCGGCAGATGCCTGAGAGCCGCAGACGGTCATGCCCAAAAACAGACAGCCTGCCAGAATCGCAGATACGAGTTTCTTCATTTTGATTACCTCTTTTCAATGACAAATAATGATTTCCTTTGGGTCTATGTAAACCGGAAGCATTTCGCCGGGAGAAAACCTTTTCTTACTGCGAAGCGTCCAGACAGCATTTTGATGGGATGCTGTGATTTCGTAGGAGTCTCCGAGATAACGGACATCCCGAACACACAGCGTATCGCAACGATACCCCGGGAACTCTCCGGTACTCACCGCTTCGGGGCGAACCAGCTCGGACTCGCTCAGCCAGTTGGATTTTCCGACGAATCCGGCCACGAACCGTGTTGCGGGATGATGGTAGATCGCCTCGGGCGAATCGTATTGCTCGACGACACCGCCATTGAGAACGGCGATCCGGTCGCTCATGCTCATTGCTTCGGTTTGATCGTGGGTGACGAACACCGAAGTGATCCCCAAAGCGTCAACCAATTCCTTCAGCTCATGCCGCATTTCTTCCCGCAGAAGCGCATCCAGCGCGGACAGGGGTTCGTCAAACAGGAGACACTGCGGACGGACTGCGATGGCACGGGCAAACGCCACCCTCTGCTGCTGCCCGCCCGAAAGCTGATGCGGGTACCTTTTCTCAAGACCCTCCAACCGAACGACGCGAAGCGCTTCCCGGACGCGTTCTTGCAGTTCCCCTGTATCCTTGTGCGCCCGCAGCCCGAATGCCACATTCTCGAATACGGTCATGTGGGGCCACAGCGCAAAATCCTGAAAAACAAAACCGATATTCCTTTTTTCGGGCGGAAGATCGATTCCCTTTTCTTTGGAAAAAACGCATCGGTCGTCAAACCGGATCTCGCCGCTGTCCGGTGTTTCCAGTCCGGCGATCATGCGGAGCAGCGTCGTCTTTCCGCATCCGGAAGGACCGAGCAGCGTCGTAAAGCTCCCGCTGCGGATATCCAGGTCGGTCGGCGCGATCACCTGCTTCTTTGCGAATTGCTTTGTGATGTTTCGGAGTACGATATTCATACGATCCTCACCTCCTGTTTGCGCAGTTCGGGATCCCGGCGGCTGCCACCGCAATAACGGGTATCCCCCGTAAAATGAGCAGAAAACGCACTGCGGATCACACCTGCGCTTCCGGCAGCGTCGGCTGGATTTTCCGGATGAGATAACCCTCACGCACGCCGTAACAGCTGACGGTGACCGTCTGCGCGCCGTAATGCTCCATCAGGTACCGCAGCAGAAGCAAACCGGGCACCAGGGTATGGATGCGTTCCGGTTCATGCCGGAGGATCAGATTCACGGCATTCTTGTCGTTGCGGCAGAGCTGCGCGACCAAACCGTCCAGCTGCTCCTTCGTGAAGGAGCGGCACTCCTCCGGTAAGCTGTACAGATAGCTGCACAAACGCAGTGCGGCACGGATCGTTCCGCCGACGCCCACGAGTTGCATCTGCGCGGGGATATCCGCCAGATCGTTTTCCGAAAAGACCTTGCGGATCGTTTTTTCGATGCGTTCTCTGGAACCCTTTCCGGGGAGAATGTTCTTCACGCAGTCCCGGTAGAGCTTCAGGGAGCCGACGGGCACGGATCCCGCCGTTTCCAGTTGTCCGTCGCGGAACAGGGCAAGCTCCGCACTGGCACCGCCGATGTCGACGAACAGTCCGTCCGTGGCATGGATATCCGCCATGGCGCCATAGTAACCGCACTCCGCCTCCGTTTTGCCGGAGAGAACATCGACGGCGATGCCGGTGTACGAGCGGATCTGCTCCACCGCTTCTTCGGTATTCGAAATGTTCCGGAGGGAGGCCGTTGCGAATACGGCGAGGTTGTCGATCCCCAATTTCTGCAGGGTATGCTGATAGGCCATTACCGCCTGCACCGCACTCAGGATCCCCTCCCGGCTCAGTTTTCCGTTTTCCACAAAACCGGCAAGCCCGGCCATGTATTTCTTCTTGAACAGAATTTTGAAGTCCGCTTTCGACACGTCGTATACGGCGAGGCGGATGCTGTTGGACCCAAGATCGATCAGCGCGTATTTCATAACGATTCTCCTTTTCTTTTTCCGAATGAATGCATGCAGTTGACGAACCAACGGAAAACGCCGCCCGTGGACTTCGGTTCCGCCGGCGGACCGAAAGCGGCTTTGATCCCCGCCGATGGCAGGACGGCCCCGGTCGACTTCGGTTGCTCCGCAGGTTCGGGCGTATCCGATGCGGCTTGCTCATATGCCTGTTCGTAGAAAAACTCCTGAGCGTTGCAGGGATTCTCCCGGCTACGGACGCGGACATACTCCCCGGAAGGAAGCAGCTGACGTGCCTGACGGTTGTCCGACAGCATCAACCGGAACATTTCGCCGAGCCTGCGGCGCAGTTCCGGATCCAACACGGGGGCGGCGACTTCCACACGGCGCAGGGTGTTGCGGGTCATGAAATCCGCGGAAGAGATGTAGATCTTCTGCCGCTCCTCTGTCCCGAAAATATACATCCGGGAGTGTTCGAGGAATCTTCCGACGATGCTGATCACCCGGATGTTATCCGTTTTCCCCGGGATCCCGGGGAGCAGGCAGCAGATCCCGCGGACGATCAAATCGATTTTCACGCCCGCCTGTGAAGCCTCGATCAGTTTGTCGATGATCGATTTATCGGTCAGCGAATTGATCTTCACACCGATATAGGCGGGTTTCTCCTGCTTTGCGGTGTTGATTTCGTCCTCGATCATGCCGAGGATCCTGTTTTGCAGACAGTGCGGCGCCACCAACAGGTGCCGGGAATTCTCGACGAATTCCCCCTTTGCGAGGGCCTGAAATACGGCGGTCGCCTCCAGACCGATCGCGGGGTCCGCAGTCATCAGCGAAAAATCGGTATAGAGCCGTGCGGTCTTTTCGTTGTAGTTGCCCGTACCGATCTGGGTATAATACTCCGTCCCGTCCTTTCCGCTGCGCGTCACAAGGCACAGCTTGCTGTGGACCTTGTAGCCGTCCAGCCCGTAGATCACCTGACAGCCCGCATCCTCCAGACGGCGGGACCATTCGATGTTGTTTTCTTCATCGAAACGGGCTTTCAGCTCCACCAAGGTAACCACGCTTTTCCCGTTTTCCGCGGCTTCGATCAGACTCTCGACGATCTTGCTGTGCCGTGCTACCCGGTACAGGGTCATCTTGATGGATATGACATCGGGGTCGTTGGCCGCTTCCTGAAGGAAATCGAGAAACGGCTTCATGCTTTCATAGGGGTAAGACAACAGCCGGTCCTTTTCGCGGATCTGCTGCATCACGGGCACATCCGGACGGAACCGGGAAGAACGCTGCGGGAACCGCTTGCCGTAGAACAGCTCGCTGCGCTGGCGGAGGTCATCCTGGATCCGGAACAGAAAGCTCAGATCCAAGGGCGAACCGCTTCGGAAAACATGATCGGGCTGCACATCGGTATATGCGCATAAGGTCTTGACGATATCCGAATCCAACTCGCGGGAAAGTTCCAAACGCACGGGTGCGAGCCGGCGGCGCCGCTTGATCAGCTTCTCCATAAAGTCGCGGTAATCGAGGTCCTCATCGTACAGGGCATCCGCATCGATGTCGGCGTTTCTGGTGACGCGGATCAGGGATTTCGACACCACCTTGCTTCCGCTGAACACCTTCGGAAGGAAGTGCAGGATCAGCTCCTCCGAGAGCATATAAGCCCCTTTGTGCCCCGGCACGGGGATCATTCTGGGGATCACACCCGTACCGCACGGGATGATACCGAGCTTCTCCTGCCCGTTCTTCCCCGCAAGGACGGCGACGGCATAGATATGCTTGTTTTGCAGAAAGGGAAACGGCTGCCGTCTTCCCACGGTCGTGGGAGATGTCAGCGGGGCGATCTCCGTGTCGAAGTAGCGCTCCAGCTCCGCGCTCTCACCGGAGCCGATCTTGCGGAAATCCACAAGCCGCACGCCGTATCCTTCCAGTGTGTCCATCAGCTCCGCATATACCGCGTCCTTGCGGCGGTTGAGTTGACGGACGTTTTTCGCGACCGCCTTGATCTGCTCTTCAGCGGTCATGTTCGTTTTGTTGTCGCGCATATCCCGGGACAGCAGCATCTGATCCATGAGCGATCCCACGCGAACCATGAAGAACTCGTCCAGGTTGCTTTGGTAGATGGATACGAAATTCAGCCGCTCACACAGCGGAACCTCGCGGTTCTCCGCTTCTTCCAGAACACGCTCGTTGAATTTCAGCCAGGATAACTCCCGGTTTACATACAGGTTCATGAAATATCTTCCTCCGTGTTTCTTCCGTCGCCGATCCCCGCACCGGCAGGCGGATGCCATAACACAGGCAAAACAATACTCGATTATTCTGGCTTCGGTTTGTCAAATCCGATAGGAAGGGTATGTAAAATCTCTGTCAAGGAAATCACCGGGCGGTGCCGTAACGCCATGCCGGAAGAAACAAAAACCCCCTCCGGTTTCCCGGAAGGGGCTTTTTCATCATTGATGGTGCGGTGCTCAGAACATGATGCCGCCGTAGATCTTTCGCGTGAACTCCGTGTCCAAGCCGGCCGTTTCGTAGTCGAGAGTTTTCAATCCCATTTCTTCGGCGCGGGTGGGTTTGTCGGAAAACAGGTTCGTTCCGAGGGCAAGACGGTCGCCCTCGACCGAATAACCGATCGCCGCGAGGAGGGTCGGATAGAAATCGCAACGTGTGAATACCCTGTTCTTCGTTGAAACGGGGGTCGCCTTGCTGTGAATAAAGCAGTTGAAGGTCGTCCTGGTGTAATCCGAGGGAATGAAGCCCACATGCTGTCTTGCCATCGAAGGATGGTCGCCGATCAGCGCGATCGTCGTTTCTTCATACCAGGGCTGCGTTTTGCACCATTCCGTGAATGCGAAAATCTGTTTCGACTGACAGGAGATGACCGTGGGGTAGTGGCCCTCAACATCAGAGGGGCATTCGGGGCAAAGATACCCGTTCGGGGTATGCAGGTCGAGCGTGATGATCATTACGTTGAAATTGGTCGAAGCGGCTTGTGCTTCGGCGTATGCCTTTCCGATGCGTTCCTTGGCGACGGAAAGCGTAACGTAATCTTTGATCCCCCAGCCGCAGTGCGCTTGCTCTTCCGGCGAGTACTCTTTTTCGATGACGGGATAGTCGAACATGGAGACGTCACCGTGTGTCGCGAACAGCTCAGAAACGCCGGCAAAGCGCGATTGACCGCCTTTGACGACTTCCTGGATGTAACCTTCGTCCGCAAGGACATCCGTCAGCATCCGGGCTCCGGGCATGAACGCGAGATCGACCAAGTCGTTTTCAATGGAACTGCTCAGCGGCAGTCCACCCAGTGTCGCCACATAGGATGCGACGCTCCAGCCCGTCCCGTAAAAGTCCTGAGGTCCGCCGTACTTTTCGGTGTGCGAGAACGAGACGTTCGTTTCTTCTTTCAGCAATTCGGCAAGCTCGGGCATCAGCTCGCGGTCGGTCGCACCGCCGGCGGATTCCGCGAAAAAGCTGTTTTCGACGGATTCGAGATATACGACGATCAGGTTGTTGCGCTCACCGGTGCTCTTGATCTTCACCGATTCGGGTGCGACGTAGGTGCCGTTCGAATAGATTTCCGTTTGATGTCGGTTGGCGGAAAGAAAGTCGATGATATCGTAACGGTTATCCGCATAACGGAACGCGGCGAACAGCAGCAAGAACGGCAGCACCGACGACGCGACGGAAACGAGTGTCCCGAGTTTCGGAAAACGTTTGGCGAGCCGGAACGCAAGGAACCATGCAACACCGGCGAGCAGAACCGGACCCAGGATCCACAATGCGCCGGAAAGAACGATTTTCGGATCCGCACCGACGACAGGCTGCGTGATCGTCAGGATCAGGGCTTCGATCCGGATATTGCCCCAAGTCCTTCGGAGCCACAATGTGGCAAATGCCAAAGCCATGGCAAGAAGCAAAACGATGCAACAAAACGCTCTCCAAACTTTTTTCAAGTGATTCCTCCGAATGGTCGATACAGACCGTAATTGCATAAAAACACTATATTTTAGCCGAGAATACATCTTGTGTCAAGCGGGATATGCCACAACGGTATTCGAACCGGGGCGCGTACCATGTCACGAAGCGGTTGGACCATCCCGGTTCGGATTTCTGTCCGTGTCGATGGACAACACACGCACACAAAAACCCCCTCCGGTTTCCCGGAAGGGGCTTTTTCACAAGATGACGGGTTTTATTCCACCGTGAACACGACGGAGGAAGCCAGCGGGCTGACGGTGCCGTCTTCCGCGATGGCGCGGACATCCAGCTTGTAGGTGCCGGCAGCGGCGGGCACGGTTTCGAAGTGCCAGTAGACCCACTTGTCACCGGTGGTGCCGGGGGTCTCGTGCTTGGTCCAGGTCGCGCCGTTGTCCAGCGAGAACTCGACGGCGGAGATCGCCTTGCCGCAATCGTCCGCATAACCTTCGACGGCGATGGCGTCGCCGAGCACGAAGGGCTTGTCGAAGCGGGAAACCACGCTGACCTTCGCACGGTACTCGGGGTTGACTTCGACGACGGCGGGCTCTTCATCGAGGCTCAGCACTTCGATCTCAACGACTTCGCGGGTGAAGTACTTCGCGACGGTCGCGGGCATCCAAACCTGCAGACCTTCCTTGTTCTCTTCGCCGTTGACTTCGTAAGCGAGCACCGCTTCCTTGTCGAGCACGTACTTCAGCGGCATCGGGATGCCGTAGCCTTCCGCATCCTTGAACGCGACGGCGTTTGCGGTGGGGTCGAGCTCTGCCATGGAGAGGATATCCGCAACGGAAACACCCGCAACGCGCGCCATCGCGGCAGCGCCGGAGGAACCGCAGGAGCAGACCATCTCGTTGCCGGTCTTGTTCATTTCCTTCAGCTTTTCGAGGCTGATGGTGAAGTTCTTCTTGACCTTGCCGCCGACGTTCACATAGTACTCGGCGCGCTCGGCGCGGTTCAGAGCGAAGCCGGGCTTGGCGCAGGCAGCGGTCGCCGCCGTGCCGAAGAGGTTGAACACCTCATCCGCGGGGGTCAGTTCGTCCTGATCGAAGGCGAAGGTGCCCTCGACGTTCGCAACGGCGGTGTATTCTTCCTTCGCGCCCTGCTCAACGGAAACGACCTGAGCGTCCGCCATCGCGACGGAGCTCATCAGGTAAGCGGTGCCGGTCAGCGCCGCTGCGATCTTTTTCTTTTTCATGTTGATTTCCTCCCCCGGGCTCAGCCCAGCTCTGCGATGTTGGTGCGTGCGGTGACCATCACGCTGTGCAGCGTGGTGGAAACGAGACCCTCTTCGGTCGTCGCGCGGACGGTCAGCACGTAGGATGCGTCGGTCTGCGGCGTCCAGGTCCAGTTCCAGTAGACCCACTTGGTGACGTCGGTGTCGCCGAGGTCGTACTTCGTCCAGGTCTTGCCCTGGTCCATGGAGAATTCGATGGAAGCGATCTTCTGATCGTAAGCGTCGGCATAGCCTTCGAAGGTGTGCGGCACGCCGGTCTCGATGAGCAGACCCTCGGGCACGTTGAGGATGGTCGCGTTGGGCTTGTTGTCATAGCCGCCCTGGTCGTTCATCCAGCCGTTCGGGATGCGCTTGTCGTAATATTCCCAATCGAGGTCCGCAGTCACGGTGTAACCGGTGATCTGCTTCTTGTTGCTCTGCGCGTCGACCGCCTCGTACCAGTTGGTGACCGGGTAGCCGTGACCGCCGTCGAGGTATTCGCCGCCGACCTTGTAAACGAGGTAGACCTGATCGATGCGGTCGATACGGACGCAACGGGTGGAGCCTTCCGCACCGTCGACGTTATCGAAGATGACGCCGGTCGCCTTTTCGTCCCAGCCGCCGGCCTGCTCGAGCAGCCAGCGGAGCGGGATGCCCGTGATCTCGACGTTGGTGATACCGCCGCCGCCGACTGCGCACCAGTCGCAGACCATCTTGGAGATCTTGGTCTTCACGGCGCCGGCTGCTTCCGCCTTGGCGATGAGCTCGGGCAGCTTCATGGTGAAGGGCTCGTTCACGAGACCGTGGACGGAGAAATCCCATTCGTCGAACATCTCCTGCGGGGGCTGCACGTTCGCGCCGTGCACGCCGAGCGCGTGGCGGAGGTTATCCGCATCGGAGTGCATCCAGTCGTAGCTGAACATTTCCGCCATCTTCTGGACCTTGTCCTGCGTGAAGCTGAATTCGCCCTGCACATCGGCAACGTTCTCGATGCCGACCATCTTCTGATACTTCACAAGGTCCCACAGCTGGACGCCCATGCCGTCCTTGGTCATGTTGTGGCAGGACATGCAGTTGCCGGTGTAGTGGGAATCCTTCGCGTAGTGGATCGCATGGATCAGCGTACCGAAGTCGTAGTTCGAGGTGATGTAGCCATCCGCCAGCGTGTGGCAGATGAGGCACTGCTGCACGCCCGTGTTGACGCCGAGCTCGGTGTTCCAGAACGCGGGGTGCTCGTAGTTCATGTTCATGATGAGGTCGTCGAGGCTCTTGTGGCACGCGAGGCAGCCGCGGTTGTCCGCGTCGAGCCAGTAGGTGTTGTAAGAGATCGTGTCGCTCTGCCACATCCAGCCGGTGATCTGATACTCCGACGGGGTGCGCTGCACCTTCACGCCGTTGTCCAGCGTGCGGATCTCGGGCGCGTAGTCTTCGCCGATCTTCTTCCAGCGGTCGTTCAGTTCGTTGATGTAGTCGTTGGCCGCGCCGAGCGGGTCTTCAACGACTGCGGGTGCTTCTGCGGCGAATGCGACGGAAACGCCCAACGCGAGGGCGGCCGCCATGCCGAGCAGCAACTGCTTTGCCTTCATTCTTCTTTTCCTCCCAAATCTTTTTGTATGGATTTCATACAAGTACGGTATCATTATAGTCTTATCGAATCCGCTCCGATAGATGTATCTTGAAATAGAATAACGCTTCAGAAAAACATAGTATCCCAGAGGGTTGATGGGCGGTGCGCGGGCGCTGTGAAGAGCCTTCCCGCCGCCGTTTCGGGGCAAAAGAAAAAGGCACGCAAGGTGCCTCGGTTGCAGGTTTCGCAGGGGTTGCGGAAAGCCGTGTTTCGCTCGCGGGGCGCGCATGGATGCGCACCTTTCCCCCGTTATTATTTGATGTTTTCGTACACGCGCACGAGCATGGCGGAAAGGGCGCGGCGCTCTTCTTCCGTAAAGCCTTTGAGAAGCTTTGCCTCCGTTGCGATGCGCACTTCGGAGGTATCGCGGTCGAACTTGTTCGTGGCTTTCACCAAACGGGCGCGCTTGTCGGTGCTGTCTTCAACGGTCTCGACGAAGCCGTTCTGTTCCATGCGGTTCACCAGCCCCGTTGACGTGGGGTGTTTGATGCAGAAATCCTCGGCGATGTCGGTGATCGTCGTGCGCCGGTCCTTGCGGTAAGACAAATAATCGAGCACGGAAAGCTGCGAATGCGTGAGCCCGGTGTCCTTCAGTTCGTCGTTGATCGAGCGGTCGACGGCGTCGTAAATGAGCTTGACGAGAAAGCCGATATCGGTGCGCGGTGTGTTGAATTCCATAACAGTCCTTTGAATTTCATTGAATCGTTGTTGAATCCATCATAGCACCGTTCTCCCGGGGTGTCAAATTTCGCAGGGCACGGTTTCCCCCGCCGCTCCGCAGATATTCAGGCGGTAAAGGCGCACGGTCTCGCGCACGGGGCGGAAGCGCTCCGCAGTGCCGCAGAATTCCCAGCCGAACTTTTCATACAATCCTTCGTGTTCCGTATAGAGCCACAGCTCGGTGAGCCCCGCGGCGCGCGCGTTGCCGGGCACGCTTTCCATCATTTGGCGGAACACCCTGCGCCCGCGGTATAGCGGCGCGACATACACGTTGATGAGCCACGGGTAAAGATCGGGTCTGGTGGTGAGGTCGTCCGCCATTGCCAGCTGGTACATGCCCAGGGGCGTTGCCCCCTCCATGGCGACGAAGGTCTGCGGCAGGCGCCCCGCATTGAGCGAGCGCCCCATCGTTTGCGCGGTCTCCTCCGCCGTTTCTCCGTTCACCTCCCCGAGCCACGCGCCATACCACGCGCACAACACCGGAAACACGGGATCCGCAGTGGTCAGAAGACGGATGATGCGCATGGGAGGCTCCTTTCGTGGGTGGTTTGTAAGATATTATAATACGGATTCCTTGTTCACGGAATGGCTGCTTGATGCGCTATCCCTGCGGCGATATAATCAAGGCAACGATTCACTTGGGGGTGCGCTATGACAAAAATCGATGCCGATCACTTGAAGCCTTTGGAAAAAAGCCGCTATCAAATGCACAAAGTCGCAGACGCGACCTATTCCGTCTATGAAATCGAAGGTGAAAAGTACTTCATGCTCGACACCTATGGCAGTGATTCACGAAAATCCGAACCTAAGGTCGTGCAATCCATCATGTTCGACAAAGATAGTGCAAAGAAGATGGTGCAACTGCTTCAAGATACATTCTGGTTATAAGGAAAGTCCGGTCAAGCGAAGGCTTGCCGGACTTCTTTTTTATTGCTCTGATGGGCAAACAAAATCAAGGAACTTCTGTCTCATGATTTTGAAACGGGCATCTAAGTATGCTTGGTAGTTTTGTACCAATTTGTCCTTATCGTTTGCGCCGTAGCTTTCGTAGAGCCAATCAAAATCGCTTGCTTGCGTAAAGCTATACTTCTGCTCGATATTTGTCAACGCCGTTGTCAGACCCGCATCCTCATAAATCGTCTTTTCACCTTTACTGCGGTTGATGTTTTCGGGTAGATAGCAGTAATTGGCGATGCAGGAAACGGGTAGGCGCAAATCCGCATACGGCTTTATCAGCTTGCGCATACGGTCTTTGGTCGCAAGGTGTTCGATATCGAATTTTTCGGTAGAGAGCTGGTCGCTTGCCGAGAAAACATTGACATAAACGCAATTCAAAACAACGGAGTCAGCATTTCTTGGGTTGCTAAAACGTTCATGCTGGCTGTTTTCTGCCATGCTTCTTTGGTAGTAGGTGTCGATGTAAAGTTCCCACTGCTTGCGAGGTATCGGCTCGGTGAAGCGATGGTCGTTGATTGCTTGGTAAATCTTCGCGCGTCCACCGTCATACCATTCGTTTGTGATGACATCCGCGACATAATGTCCGAGGATGCTTTGTTGGTACGATTTCGCAAAAGCGTTGTCCCAAGTCGCACGTTTATTGAACAAGTCGCTTGCATCGTACATTTCCCGGAAAGTGTTGGCGATCAAGGAAACGATTTGGTACTTGGAATGCAGGGTCGTATCTTTTCTGCGATTCCCTTTGAACTTGCCAACGATAGCGATCGCTTTATCGACAAACAGGATCGCCTCTTGGATGTCGAGAATCAGCTGATTCACATCGTACTTTTGCAGGGTCGTATGGAGGTCGGCGATGCTGCGACTATTGCTTAAACAAGCGTCAACGATGAGGAAGCTGATTTCGTTGATTTCGTCGGGCTTCCCTTCCGTGTCGCATTTGAGGCAATCGTATTTTTCGGGCCAAAGCTTTCCTAAACCGAACAACAATTCAAAGGCGGTCAGCTGTTTGTTCAGCGCCATTTGTGTGGCATCGAAGCCATCGATTTGGAAGCTTGCTTGCTGAAGCACCATGTATTTATCAATGACCTTCTGTACGATTTTCGGGTCATCGATAACATATTTCTTTTCGCTCCATGTGGCAGCGAAGATATCGTAGTCCGATAAGACGATACCTTGTGTATTGATGCGTTTGAAGATTTCGCTCAATTGGTCTAACGGACCAGAATAGACGACGATCGGTACGGGAGCATTACAGATATCGTCATAATCTTGTCTGCTCTCGTCGATGAACGGTGTCAAAGCGTTGATGATTTGTTTTGCGAGCTTGTAACGGTCTCTTGTGTCACTATCATCCAAGTGTTTCTCGAAGAGCTCGTCTGCCAAATCGAACAGTTCAACTTTGTCGACCTTTTTGATGCGATGGAGATAATCTAAGATATCCGTTTCAATGCTTGCGTTCAGCGACTCGGTCGTCGAATTGGGGTAAAGGATTTTGCGAACAGCGTCAAGATATGCGCCGTTGATGTTTGAAATGTTATCCTCACCAAACGGATTCTCGTAATACTCGCTCACCGTCGAGCCGCGTTGTAAGCCGTCAACAACGGAATAGGTATTGATGCCCTGTTGCTTCGCAAACAGCAAAGAACCGAAAGGGTAACCCTTTTCGAGAGATTCGATAAAGCTTTGCTTGCGCTTTTTGTCCCAACGCAAACCACGTTGAAACATAGGCACGACGACCTTTCGGTCTTTCGGGTCTTGTACTGTGCTTTTGAAACCAAACGCTTTGGCAACATCACGCAACGTCCATGTTTCGATTTGATAAAAAGACATACGCTACCTCTGAGAGCTTGTGAAGACTTTGTTTGCCCTATCCTACCACACCCATCCGGTACACGAAAACCCCTTATTTCTCGCCGTTTCCGGGGGCATCGCTTGAATCCGGTGTTGGACATACAAAAAAGACCGGAATTCCGGGAAAAATGGAATTCCGATCCGAAAAAAGAAATTTTTGAAGTGTTGGTGTTATTCGACTCTCAGCTCCGCATTCTCGTACAAAACACGGAGCGCCTCATTGACCTCGAGGATGGAAAGCGGAAAGATGGGCTTGGATTCCTTGCCATCCCAAAGGACGGTCGGCAGCATGCCATAGGTCAGGGCGATGATGAGCTGACGGAACTTGTAGCTGTAGACGGACTTCCAAGTTTCGTGCCATGGGTGCTCCTGCGCGATGAGTTCGGCGATATCGGAAAGCTTCGTCACGCCTTGTTCGAGAACGATGGCTTCAGCGAACTGCATCAGCTTCGGCATCCGCGAGTCGATGAGTTCGAGGTTTGTGAAAAAGGTATCGTTGCTCAATGGTTCGAGTGGAACGAACAGCTGATGCTCTTTGTAATGGGAAACGATGGTGAAATGGTTTTGCATGGGTTGCCTCCTTCGTGTTTTCCCCATCTTACCGGACTATGAGCAGTTTGTCCGGTAGCAAAATTCCCCAATGGGCAAAGCACCCCGAGAGGTGCTTTGCCATATCTCAAACATATTAAGTTGCGATATTTATATCACATAGCTATCATTCCTCTCGATCTGTAGCAAAGTTGTAGCAAAATGCGTAGCAAAATGACCAAAATTCCCTAAACTGTTGGGAAAAAGAGAGATATCGTACAAAACACTTTTGGAAAACCGTGCTACTTTTGCTACATTTGCTACACTCTGCTGTTCGTGGCGTTCAGCCGTCCAATAACGAATAGCCCACGAGGGCGTTGTGCATCGGCTTGCCGTGAACGCGGATGCACTTATTCGTCACCAACCCCCTGTTCCGCAGCTCCGCGATGAAGTTGGTCTTGTTCTCGGCGGCGTAGCCGCTCTCCCGGCACCACAGGTGGTAGGCGTTGTAGGCGCTGCGCATGGGCACGGCGGCGTTCGGGTCGCGCAGCATGC
>JAUNCT010000018.1 GCA_030526425.1 Clostridia bacterium
ATAACGCTGTGTATTTTCATTGAGCGCATCCAGTGTTTCTCCATAGTTTTTCTGGGAGTGTTGGATCAGCAGCGGTATGGTATTCGTGGTATCGCGGATCTCGGCGATCGTACCGCTGAGTCTCTTTGTGATTTCCGCAAGTTCTTTATCGAAAACCTCGAATGTCTTGACCAAACTCTCCTTCATGGACTTGCCGAGTTTTTCCGAAGCCTCGTTCATCACACTCGCAGCCTTCCCGAGATCGCCTGACGTCCGCCCGGTGATCTTATTCAGCATTTCCATCTGTCCCTTAAGCGTATCGTACATTTTGCCTTGCCAGACCGATACGTCGTTCAGCAGTTTCTTCTGGCTTTCCGTTACAGCCGTCAACATTGCGGTTTGCTGTTCTTGCGCTGCCGCCGTCATTTTTCCGTAATACTCCGCAGTCTCCGCCGCAAGTGCCTTTTGCCGTTCCGCCGCTCCCTTTTGCAATTGACTCATCTCATCCGAGATTTGCTTCTGTTTGTCGGCCACGGTTGTAAGCATCGCGGTTTGCTGTTCTTGCGCTGCCGCCGTCATTTTTCCGTAATACTCCGCGGTCTCATCCGCAAGTGCCTTCTGCCCGGTTGCCATTGTTGCAAACATAGCCGTTTGCTGTTCCGCGATTGCATCCAACATTTCCCTTTGTCTTACTTCAACGGATGCCACAAAGCCTTCCGCTGCCCTCTCGGCATTTGCAATCGTCTCCCGGACGCTCTCTGCCGTTTTTCCGATCACACTGTCGCTTGCACTGCTCAATGCCCGCATGGTTTCATCCGCATGTGTGCACAAGGCGTCCATGCTCTTTCTGCATGTTTCATCCATATGCATCACGGTTTCTTCTGCCAATTCCGCTTGTCGCTTGACGCTGTCCGACAAAGAAGCGATTCTGCTCTCATACTCAACGAGCTGCTCGATGTATTCTTTTTGCCTTTGAACCGCATCCCTGTTTTGATCGAGTTGTTCCTTGATCGTCAGCACTTCTTCGTTGACGTATTGTTGCAACATGCGAACACTCTCGATATATCCGCTCATATCCGCAAGCATCTTCTCGCTTGCCTCATTGACCTTTGCGATGGTCTGCGTAGAATGGCATATCTCATCGACCGTTTGTCGCATTTGCATCGTTGACTGTCTTTGAAAATCACACATATCCGACAACACTTCCGACAGTTCTTTGAAGTTGTCACCGACAGCAGTGTTCAGGGAAGTCATAAACCCATCCACCATTTCCGCCACACCGTTGCGCTGCTGCTCGCTCGCCAATTGACAAAACCGCGCAATGGTTTCATCCAATTTACCGAAGAACGGTGCCATCCGGTCATGGATACTTTCCGACACACTTACGGCAATGCTGTTTGCAACGCCTTTCAGCAATTCCGTCTGTTCTTTTTGCACTTGCAGCAAACGGTTTTCATGGATCGCGCTCGACCCGTCCAAAACATTTTCACGGTAAGCGGCGACAAAGCTTTCCAAATGCCATTCGAGTGCGGAGTACATCCACTTGTAGACAGAAGAAAACAGCAACGAAAGCGTAACGCCCGCAATACTTGTGACGAACGCAGTACTCATACCGCCGAGAAGTTTGTCGATACTTCCGACGATAGCCTCAGAACTGCTCTGGTCAAACGTCACGATACCCAATATCAATCCGACGAAAGTTCCGAGAATTCCCAAACCGGTCAAAACACTGGGCAAATTCTCACTGATATGACTGTGTGCGATTTTATCGGTCAATTCCTGCCCGAAATATTCACCGATATCGGGATACCGGCAGTCCTCTTCTGAGTTTCCGGAAGACACTCGACAAAGGGTTCCGTGAAATGCCTTTTCCGCTTCAAACAGCTCCCCAACGGAATCGGCAAACAACCATTTCCGACCGTTCTCGTTTCTTTGTTCGTTCTGCCGTTTCAGAAGCGCGCAATAGTCGGGCTGCGTCAGTCTTTTGTTCACGGCTTCCATCGTCCGAATGCTTTTGCCGATTTTCACCAACAAAGCAACAGCGTACACAGCCACAGCCAGCATGAGTATCAAGAAAACTACCGTACTCAAGTTCATTTGTCTTCCCCCTGATAAAGCTTAATTCGAACCCGTTTCCCCTCACCGCAGTTCCTGCGGGTATTCCTTCATTTCTTCCTTAAGGAAGGTCTTCTTGTTGTGCGATACGGAGACCTTCTCGTGCAGCTGCTCGCCGAGGAACGGCTTGCAGTAGGCGCGGCGCGCGGGTCCCTTTTCGAAAAATCGGATGGTCGCCTCCACCGTGCAGTCCGTCACGCGGTAACGGCGGAAGCCGTCCTTCTTCAGCACCGCGAACATCCCGACGAGCCCGCCGTCGTGGCAGTAGCCCCACACGGCGGATAGGGCATCGAGCCGCACCGTGCAGCCGGAAATGTCCGCATGTCCGCAGGCGAGCACGCCGCCGAGAAACTGCTCCGTCGGCGTTGTTTCCGCATCGTCGCCGATGCTCAGCGAAACCTCCGCAACGCAGTTGGCGATCTTCCCGTCGCCGTACCCCGCGATGCCGGCGATCCCGGCGATCTTCCCCGAAGAAACCAGCCGCAGCGTTCCCGTCACGCTGCAGCCTTCGACCGATGCCGCGTCCATCCAACCGGCAAGTCCGCCGAGAAACGCGTTCTCCGTGCCCCGGATATCGGCAGTCACATTTGCGAGCGTGAGGTCCTTCACCGCCGCCCCGTCCAGTGCGCCGAAAAAGCCGATGCACGCGGTCTTGTATTCCTTCTTGTTCCCGTCCTTCGTCGTGCGGACGGGGGCGTTCGTTGCCGTGAGTTCGATGTTCGACACCGTGTGCCCGTTGCCGTCGAAGCTGCCCGAAAGCACGAGCGGTTCCCACGGTGCGCCCGCAAGGTCGATATCCGCCGTGAGGACATACGCCCCTTCGGGGGCGAGCCGCACCGCTTCCAGTTGTTCCCGCGTGGCGATCTCCTTGGGTTCCGCCGCGGCGCTTGCCGCAAAGGCGGTCAGCAGCGCGAACACCGCCGCGAAAAGCTTTGTCTTTCTCATTGGTCCGTCCCGCCGAGATGTTCGAAAAAGTCGTTCTTCGCTTCATCCGGACCGACCGCCGAGGTCACGAGCCCGTAGCGGGAGCAATCGTATTCGCGCGAACGCAGCAGCTTCAGCCACTGCTCCCCCTGGGAACCGGAATGCGGTTCGTAACCGATCTGCGCCATTTCGAAGGCGGTCTTCCCGCCGAACGCGGCGAGCGGCTCGTCCACGGGCAGAACGGTCTGCGTTTCCGCATCCCCGTACAGGTGCAAGTACACCTTTTTCACCTGCCACGCGCCGTATTTCTCCGCGCTTTCGGGATAGTACGCGGGATCCGCCGCCTGCTCCGCGGCAAGCTGCAGAAAGTACGCCGCCGCGCGGTGCGCACCGTGTCCGTACTCGCCCTCGGCATCGTGGGTGACGACGACCTCGGGGCGGAACCTGCGGATCTGCTCCACGATCATCCCGAGCGGGTCGACGCCCGCGCGCTCCCAGATCTCGAGCGCCTTTTTCAGGTTATCGCTCTTTTTGTCGATGAGGTCGAGAAACACGGGCATGTTCCGCTGCCCGTTCGACCACAGCCCGTCCAGCGCCTCCGCCTTGCGCCGCGTGAGGTCCGCTGTCAGGTACACGGGCTGCACCTTCATTCCGCGTTCGCCCGCGTAGATCGGCACGATGCCGCCCATCATCAGGTGCTCGTCGTCCGGGTGCGCGATGAGGAACAGCAGGTCCGCCTTCTCATGGGAGGGCTGCCACCGCTCCGCCGTCGCGGGCAGTTCCTCCGCCGTCGCGTACAACCGCAGCTCCGCGATGAACCCGTCCGAACCCGAAACGAATTCGAAGCCCGCGGCGTCCTCCGGAATGAGGATCCCGTACTCCTTGATGTACAGGCTGTTGAAATACACCGGGTCGTTCTCTGTGCCGTATTCATCGGTACGGAGCGCGTTGCCCGCCTCGTCGAGCCAGGTCAGCGTGAAAAACTCCGGCACGCGCACGAAGTACAGGTAAAACGCGTTCGCGCGCGGTCCCGTTTGCGGCAAAAAGCGGATGCGGCTCCCGGGGACGATGCGCACATTGCTCTTGTGCGAATAGTCCGAAAGCTTCTGCGCCTTGCCGGTGCACTTTTCCATCACGATCGCATACCCGCCGTTCAGGCACACGTCTTCCGGGCTTTTCTTTGCCGCCGCGGCAGGCAGGGCCGACATCAGCGCCAGTGCCAGCGCCGTGCGGCGGATGATTCGTTTCCGCATCCCGTTCCCCTCACTTTTTCTTCCGGATCACCATACCGAGCGCGCGGCGCATCTCATAATAGCGTTCGTGCGTGCGCCAGCCGTACAGCGTGTAGCGGTTGTCCTTCACCCAGCAGATCTCACAATCCGGCAGGGCGGCTTCGATCTCGGCGCGCTGCGCCTTCTTGTCCTTGAAAAAGAAATCGGTGATCCACAGCCGTTTCAGACTTTTGATGTTGCACACGGCGGTCGCGTCCTTTTCCGAACAGCCGCCGATGTTGAGGTCGACCAGCTCCGTGAGATTCGCAAGCGGTGAGATATCCGTGATGCGGTTCGACAGCAGTTCCAGATAATACAGGTGCGGCAGCGTGCCGAGCACCGTGATGTCGGTGATCTTGTTGTCCGCGAGGATGAGCCAGCGCAGGTTCTTCAGCGGTTCGAGGAAGGACAGATCCGTCAGCGAGTTGTGCCCGAGGTCGAGCGCCACGAGGTCCGTGCAGTAGCGCAGGTTGTCGACGTCCTTCGACTTGTGCCCGCCGACGTTCTTCGCCTCGATGATGCCTTCGTCGTTCCAACGGAGGATCTCCCAGGTCGCAAAGTGCGTGATGTCCGTGCGGAGCTTGAAGCGTTTGCCGACCTTGACCATCCAAACGACCTTCACATTCGGGAAAGCGTCGCGCAGTTCCGCCAGCGCCTCGTTCGGCTGCCCGCAGTTGCAAAGCTCCACGCGGGTGACCTCGGGGTGTTCCTTCAGGTAAGCGGTCAGCGGCGCGAGGTCGTCGACCGCGGTCTCATTGAGGTCGATCGTTTCCGTCCCCGCGGGGAAGGCCTTCCCGTACAGGGTGAAGGTCGCGGCTTCCGCCGCTGCGGCAACGGGTGCCGTTTCGTTTCCTTCCGCAAGCGCGGGTACCGCAAGGGCAAACGCGGCAAGCGTTCCGAACGCCGCGCGTAAGATGAGTTTTTGCATGGCTTCCTCCTCATTCAAAACACGGAGCGCAGCCGGCTTCCGCCGGGCCGGCGCCCCGCTGTTGGTTCTTTCTTCAGTTCTTTCTTCCGTAGCCCTGGTTCAGCACCGGGTCGTCCACCGAGGGGACCTTTTCCGAATGTCCGAACAGCAGCATATCGGGCAGCTTCCGCTGGAAGTCGCTCGCGGCAGAGCCGTGCTTGTTCAGCATCTCACCCATGAACACGATCGACGAGGAGCTGCCGCCGTCGAGGTTGTACGCTTCGCTGCAGCCGTTCATGTAGAACATCTGCCCGAACGCCTCGAGCGTGAGACCGACGCTGTATTCGCGCTGTCTTCCGTCCACGGCGATGATGAGATAGTGTCCCTTGCCGAGCATACCGATGCCGCAGCGCGGGTTCGTCACGCCGAGCTTCGTGCGGTACAGGTCGCGGTTGATCTTGCCGTCCTTGATCAGGGAAGGTCCGAAGGAGTACGTGTCGCGGATGCCGAGCTCCAGCAGGTCCGCCGCGGTGACCGAGCCCTTGTCGTAGATCTCGAGCGACAGGTCGGGCATGAACGCCAGCGTGTCCGCCGCCTTGCGGTCGTTGTAGACCTCGCCATTGCGGATGATGATGCCCTTGAGCTCGCGCTCGTCGGCGATCATGTTGTCGCCCGTCACCGCCAGCACCGCGCCGTAGCGGCGCGCCATCATCCAGGGCCATTCCGCACGCGCGGATTCGCGAAGACCCGAATGGTATTCGTTCACGCCGTTCATTTTGAGGTCGGCGATAACGTAAGAGATCGGCTGTCCCTGCGTGTTCTTCACGTGCTCGCGCTCGATCACAACGGAAAGCGTCGGGGAATGGTACTCCCAGTGCTCGTCCTCCTCGCTTTCGAGAACGACCTCGTCCTTTTCGGTGAAATAATGCAGCGGGTTCACGGGGCGCACGCCGTCGGAGATATCCTCCTTCCGCACCGTCGCCCACGCCTCGGTGGGGGCGGCGCCGGCACTGCGTTCACCGAGCGCTTCGGCGGGGATGCCCGCAAACAGGTCGTCCTCCGCGGGGGGCTCCAGCCCCTCCGCCTGCGCGTACAGGCGGTAGTTCGCCTTCGTGTAGTGTTCGCCGTCGATGTCGATGTAATACTGCGCATCGTGCCGCACGGGTTCGTACAGATAGCGGCAGATCTCCAGCGAATTCAGCCCCGCGAAGGAGGCGAGCTCCGCGTCCCGGGCGATGTTCACAACGGTCTCGCCCGCATCGTCGTGCAGATAGTAGCGCTGTGCCTGCCACGTGCCGTACAGCTTTGCGGAATCCGTCAGACGCTTCGCGCTCGGCGCGTATTCGGCGCTGCGGCGCACCGCTTCGGAGCACAGCATGCGCATGCCCTGCCCGAATTCACCCGTCTGCCCGTAGGTGACGACGACGGCGGGCTTCACCTCGCGGATGAGCGCCGTGACCTTCTTGGTCAGATCGTCGCTCGAAACCGTGCGCGCCGCCGCCTTGTAGGTGTCGTAATACAGGGGCGAATACCCCCAGAACACGGGGTCCGTCTTCACGCCGAGCAGCATGAGGTTCCGCGTGGCGACCTCGCGCATGCCCTCCGTTCCCTCGGTCAGGTACACGACGCGCGTGTTGTAGCCGCGTTCGCCCGCATAGGTCTCGAGCAGTCCGCCGAAGAAGGTGACCTCGTCACCCGGGTGGCTCATGACGACCAGCAGGTCGGTCTGCGCCGCTTCCGCGGCAGCAACGCCCGCGGCATGCTGTTCGGCGACGGCTGCAAGCACCTCACCGGCAAAATACGGCACGGTGGCTTCCGCAGCGGGCTCCGCCTTCGGGGTCTCCGTCACCGCAGGGACCGGTTCCGTTGCCGCATCCGCTTGCGCAGGGATCGCTTCGGGCGTCGCCTCGGGTTCCGGCGTTGCGGTCGGTTCGGGCGTCGGTTCCGGGGTCGCGGTCGGTTCCGGGGTGGCGGTGGGTTCGGGTGTCGGCTCCGGGGTGGGCGTCGGCACCGCCGTCGGGATGGGCGTCGCGCCGGGAATGATGAGGTCCGGCGTGTCCTTACCGCCCTTGATCTCCGCCGCCGCGCCGAAGCACAGCATCAGGCTCAGCGCCAGCACCGCCGGGAATAATCTCTTCTTCATGCTTTTCTCCGTTCGTCGTTTGATCGGTCCGCAGGGGAACGCGCCGTCAGAATGCGCGTTCGATGGTGAAGCTCTCCCGCGGGTCGAGCTTGGTGAAATAATCGTAATCGTCCAAGAAGGCGGAATAGCACGCCACGTCGAGGCTGCCGTCCGGCAAAAACGTGAGGATGCGGAAATACCCCGTCTTCCGGTCGTCGCGCTGCATGTTCATCAGCAGCTGGTACACCGTGCGGTCGGGCGTTCCGTCGCCGTCGTCGTCGAGCTCCGTCACGCGCGTGTTCGCGTCCGCGTTGTGCCCGCAGAACACGTACTTCACGTTGGGATTCGGCACGACCACGCGTTCGAACAGGTACTTGCCCGTTCCGCTGAGTTCGGCGTTGTAGAGCAGGTAGTCGTGCGTCACGAGGAACGCGGGGGTGTCCTTATGCGCCGCAAGCACGCCGTTCACCCATTCGTACACGGCTTCGTCCTTCACATCGAAGGAGCCGACCGCCACGAACAGCAGTTCGCCCACGGGGCTCTCCACCGTGCGCCACGAGCACTTGCCGCCCTCGAACAGCTGCTCTTCCGGCAGTTCGGTATCGGGGCGCCATTTGCGGTAATAGTCGTACAGAAACGCCTTGCCGCCCACATCGTGGTTGCCCGCCGCCGTGAGGAACGGCACCTGCTCGCGGATCGACGCGAGCGCGGGGCTCATCTTTTCCCAGTTCTTGTCGCCGAGACCGCCGGTCACGATATCGCCCGTGTGTACGGCGATGAGGATGTTGCGCGCCTCCTTGTTCTCGGCGATCCACTTGCCGATGGAGCGCACGCCGCCGAAGTCGAACAACGTCATGTTCTGCGTATCCGGCACCACGACCACCGTGAACGCCCCCTCCGGCAGAGGTAGCGACAGATGCTCCTTCTCCGCCGCGAATGCGGCAGTGCATGCGGCAAGGGTCAGCGCCGCGCCCAAAAAGCGGATGATCTTCTTTCTCATACCCTGTCCAGTTCCTCCGGCGTCATCCCACGCAGGGTCTCTTCCAGTACCTCGCCGATACGGCGGCGGATGACCAGCGTCGCGCCGAGCTGCTTCGCCGTTTCCGACAGGTTGATGACCACCAGTTCTTTTCCGTTGAAATAATCGCACAGCCCCGCCGCGGGGTACACGTTGAGGCTCGTGCCGCCGACGATGAGCGTATCCGCCTCGGCGATCGCGTTGACCGACGCCGTGAGCAGGTCGTTGTCGAGCCCCTCCTCATACAGCACCACGTCCGGTTTGATCCGCCCGCCGCAAGCGCAGTGGGGCACGCCGTTCGCATCGTCTCCGATCCTTTTGAGCAGCTCGTCCAAGCCGTAGGGCGCGCCGCAGCGCTCGCACCGGTTGCGCATCACGCTGCCGTGCAGTTCATATACGGTTTTCGAACCCGCGCGAAAATGCAGATCGTCGATGTTTTGGGTGATCACAGCGTGGAGTTTCCCCACCGGTTCCGCTCCTTCGCCGCGTTTTTCGTAGTTGCTCCCCCACTCCATGCGTGCCAACGCACGGTGCGCCGCATTCGGCTCCGCCGTGGGGCACAGCAGATATTTCTTGTAATAATCATAAAAAACGGCGGGTCTTCTCAGGTAGAACGTGTGGGACAGCAGCGTCTCCGGGCGGTAGCCGTACGCTTGCGTCGCTTTGAACACGCCGTCCTCCGAGCGGAAGTCGGGGATGCCGCTTTCGGTCGAAAGCCCCGCGCCGCCGAAAAACACGATATTCCGGGAACTGCGGATGATCTCCCGCAGCCGTTCCGTATCCGTTGCCATGTCGGTTTCCTTTCGTGCCGCACGGGGTCTTCCCACACGGCAGGCCATACGTATAGTCAGTTTACATTATATCCGAAACCGACCCCCGGGGCAACGGAACATCATGGTTTTTTCGGCGCCGTTCCCGGAAAAACTTCCTTCGGGGCATGAAAAAACGGACCCGCGCGGAGTCCGTTGTGCTTTTGTTCCCTTACCGCAGCACCGCGGCGACCTCTTCCCCTTTGGGGACGCTCGAAATGCCGCCGGACCGCAGGACCGACAGCCCCGCCGCAGCCGCGGCATAGGTTGCCACGGCGGTGAGCTCCTCTTCCCCGAGATCCTCGGGCGCCTTGCCCGTCTGCAGGACCTTCGCGAGGGCGGAACCGCCGAAGATGTCGCCCGCGCCCGTCGTATCCACGACCTTTCCCGCCTTGTACGCCGGCACACAGCACCGCGCGTTGCGGTTGCAAACGATGCATCCTTCGGCGCCGCAGGTCACGAACACGAGCCGGTTCCCGAAGGTCCGGAGGATGTGTTCCGCGCCCGCCTCGGGCGAAAGACCGAACAGGAATTCCACCTCGTAGTCGGAGATCTTCACGATGTCCGCCCGTTCCAACCCCCACAGCATCGCTTCCTTCGCGCGCGCAAGGTCGTCCCACAGCACTTCTCTGAGGTTCGGGTCGAAGGAGATGAGCTTGCCCCCCTCCTTTGCGCGCGCCACGGCGGTCATCGTCGCGGTGCGGGCGGGTTCATCCGTCAGAGAAAGCGTACCGAAATGGAACGCGCGGCAGGCGTCGATGGCTTCGGTGTCGAGTTCCTCCGCCTTCAGGCAGGTGTCCGCGCCGGGCTTGCGGGCGAAGGCGAAGCTGCGGTCTCCCTCCGCGTCGAGGGTGACGAACGCCAGCGTCGTGAACACCGAAGGATCCACGCGGATCCCCTCCGTGCCGATGCCCGCCTCCCGCAGGGTGCCGGTGAGGAGCTTGCCGAAGGTATCGTCTCCGACCTTGCCGAGCATCGCCGCGGAAAGCCCCGCGGCGTTCACCGCCGCCAGAAAGTTCGCGGGCGCGCCGCCCGGGTGCGCCGCCATCACGGGGTAACCGTTCTCCGTCCGTTCGGTCGCAAAATCGATCAGCAGTTCGCCGAGGGCGATGACGTCCGCTTTCACAGCTCATCCTCCTCGATGGCGTGTACCGCGGCGATCTTTTGGCGGCGGCGTTCCAGCGCTTCCGAAAGCCCCTCCGCAAAGGGCGCGAAGGTCTCGGTCATTTCCGCGATCTCGGGCAGGCGCACGGACATGAGCGCGAAATCCGCCTCGAGCTTGGCGGTGACGTCCGCCTCCGAAAGCTTCTTCAGGTTCAAAAAGCCGGTGGAATAGACCTCGTCTCCCGCGGAAAGCTTGATGAACAGCAGCGCGGCATCGCGGTAAGCGTCGGTGAACAGGCGCTTTCCCTCGGCGTCCTCCTCGGCGCAGCGGTCGAGCGCCAGGTGCGCGGCGATCTTCGGCAGCTGCTTTTTGATGCGGCGCTTGCCGAACAGCGCGCCGATCTCGTTGCGCAGGAACAGCAGCTCCATCATCCCGCCGATGAACGCATCCTTCATCTCGCCGCTGTCCTTGTGCTTCACGTTGAAGCGCAGCGCGTCGATCTCTTCTCTCGTGACGGACATATCTCGGGTCTCCTTTCGGTCCGGGGTTTCTTTCTTGTGTTTTGCACATTATATCACATGCGCCCGAATCGTGCCGCCCCTCCGGCAAAAGAAAAGAGCGCGCCGTTCTTCCGGCGCGCCTTCGGGCTCACTTTTCGGTGGGTTCCTTCTCTTCCGCACCCTTCTCTTCCGGGTGCTCCTGTTCATACCGCTTCGCGCGGACCTTGCCGACGATCCAACCGATCGAGGGACCCGCGCAGATGCCGAGGATCAGCGACATATCCGCAAGCGCCTTGAACCCGAGACCGCCTGCGACCATCATCACAACGGCGCCGAGAATGACGCCGCCGTACAGCCCGAGCACCGTCGGGGGCATGTTCTTGAGCGGACCCATCTTACCGTTCCCCCTTCATGCCGAGCAGCGGACGCGAGACCGTTCTGTCGAAAAAGGTCACGAACGGCCCGAGACCGAACGCGCAGATCAGCGTGCCGAGACCGATGAGCCCGCCGAGCAGGTAGGTCACCAGCGCGCAGACGCCGTCGGTGATGATGCGCGCGCCGAAATACGGCAGCTTCGTGCGCTCGGAAAGGATCATCGCCAGTGCGTCGTACGGGGCGATGCCGAGGTCCGCCGACTGGTACATCGAAACGGAAAGGCTCAGCACGAGAACGCCTGGCACGAGATACATCAGCTTCAGCGCGAGCGTATCCGCCACGGGCAGCACGGGCGTGAGGCTCCGCATGATGAATTCCGCAACGGGCACCACACAAAACCAGTTCGCGAACGTGCCGATGCCGATGTGCTTGCGGAACAGCCAAATTTCAAACACGAAATAAAACACGTTCATCGCGAGCCCGCACACCGAATAGTCGATGCCGAGAAACGAGCTCGTCGCAAGGAACAGCGCGTTGCACGGGTCGTTCCCCGTGAGGCTGAATTTGAACAGCGAAATGCCGAACGCCATGATGATGAGCCCCGCCATCATCACGACGAAACGCCGCGTGGGAAATTTTTTGCCTTCCATTCCGAATACCTCCCGCATTCTTTTCGGGTAACGCATTGCATGCGTCCGTGTGAGTGTATCACCCGCGCCCGAAAAGCGCAATCAAAAAAAACTATGAACGCGAAAAGTTTTCCTGCAAATCCAACCGATGAAAAAGCCGAATATGACGGTGTTTTTTCATATTGCCCGAAAAATTTCACATATCCTCCATGCCGAAAGGACACATCCGTTCCGATTGACAAGCGGCGTATCGCAATCATATAATAAATCTATCATCCCGCGCGGACGAGACCCGCACGGGAAATTCAAAGAAAGAGGCAATCCCACATGAAAAAGATCCTCGCTCTCACGCTCGCACTCGCATTCGTCGTTTGCATGAGCGCAACTGCCTTCGCTGACGTTACCGTTTCCTGGTACAACTACAGCGATGCATTCTCCTCCTTCGTCCGCGAGTATGCTCTCGCGCAGTACAAAGAGCTCGGCATCGAAGCCAACTCCAAGGATTCCAACAACGTCCAGCAGACCCAGAACGATGACCTGCAGACCGCAGTCACCACGGGTACCGAAGCTCTCGTTGTCCAGATGGTCGACTCCGGCGCGCTCGCGACCGCGAAGAACATCCTGCAGATGGGCGTCGACGCCGGTATCCCGGTCGTCTTCTTCTCCCGCGTGATGTCCACCAACAACGATGAGTGCAAGGAATTCGTTGCCTCTTACGACAAGACCATCTACGTTGGTACCGACCCGGCCGAAGCGGGCGTCTACCAGGGCCAGATGATCGGCGAATACCTCGTCGCGAACTACGATGCTTGCGACCTCAACGGCGACGGCGTCATCAGCTACGTCATGCTCAAGGGCGACCAGGCGAACCAGGAAGCCATCTACCGCACCATGTACTCCGTCATCTACGCGAACAAGGCGCTGGAAGAAGCAGGCAAGCCCGCTCTGAAGTTCTATGACGACAAGGCTCCCATGAACTACACCGCAGACGGTTCCGAAGAGGGCTACTACATTGTCGACCCGACCGCTTCCTGGTCGCAGACCTTCGGCAATGAGACCATCACCACCATCCTCGCGCAGTACAACGAAGCCAACGGCAACATGCCCGAGCTCATCATCGCGAACAACGACGATATGGCCATCGGCGCCATCAAGGCTCTGCAGGTCGCAGGCTACAACACCGACGGTTCCATCGTCATCCCGGTCTTCGGCGTTGACGCGACCGACATGGCGAAAGAGCAGATCGCGAGCGGCGCGATGATCGGTACCGTTGAGCAGTCCTCCAAGAAGCTCGGCGAAACCGTCGCGAAGGTCACCGCGAACATGCTGAACGGCGCAGAACTGACCAACGGCCTCGACGAGGGCATCGAGCTCCGCGACGGTTGGCAGATCGTTGTTCCTTACGGCAAGTACACCGGCTGATCCGGCGTCTGAAATCCGCACTTGATACGGATGGGCCCCCACGGGGGCTCATCCGTCCTTTTTCCGTCCGCGGTTGCGAAAGAAAAACACACAGACAACGCGTTGTGTCTTTTTCTTTCGGAATCCCACCCCCGTTGACCGATCTCAATTCCGCAATTCGGGCACATTTCCGGTTTTCCGATGCACATCTTTTCGGAAACGTTTTTGTTTTTTCGAAATCCCCATCCCCATTTGCCTCATTTGAAAGGAGAACTCCCAACGATGGCTGAAGAAAAAGTCCTCCTCCGGATGGAAGGCATCAGCAAAAGTTTCCCGGGCGTCAAAGCTCTGGACAACGTGCAGCTGACCCTCCGTTCCGGCACGGTGCACGCTCTCATGGGCGAAAACGGCGCCGGAAAATCCACCCTGATGAAGTGCCTGTTCGGCATCTACCAGAAGGATTCCGGTCACATCTATCTGGAAGGGAACGAAGTCAACTTCACCAATTCCAGAGCCGCGCTCGACAGCGGCGTCGCCATGGTGCACCAGGAGCTGAACCAGGCGTTGAAGCGCAACGTCATGGACAATATCTGGCTGGGCCGCTACCCCAAGATCAAGGGCACGCCGATCATCAACGAAAAGCAGATGTACGCGGACACCATGAAGGTCTTCAACGAGCTCGGCATCAAGGTCAACCCGAAAGCGGTCATGAGCACCATGCCCGTCTCGCAGCGCCAGATGGTGGAGATCGCCAAGGCGGTCTCGTTCAACTCGAAGGTCATCGTGTTCGACGAACCGACCTCCTCCCTGACGGAAGCCGAGGTCGAGCACCTGTTCCGCATCATCGAAATGCTCAAGCAGCGCGGCGTCGGCATCATCTACATCTCACATAAGATGGCGGAGATCAAGCGCATCTCCGACGATATCACCATCATGCGCGACGGTCAGTACGTCACCACCCGCCCGACGGCGGAGCTGAGCATGAACGACATCATCCGCCTCATGGTCGGCCGCGAACTCACGAACGTCTATCCGCCCAAGGACAACATCGTCCTCGACGAGAACATCCTCGAGGTCGAAGGGCTCACGGCGGAGTACAGCAAGCTCAGCGACGTCTCCTTCAAGCTCAAAAAGGGCGAGATCCTCGGCGTTGCGGGTCTCGACGGTTCCGGCAGAACGGAGCTGCTCGAAAACATCTTCGGCGTTGCGACGCGCCGCAGCGGGACCATCCGCCTGCACGGCAAGGTCGTGCGCAACAAGACCCCGAAGGAATCCATCAAAAACGGCTTCTCCATGGTCACCGAAGAGCGCCGCGCCACGGGTATCCTGTCGATCCTCAACATCCGCGACAACACGGTCATCTCGAGTCTCAAGCGCTACAAGCGCGGCATCCTGCTTTCCGACAGAAAGCAGTCCGAAGCAACGGATAAGATGATCAAGGCGATGCGCACCAAGACCCCCACGCAGAAGACGAAGATCCAGAACCTCTCCGGCGGCAACCAGCAGAAGGTCATCCTCGGACGCTGGCTTCTGACCGAGCCCGAGGTCCTGCTGCTCGACGAACCCACCCGCGGCATCGACGTCGGCGCCAAGTACGAGATCTACCAGCTGATCCAGGATCTTGCCAAGGAAGGCAAGTCGGTCATCATGGTCTCCTCGGAAATGCCCGAGCTGCTCGGCGTCTGCAACCGCATCCTCGTCATGTCCGGCGGCAAGCTCGCCGGCGAAGTCGACGCCGATACCACCACGCAGGAAGAGATCCTCACGCTTGCCGCGAAATACGCATAATCAGACCCCGGAAGGAGAAAATCAATGGAAAACATAAAGAAACAGCTCACGCCGAAGGGCATCCTGAACTGGTGCCTCGACCACCTGATGATCATCCTGATCATCGCCCTTGCGATCTTCGTTCAGACCCAGCGCCCCGCCTTCTTCGGCACGGCGAACCTCATCTCCCTGCTGCAGTTCACCACGGCGCGTCTGCCGATGGCGCTCGGCGTTGCCGGCTGCATCATCCTCGCCGGTACCGACCTTTCCGGCGGCCGTATCGCGGGTCTCACCGGTTACCTCGCGGCGATCATGGGTCTCGGCATTTTCGCCAACCAGCCCATCGTCGCGCTGATCCTCTGCATGCTCGCCGGCGGCTGCATCGGTGCGGTCAACGGCTTCTGCATGGGTAAGTTCAAGCTGCACCCCTTCATCGTCACCCTGGCGACGCAGCTCATCACCTACGGTACCTACCTCACCATTTCGAACTCCGTCCAGCTGTCGATGCCCTCCACCTACGCATCCGACTTCGCGACGAAGACCCTCTTCAGCATCCAGACCGGCGTCCGCGCGAACGGCACGCCGATCCTCACCAAGGTCCCGATGTTCGTTCTGCTGGCGGTCATCGTCACCGCGATCATGTGGGTCGTCTGGAACAAGACCGCGTTCGGCAAGAACATGTTCGCCGTCGGCTCCAACCAGGAAGCCGCCCGCGTTTCCGGCGTCAACGTGCTGATGACCATCATCTGCGTGTTCATCCTCGCAGGCGCGATGTACGGCTACACCGGCTTCATGGAAGCCTGCCGTATCGGCACCTCCACCCCGACCCTCGGTCTCAACTACGAGAACGATGCGATCTCCGCGGTCGTTATCGGCGGCGTCTCCTTCGTCGGCGGTACCGGTAAGATCAGCGGCGTCATCCTCGGCGTGTTCATGATGCAGCTCATCATCACCGGCATGACCTTCATGGGCATCAGCGGCAACGTCGTTTACATCATCAAGGGCGCGGTCATCCTGTTCGCCTGCATCCTCGATATGCGCAAGTACATGACCCGCAAGTGATCCCCTTCCGCCCCTCTGCGGAGCCCCGAAACGGGCTCCGCTTTTTTCTTGTTCCCGATAGGGAAAATGCATTTGACAAACCCCGCCGCGGGTAGTATCTTTACTGCGTTGACAACTCTTATATATAATCAACCCGCTCCGTTCTGAACGAAAGGAAAACACCATGCCATTCGAAACATTCGACCGCTCGCGCCTGAAGCTGAAGCCGCTCGGCGAGCGCATCCACGATCTCGGTCCCGATACCTTTCAGGATCCCGCAAACGTCCGTCTCCCCGCCGTCTCCGGTCTTTCCGAGCACGGTGAGAAGACCATCGACCTCCTTGCCGACCGCATCATCGCGGCCCGCGAAAAGGGCGCGTCCGTCATCATGGCGATGGGCGGTCACTGCGTCCGCGCAGGCAACGGCATCCTCATGGCGGAACTCGCGCGCCGCGGGCTCATCACGCACTTCTCGCTGAACGGCGCCTGCGCCATCCACGATTTCGAGTTCGCCATGATCGGCTCCACCACCGAAAGCGTCGCCAAGTACATCAGCGAAGGTCAGTTCGGTCTCTGGAGCGAGACCGGCAAGCTGAACGACTGTGCCGTCGCCGCCGCGAAGGAAGGCTGGGGCTACGGCGAGATGCTCGGCCGCATGATCGAAGAAGAAAAATTCCCCTACCGCAACGAGTCGCTGCTCGCGGCGGGCTACCGTTACCACGTGCCGGTCACCGTGCATGTCGGCATCGGCTGCGACATCATCCACGAACATCCGAACTGCGACGGCGCCGCGCTCGGTCAGGCAACGTATACGGATTTCCTCGTCTACGCGAAGACCATCGAAAACCTCGAAAACGGCGTCTTCATGGATTTCGGCTCCGCCGTCATCGGTCCCGAAGTCTACCTCAAGGCCCTGAGCATGGCGCGCAACGTCGCCTTCCAGGAGGGTCGTCAAATCGCGCACTTCACCACCGCGGTGTTCGACCTGCACGAGCTCGAGGGCAAGGACATCCACGAAGCGCCGCCGAAGAGCGACGCCCGCTACTACTTCCGTCCGTGGAAGACCATCATGGCGCGCACCGTTTCCGACGGCGGCGAAAGCCATTACGTCTGCGGCCGTCACGACGAGACCGTGCCGAAACTCTACCTGAAGCTGCTCGAAAAGAGCGGCGGCAAGATGTACCGCTGAAAGGAGCCCCGCCATGCATTCCATTGAGATCGCCCACGCGGCAGATCCGAAAAAGGTCCCCTTCCGTTACGCCGTGCTCGACTTCGACGGCACGCTGAGCCTCATCCGTCAGGGTTGGCAGGAGATCATGATCCCCTACTTCACGCAGATGCTCGTCGAAACGCCCGAGGGCGCGAAGAAGGACCCGAAGGAGCTCGAACAGCTCGCGCGGGAATTCATCTTCTTCCACACCGGCAAGCAGACCATCTACCAGTGCATCGAGCTCGCCGAGCAGATCGTGAAGCTCGGCGGCACCCCCGAGGACCCGCAGGTCTACAAGGACGAATACCACGCCCGCCTGTTACGCCGCATCGACGACCGCCTGAAGGGTCTGTCCGAAGGCACGATCGACCCCGAAACGCTGACCGTCCCCGGCAGCTACGAGCTCCTGTCCATGCTCCGCAGCCACGGCGTCGCGCTGTACCTCGCCTCCGGCACGGATGAGGAATACGTCAAGGAGGAGGTCCGCCTGCTGAAGCTCGACACCTACTTCGAAGGGCACGTCTACGGCGCCCAGCGCGACTACAAGACCTTCTCGAAGAAAATGGTCATCGACCGCATCATCCGCGAGAACAACCTTTCCGGCGAGCAGCTCATCGGCTTCGGCGACGGTTACGTCGAGATCGAGAACGTCCGCGAGGTCGGCGGTTACGCCGTCGGCGTCGCCAGCAACGAAGCCGAGCGCAAGGGCATCGACGAATGGAAGCGCGAGCGCCTCATCCGCGCCGGCGCGAACATCATCATCCCGGATTACCGCGAGATCGGCGAACTCGAAGCCCATCTCTTCGCCTGAGGAGCCCGTTATGAAGCGCGAACGAGTCGAAGAACTGCTCCGCCGCTTCCCCGCGGAACGCATCGCCGTCATCGGCGACCTGTTTCTCGATAAATGGGTGACCGTGGACCCGAAGCTCGATGAGCCCTCCGTCGAAACCGGCAAGACCGCCTTCCAGGCCGTCAAGACCGTGTGCGCTGCCGGTGCCGCGGGCACCGTGCTGAACACGCTCAGCACGCTCGGCACCGGGAAGCTCTTCGTCGTCAGCCTCATCGGCAACGACGGCGACGGGTTCGAGGTGAAAAAGGCGCTCCGCGCACGCGGCGTCGACCTGAGCCGCCTCATCGAGGACGACCGCATCGTCACCCCCACCTATCTCAAGCCCGTCTTCCTGCAGGAGGACGGTTCCGCCCCCGTCGAGGGCAACCGCATCGATTTCAAGAACCGCGCCAAGACCCCGCGCGACCTCGAGGACGCCGTGATCGACCGCATCCGCGGTCTGCTGCCCGAGGTGGACGCGCTGGTCGTGCTCGACCAGCTGACCGAAGCCGACACCGGCGTCGTCACCACGCGCGTGCGCGAAGCGCTGCATGCGATCGCACAGGAAAACCCGGACCTTTTGGTCTATGCGGATTCCCGCGCGTTCATCCACCTGTTCCGCGGCATGACCATCAAGTGCAACAACTACGAAGCGCTGGAGATGGCCGGCTGCCCCGAAACGAAGAACTTCGTCCCCGAAGAGGTGTTCGGCGCGCTCGATGCGCTCGAGCAGCTCACCGGCAAGCCCGCCATCGTCACCTGCAACGTCCACGGCGTCGCCGTGCGCGAAGGAGACAAGCACCTCGTCATGCCCGCCTCGAAGCAAACGGGGCCCATCGACGTCGTCGGCGCGGGCGACGCCTGCTCCGCGGGTCTCGTCACCGCCCTCTGTGCGGGCGCTTCCCTGTCCGAGGCGGCGACCTTCGGCAACCTCTGCTCCGGCGTGACCGTCCGCAAGCTCGGCACGACGGGCACCGCAAGCCCCGAAGAAGTCCTGGCGCTGTTCGACGAACAGCCCGAACGCTTCGACCCCGAACGATAAACGAACACAGCAATCATCACCCAGAAGGAGGAAATCACCATGTCCCAGTGTGTCGGAGAAGTCCTCGATCAGTACCGCAAAGAGCTGATCGACTGCATCAACGCAACCGATAAGAACGAATTCCAAAAGGTCATCGACATCCTGCTCGATGCTTACAAGAACAACCGCCAGGTCATCATCATGGGCAACGGCGGCAGCGCGGGCACCGCGAACCACTTCGTGTGCGACTTCGGCAAGAACGCCGTGCAGGGCAACCACCGCCGCTTCCGCATCCTGTCCGTGTGCGACAACGTCGAAAAGATCACCGCGCTCGGCAACGACATCGCCTTCGATGAGATCTTCCGCCAGCAGCTCATCAACCTCATGCAGGAGGAGGATGCCATCATCTGCATCTCCGCAAGCGGCAACTCGCCCGACCTCGTCAAGGCGCTCGAATACGCCAACGAGAAGCACGGTCACATCATCTCCATGGCGGGCTTCAAGGGCGGCAAGATCAAGGAAATGAGCGAAGCCACCCTCGTTGCCGAAATGGAAAGCTACGAGCGCATCGAGGATATGCACCTGATGTGGCTGCACATGATCGTCTGCTGGATGAAGGCCAACCAGGACGTTCTGAACTCCCTCGAATGACCTCCAAGGGCCGCCCCGCCATTCCCCGGGCGGCTCTTTTGTATCCGAAAGGCAGCAAACATGAAAAACGCACTTTGCTTTGATATGGGCGGTTCCAAGATCGTCTGCGGCGTCGTCCGCGAAGACGGTGCCGTCCTTTGGAAACTGCACGAAAAATGGGCGCCGAAAAGCGCAGAAGAGGTCCTCGGCACCATGCACCGCATGGGCGACGCGGCGATCGCCGCCCTGCCCGGGGAGGAGATCGGCATCATCGGCGCGAACATCCCCGGCATTGCCGACCCGGTGACCGGCACCTGGCTCGAGGCGAGCTTCAGCGGGCTCAGCAACATCCCCGTCGCGGCGGATCTTTCCGCTTATTTCGGTCTGCCCTGTTGGGCGGACAACGACGGACAGACCTGCGCCCTTGCCGAAAAGGTGTTCGGCGCCGCGAAGGACTGCGACCACTTTCTCTACCTCACCGTCTCCAACGGCGTCGGCGGCGCGGTCTATTCCAACGGGCTCATCACCGGCTGCGGCAACCACGCGGGCGAGTTCGGGCACTGCGTGGTCGTGCCCGGCGGGCGGCAGTGCAACTGCGGGCAGAAGGGTTGCCTCGAACGGTATGCCGCAGGTCCCGGCATCCAACGCACCTGGGAGGAGATGACGGGCGAAACCAAGTCCGCCGAGGAGCTCGCCGCGCTCGCGCGGTCGGGCAATGCCGAAGCGCAAAAGGTCTGGGAGCTCGAGGGGCAGTACCTCGGGCGCATCATCGCCGTGGCGGCGAACCTCATGAACCCCGAAAAGGTCATCATCGGCGGCGGCATCTCCCTCGCGTTCGGTCTGTTTTATCCGAGCCTCAAGGCAACGGTCGACGCGCAGTGCTACGCCGACCCGAACCACCCCCTCGAACTGCTGGCGACCCCGCTCGCTTACGACGGCGGTCTGCTCGCCGCGGCGGCGCTCGCCTTTACCGAAGCCCGCAAGTAATCCCGTTTTCCCGAGACCCGCGTCCGCGGGTCTTTTGTTTTCGCCCGTCTTTTCCGCGCGCGGCGCCATGTGGTATACTGGAACAAACCGCCCCGAAGGAGGAGCAACGATGTATTGTAAATTCTGCGGCGCCCCGCTGAAGACCGGCAGCGCCGTTTGCAAAGAATGCGGACGCGAACAAAACGCCCCCTACGCCGAGTGCAGCGAAAGGCCCGTGCTGCTGAAGAGCGGCAAGTTCTGGTGGCGCAACTATTTCCGCAAATGGCAGGTGATCGTGCCCGCCGTGCTGTGCCTCGCGCTCGCCGCGTGGGTCGCGTATCTCGGTTGGAAAGACCCGCTGACCGGGCTTTGGATCCTGTTCGACGTCGGTGTACTCGCTGGCTGCGGCGTGATGCTGTTTTTGACGCGCATGCGCCTGTTCGCCGTCGCGCTTGCAGCGTACTCCGTTGCCGTCACGGTCTTCACCGTGCTTTCCGGCACCGTGCCCGGGGCACCCGTGCTCGCGCGGCTCGCCTGCGTTTGGCTGACCTCCGTGCTCGCGGTCTACGGCACCTTCCGCTTCCGCAGCCATTACAAACGCTACAAACAAGAATACCGTCTGCGCTATCCCGCGGGCAAAAAAGGAGCAAACGCATGAACTTCGATTTCACTTCCGTGCTCGACCGCATGGACGAGCCGAGTTTCAAATGGAACCTCATGAAGGGCTGCGGCTACCCGGTCCCCGCGGGGACGGTGCCGTTTTCCACCGCGGAGATGGAGTTCCCGACCCCTCCCGCGATCCGCGAGCGGCTCACAAAGCTCGTCAACGGCGAGATCCTCGGTTACACCTCGCAGACCGAACGCTATGAGAAAGCCGTTTTCGACTGGATGCGCACGCGGCACGGCTACACGCCCGCCCGCGAAGAGCTCGTGACCTCGCCCGGCATCGTCATGGCGCTGTACATGGCGGTGCGCGCGTTCACCGAACCCGGCGACGGCGTCATCATCCAAACGCCCGTCTACCCGCCCTTCTTCGGCGCCGTCAACGACACGGGGCGCAAGCTCCTCGAAGCGCCGCTGGCGGAATCCGGCGACACCTACGTCATCGACTTCGACGCGCTCGAAAAAGCGGCGTCCGATCCCTCCGCAAAGCTGTTCCTGCTGTGCAGCCCGCACAACCCCGTCGGTCGCGTGTGGACGAAGGAAGAGCTCGAAAAGATCGCCGCGATCTGCGAGGCGCACGATATCTTCGTCATCGCGGACGAGATCCACAACGATCTCATCCTGCCCGGCAGCACGCACACGGTGTTCGCGAACATCAACGAATGGGCGCGCACGCATTCCGTCGTCTGCACCGCCCCGAGCAAGACCTTCAACATCCCCGGGCTCCAGTGCTCGAACCTGTTCTGCGCCGACGCTGCGCACCGCGCTGCTTTGAAAAAGGAATACGATACCATCGGTCTGCACAGCCTGAACGTCATGGCGTATTCCGCCTGCGTCACCGCTTACGAAGAATGCGCGCCGTGGCTCGAGGAAGCGCTCAAGGTCATCCGCAAAAACGACGAGCTCGTGCACGCGTACCTTGCGGAGAACATCCCCGAGATCCGCCCCTTCCGTCTGGAGGGCACCTACCTCTCCTGGTGGGATTGCCGCGCCCTCGGTATGGACCGCCACACGCTGTACGATACGCTCCGCGGCAAGGCGGCCTTCTATCCGGACGGCGGCTACCGCTTCGGCGGCGAGGGCTTCATCCGCGTGAACATCGCCTGCCCGGAATCCGTCCTCACGGACGCGCTGGAGCGGCTGAAAAAAGCGCTGAAGGGCTGAAAACTCATAACCATATACAAACAGGGCGTGACCCGTTCGGGGTCACGCCCTGTTCCTTTTCCGCCGCGCCGAAACGCCGGCATCTTCCTTCAAACCTTGCCGCGCACCCGGATGGTCGCCGCGTAAGCACTGTTGCACAGCCCCAGCACCGCCGAAAGCACAAACAGCGTTTCGATGCCGAGCGCCTGCCAGATCCAGCCGCCGAACAGCGCGATGAGGATGGTGATCAGGTGGTTCACGGAAATGCCCGTCGAGATCGTCGCGCGCATCTCCTCCGCGTTGTCCGAAATATCCTGCACGTACACGTTCGAAGCCATCGCCGCCAGCGAAATGACCGAGTCGAGCACGTAGTTCACACAGCACACGAGGAACGCGACGTCCTTCGGGAAGATGTGGTGCGCGAAGCCGTAAAAGAAGCACACCACCACGAGGATGAGCGTATCCGCGACCATCACCGTTTTGTAGCCCACGCGGTCGATGAGCTTGCCGACCGCCGGCGACAGCAAAAAGCAACACACCGCGCTGACCGCGAACAGCAGGCTGATGACCCAAGCGCTCGCCCCGTAGAAGAGGATGAGCACATACGGACCGAAGGTGAAGAACACCTGCTTGCGCGCGCCGTAGAACACCTCGAGCATGTAGTACTTGGTGAATTTCTTGCGGAAGTAAAAGCGGCTTTTCGTCGCATCCTGCGCACTCGTGCCGCGCATGCGGAAGCACAGCAGCATCCCCGCCGCCGAAACGACCGCCGCCGCAAAGAAAAACGCGCGGTAGGGCTTGCCCGAAAGCACCGCGAACGCCGCGATGATCACAAGGTACCCAAGCAGCGTGCCGAACTGGTTTGCCGCGTTCATGAAGCCGAGCCCTTCGCCGCCGCGCCCACCGGCGGCGTATTCGATGGACAGGGTGTTCTTCATGCCGAGCTGCAGATGCTCGCCGAGCGAATGCAAGAACACCGCCGCGACGACCAACACCTTCACCGGCGGCACCAAAGAAAGCATCGCCATGCCGCCGAGCAACACCACCGCGCCGAGCTTGTACAGCCGCTCCGCCGAACAGCGGTACAGCACCGCCAGAATGAAAATGAGGAACAACCCCGGCAGCTCGCGGAAGAATTCCATCACGCCGCGGTCGAATTCGCCCATGCCGACGACCTCCGCGAGGTAGTTGTCGATCACGCCCTTTTGGATGCCGTAGCCGAGCCCCGTCACAAGCACGGACAGCAGAAACACCTGCCAGCAGGCGTCCTTTTTGAAAACGGAACGGATGCGTTCCATCGTCAGATCCCTTCTTTCCGGCGCAAAACGCGCCGTATGCCATCTTACACCATCCCGCGGGGGATTTCCAATACATTGTTTCGCAACAAAAAACGCCCCGCCCCGGAGGCTCCGGAACGGGGAAAGTTTGCGGCAAGATCCGCCGTCAGCGGATCGCGTTCACCAGAAGGATCGACGCCGCGGTCACGATCATCACCACGCCGACGACGCGGTTCAGGGTCTTCGCATCCGACTTGTTCGCGATGCGCGCGGCGATGCGCGCCCAGATCAGCGTGAACAGCACGCACAGCCCGAGGCAAAGCGCATCCGGCATGCCGCCGATGGCAAAGTGGCTGACGCTGCCCGTGAGCGCCGTGAACGCCATGATGAACACGCTCGTGCCGACCGCCATGTGCATCTGGTACCCGAGGAACGAGGTGAGAACGAACAGCAGCATCATGCCGCCGCCCGCGCCGACGAACCCGCACACGAAACCGACCGCAATGCCCGCCGCGACCGACTTGAGGATGCGGCTCTTCGCATCGACCGCCGCCATCTGTTCCTTCGTCGTCTGCACGGGTTTGAGCAAAAAGCGCAGACCGATCAGCAGCATCATGAACTGCATCGTCCCGCTCATCGCGCGCGGGGGCAGCAGGCTCGCCACAAGGCTCCCGACGACGGTCATCACCAGCACCGTCAGCATCAGCGGCAGGCTGTTTTTGACATCGAGATTGCCCGCTTTTTTGTACGTGTAAGCGCTCACCGCGCTGGCGAGCACATCGCTGAACAGACCGATGCCGACCGCCGCATACGGCGGGATGCCGAGAAAGGTCGTCAGCACCGGACCGATGACCGCCGCGGCGCTCATGCCCGCAAAGCCCGTGCCGATGCCCGCGCCCGCACCCGCGAGAAAACACACCAAAACAGTAACGAAAAGATTGTTCATAAGGACCTCCGTCCGGTCGCGCGCAACGCGACCGTTTGTTTTTAAACCGACTTGCACTATCTTATGCCCAAGTCCGCCATCCGTCAACCGTTCCTTTTGCGATTTCACGCGAATGTCATGATTCATGTCCGCGCAGGCGCAAAAAAGGGGACGCCGGAATGCGGCGCCCCCTGTGTGGGTTTCCCTTATTTCACCCTTCTGCCCGCGCTGAACACGGCAGTGATGTCGCTCTTTTCGGTGAGATAGATCGCACGCTCGAAGCGTTCCGGCAGCGACAGCCGGCGCGTCAGGATCTTGTCGCTGTCGCGGATGACCACCGCATGCAGCGGTTCGCCCGCGGCGAACGCGTCGGTCCCGAGCCCGAAGATGCGGTTCGCGGAGGTCGTGCCGAGGAAGAACGCCTCCGGCACGGAGAGCGGTTCCTCGCGCCACAGGCTGTTGATGCGGCGCGCCTTCGACATGCGGATGGCGTGACCCATCACGCGGTTCATCATGAAATCGGTACCGCCCGCCACATCCGAACCGAGACCGACGGTCAGCCCCTCCTCGAGCATCGTCCGCACCTTGGGGAAGCCGCTCATGATCGTGATGTTGCTGTCCGGGCAATGCGCGACGACGGTGCCGCGCTCCTTCAGGGCGGCGCGCTCCCGCGGGGAACACCACACGCAGTGCGCCATCACGGTCTTGTCGGTCAAAAGACCCCAACGGTCGTAGGTCTCCCAGTACTCCTTGCAGTCCGGGCACAGCTTCGACACGGTCTCGATCTCCTGCACGTTTTCGGAAAGGTGCGACTGCACGGGCAGGTCCCGTTCGCGGACGATCTTGCCGAGCGCTTCCATCAACCGGTCGCTGCAGGCGGGCGTGAAGCGCGGCGTGACGATGGGCTTCATGCGGGTGAAGCGCTCCGCGCCGTCGAGAAAGCGGATCTCATCCGCGATCGCGCTGTCCGTCTCCTCCTGATAATCCGGCAGGGCGTTGCGGTCCATCGAGACCTTGCCCGCAAAGCCGGTGAGCCCCGCCTTTTCGAACTCCTCGAGCAAAATGAGGCTCGTGTCCCAATGCAAGCTCGAAAACGCGACCACTCGCGTCGTGCCGCGGGCAACGAGGTCCCTGGCGAGCTCGGCGTAGACTTCGCGCGCGAGCCCCGCGTCGGAAAACAGCTTTTCCGCGGGGAAGGCGTACTTCGGCAGCCAGTCCATCAGCGGCAGGTCGGTGCCGAGCCCTTGGAACACGCACTGCGGCGCGTGGAAATGGATATCCGCAAACGACGGCAGGATCAGCGCGTCGCCGAAATCCTCGACTTCCGCGTCTTGGTGCACGGGCGGCAGCGTTTCATACACGCCCTCCACCTTGCCGTTTTGGGTCACGAGGTACCCGTTCGCCACGGTCTTCAGTTCGCCGATCGACGGCATCCAAAGGATATTGCCCTTCAAGGCTTGTTTCTTCATGTTCGTTCTCCTTCCATGGGTCGGTTCGCGGTACCCCTTTTCGAATGAAAAAGGGCACCCGCATGCAGTTTCCCTGCCCGGATGCCCATAGCAGCGCCTTTCGGCGGCGCCGTAGAAACGCCCGCGCCATACTGCGGGCTTATATGGGATTCATGTCGCGTTCCTTTCGGAACATGGGTATTATACCCCATCCGCGCGCCCGAAATCAAGCGCCGTGTCGAGGTCGGCGAGCTCCTCCGCCCCGCAGGGGACGAAACGCACGCATTCCGGGTGGCGGTGGACGACCTGTTTGCCGCCCATATCGCCCGTCAGTTCCGCGAGTTCTCCGAAGAAATCCTTGGGGAACAGCACGGGGTTGCCTGTTTTCCCTTCCGGGCTCTGCGGGCGCAGGATGCACCCCGGCGCGGTTTCGAACGCCGCGCACATCGCCGCGATCGTTTCCGGTTTCAGCTGCGGCTGGTCCGCCACGAGAAACAGCACCCCGTCGGGCGTTTCGCCCTCCGTCACGGCGGCAAGCCCCAGCTTCAGGCTCGAGGTGATGCCCTCCCCGGGCGCGGGGTTCACGGTTTCAAAAAGCCCGGCGTTCTTCACCGCTGTGCGGACGACCGCATCGTGCTCCCGCACGACGGCAACGCGCTTCCCGAAGGGTCCCGCTGCCGCAAGCTCCGCCGCCGCCGCGATGAGCGGGGCGCCGTGCCACAGCCTCGAAAGCTTATCCCCGCCCGCGCGGGTCCCGAGACCCGCGGCGAGCAGTACACAGGCGATGTTCATTTGCGCGTGCGCATCGAAGGTCCGCGGAACACGAAGCGACCCGCGCCCTCCTTCACGAGTTCGAAGTTTTCGACCGCGGGGACGCCGTTGACCAGCACGTCGCGCGCGCGTCCTGCGGAGGTCAAGCCCTCATACGGGCTGTTGTCGCAGTTGTGCAGGTTCGTTTTCCACGAGATGGTGCGCTCCGCGTTCGGGTCGAACACGACGAGGTCGGCATCGCTGCCCGCGGAAACGGTGCCCTTTTGCGGATACATGCCGAAGATCTTCGCGGCATTCGTGGACAGCATGTCCGCCATCTGTTCGATGGTCGCCTTGCCGCTCTTGACCATGTAGGTGTACACGAGCTCGCCGCGGTTCTCCGCGCCGGCGCCGCCGTTCGGGATCTTCGTGAAATCGTCCTTGCCCATGGCCTTCTGCTCCATGGTGAAGCTGCAGTGGTCGGTGCCGATGAAATCGATCTTCCCATCGGCGAGTCCGCCCATGACCGCCTCGCGGTCGGCGTCCTTGCGGAGCGGCGGGCTCATCACGAACTTCGCGGCGTCGGGCTCCGTGTATCGGCTGTCGTTCAGGGCGATGTACTGCGGGCAGGTCTCGAGGTAGACCTCCTGTCCGCGCGCGCGTGCGCGCTCCGCCTCTTCGAGTCCCTCCTTGGTGGAAAGGTGCACGACCCACGCGGGGGCACCCGCGAGCTCCGCCGTGCGCATGAGTCTTGCGACGGCTTCCGCCTCGACCTCGTTCGGTCGGCTGACGGGGTGCGCCTCGGGCGCGAAGCGTCCCTCCGCCTTGAGCTCCCTGATGCGCTGCTGCAAAATATCGTAGTTCTCGCAGTGCACGCCGATGAGGCAATCCTTCGCGGCGGTGCGCTTGAGCGCGTCGTAGATCTCGCCGTCGTTGACCTTCATCGCATCGTACACCATGTACATTTTGAAGCTCGTCACGCCCTGACGGATCATGTTGTCGATCTCGGCGATGCGCTCCGCATTCCATTCGGAGACCGCCATGTGGAAGCCGTAGTTGCAGCTCGAGCCCTCGGCCTTCTTCTGCCACAGGTCGTACGCGTCCTGCATGGTCATGCCCTTGTCCTGCGTGGCGAAATCGAGCACGGTGGTGGTACCGCCCTTCACCGCGGCGCGCGTTCCGGTGGGGAAGTTGTCGGCGGTGATCGTCGTACCGAGGTCGAGGTCGAAATGCGTGTGCGTGTCGATGAAGCCCGGCAGCACGTACATGCCCGTGGCGTCGATGACCTTGTCCGCAGCCTCCGCGATCGCCGGGGCGACCTTGAGGATCTTGTCGTTTTCCGTCAGAACATCGGCGGCGAACTGTTTGCCGTCGGTGACGACCGTTCCGTTTTGGATGAGTATACGCATACGGGGTTCTCCTTTCCGCCTCACGGGCAGACACATTGTATTTTTCGGAAGGTTCCGTTTTCGTGCTTGTGGTCAGTCGCGCAGCGTTGCGCGGTACAGTGTGGCGTACCTGCCGCCGAGCGCCACGAGCTCTTCGTGCGTGCCGCGCTCTCGGATGCCGTCTTCGTCGATGACGACGATCTCGTCCGCATGGCGGACGGTCGACAGCCGGTGCGCGATAACGAGCGCGGTGCGCCCCACGCTCAGCGCGTCGAAGCTCTTTTGGATCTCGGTCTCGGTCACGGTATCGAGGGCGCTCGTCGCCTCATCGAGGATGAGGATGGGCGGGTCCTTCAGAAACAGCCGTGCGATGGCGATGCGTTGCTTCTGCCCGCCGGAAAGCGTGATGCCGCGCTCGCCGACCTTGGTTTGATACCCGTCGGGCATCTTTTCGATCTCTTCGTGGATTTGGGCGTGCTTCGCCGCCGCGATCACCTCTTCGTCCGTCGCGCCGATGCGCCCGTAGCGGATGTTCTCCATCACGGTGTCGGCAAAGAGGAACACGTCCTGCTGGACGATGCCGATCTTTTCGCGGAGCGACTGCATGGTGACCGTGCGGATGTCCTTCCCGTCGACGGTCACGCGGCCCGCGGTGACCTCGTAAAACCTTGGGATGAGCTGGCACAGCGTGGTCTTGCCGCCGCCGGAGGGACCGACGAGCGCGACCGTCTTGCCCGCGGGGATGGTGAGGTCGATGCCGTTGAGCACGTTCTTGCCCTCACCGTAAGCGAAGCTCACGTTTTCGAAGGCGATGTCGCCCCGGATATCGCCGATGGGCACGGCGTCCGGCGCGTCCTGGATCTCGGGCGCGGTGTCCATGACCTCGCAGAAGCGTTCGAAGCCCGCCATGCCGAGCATGTACTGTTCGGCGAAGTTGGAAAGCTTTTTGACGGGGTTGGTGAACGCGCCGATGTACAGCGTGAACGTCAGCAGCACGACGGGGTCGAGCCCGCGCTTCCAGATCAGAAGACCGCCCGCGGCGAGCACCGCCACGTTGCAAAAGCCCGTGAACGCATCGACACTGGTGTGGAACACCGCCATGCTGCGGTAATAGGACTTTTTGGATTCGATGTACTGACGGTTGCCGCTTTGGAACTTTTTCTTCTCGTGGTCTTCATTGGTGAAGGCCTTCGCGACGCGCGCGCCGGAGATGCTCGACTCGATGTTGGCGTTGATCTCCGCCATCTTCTCCTTCACGCCGAGGGAGGATTTGCGCATCGAAACGCGCATGCGCATCGTGAACGCGATCAGCAGCGGCATCAGGATGGCGAGCGGCAGGGCGAGCCGCCACTCGATGTTGAACATGATGATGAACGCGCCGACGATCGTGACCGAAGAGATGAGCAGGTCCTCGGGACCGTGATGCGCGAGCTCGGTGATCTCGAACAGGTCGCTCGTCATGCGGGACAGCAACTTACCCGTGCGGATCTTGTCGAAGAATCCGAACCCGAGCGATTCGACATGCGAGAACATGTCGCTGCGGATATCGGTCTCCATCTTCACGCCGAGCAGATGCCCCCAGTACGAAACCGTGAACTGCAGCACGCTCCTCAGCGCGTACATCAGAAACGCCACGACGATGAGCTTGAAAAACAGCCCGATGAGCGCGGGGCTTTCCGGCACCTTCGGGAGCAGGTCTTTGACGATGTATTGGGTCACGAGCGGGAACGCGAGGTCGACGGCGCACATGGCCGTCGCGCAGCCGAGATCGAGCGCGAACAGCTTGCTGTGCGGTTTGTAATAGGCGATGAATCGTTTCAGTCTGTTCATGTGTCCATTGTAAACCCGCCGTTGGAAAAAGCAAATGTTTTTGCACGGGGAAGACTTTTTTTCTTTTGCTCGGGGGCAACAAAAAACAGCGGAAAGGAACCTGTCCTTTCCGCTGTTTTCGGTTTGGGATATCTCTTCACTCCGCGCGCTTGGCTGCGGCTTCCGCGAGCTTGGTCTCGCGGCGGTTCTTGACCTCTTCGGGCACGGGGCTGATGTCGCCGGCCTTGGTCAAAGCCCACTTGGTCATGAGCGGTCCGAAGATCTCATACACGAGCACCGCGAACAGCACGATCGAGCGGATCAGCTCGCCGTCGGCGCCGAGGGTCCGCGCCGTCACGCACATGCCGAGCGCAACGCCCGCCTGCGGGAACAGCGTGATGCCGAGGTACTTGACCACATTCGGGCTGCAGTGGGTCGCCTTCGCCGAAACGTAGGCGCCGTAGTATTTGCCGATGCAGCGCGTCACGATGTAAACGACGCCCGCGAGCACGACCGCGACGGAAGCGAGCACCGAAAGCTCGAGCTCCGCGCCGCTCACCACGAAGAAGAGGACCATCAGCGGCGCCGTCCAGCGGTCCGCCTTGCCCATCAGGTCTTCACTCAGGGGGCACAGGTTCGCGAACACCGTGCCGAGCATCATGCAGACGAGCAGGCTCGAGAAGCCGATGCGGATGCCCGCGACCTCCCACTCGAGCATGGAGAGCGCAACGGTCAGCAGCACGAAGGCGACGGTCATCGCCAAGCGGTTCGTGTTCGAATGGAACAGCTTTTCGAGCTGCGTGAGCACCCAGCCCGCGATGCCGCCGATGGCGAGCGAGCCGACGATCTCGATCATGGGTTCGGCGAGGATGATGAACAGCGAGGCCTTGCCGTCCGCAATGGCGCGCGCCGCGCCGAAGGAGACCGCGAACAGCACGAGACCCACCGCGTCGTCCAGCGCGACGATCGGGAGCAGCAGCTTCGTGAGCTCACCCTTCGCTTTGTACTGGCGCACGACCATCATGGTCGCCGCGGGCGCGGTCGCGGATGCGATGGCGCCGAGGGTGATCACCGCGGGGATGGACAGCACCTCGGGGAACATGAAGTGGAACGCGAGCAGCGCAAGGTCGACGAGCAGCGTCGCCACGACCGCCTGGAACACGCCGATGACGAGAGCCTGCTTACCCGTTTGCTTCAGCGCGTCCGCGCGGAACTCACTGCCGATGGAGAACGCGATGAAGCCCAGCGCCGTATCCGACAGGATGCTGAGCGCGGAGAGCATCTCGGTGTTGTTGAAACCGAGCCCCGGGATGTTGAGCCCGCCGAGCAGGCTGGGTCCGATGAGAAGACCCGCGATGAGGTATGCCGTGACGTCCGGCAGCTTGAAGCGGGACAGCGGACGGGTCATCAACAGACCCGCCACAAGGGCGAATGCAACGGAGAACAATGTACGCATGTTTCCGACTCCTTATCATAAAAATCACCGTTCGCAGGCTTTGCGAACGGTGTTGAATTATAGCACCGCCCCCCCGCCAATGCAACGGGAAAACGGCGAAATATCGATAGTATTTTTAGAGGTTGGCGGTACACTTCCCTGCGGGTGTGCCGCAGGCGTCAGCGGATCCCCTTCTTTTCCGCAAAACCCGTGAGCATGAGCGTCAGCGCGCCGTCGCCGGTGACGTTGCAGGCGGTGCCGAAGCTGTCCTGCAGGGCGAAGATCGCCAGCACCAGCGCGGTGCCCGTGCCGTCGAAGCCGAGCACGGAAATGAGGATGCCCATCGACGCCATGACCGTGCCTCCCGGCACGCCCGGCGCACCCACGGCGAAGATGCCGAGCAGCGCGATGAACAGCAGCATCGTCCCCACGGAGGGGAGCTTGCCCGTGAGCATCAGGCTCACCGCCATGCAGAAGAAGGTCTCCGTCAGGGCGGAACCGCACAGGTGGATGTTCGCGAACAGCGGCACGCCGAAGTCGACCATGTCCTCACGCAGCACCTTGGACTTGTGCGCGCAATCGAGCGCGACCGAAAGCGTCGCGGCGCTCGACATCGTGCCGACCGCCGTCAGGTAGGCGGGTCCGTAATGACGGAAGACTTCCTTCGCCGAACGCCCGGAATACACCCCCGCGACCGCGTACAGCACCGCCATCCACACGAAGTGCAGCGCGATGACGATGGCGATGATCTGCAGAAACGCCGGCAGCTGCTTCGTGACCGTGCCGTCCCAGCTCAGCTCGCAGAAGGTCAGGCAGATGTACACCGGCAGCAGCGGGATGACGACCTTTTCGATGAGCTTCAGCACGAGGGCGCGGAACTCGTCGAGCAGCTTTGCGATCGTATCCGTTTTCGCCCACACCGCGCCGAGACCGATGAGCAGCGCGAACGCGAGCGCGCTCATGACCGGCATGATCTGCGGGATCGTCAGCCCAAAGATATCCGGGGGCAGCGTTTTGACCGTGGCGTCCGCCGCGATCGCCAGCTTCGGGATCAGCGCATAGCCCACGCCCATGGACATCAGGCAGGCGCCCACGGTGGAAACATACGCCAGCGCGACCGCGACCGTCAGCATGCGGCTCGCGTTTTTGCCGAGGCTCGTGATCGACGGCGCGATGAACGCGATGACCACGAGCGGCACGCAGAACATGATGACCTGACCGAGCACGTTGTGCAGCGACACGACGACGGACATCGCCCCCTCACCGAGGACGAGCCCCAAAAGAATACCCGCCACGATGCCCATCAGCAGCCGCGCCGGGAGACTCGAAAAGAATTTTTTCATATTTCTTCCCCTTCTTCCTGTGTTGTTTTTCCATTATACCATGCACGGGCGCGATCGCACCATGCATCATCACCATCCCTCCGGCAGTTCCGTTGCCTGTCGGGAAGACCCGCCGCTGGCGTCCGCCGCCGTTTTGTGCTATGATTGCACGCGTACGAAAACGACCATATCCCGACCGAAACGGAGGAAACCCACCATGATCCACCACGCGCTGCGGCGCCTTACCCTGCTGCTTGCCCTTTGCCTCTTTTCCCTGCCCGTTCTTGCCGAAACGCCGGATTATGCGGATGCGGCAAACTGGGCGTACGCCGAAACGGATGTGACCGGAAAGGACGCCGATGTGTTCTTCGTCGACCCGACGGTGTTCCTCGGCAGCGAGGGCGTTTACCTTTGGGAAGACCTGAACGACGAGAAGACCCGCGCCTCCTTCGTCGGCGCGATCAACATGGAAAAGGGCATTTACGACGACAACGCCCGCTTCTTCTCGCCCTTCTACCACCAGGCGTCCTTCCAAGCTTACCTTGCGGGCGATGTTGCCGCCCCCGCGTTCGAAACCGCGTACGCCGAAGTGAAGGCTGCGTTCGACTATTACATGGCGCACGAAAACAACGGGCGCCCGCTCGTGCTCGCGGGCTTTTCGCAGGGTGCGCAGCACGTGCTGCACCTGGTGGAGGACTACGCCGGCACCGAAGCCTTCGACGCCGTGTTCGTCGCCTGTTACGCCATCGGCTGGCGCTTCACGGAGGAAGACGCCGCCGCGCACCCGAACGTGCGCTTCACCGAAGGCGAGACCGACACCGGCACGGTCATCGCGTTCAACTCCGAAGCCCCGGAGATCGCCGAAAGCCTGCTCATCCCCGCGGGGGTGAAGACCTATGCCGTGAACCCCTTGAACTGGCGCACCGACGGCACCCCCGCCGACCGCAGTGAAAACCCGGGCGCGTGCTTCACGAATTACAGCGGCGAGATCAAAACCGAGATCCCGCAGCTCACGGGCTGCTATATCGACCCGGTGCGCGGCGCGCTGAAGGTGACGGATGTTTCCCCGGCGGATTACCCCGGCGCCCTCTTCCCGGACGGCGTCTACCACCTGTACGACTATCAGTTCTTCTACCGCAGCCTCGAACAAAACGTGCAAAAGCGCATCGCGGCGTTCCTCGCAAAAAACTGAACCGCAAACCTTTCCCCCGATACGACCGCGGGGCGGAGCAACGGCTCCGCCCCGTTTCCTTTTCCCCCGCGATCTCGCAAAAGACACGAAAAGACCCCGCCCAACCGGACGGGGTCTCGCTTTTGGGATGTTGCCGTTTCCCTTACGGGGCGGGCAGCGTGTAGACGGTGGTGTTGATGTACGCGGTGAGGATACCGAAGATCACCGGTCCGAGGTACAGGTTGCTCGTGGCGTTGTAGATCTTGCGGTTGATGAGCGTCCCCGCGATGCCCATGAGCACCATGTAGGACAGCATCATGTACGCCTTCCAGTTGCCGAAGGGACCGAAGCCCTGACCGTTGGAGAACATGCTCACATAGTACACGGTGCAGACGATCGCGGTGCCGAGCACGTTGCACAGCACGCAGATGAGCTGGTTGACGCCCTCGGGCATGCCCTTGAAGCGGTTGCAGCCGTTCATGATCAGCGAGTTGATGCACCAGTAGAGGATGAAGAAGGGCGCGTAGCACAGCGTGATCTTCAGGTGCGACCACTTGATGGTGCCGAGCGTCAGGTCGACGACGCGGAAGTCGGTCTTGAAGAAGTAATCCGCGAACCAGACGACCGCGCGGCAGGCGAGCACGACGGAGACCGCGAGCAGCACCGTGCGGCAGATGTCGCAGAAACCGATGCGCACGTGGTAATCCGAGATCTTGGCGCCGTTCTTCTTGTGGATGCCGAAGTAGAACAGCAGGAACATCGCCAGCAGGAACAGGGCGCTGAACAGCAGCCAAACGACGTTGTTGTTGGCGACGCCGTAAACGAACACGCCGTCCGTGGAGGTGGAGCCCGTCAGCGAGAAAATCTTACTGGTCTGCTGCATGAGCACGGGCGACATGAGCGGCGGCACGAGACCCGCCACGAGCGAAGCGATCACGAAGATCAGCCAGTCGGAGACCTTCTTCAGGCCGGAGACGGGCGCCTCGATGGGGTGCTTCAGCTTGTTGAACACGGGGACTTCAAGCAGCAGGATCGCCGCGGGGACGGTCAGACCGAGGATGCCGAGGAAACCGAGCGCGGAGAGCAGCAGCAGTTGGATGTAGTTCTGCTCATTCGCGGGGATCGGGTTCGGCGCCGGGACGGACTGCATGAAGAACTCGGTGGTCGCTTCAACGGTCTTCGGGCTGATGATGCCGAGCGCGTGGGTCGCGTCGGAGGGGTTGTAGACCACGCGGGCGGTGCCGTCCGCGAAGCTGCCGTACACATGACCGATCTCGACCTTCACGTCGGGGTTGGTCAGGTCCTCCTCGGAGAAGGTGCCGGGCACGCCGAGGTTGATGAAGTTCTTGGTTTCCGCCTTGACGCTCAGGTCACCGGGGAAGTAGCCCTCGACGGGCTTGAAGCCGATGCGGGAGTAGGGATCGTACAGACCCGCGCCGAAACCGATGTTGACGCCCGTTGCGGCGTTGGTGAAGTTCGCCGGCGGCGGTGCGAGCACGAGCGCGGAAACGAACTTTTGCACGTACTCGTCGGGGTTGTTGCGCTGTTTCTCACCGTACTCGTTCAGGGTGACGACGGTGTTGTTGCCGCCCTTCGAATAACCGCCGATGGAGATCTTTTGGTTGTCGATGTACTCGAGGTTGTCGTACACGTAGTCGATCAGCTCGCTGAAGCCGAAGGTCGTGGAGTTGCCGACCGCCTCGTCGGAATGACCCGCACTCAGAAGGTCGGGTACGAACACGGCGTAGCCGCGGCGCGAGAGCTCATGCGCGACGGAGCGCCAGATCTCGGCGGTGTTGTCGTTGCCGGGGCTGTAGACCACCGTGGGGACGGGGTTCTCCGCGGAAGCGTTCACGGGGCGGTACTCCATGTAGCGCACGGTGTTACCCTTGGGCGTGACGAACTTCTGGTCGAGCACCTTGACGTTGCCGTTGTCGGTGAGCATGGCGTGCGTGCCGATCATGCTCACAAGGCAAAGCGCAAGGCAGACGAACAGTGCAATCAGGCTTTTGCCGGTTGCGGACATCTTTTTCATTTGTTTCTCCTTTTGCTTTTCCCGGGGCGGAACCGCCCCTTTGATGAAGTGTGCCCGACTAAGATATAACATTCACGCCCGTTTTGTCAACTTTACGGTTGTTCAAGGGCACACATCCCGCCCCCGCCGTGCCGGGAAACGGGCGTTCCGTTTTGCCTCGGTTCGTTTCCGCACAGGATCTTTACAATACCTTCGGTCGGTCACATTCTAAAAGTCAAATGACAAACCCGTATCATACTCGATCGCTTTCAGCGCAAAATCCAACATGGTTTCATATACGGGTTTTATCACCGGATCCACTTCATGTGACAAACGCCAACACAGCCAATCCCGAAAAGTCATACAACGATCGGGCAGAAAAAAGTCACAATCCCCCCAATCGAACAACGCATCCGTTTTTTCCACATCTCCCGGAGAAAACCATCCGCTTCCAATTCCGCGGCGATCCGTTCGTCGAAGTAGTACTCCTCACTTTCCGCTCCGTCAATAAACGAAAGACCGACCGGCGTGCGGTAGTGCACGGCGCTCTTTGCCAATGCCACGCGAATCCACATTTTGCATTTCCTCCCGCCTTTTTATCTTATAGTGTGTCAGCCAGTTGTTTCTGCGGCTTTCTTATCGGTCTCTCTTTATGATATCGGACTTTCGGTCGTTGCGTGTTTTGTTTGACCGTCTCCCCATGGTCTTCCGTTTTCCCGAAGCGGTAAAACGAAAACGCCTCTCCGGACCCGCCGGAGGGGCGTTCTTTGTTCGGTTCGGCTTCCGCCGTCATTCCTCCCCGTCGTAGGTGTCGAGGAAATGGTGCTTCACGCCGTTCTGCTTGTAAGCGATGACCGTGGAAAGGTTCACGTTCGAAACGCTGTTGAAGATGTTCGCTTCCACCTGCGGGTAGCCCTGTTTCAGCTCCGCGATGAGCTTTTTCGTTTCCAGCCGCTTCGAGGCGGTCGTTCCGTCCTCGTGGCAGGTGGTGCAGGTGTCCGTGAAGTGGCACGCGCACTGCAGAAAGTGCAGGTCGTTGTGATCGCGCCATTTGATGATGTCCGCCTCGCGGACGAGGTACATCGGGCGGATGAGCTCCATGCCTTCGAAGTTCGTGCTGTGCAGCTTCGGCATCATGGTCTGGACCTGACCGCCGTACAGCATCCCCATGAGGATGGTCTCGATCACGTCGTCGTAATGGTGCCCGAGCGCGATCTTGTTGCAGCCGAGCGCACGCCTTGCTGTACAGGTGTCCCCGGCGCATCCGCGCGCACAGGTAGCAGGGGTTCTTTTCCACGTTGTCGACGGCGTCGAAGATATCGCTTTCGAAGATCGTCACCGGGATGCCCAGCGCCCGCGCGTTGTATTCGATCAGCCTGCGGTTGTCGGCGTTGTATCCGGGGTCCATCACCAGAAAGACCGTTTCGAACTCCACTTGGCGGTGCTTTTGAATTTCCTGAAACAGCTTTGCCATCAGCATGGAATCCTTGCCGCCCGAAATGCAAACGGCGATGCGGTCCCCCTCTTGGATGAGCTTGTACTGCTTGCACGCCTTCGCGAACGGCGTGAACAGCTGCTTGTGGTATTTCCCGCGGATGCTCTGCTCCGCTTTTTCGCGGACCGCATCCGTTTCTCCGCCGTTCGTCCACGTGTCCCTGAGATAGGCAAGGTACCCGTCCGATAGGTTGACGCACGCGCGCCCGTGTTCTTCGAGCAGTTCCGCAAGGGCGGCGGAGCGGATGCCCCGTTGGCAGAACAGCACCGGCGTCTTGTCCGCGGGAAGTTCTCCTGCGACCTTTTCCGGGTCGTCCGCAATCGCCCGTTCCGGGATGTGGACCGCCCCGGGGATCGTTCCGTACAGCACGCTGCCCTCGTCCCGCGTGTCGACAAGCACATAGGTTTTGGGGTCCTTGCGCTTGAATTCTTCGTAGGTCAGTTCTTTCATGCCTTCGGTTCCGCCTTCTTCACCAGGTCGCGCACGACCTCCCCTGCGATGATCAGCCCCGCGACCGAGGGCACGAACGCCGTGCTCCCCGGGATGTCCCTGCGGTCGGTGCAGTGCCGTTTCGTTCCGGGCGGGCAGATGCAATGGGCACGGCAGCTGATGGACATATCCTCGATCGGGCGGATCGGTCGTTCTTCCGAATAGACGACCTTGAGCTTCCCCACGCCGCGCTTTTTCAGTTCGCGCCGCATGACCCTCGCCAGCGGGTCCACGCGGGTCTTCGAGATATCCGCCACGCGGAACGCGGAAGCGTCCAGCTTGTTGCCCGCGCCCATGGAGCAGATGATCGGGGTCTTCGTCTTCTTGCACTGCATCACGAGCTCGATCTTCGCCGTGACCGTGTCGATGGCGTCGATCACGTAGTCGTACTCGGCGAAGGGGAACTCCTCCGCGTTTTCCGGCAAAAAGAAGCACTTGCGCGTCGTGACCTCCGCCTTCGGGTTGATCTCGAGGATGCGCTCCCGCATCACGTCCGCCTTGTACTTGCCGACGGTCTTCCGCGTTGCGATGATCTGCCGGTTGAGGTTCGTCAGGCAGATCTTGTCGTCGTCGATCAGGTCGAACGCGCCGATGCCCGAACGCGCCAGCGCCTCACAGGCGTACCCCCCAACGCCACCAATGCCGAACACCGCAACGCGGCATCCGGCAAGGTATTCCATCGCTTGTTTTCCGAGCAGCAGCTCGGTCCTTGAAAATTGGTTGAGCATCGGCTCAGCCCCGCTCCGCGGCAACCGCCGCGGCGATATCGTCTTCCGTCGCGGCCATCGCTTCCAGGGTCAGCGTCAGCAGCTTTTCGAGGTCCCAGCCCAACTGTTCCGCACCGCGTTCGATGACCTCGCGCGAGCAGCCCGCGGCAAAGCCCTTGCTCTTGTACTTTTTCTTCAGGGATTTCAGCTCCATGTCCTTGGTGCTTTGGGAGGGGCGCATCAGCGCCGCCGCCCAGATGAGCCCGGTCAGCTCGTCCGCCGCGAACAGCACCTTTTCCATTTCGCGTTCCGGCGCGACGTCGATCGTCGTACCGCAGCCGACGGTGATGCCGTAGCCGTGGGAGACCACCGCGTGGATGATGTCCTCGGGCACGCCGCCCGCACGCAGCAGCTCGGGGGCTTTCAGGCAGTGCTCCTCCGGGTATTCCTCGAAGTCGATGTCGTGGAGCAATCCCACGATCCCCCAGTACTCCGCCTCGTCGCCGTAACCGAGCGTTTCGGCAAAGTGTTTCATCACCGCCTCCACCGTGAAGGCGTGCTGCAGGTGGAAGGGGTCCTTGTTGTGTCGTTTCAAAAGTTCCAGCGCTTCCGCGCGGGTGATCGTACTCATATCGGTACCGTATGTCCTTTCGTCGTTGTGCCCGCGGCTCACGCCAACGGGTCGATGTATTTCTTCGTGTCCTTCGCGATGATCTTCCAGAACAGCAGCAGGGAGAACAGGTTCGGGATGCACATGATGCCGTTGCAGAAATCCGCCGCGTCCCACAGCACCTGCGCGGAGACCATGAAGCCGAGGAAGGTCATGCCCACGTGGATGACGCGGAACAGCGAAAGGTGCTTCGAGCCGAACAGGTACTGCCACGCCGTTTCGCCGTAGGTCTCCCAGCCGATGGTCGTCGAGAAGCAGAACAGCACGAGGCACACGGTCACGACCACATCGCCCAAGGTACCGAGCGCCGTCGTCCACGCCGCATTGGAGATCGCGGCGGTCTGCGTGACGGGGATACCGCCCGCGGCGACGATGTCGCCCACGCCCGAGGTCAGAATGACCAGCGCGGTGAACGTGCAGATGACGATCGTGTCGAAGAACACCTCGACGATGCCGTAAAGGCTCTGCTTCGCGGGCACGTCGATATCGGAGGTCACGTGGACCAGCGGCGCGCCGCCGACGCCCGCTTCATTGGAGAACACGCCGCGGGTGACGCCCTTGGAGATCGCCGTTTTGATGGTGATGCCCGTCACGCCGCCCCATGCCGCGCGGCTCGAGAAAGCGCTGCCGAAGATCAGCCCGAGCGCGCCGGGGATCTTCTCCGCGTTCAGCACCAGAATGATGCAGCCGAAGAACACGTAAACGACCGCCATCACCGGGGTCAGCACCGAGCACACGCTGCCGATCTTCTTCAGCCCGCCCATGATGACGAGCGCGGACGCCGCGCAGAACACGAGCCCCCATACCCACACGGGGACCGACGGAATGCTGGCTTTCAGCACCCCCGCGATGGAGCTGGACTGCACCGCGTTGCAGGAAATGAACGAGACCGCCACGCAGCACACCGCGAAAACGCCGCCCAAGATCTTTGCGAGCCAACGGACGTTCTCCTTCATGCCGCGGGTGAGGATGTACATGACGCCGCCGCGCCAGATGCCCGCGTCGTCCTTTTCGCGGAAGTGCATCGCAAGCAGTATCTCCGCGTACTTGGTCGCCATGCCCGTGATCGAAGCGACCCACATCCAGAAGATCGCGCCCGGTCCGCCGGAAACCAGTGCCGCCGCCACACCCACAACGTTGCCGTTGCCGACGCAGCCGGACAGGGCCGTTGCCAGCGCCTGGAAGGGTTTGAGCTGCCCGTCGCCGGACTTTCTGCTGCGCAGACCGCCGAACACCTCGCGTACCGCGGCGCCGAACTTGCGGAACTGCACGCCCCGCGTGACGATCGTCATCAGGATGCCGGTGCCGAAGAACACCGTCAGCATCACCGGTCCGAACAAAAAGCCGGTACAGTTCACAAAGAAGTTGTCGAGCGCGGTCAGCACTCCGCCGAAAAACCCGGCGACCGCAGTGAAGATCTCGTTCATTTTGTCTTTCCCCCAAGGATATTTTTATTTACGGGAAGCGGCACCGGACCATAATCCTGTCCGGTGCCGTATTTGATTTTGTTGTTCTTTTGTCAGTCCGCGAACAGCGGGGTGGAGAGATATCTGTCGCCGGAGTCGGGCAGCAGCACCACGATGGTCTTGCCCGCGTTCTCGGGGCGCTTTGCGAGTTGGATCGCCGCATAGGTCGCGGCGCCGGAGGAGATGCCCACGAGCACGCCCTCCTTGTGACCGATGAGCTTGCCCGTCGCAAACGCGTCTTCATTCGACACGGTGACGATCTCATCGTAGACGCCGGTGTTCAGCACATCCGGCACGAAGCCCGCGCCGATACCCTGGATCTTGTGCGGTCCCGCAACGCCGGTGGAAAGCACCGCGGAGGTCGCGGGTTCGACCGCGACGACCTTCACATTGGGGTTTTGGCTCTTGAGGTATTCGCCGGTGCCGGTGATCGTTCCGCCGGTGCCGACGCCCGCAACGAAGATGTCGACCTTGCCGTCGGTATCCTCCCAGATCTCGGGACCCGTGGTCGTGTAGTGCGCCTTGGGGTTCGCCGGGTTCTTGAACTGCCCGGGGATGAAGCTGTTTTCGATCTGTGCGGCAAGCTCTTCCGCCTTTGCGATCGCGCCCTTCATGCCCTTCGCGCCCTCGGTCAGAACGATCTCCGCGCCGTAGGCTTTGATGAGCTGGCGGCGTTCCACGCTCATGGTTTCGGGCATCGTGAGGATGATGCGGTAGCCGCGCGCCGCCGCCACGGATGCGAGACCGATGCCGGTGTTGCCGCTCGTGGGTTCGATGATCGTCGCGCCGGGCTTCAGCAGACCTTTCGCTCCGGCGTCGTCGATGATCCCGCGGGCGATACGGTCCTTCACGCTGCCTGCGGGGTTGAAGTATTCGAGCTTCGCGAGCACGGTCGCGCCGAGTCCGAATTCCTTTTCGATGTGGCTGAGCTCCAGCAGCGGGGTCTTTCCGATCAGTTGGTCGGCGGTTTTGTAAATGTTCGGCATATGTTTTGTTTCCTTTCTCGGTTGATGTCGGTCGTTTGGGTTCCGGGGAACAGGTGATTCAGATCGTCCGGAACGCCCGACATCGGAAACCGGGCTGTCTTGTGCGGGTCATGGGTCTTTCCTCAGACTGCGGCGAACGCGCCCTCGAGGTCGGCGATGATGTCGTCGATGTGCTCGGTGCCGATGGAGAGGCGGATGGTGCTGCGGCTGATGCCGACATCCGCGAGTTCTTCGTCCGTCAGCTGGGAGTGCGTGGTCGTCGCGGGGTGGATGACAAGGGATTTCACGTCTGCCACGTTCGCGAGCAGAGAGAAGATCTTCAGGTTGTCGATGAAACGGAAGGCTTCCTCCTGACCGCCCTTGATCTCGAAGGTGAAGATGGAAGCGCCGCCGTTCGGGAAGTACTTCTCATACAGCGCGTGATCCGGATGGTCCGGCAGGCTCGGGTGGTTGACCTTGGCGACCTTCGGGTGTTTGGTGAGGTAATCGACGACCTTCTTGGCGTTTTCGGCGTGGCGCTCGATGCGGAGGCTCAGCGTCTCGGTGCCCTGCAGCAGCAGGAACGCGGCGAACGGGGAGATGCATGCGCCCTCGTCGCGGAGAAGGATCGCGCGGATGTAGGTGACGAACGCCGCCGCGCCCGCAGCTTCGGTGAACTTCACGCCGTGGTAGCTGGGGTTCGCTTCGGAGATCCACGGGTACTTGCCGCTGGCCGCCCAGTCGAACTTGCCGCTGTCGACGATGACGCCGCCGAGCGTGGTGCCGTGACCGCCGATGAACTTGGTGGCGGAATGGATCACGATGTCCGCGCCGTGCTCGATGGGGCGGATCAGGTACGGGGTGCCGAAGGTGTTGTCGATGATGAGCGGCAGCCCGTGCTTGTGGGCGATGGCTGCGATGGCGTCGATATCCGGGATGTCGGAGTTCGGGTTGCCGAGCGTTTCGATGTAGATCGCCTTGGTGTTCGGTTGGATCGCGCCTTCGACCTCGGCAAGGTCGTGCGCGTCGACGAAGCTCGCGTTGATGCCGTACAGCGGCAGGGTGTGCGCCAGCAGGTTCGAGGTGCCACCGTAGATGGTCTTCTGCGCGACGATGTGCTCACCGCTCTTGGCGAGCGCCTGCAGCGTGTAGGTGATGGCCGCCGCGCCGGACGCGACCGCAAGACCCGCGACGCCGCCTTCCAGTGCGGCGATGCGCTGTTCGAAAACGCCCTGCGTGCTGTTGGTCAAGCGGCCGTAGATGTTGCCGGCATCGGCGAGACCGAAGCGGTCGGCGGCGTGCTGCGAGTTGCGGAACACGTAAGAGGTCGTCGCGTAGATCGGCACCGCGCGGGCATCCGAAGCGGGATCGGGCTGTTCCTGACCGACGTGCAGCTGAAGGGTTTCGAATTTATACTCAGACATTGTTTTGTTCTCCTTGATATTTATGATTTCGTTTTTGTCGTTGTCGTTCGGAATTCAAGCACAAAAAAACCGGGGCTGTTTGCAAGCTCCCGGGCAAATGGCTGTGCGGACCCGCTTCAGCGCGCTGCGGTCTGCGGTTCGGTGCAACACGAAAACTCGGAATGCACCCGGCCACTGTGGTTTGCCCGGGAGTATGGCATTCGCATACAACACATCATGCTGAGTTCGGAAATGTTCTTGCGGACCATTGCATTCTCTCCTTTCGTTTTCGTTTGCTCAAATTCGATGGTCTTATGATAATCCCTTTAACCCACTATGTCAATAGGTTTTATGAAAAAAAGATATACGATTTTGAAAAAAACTTCCGGAGGGAGTTTCCTCCCCCGCGGAAGCCGTGAAATTCCGGTATGACGGGAACGGACGCCGTCCCTTTTTCCGTTTGTTGCGGTTCATTCCTCCACGCGCGGCATGAAGAGCAGCGCCTTCCGCGCCTTCCAGTCCGGCAGGACGGAGGCGACCTCCGCGTAGAACGCCGCCGAATGATCCTTGTGGCGGATGTGCGCCAGCTCGTGCACGACCACATAATCGACCGCCGCGTCCTCGTTCGCCATGAGGTACTTCGAAAAGGAAACGGTGTTCCTTCCGCTGCAGCTGCCGTAACGCGTGCGCGCCGAGGTCACGGTCATCTTCGGGGTCTCAAGCCCCATCCGCGCCGCCCAGAATGCGAGCTTTGCGGGCAGTACTTCCTTCGCACGGGTGCGCAGCGCCTCCGCTTCCGCTTCGGTCAGCACGGGGCGACGGTCGCGCTTGGCGCTCTGCTTCGCCACCGCGCCGAGGATCCAATCCCGCTTTTCCGCAAGGAACCGGTCGATCTCCCATTGGGGCATGCGTTTCGGTGCCCGCACGACGATGCGTGCTTCCGCGTCGATCTCCACCCCGAGCGTGCGCCGTGCGGAGCGGACCAGCGTGTACTCCATCCTCACACCACCTGGAACAGGTAGAACTTGAGGTAATCGGTCTCGGGCACGTTCCAGAGGATCGGGTGATCGGGCGCCTGCTGCCGCCCTTCGATCTGCCGCAGCATCACATGCGCGTCGCGCGCGGCATCGTGCAGCATCTTGCGGAACAGCTCGTCCGTCATGAAATGCGAGCAGGAGCAGGTCGCGAGGTAGCCGCCGCGGGGCAGCAGCTTCATCGCCTTGAGGTTGATCTCCTTGTAGCCCTTGGTCGCGTTGCGCACGGTGGCGCCGCTCTTGGTGAACGCGGGCGGGTCGAGGATGATCATATCGTAGGGGCTGTTCTTCTTTTCCGCCATGTCGGTGAGCAGGTCGAACACATCCGCCACGAGGAAATCCATGTTCGTGAGCCCGTTGCGCTCGGCGTTGCCCTTCGCAAGGGCGATGGCGTCTGCACTGACGTCGACCGCGGTCACGCGCTTCGCGCCGCCCGCCGCGCAGTTGAGGGCGAAGGCGCCCGTGTGGGTGAAGCAGTCGAGCACCGTAAGCCCCTTGGCGAGCTTTGCCGCCGCGAGGCGGTTGTACTTCTGGTCGAGGAAGAAGCCCGTCTTCTGCCCGCGGATGTAATCCACATCGTACTTCACGCCGTTTTCGGTGATTTCGACATGCCCGCCGAGGTCCGTTGCGAGACCGGGTCCTTCGAAAAAGCCCGTGCGGCATTCGAGCCCCTCTTTTTGGCGGAGCGGCGAATCGCTGCGCTCATACACCGCGGTGACGGTCTCGCCCATCGCACGGAGTTCGGAAACGATGCCGTTGAGGATCAGCTCCTTGCGGCGTTCCGTGCCGAGGGAAAGCACCTCGACCGAGAGGATGTCGTTGAAGCGGTCGACCGTGAGCCCGGGGAAGCGGTCCGCCTCACCGTGGATGAGCCTGCAGCACCGGAAATCCTCCCCCATGACCTGCTTGCGGTACGCGAGCGCGTAGCGGATGCGCCGCAGCCAAAAAGCCCCGTCGAAGCGGTCGTTCGGGTTGTCGCTGATGATGCGGATGCGGATGCGGCTGTTGCCGTTGTAAAAGCCCGTGCCGAGGTACTTGCCCTTGGGCGACAGCACGTCGACGAGGTCGCCGTCCGCGGGGGTGCCCGAAAGCGCCGTGACCTCCCCCTCATACACCCAGGGGTGCCCGTTGCGCGCCGCGCGCTCTCCTTTTTCGGTGATCGTTGCCGCGATGTATTCCCGTTCCATTCGGTATTCTCCGTTCTGTTCGTGATTGGTGTATTCCGCCAAAAGGATACCATACCCTTCCCCCGCGGGCAAGTGCGCAGGGCGCATCTTCCCCATAACTATACACGCGCGAGTTTTTGTTGGCAAAGCGCCCTTTTGTATGGTATACTTTGGTTTCAGTAAAAAACGGGATGCGCCCCGCGTACGCCCGAAAATTTTACCTTTACAAAACAAGGAGGAACCGTATCATGCTTTATACCCGTGAAGTAGAGGATATGGTCTGCGTTGCAAAGGGTCCCAACCACGGCCCCGCAGCCATTCCCGAAGAAGGCAAATGGATCCAGGCGAAGGAGATCAAAGACATCTCCGGCTACACCCACGGCATCGGCTGGTGCGCCCCGCAGCAGGGTGCGTGCAAGCTGTCCCTGAACGTCAAGAACGGCATCATCGAAGAGGCGCTCGTCGAGACCATCGGCTGCTCCGGTATGACCCACTCCGCCGCGATGGCGAGTGAGATCCTGCCCGGCAAGACCATCCTCGAAGCCCTGAACACCGACCTCGTCTGCGACGCGATCAACACCGCGATGCGCGAGCTCTTCCTGCAGATCGTTTACGGCCGCACCCAGTCCGCGTTCTCCGACGACGGTCTCCGCATCGGCGCGGGTCTCGAAGACCTCGGCAAGGGTCTCCGTTCCATGGTCGGCACCATGTACGGCACCAAGCTCAAGGGCACCCGTTACCTCGAGATGACCGAGGGCTACGTCCTCAAGATCGCCCTCGATAAGGACGACCAGGTCTGCGGTTACCAGTTCCTTTCCCTCGGCAAGATGATGGACGCCATCAAGGCCGGCATGAGCCCCAACGAGGCTTACGAAAAGAACATCGGCACCTACGGCCGCTTCAAGGCGGAAGACGGCGCTGTCCGTTGGATCGACCCGCGCAAGGAATAAGGAGGTACGCACATGGCTCTGTTTGAGAATTACGAAGGCCGCATGCCCCAGCTGCAGCCTGTTCTGGACAAGTACGGCTTCAAAGATTTCGAAGAAGTCAAGGCTTTCAACAATGCGAAGGGCGTTGACGCTTACCACATCGTCGAGAGCACCCAGCCCATCTGCTTCGAGAACGCGAAGTGGGCTTACGAGCTCGGCGCCGCCATCGCTCTGAAGGAAGGCGTCAAGACCGCAGCGGAAGCCGCAAAGTGCATCGGCATCGGTCTGCAGGCGTTCTGCATCCCCGGCTCCGTCGCGGATCAGCGTCAGGTCGGCATCGGTCACGGCAACCTCGGCGCGATGCTCCTCGATGAGAACACCTCCTGCTTCGCTTTCCTCGCGGGTCACGAATCCTTCGCGGCTGCGGAGGGCGCCATCAAGATCGCGCTCAACGCGAACAAGGTCCGCAAGAACCCCCTGCGCGTCATCCTGAACGGTCTCGGCAAGGACGCGGCGATGATCATCAGCCGCATCAACGGTTTCACCTACGTGCAGACCAAGTACGATTACCTCTCCGCCGACGTCAAGGAAGACCACGCGCTGACCATCGTCAACGAGACCGCTTACTCCACGGGCGACCGTGCGAAGGTCCGCTGCTACGGTGCGGACGATGTCCGTGAGGGCGTCGCCATCATGTGGCACGAGGGTGCGGATGTTTCCATCACCGGCAACTCCACCAACCCCACCCGTTTCCAGCACCCCGTCGCGGGCACCTACAAGAAGGAATGCTGGGAAGCCGGCAAGAAGTACTTCTCCGTCGCTTCCGGCGGCGGCACGGGCCGTACGCTCCACCCCGACAACATGGCGGCGGGTCCCGCTTCCTACGGCATGACGGACACCATGGGCCGTATGCACAGCGATGCGCAGTTCGCGGGCTCCAGCTCCGTCCCGGCGCACGTTGAGATGATGGGCTTCCTCGGCATGGGCAACAACCCCATGGTCGGCGCGACCGTTGCGGTCGCCGTCGCCGTCGAAGAGGCGCAGAAGGCGTAAGCTTTCACAATATTTTGCACTACCAATACACCCGGCACCGCCGGGTGTTTTTGTGTTATCTGGCGTCCCCGTACACTGCGGAGAATGACAAAAGGCATCCGAACCATCGGGTGCCTTTTGTTTCAAATTGCGAAAAAACGTGGAAAAAGGCTTGACATGATATATATATATATATATTTGAAAGTAAATAAAATCATTTCATTTTCGGAGGTGTTTCCATGAAAATCAAACGGCTT